>NZ_JBJDPY010000018.1:0-148779 GCF_044903205.1 Streptomyces sp. NPDC029674
AACGCCCGGTTACATTCCGAACCCGGAAGCTAAGCCTCATAGCGCCGATGGTACTGCAGGGGGGACCCTGTGGGAGAGTAGGACGCCGCCGAACTTCTTTTAATAGCCGTGGCTCCTGGATTAAATTCCAGGAGCCACGGCTTTTTTGTTTTCCGGGGGGCCGGAGCGGTCGGCACCCCTCCGCACCGACGTGCCACAACTGAGGGTAAGGTCAGGGGGCATCATTGGCTCTTTCCCACAGGAGGCCCCCGGGTGGAGGTCCAGGAGACCCGGGTCCAGACGGACCGGGTCCTCACCATCCCGAACATCCTCAGCATGGCGCGCCTCGCCGGCGTACCTCTCTTCCTGTGGTTGATCCTCAGGCCCGAGTTCGGCGGGCCCAACAGCGACGGCTGGGCGCTGCTGGTCCTGGCGCTCAGCGGCGTCAGCGACTACCTCGACGGCAAGCTCGCACGCCGCTGGAACCAGATCAGCAAGCTCGGCCGGCTGCTCGACCCCGCGGCCGATCGGCTCTATATCCTCTCGACGCTGGTCGGCCTGACCTGGCGGGAGATTCTCCCGCTCTGGCTGACCGCGGCGCTGCTGCTGCGCGAGCTGGTCCTGCTGGTGATGGTCGGGATCCTCAGGCGCCACGGCTATCCGCCGCCCCAGGTGAACTTCCTGGGCAAGGCCGCCACCTTCAACCTGATGTACGCCTTTCCACTACTGCTGCTGAGCGACGCAAGTGGCTGGATCGCCACACCCGCTGCTATTTTCGGATGGGCGTTCGCCGGATGGGGTACAACGCTCTACTGGTGGGCAGGGATCCTATATGTGGTTCAGGTCCGCCGACTTGTCAAGGCGGACAACCCGGCCGATTGAGCTCGCCGATTCGGTGGCTGTAGAGGCTCCATGGGCCCGCATCCGACATGTGCGGGTCCATTCAGGTGGGCTGGTCGGCTAAATCGTCGTCTATTGAGGAGGACGCTTCCGACATGAAGGCCGTCGTGATGGCCGGCGGTGAGGGCACACGCCTTCGCCCCATGACCTCGAGCATGCCCAAGCCGCTCCTTCCCGTGGCCAACCGGCCGATCATGGAGCACGTGCTTCGGCTGCTGAAGAGGCATGGGCTCACCGAGACCGTAGTAACAGTGCAGTTCCTGGCGTCTCTCGTCAAGAACTACTTCGGCGACGGCGAAGAGCTTGGGATGGAGCTCACCTATGCCAACGAAGAGAAACCACTCGGTACAGCAGGCAGCGTGAAGAACGCCGAGGAAGCGCTGAAGGACGACGCCTTCCTCGTCATCTCAGGTGATGCTCTGACGGACTTCGACCTCACCGATCTGATTGCCTTCCACAAGGAAAAGGGCGCGCTTGTCACCGTCTGTCTGACGCGCGTACCCAATCCGCTGGAATTCGGCATCACCATCGTCGACGAAGAAGGAAAGGTCGAGCGCTTCCTCGAGAAGCCGACCTGGGGGCAGGTCTTCTCCGACACGGTGAACACGGGCATCTACGTCATGGAGCCCGAAGTCTTCGACTACGTCGAGGCCGATGTGCCGGTCGACTGGTCCGGTGATGTCTTCCCGCAGCTCATGAAGGAAGGCAAGCCCGTCTACGGCTACGTCGCCGAGGGCTACTGGGAGGACGTCGGCACGCACGAGAGCTACGTCAAGGCGCAGGCCGACGTTCTCGAGGGCAAGGTGGACGTCGAACTCGACGGCTTCGAGATCTCTCCCGGGGTCTGGGTGGCGGAAGGGGCCGAGGTACACCCCGACGCCGTACTGCGCGGGCCGCTGTATGTCGGTGACTACGCCAAGATCGAAGCGGACGTCGAGATCCGCGAGCACACCGTCGTGGGCTCCAACGTCGTGGTGAAGAGCGGCGCGTTCCTGCACAAGGCCGTCGTGCACGACAACGTCTACATCGGACAGCACAGCAACCTGCGGGGCTGCGTCGTCGGAAAGAACACCGACATCATGCGCGCGGCCCGTATCGAGGACGGCGCGGTCATCGGCGACGAGTGCCTCGTCGGTGAAGAATCGATCATTCAGGGCAACGTCCGGGTCTACCCCTTCAAGACCATCGAGGCCGGCGCCTTCGTCAACACCTCGGTCATCTGGGAGTCCCGTGGTCAGGCGCACCTCTTCGGGGCGCGTGGGGTCTCCGGAATCCTGAACGTGGAGATCACGCCCGAGCTTGCCGTGCGCCTCGCCGGCGCGTACGCGACGACCCTGAAGAAGGGTTCCACCGTCACCACCGCGCGTGACCACTCCCGAGGCGCGCGAGCGCTGAAACGGGCGGTCATTTCGGCGTTGCAGGCCAGCGCCATGGACGTACGAGATCTGGAGAATGTGCCGCTGCCCGTCGCGCGGCAGCAGACGGCCAGAGGAAGCGCCGGCGGAATCATGATCCGGACGACGCCCGGGGTGCCGGACTCCGTCGACATCATGTTCTTCGACGGGCAGGGTGCGGACCTCTCGCAGGGCAGCCAGCGGAAGCTGGACCGGGTCTACGCGCGCCAGGAGTACCGGCGGGCCTTCCCCGGGGAGATCGGTGACCTGCACTTCCCCTCCAGCGTCTACGACTCGTACACGGGGTCGTTGCTGCGGAACGTCGACACCACCGGCGTCGCCGAGTCGGGGCTCAAGGTCGTCGTCGACGCGTCCAACGGTAGTGCCGGGCTGGTGCTGCCGAGCCTCCTCGGCAAGCTCGGGGTGGACGCGCTGACCATCAACCCGGGGCTCGACGAGTCGCGGCCCACGGAGACCGCCGACACTCGCAGGGCCGGGCTCGTCCGGCTCGGGGAGATCGTCGCGTCCGCCAGGGCCGCCTTCGGCGTCCGGTTCGACCCGGTCGGTGAGCGGCTGTCGCTCGTCGACGAGAAGGGACGGATCGTCGAGGACGACCGGGCGCTGCTGGTCATGCTCGACCTGGTGGCCGCCGAGCGGCGCAGCGGGCGGGTGGCGCTGCCGGTGACGACGACGCGTATCGCCGAGCAGGTCGCCGCGTACCACGGGACGCAGGTGGACTGGACGACCACGTCGCCCGACGACCTGACGAGGGTGGGCCGGGCCGACTCGACCATCTTCGGCGGTGACGGGCGGGGCGGCTTCATCGTCCCCGAGTTCAGCGGCGTCTTCGACGGCACCGCCGCGTTCGTGCGGCTCATCGGGCTTGTCGCGCGTACGCAGCTCACCCTGAGCCAGATCGACGCGCGTATCCCGCGGGCGCATGTGCTGCGGCGCGACCTCGCCACTCCGTGGGCGGTCAAGGGTCTCGTCATGCGGCGCGTGGTGGAGGCGGCCGGCGAGCGGTCCGTGGACACCACCGACGGTGTGCGGGTCGTGGAGACCGACGGGCGGTGGGTGCTCGTGCTGCCCGATCCGGCCGAGGCCGTCACCCATCTGTGGGCCGAGGGCCCCGACGACGCGTCCGCCCAGGCGCTGCTCGACGAGTGGTCCACGGTGGTGGACAGCGCGGGTCGCTGACCTTTCCGAGCGCCGGGGGGGGGGCCCCCCCCGGGGGGGGGGGGCCGCCGGGGGGGGGGGGGCGGCGGCGGGGGGGCGCGCGGGGGGGCGGGGGGGGGCGGCCCCCCCGCGCCCCCCCCCCCCCCCCCCCCCCCCCCCCCCCCCCCCCCCCCCCCCCCCCCCCCGCGCCGGTGGGGCCATTCGGAGGTAGCGCCCCCGACGTGCGACGATGTGCGGCATGCCGCAGCAGCCCCCCATTCGGAGCACCCCCTCGCGCCCCCGGCGCCCGGACGCCTCCATGTCGCTGCTCACCACGGTCATGGACCACAGCCTGGACGAGGGGTACGCGGAGGCGGCCGCCCGTAAGAAGGCCAGCGGGGACAGCGGTGTCCCGCGTCCGCTGCGGGCCAAGCTCGGGCTCGCGGCCGGGCTCGTGCTCGCCGCGCTGGTGGTGACCGTGGGGGCCGCGCAGGCGCGCATAGAGGCGCCGGTGCTTGCGAAGGAGCGCGAGGAGCTCATCGACCGCGTCGAAGAGGCGACGGCGGGAGCCGACCGGCTCGAGGACGACGTGGACGAGCTCCGCGACGACGTCGGCGAGCGGCAGCGGGCCGCGCTGAAGCAGCACGGCGGCAGCCAGGGCGAGTTGCTGGGACTTCTCTCCGGAGCGACGGAAGCCCAGGGGCCCGGCGTGAAGCTCGTCGTGGACGACAAGAAGCAGGCCGACCAGGGCGGCGGCGGGCCGCGCGAGAGCTCCGGTTTCTCCGACACCGGACGGGTGCGCGACCGCGACATGCAGCGGGTCGTCAACGGCCTGTGGCAGTCGGGCGCCGAGGCGATCTCGATCAACGACCAGCGGCTCACCGCGCTGTCGGCGATCAGGGCCGCGGGTGACGCGATACTGGTCGACAACAGACCGCTGGTGCCGCCGTATACGGTGCTCGCGGTGGGCGACGGGAAACGCATGAGCACCCGTTTCCAGAACAGCCGCGACGGTCAGTACCTGCATGCTCTGCAGGAGAACTTCGGCATCCGGACCAGCATCTCCGTGTCGGAGGAGCTCCGGTTGCCGGCTGCGCCGAGCACGACCGTACGTACAGCAGAGCCGAAAGCAGGAAAGGGCACATCGTGATCGCCGTACTGGGCCTCGTCGTGGGAGTCGTGGCCGGATTGTTGGTTCGGCCCGAGGTTCCGGCGGTGGTCGAGCCGTACCTCCCGATCGCCGTGGTCGCGGCTCTCGACGCCGTGTTCGGAGGGCTGCGGGCGATGCTCGACGGCATCTTCGACGACAAGGTGTTCGTGGTGTCGTTCCTGTCGAACGTGGTGGTGGCCGCGCTCATCGTCTTCCTGGGCGACAAGTTGGGCGTCGGTGCCCAGCTGTCCACCGGCGTCGTCGTGGTCCTCGGCATCCGGATCTTCTCCAACGCCGCGGCGATCCGCCGGCACGTCTTCAGGGCGTGACGCCGATGAGTGCCGACGAGAGGCCCGAGTACAACCGGCGCGAGGAACTCCCCGCCGAGGTCCCCAGCGTGCCCGAGAAGCCCGCGCCCGCCGAGCCCGAGGGGAAGCCGCAGCTCACCGGCCGTCAGCGGCTGGCACAGGGCCTGTGGCCGCCGCGGGTGACGCGGCCCCAACTCATCGTCGCCCTGCTGCTGTTCGTGCTGGGGCTCGGTCTGGCCATCCAGGTGCGGTCCAACAACGACAGCAGCGCGCTGCGCGGCGCGAGGCAAGAAGATCTCGTACGCATCCTCGATGAACTGGATGACCGTACCGAGCGTCTGGAAGAAGAGAAGCGACGCCTCGAGGAACAGCGGACCGGACTGGAGAACAGTTCGGACCAAGCCGAGGAGGCGCGCAAGCAGACGGTCGAGCGGGAGCGGCAACTCGGCATCCTGGCAGGCACGGTGGCGGCCCAGGGGCCCGGCATCACGCTGACCATCGAGGACAGGAAAGGGGCGATCGAGGCGGACATGCTGCTCGACGCCATTCAGGAGCTGCGCGCCGCGGGCGCCGAGGCGATCCAGATCAATGACGTACGTGTCGTGGCGAGCACCTATCTGTCGGACGCCGGCAGCGGTGGCGTACGGGTGGACGGCCGCAAGGTCGGCGAACCGTACCTCTTCAAGGTGATCGGCAAACCGCAGGATCTCGAACCTGCGCTGAACATCCCGGGAGGCGTGGTGCAGACTCTGGAGAAGGAGCAGGCCACGGTCACCGTGGAACGCTCGGAGAAGATCATCGTTAACGCCTTGCGACCTGCGAAGCGGCCTGACTACGCTCGGTCGTCCCCCCAGTGAGGGGCGGACGCATGAGGGCCGTCGGGCGAGGGCATGAGGTTGCGGGGGGTCGGCGCACCGGAAGCGTGGTGCGTGGTGGAAACTGTTTGGTGGCCACGGACGTTGTGAGGATGTCTGGCTCACCGATGAATGCCGGTGTGTGCAATCAGGGTTCGTCCTGCCCCACGGGCGGGTCTGTTTCGGTCAAGGGGAATCGCCCGTGAAGTTGTTTGCGAAGTTGTTCGGCAAGAGCGCACGTGAGGACAGCGGCAATCCGGCCACTGCCCGGCACCGTGCCCCGCGCCATGGAGACGCCGAGGAGCAGGGCGCAGGGCGCCCGATGTTCCGCGACCAGGTCGCTGGTCCAGGCGGTGACATTTCGGGCGGACAGGGCGCGTCATCTGTTGACCCTGCCGGTCCCGGCCGCATAGGTTTCGGAGAACCTTCAACCTCAGGTGCGGGTGGAGGGTACACCTCCGACCCGTACGCATCGAATGCCCCTGCGGGGCAGCCACGGCAGGAGGACCCGTCCATGGCGCTGGTGTGTACGAGGTGCGGTAACCGAAACGCCGAGGCGAGCCGGTTCTGCTCCAACTGCGGTGCGCCGCTGCGGGCCGGGGCCGCTCCGGAGCGTGCTTCGGAGACGACCTCGACGATCTCCATCTCGGGCCTCGAGGCCTACGACGCCGAGGCGACGGGCACCAACCCGTCTCCCGCGCTCTCCCCGGAGGCGCAGGCGGCCGTCGACGCGCTGCCGCTCGGCTCGGCGCTCCTCGTGGTGCGCCGGGGTCCGAACTCGGGCAGCCGTTTCCTGCTCGACGGCGAGCTGACCACGGCGGGGCGTCACCCGCAGAGCGACATCTTCCTGGACGACGTGACGGTGTCGCGTCGCCACGTGGAGTTCCGTCGTCTCGGGGACGGTTCCTTCACCGTCGCCGACGTGGGCAGCCTCAACGGCACGTACGTCAATCGGGAGCGGATCGACTCGGTCTCGCTGTCGAACGGCGACGAGGTGCAGATCGGCAAGTACCGACTGGTCTTCTACGCGAGCCAGCGGGCCGTCGGCATCTGACTGTCCCCCAGACGCCGTCTGGGGGTATTCCCCAGGGAAGGTCCATGCTTCAAACACCGAGGGGCGGTGCCGGCAGCGGCACCGCCGCCGCGGACCGCCGGCTGATGAGCATCGGTACCGTGCTGAACGAACTGCGTGCCGAATTCCCCGAGGTCACGATCTCCAAGATCCGGTTCCTGGAGTCCGAGGGGCTCATCGAGCCGCAGCGGACCCCTTCCGGCTACCGGAAGTTCAGCCCGGCGGACGTCGAGCGGCTCGGTCACGTCCTGCGGATGCAGCGGGACCACTACCTGCCGCTCAAGGTCATCCGTGAGCACCTCGACGCGCTGGAGCGCGGCGAGCGGCCCCCGCTGCCGTCCCTGGGACGTCAGGGGGACGCCGGCGACGCCCAGGGCCTCGGCGAGGCCGAGGGGCCGACGGCGGCCCGTGTGGGCCGTGACGAGCTGCTGGCCGCCGCCGAGATCGACGAGGGACAGCTCGCCGAGTGGGAGACGTACGGCCTGGTCGCCCCGTTGCCGGACGGCGGGTACGACGCGGAGGCCGTCACGGTCGCCTCGCTCGTGGTCGAACTCGGCAGGTTCGGAATCGAGCCACGGCACCTGCGGGCCATGAAGGCCGCCGCGGAGCGCGAGGCCGGCCTCGTCGACCAGGTGGTCGCACCGCTGCGGCGGCACCGCAATCCGCAGACCAGGGCCCATGCCGAGGCCCGTACGAAAGAGCTGGCGGGCCTGACGGGGCGGCTGCATTCGGCGCTCGTGCAGACGGCGCTCGGCATCAGATTGCCCTGACTCGCCCGGTCCCGTCCGGTACTCGGCGGGTGCCCGACTACCCAAACCTGCCAGCCACGTCCTAGGGTTGCTGTGTGAACGAGCTCGACGTCGTAGGTGTCCGGGTCGAAATGCCCTCCAACCAGCCGATCGTGCTCCTGCGTGAAGTGGGAGGCGACCGGTACCTCCCCATCTGGATCGGACCAGGTGAGGCGACCGCCATCGCCTTCGCGCAGCAGGGCATGGCACCCGCACGGCCGCTGACCCACGACCTGTTCAAGGACGTGCTGGAAGCGGTGGGCCAGGAGCTCTCCGAAGTGCGCATCACGGACCTGCGGGAAGGGGTCTTCTACGCCGAGCTGGTCTTCGCCAGCGGCGTCGAGGTGAGCGCGCGCCCGTCCGACGCCATAGCGCTTGCGCTGCGCACCGGCACGCCGATCTTCGGGAGCGACGGCGTCC
This sequence comes from Streptomyces sp. NPDC029674, assembly GCF_044903205.1. NCBI lineage: Bacteria > Bacillati > Actinomycetota > Actinomycetes > Kitasatosporales > Streptomycetaceae > Streptomyces > Streptomyces sp. NPDC029674. Next base: position 8,021 of record NZ_JBJDPY010000018.1, read on the forward strand.
TGGACGACGCCGGCATCGCCATCCCGGACGAGCAGGAGGACGAGGTGGAGAAGTTCCGCGAGTTCCTCGACCAGATCTCGCCCGAGGACTTCGGCACCAACAGCCAGTGAGCCGCTTCCGGCGGCCCGCGTCGGACCATTCGGCTAGCCTTTCCCCGCGGTGAGGTACGGGAAACCACTCTCAGGGTGATTATCACTCGGCGTGCCGAGTGTGGCGATCGTTGACGAGCCCCTGGCGACTGCCTACCGTCGAGAAGGCAGGTCAAGGAGGGAGGTCGGCGTGAGAAGCAGCGGCGACGGTACGGCGATGGGCGGTCCGTACCCGCTCCACGGCGGCGCGGCCGGTCACTCTCCGACTCGACCGATGGCGGTCCAGGGGAGCGGGGACGCGACGTCCGAGCATTCCGAACAGGTCGGCTACCGCGGTCCCACCGCGTGCGCGGCCGCGGGCATCACCTACCGGCAGCTCGACTACTGGGCCCGTACGGGCCTGGTCGAGCCCAGTGTGCGGGCCGCGGGCGGCTCCGGGACGCAGCGGCTCTACAGCTTCCGTGACGTCGTCGTCCTCAAGATCGTGAAGCGGTTCCTCGACACCGGGGTCTCGCTGCAGAACATCCGTACGACGGTCCAGCACCTGCGGGAGCGCGGGTTCCGCGACCTCGAGCGGATGACGCTGATGAGCGACGGCGCCACGGTCTACGAGTGCACGACGTCCAGCGAGGTCCACGAGCTGCTCCAGGGCGGCCAGGGCGTCTTCGGGATCGCCGTGGGGGTCGTCTGGCGCGACGTCGAGGCCGCGCTGTCCCAGCTGCACGGCGAGCGTGTCGACACCGGCGAGACGCTCATCGGGCACAACCCGGCCGACGAGCTGGCCAGAAGGCGCAACAAGGCGGTCTGAGGCCGCGTTGTCAGTGGCGTAGGGCAGCATCAGAGGTGTGAGAAGCGCCCCGACCATCCTGCATCTGGACATGGATGCCTTCTACGCGTCCGCGGAGCAGGCCGCGAAGCCCAGTCTGCGTGGAAAAGCCGTGGTCGTGGGCGGGCTCGGGCCGCGGGGTGTGGTGGCCACCGCTTCCTATGAAGCGCGGCGGTTCGGTGTGCACTCGGCGATGCCCATGGGGCAGGCGCGCAGGCTCGCGCCGAACGCCGCGTATCTCGTGCCGCGCTTCGGGTTGTACCGGGAGATCAGCGAGCAGGTGATGGGGCTCCTGCGGGAGCTGTCGCCGCTGGTGGAGCCGCTCAGCCTGGACGAGGCCTTCGTGGACCTGGAGGCCGGCGGGGTCGCCGACGACGAGGCGTCGGCCAGGGCCGTCGGAGAGCGGTTGCGGGCGGACATCAAGGCCGTGACGGGGCTCGCCGGGTCGGTGGGGCTCGCCGTCTCCAAGATGCTGGCGAAGATCGCCTCGGAGGAGGCCAAGCCGAACGGACTCGTGCTGATCACCCCGGGCACGGAGCGCGCCCTTCTGGGGCCGATGTCCGTGCGGACGTTGCCCGGAGTGGGGCCTGCTACCGGTGATCATTTGCGGCGGGCCGGGATCACGACGGTCGAGGAGCTCGCGGAGGCGGGTGAGGACGAGCTCGTACGGCTGCTGGGGAAGGCCCATGGGGGCTCGCTGTACGCGATGGCGCTCGCGCACGACGAGCGGCCCGTGGTGGCCGAGCGGGAGTCGAAGTCGGTCAGTGTCGAGGACACGTACGACGTGGACATCCACGACCGGGTGCGGGTCAGGACGGAGGTCGGGCGGCTCGCCGAGCGGTGTGTGCAGCGGCTGCGGGCGGCCGGGCACTCGGGGCGGACCATCGTGCTCAAGGTGCGGCGGTTCGACTTCTCGACGCTGACGCGGTCGGAGACGCTGCGCGGGCCCACGGACGACCCCGGAGTGGTGCGGGAGGCCGCGGCGCGGTTGCTGGAGTCCGTGGACACCACGGGGGGCGTGCGGCTCCTCGGAGTGGGCGTCACGGGCCTCGCGGACTATACGCAGGAGGATCTCTTCGCGCAGGCGCAGGCGGCCGAGGCGGCCCTGGCCGGTGACGAAGGGGCGAGGGAGGAGGGCGGTGTGGTCGCGGCAGGGGAGGTCGCCTCAGGTGATCCGGAGGGGGAGCGGGGCGAGGAGCCGGAGGTGCCGGTCGAGCGGAGGTGGGCGGCCGGGCACGATGTGCGGCACGCCGAGTACGGGCACGGCTGGGTGCAGGGGAGCGGCCTGGGCCGGGTGACGGTGCGCTTCGAGACGCCGGATTCGCCGCCGGGGCGGGTGCGGACGTTCCGGACGGACGACCCGGATCTGGTGTCCGCTGAACCGTTGCCGCTGGTTTCGGGTCCGATGGGTCAGGGGGCTTCCGTGCCGGCGATCCGGCCGAAGTCCTGGTCGGGAGGGGGTGGGGACGGCGGGGACTTCGGTGGTGTCGTGTCCAGGCCGTAGTGGTGGTACAGCTGGAGTTCCTGCTCGGGGGAGAGGTGGCGGCCCACTCCGAAGTCCGGGGCGTCCTTGATCAGGGCGCGTTCGAACGGGATGCGGAGGGTTCCGTCCTCGGCCAGTTCGCTCGGCTCCAGCGGGACGAAGGCGTCGCGGCTGAACAGGCCGGTGCGTATGGCGGCCCACTCCGGGGCGCCGGTGGCGTCGTCGAGGTAGACCTCGTCGATCGTGCCGATCTTGGTTCCGTTCCGGTCGAACGCCTTGCGGCCGATCAGGTTGCGCGGATCGATATCGGTCTGCACGGGCCCTCCAGCTGGTCGCGGCTCGTCGGAAACGGGCGTAACTCATCTTTAATCATTCGTAGTCACTACGAAAGAGCACTTCGGGGCAGGTGGCCACTCGAGGGAACGGCCGGGGTCCTCGCTGGTAGGCTGGCGCTTGGCTGCTGACCCCGTGCGGGAGAGCTCTCCGGAAGGCACTTCCCGGAGGCGCCGAAGGAGCAAATCCTCCCCGGAATCTCTCAGGCACCCGTACCGCACGGACGAGGTCACTCTGGAAAGCAGGGCGGGCGTCGGGCGGGCACGTTCGGAACCCTTCCTCACCGACGGTGAAAGCAGATCTGTCGACAGGCGGGCCTGTGAAGCTCTCAGGTTGAGATGACAGAGGGGGAGGCCGTCCGGGTACCCGCGCCGTGGTACCCCTCGCAGGTCGTGCAGACCAGGAGGCCTCCGCAATGACTGCCACCCATCGCATCCCGCTCTCGGAGCTTGAGCAGGGCATCCTCTTCGAGCAGCGGCACATCGGGCCCGATGCGGAAGCGTGCGCCAAGATGCTCGCCCAGGTCGGGTACGGCTCGCTCGACGAGCTGACGGCCGCCGCGGTGCCGGATGTGATCAAGAACGCCGAGGCGCTGGACCTGCCCGGCGCGCGCTCGGAGGCCGAGGTGCTCGCCGAGCTGCGCTCCCTCGCCGACCGGAACCGGGTTCTCGACTCCATGATCGGACTCGGGTACTACGGCACCTTCACGCCGCCGGTGATCCTGCGGAACGTGATGGAGAACCCGGCCTGGTACACGGCCTACACGCCGTACCAGCCGGAGATCTCGCAGGGCCGGCTCGAGGCGCTGCTCAACTTCCAGACCATGGTCGCCGAGCTGACCGGCCTGCCCACCTCCGGGGCCTCGCTCCTCGACGAGGGCACGGCGGCCGCCGAGGCCATGGCCCTGTCGCGCCGCATGGGCAAGGTCAAGAACGGCGTGTTCGTCGTCGACGCCGACGCCCTGCCGCAGACCATCGCCGTCATACAGACCCGCGCCGAGCCCACCGGCGTCGAGGTCGTCGTCGCCGACCTGAGCGAGGGCCTGCCGGCCGAGGTCGCCGAGCGCGGCGTCGTCGGCGTACTCATCCAGTACCCGGGCGCCTCCGGTGCCGTACGCGACATCAAGCCGCTCGTCGACCAGGCGCACGAGCTCGGTGCCGTCGTCACCGTCGCCGCCGACCTGCTCGCCCTGACGCTGCTCACCTCGCCCGGCGAGCTCGGCGCCGACATCGCCGTCGGCACGACGCAGCGCTTCGGTGTGCCGATGGGCTTCGGCGGGCCGCACGCCGGTTACATGGCGGTCCGCGAGAAGTTCGCGCGCAGCCTGCCGGGGCGGCTCGTCGGTGTCTCCGTCGACGCCGACGGCAACAAGGCCTACCGGCTCGCGCTGCAGACCCGTGAGCAGCACATCCGCCGCGAGAAGGCCACCAGCAACATCTGTACCGCTCAGGTGCTGCTCGCCGTCATGGCCGGAATGTACGCCGTTTACCACGGGCCCGACGGCCTGAAGGCCATCGCGCGGCGCACCCACCGGTACGCGACGCTGCTCGCCGCCGGTCTCACCGGGGGCGGTTACGAGGTCGTCCACGGCGCCTACTTCGACACGCTCACGGTGCGGGCGCCCGGCAAGGCCGAGCAGCTGGTGGTCACCGCCCGCGAGGCCGGCGTCAACATCCACCTCGTCGACGCCGACCACGTCTCCCTGTCCTGTGACGAGACGACCACGCGCCGGCAGCTCAGCGCGGTCTGGGGCGCCTTCGGTGTCGACGCCGACGTCGAGGCGCTCGACGCCACCGTCACGGACACGCTGCCCCAGGGCCTGCTGCGCGGCGACGACTACCTGACACACCCGGTCTTCCACCAGTACCGCTCCGAGACGTCGATGCTGCGCTACCTGCGCAAGCTCGCCGACCGGGACTACGCGCTCGACCGCGGCATGATCCCGCTGGGCTCCTGCACCATGAAGCTCAACGCGACCACCGAGATGGAGCCTGTCACCTGGCCCGAGTTCGGCCAGCTGCACCCCTTCGCGCCCGCCCAGCAGGCGCAGGGCTACCTCACGCTCATCCGTGAGCTGGAGGAGCGGCTCGCCGAGGTCACCGGGTACGACAAGGTCTCCCTCCAGCCCAACGCCGGTTCGCAGGGTGAGCTGGCCGGACTGCTCGCGGTCCGCGGTTATCACCGGGCCAACGGCGACGAGCAGCGCACCGTCTGCCTCATCCCGTCCTCCGCGCACGGCACGAACGCCGCGAGCGCCGTCATGGCGGGCATGAAGGTCGTCGTCGTGAAGACCGCCGACGACGGCGAGGTCGACATCGCGGACCTGCGCGCCAAGATCGAGAAGCACCGCGACGAGCTCTCCGTGCTGATGATCACGTACCCCTCGACGCACGGCGTCTTCGAGGAGCACGTCGCCGACATCTGCGCGGAGGTGCACGAGGCCGGCGGCCAGGTGTACGTCGACGGGGCCAACCTCAACGCGCTGGTGGGCCTCGCCAAGCCGGGCCACTTCGGCGGCGACGTCTCGCACCTGAACCTGCACAAGACCTTCTGCATCCCGCACGGCGGCGGCGGTCCCGGCGTCGGCCCGGTCGGTGTGCGCGAGCACCTCGCGCCGTACCTGCCCAACCACCCGCTCCAGCCCGCGGCCGGTCCCGAGACCGGTGTCGGTCCGATCTCCGCGGCGCCGTGGGGCTCCGCCGGCATCCTGCCGATCTCCTGGTCGTACGTGCGCCTCATGGGCGGCGAGGGCCTCAAGCGCGCCACCCAGGTCGCGGTGCTCTCCGCCAACTACATCGCCAAGCGCCTCGAGCCGCACTACCCGGTGCTCTACACCGGTCCTGCGGGCCTCGTCGCGCACGAGTGCATCGTCGATCTGCGGCCGCTGAGCAAGGCGACCGGTGTCAGCGTCGACGACATCGCGAAGCGGCTCATCGACTACGGCTTCCACGCGCCGACCATGTCGTTCCCGGTCGCCGGAACGCTGATGATCGAGCCGACGGAGAGCGAGGACCTGGCCGAGATCGACCGGTTCTGCGAGGCGATGATCGCCATCCGCCGGGAGATCGAGAAGGTCGGCTCCGGCGAGTGGGCCGCCGAGGACAACCCGCTGCGGAACGCGCCGCACACCGCCGCCGCGCTGAGCGGTGACTGGGAGCACGGCTACAGCCGCGAGGAGGCCGTCTTCCCGGCCGGCGTGGTCGCCGCGGACAAGTACTGGCCGCCGGTGCGCCGCATCGACCAGGCGTACGGCGACCGGAACCTGGTCTGCTCGTGCCCGCCGCTGGATGCGTACGAGGACTGATGCCCGCGCCCGTGTGAGGCGGGCATGTGGCGGGGCCGGTTCGGAGATTTCTCTCCGGGCCGGCCCCTCGTCTGTTCGGATGTGCGGTGGTGCGCTGCTGCGGATGTGCGTGCGGTGCGGTCGCGCGGATGTGCCGTCGGTGCTCAGGCGGCTGTCATGACCTGGTCGGTGCCCAGCGGTCGGTGCGGGGCGATGATCTGGCCGTCCGGCAGCAGCTCACCGGTGTCCTCGAAGAGCAGGACACCGTTGCACAGCAGGCTCCAGCCCTGCTCCGGGTGGCTCGCCATGAGGAGCGCGGCTTCCCGGTCGGCGGAGTCGGCTGTCGGGCACGCGGGTTGGTGCTGGCACATGGAAGGGTTCTTTCGCTGCGATGAGATGGGTGTGACGTCGGTCCTGTGGCTCGATGCGGTGTTCATGACCGCCCCCCGTTTGTAGTCGGTCCGATCCCAGTGTTGCCCTCCGGGCGTCAATCCGCAGGGATTTTGCCGCAGCGGCTCCTACTGCTTAATGACGTATCACCCGCCCGGACGGTTCAGCCCAACTTCCCTGTCTCTTCGGGTGGTTCGGGGTGGCCTGACCGGGCTAGTCCACCTGGGTGGGCAGCACTGTGCCCCGCGGCCGGGGGCGGCGGGGCACAGGGGGCGGCGGCGGTCCTTTCAGGCGGGTGAGCTCAGCAGCGGTGCCGGTGTCAGGCGGTGGTTGAGCATCGGCAGCAGCTCGGCGACGCGGTGCGGGCGGTGGGCCGCGATGCCGGGCGGGGCGGGTGCCAGCGGCACGAGCAGGTCGGTGGCGGCGAGGGGGCCCTCGGCGCCGTCGTCCGTGCAGTCCCGGTGCAGCCAGAGCGTGAGCATATAGAGCTCCGGCACGGAGAGCAGCCGCGGCTGGCAGGGCATCGGCATGGCTTCGGCCTGTCGCAGGGCGCGCTCCGTGGAAACTATGTAAGGCCCTTCGAAGAAGTGGGAGAACGCCCAGCCGTCCGGAGTGAGCATCGTGTCGGCCGCGGCGACGGCGCGCTCGCCGCAGCGGATGAGGAAGCGCCAGCCGGCGAGGCGGGTGGGCGAGGTGCCCTCGGGGGTGAGGCGGTCCAACACGTGGACCGGCAGCGGGAGTTCGGGGGTCGCGGGTCCCTGTGCGGTACGCAGGGACGGCGTGCGGGCCTCGCGTACGGCGGTGGGGGAACCGAGTGCCGTGAGGACGCTGCGCAGGGCGGGCGCGGGAGCCGGGGGGACATGCAGCGGCATGGTGGGTCGCCTCTCTCATTCGACAGGCACAGTGGAGCGGGGGCAGGTGCGTGACGGCGCTGTCAGCTCTGGGTCAGAGGGGCGGGGGCCGTTGCCGCGAGCGCCAACTCTCTGCCTAGATTGCGCAGTTTATACGAGACGTGTTCGAGCAGTGTTTCATCTAGGCGCTGCGCATATTACGAGCAAGGACTTAATGAGTCGTCCTTTTGAGGCCTTTCTCCCGATTTCGCAGGGGCTCGGCCACCATGACCTCGGATTTCTCCGTCAACGCGGTCGGCCGATTTCTGCCGGTGCTTTTGACCAGGCGCATCGGAAGGGAATCTTCACCCTGCCGCATGCCTGGTGAATGTGCCGGACCCCAACTGTGCCGAGCATACCGGCAGGTGGACCCGCAGGGGGCGTTACCGATCACATTGCCTGGGCATCATCACCCGTACACAGCGGCCGGATCCCGTGGCTGCCCGACCGAGGAGGGACCCTTCGATGGGGGAGAAGGTCGCGGCGGGCACGTTCGACCTGGCTGATCGGCACCACTTCCGCGGCAAGCTCCGCGAGTGTCTCGCGGGGCTGGAGCGTTTGCTGGAGGAGCAGCGATTCGATCGGCCCAAGAATCTGATGGGCATGGAGATCGAGCTGAATCTCGCCGGGCCCGACGGGCTGCCGAGGATGTTGAATGCGCAGGTTCTGGAGCGCATCGCGAGCCGGGATTTCCAGACGGAACTCGGAATGTTCAATCTGGAAGTGAACATTGCCCCGCACCGGCTCGGCGGACGCGTTCTCGACCGGCTCGCCGAAGAGCTGCGCACGGGTCTCAACTATGCCCACAGAAAAGCCAAGGAGCTCGACGCCGGCATTGTCATGATCGGTATTCTGCCGACGCTCGACCGCGCCGACATGGTCTCCGCGAACCTCTCCGACGTCGACCGCTACGCCCTTCTGAACGAGCAGATCGTGGCGGCGCGCGGCGAGCGCTTCGCCCTCGACATCCAGGGCGTGGAGCGGCTGACCTGCACCTCCGCCTCCATCGCGCCCGAAGCGGCGTGCACCTCCGTGCAGTTGCACTTGCAGGTCACACCGGGCCGCTTCGCCGATGTGTGGAACGCGGCGCAGGCGATCGCCGCCGCGCAGATCGCCGTGGGGGCCAACGCGCCGTTCCTGTTCGGCCGTGAGCTCTGGCGCGAGTCGCGCCCGCCGCTGTTCCTGCAGTCCACCGACACCCGGCCGCCCGAACTGCAGGTCCAGGGCGTGCGGCCGCGCACCTGGTTCGGGGAGCGGTGGATCACCGAGCCGCTGGAGCTCTTCGAGGAGAACCTGCGCTACTTCCCCGCGCTGCTGCCCCTGATGGAGGAGGAGGACCCACTGGGCGTCCTCGACGCGGGCGGGGTGCCGCGGCTCGGCGAACTCGTCCTGCACAACGGCACCGTGTACCGCTGGAACCGCCCGGTGTACGGCATCGCGGACGGCGTCCCGCACCTGCGGGTGGAGAACCGCGTACTGCCCGCGGGCCCCACCATCACCGATGTCATCGCCAACGCCGCCTTCTACTACGGGCTCGTGCGGGCGCTCGCCGAGGAGGCACGGCCCGTCTGGTCCCGGCTGCCGTTCGAGGCCGCCGCCGAGAACTTCGACGTCGCGTGCCGGCACGGCATCGACGCGACGCTGCGGTGGCCGCGGCGCGGCAGGCTCGGCGGACTCGTCGAGGTGCCGGCCGTCCGGCTCGTACGCGACGAGTTGCTGCCGCTCGCGGCCGCGGGGCTCGACGCGTGGGGCGTGGAGGCTGCCGACCGGGATCTGTACCTCGGCGTGATCGAGGAGCGGTGCAGGCGGCGGGTCAACGGGGCGTCGTGGCAGACGGCGACGTACCACCGGGCCCTGGAGGCCGGGATGACCAGGGAGAAGGCGCTGGCCGCGACCACCAGGCGGTACTGCGTACTGATGCACGAGGGCGAGCCGGTGCACACGTGGCCCGTGGGTCTCCGGGAGCCGGCGGTGCCGCTGCGGTGACGGGACGGATGGGGCTGGCAGAGCTGACGGGACGGGCAGGGCTGATGGGACTGGAGGGACTCAGCCCTGGCTGCTGCCCGCCTCCATGATCGCCTTGAGGATGACCGCGTGGATCTGCGCCGGGTCGTCCACCTGGTGGCCGGAGCCGCCGGTCGCCGCGGCGATCTGCTGGACCTCGTCCTTGTCCGCCTCGGGACCGACGGCGATGGCGATGATCGGCACCGGCTCCTTGGGCTCGGCGAGGTCTTCGAGCTGCGCGATGAGGGAGCTGCGCGAGATGCTGCCGGGGTCCTGGTTGGCGCCGTCGGTCAGGATGACGAGGGCGTTGAACTTGCCGCTCGCGTACGTCGACCGGGCTTTCTTGTAGGCGGCGAGCGTCGTGTCGTACAGGCCGGTGGCACCGCCCGGCACGGGCTGCAGAGCGCCGAAGGCCGCGGACAGCTTGTCGCGGTGGGTGGCGCTGCCCTTGTGGTCGCCGAGGCGCCGGGTCGGCTGCAGCTCGCGGTAGTCGCGGGTGCCGTCGAGGCGGGTGGCGAACTCCCACAGGCCGATCTCGTCCTCGTCGGTGAAGCCCGCGAGGGCTTGCAGCAGTGAGGCCTTGGTGACCTCCATACGGGACTGGTCGCGGCCGGGGACGAGCTGCCGCATGGACTCCGAGGCGTCGACGACGGTGCTGAGACGGGCGCTCTGCACCGTGATCGTCCACATGCCCAGGGTCTCCTGGAGCTGCTTGTCCGAGGGCGGATCCGTGGCCTCGCCCGCGTAGGGCTGCGGGGTGCGGCCGCCGGCGGCGGCGACCAGCTTCTCCGACGGCCGGTCGGGGTCGGTCCTGAAGCCGTGCTCCGTCAGGATCCGGCGGCCGTCGTCGTCGCTGAACATCGTCATGAAGCGCAGGGCGGCGCGGCTGGTGTCGGTGGACATCCGGTCGTCCTCGACGAGCGTGTACGGATAGTCGAGCCGGGGCGAACCGTCCTCGGGGTAGAACAGATCGAGGCTGGCCTCCGCACCCGCCGAGGCGTTGTGCGCGTACGCGGCCTGTTCGGAGAGGATCACGGCCTGGTTGCGGCGCGGATTGCCCTGTTCGGCGCCGGAGCCGTCGCGGGCCAGGGTGTCCAGGAGCCGGCCGTCGCTGTCGGTCGTGCGGGTGGCCAGGGCTTTCGCCAGGGCGGCCGCCCGGGTGTCGCCGTCCTCGCCGCCCTGCTTCTTCGCGGAGGCGCCCAGCTTGGCCAGGGCGAGCAGGCCGGTCGCGCTGCGTGCGGGGTCGGCGGCGCCCAGGCGCAGGTCGTCGCCCTTCATGGCGGCCGCGGTCAACTGCGGCCAGTCGTACGTCTTCTTGGGCCAGCCCAGCGACTCGCGGCGGACGGGACCATGCCGATGCCGACGGGTGAGGAGGCTATGTTGCCCGCAGGGGAGATCTTGGCCTGTCTGGCGCCGAGACCGACGCGCTGCACCCACAGGTCGGAGTCCGGCACCCACACGTCGTACGCCGACTTGTTCCTGCCCGCGCGGAGTTCGGCCGCGACCTTGTACGAGTCGCGGGCGGTGACCCGCACGTCGATGCAGTGCCCGTCCGAGGTGATCTCCTTCTCCCGGGCGTCGTCGGCCGCCTCGCGCAGGGCGGGGGCCACATCGGGGGCGGCGACGACATCGAGGCGTACCGCGTCGTCGCCGCAGGTGCCGCCGAAGGAGAGCAGTCCGCCGCTGACCGCGGCCGCCGCGCCGCCCGCGACCACGAGGACGAGCGCCGTGGTGATGGCGATCGTGCGGCCGCGCGCCCGCGGCCGGGGGTCGGCCGCTGCCGTTCCGCGCTCATCGGGCAAGCTGTGACGTCCCATGGCGGTGGTGCCCCTCCTTGAACGGTGAAGCAAGGAAAGAGGGGGCTGTACGCCCACAACCGGCGTCCGTCCCCCTCGGCCTGTCGCGCACGATCTTCGTAAGTCTTTTCGAGACCCTAGCGGGACGAGGATGGGGATGAGGCGGGATTACTCAACTGGAGGCGTAAGTGCAAGCGGAGCCGGGGCCGATGGCCAGTTCTTTTCCGGCGGACGGACCTTCGCGGCGGACCCTGCGGGACGAGACGCTGCTCGTTCTGGCCGTCTCGCTCGGGGCCAGCGGTGTGTCCGCGCTGATCAGCTTTGTGGGGTCGGTCACCAGACCGGGCGGCCTCAAGGACCAGGCGGCCACGCTGAACGCGTCGGAGGCACCGGGCCGGCCGTGGCTTGATCTCGCGTGGCAGCTGTTCGGAATCACGACCGCGTTGGTGCCGGTCGCCCTGGTCGCGCACTTCCTGCTGCGGGAGAGGGCGGGGCTGCGGACGCTCGGGTTCGACCGGACGCGGCCGTGGCCGGACCTGGGGCGCGGCACCGCGATCGCCGCGGTGATCGGCAGCACGGGGATCGCCTTTTATCTGGCGGCCCGTGGGCTCGGCTTCAATCTGACCGTGGTGCCCGAGGCGCTGCCCGACGTGTGGTGGAAGTATCCCGTCCTCGTGCTGTCCGCGGTGCAGAACGCGGTACTCGAGGAAGTCATCGTCGTCGGGTACCTGCTGCGCAGAATGGGGCAGTTGGGGTGGACGCCGATGGCCGCGTTGGTCGGCAGTTCGGTGCTGCGCGGCTCGTACCACCTGTATCAGGGCATCGGCGGGTTCATCGGGAACATGGTGATGGGAGTGGTCTTCGTGCTGCTCTATCGCAGGTGGGGCCGGGTCGGGCCGCTGGTCGTTGCGCACTCCCTGCTCGACATCGGGGCGTTCGTGGGGTACGCGCTGCTCGCGGGGAAGGTGGGGTGGCTGCCTACGGCTTCGTAGGCAGCGCCCGGGTCGGTGGTGGGGGGGGGTGCTGGTGCGGTGGCCTGCCTCAGGGCCTCAGGCGAAGAGCTCGCCCTCGATGACCGTGACCGCGTGGCCGGTCAGGAGGGTGCGGTCGCCGCGGAGCCGGGTGCGGACCAGGCCGGTGCGGGCCGAGGCCTGCAGGCCGGTCAGGTCGATGCGGCCGAGCCGCTCGGACCAGAAGGGGGCGAGAGCGGTGTGGGCGCTGCCCGTCACCGGGTCCTCGTCGATGCCGACGCGCGGGAAGAATCCGCGCGAGACGAAGTCGTAGCCGCCGGAGGGGTCCTCGGCCCGGGCGGTGGCGATGATGCCGCGCTCGGAGTGACGGATGAGGGCCTTGTGGTCCGGGGTGAGCGACCTGACCGTCTTCTCGTCGGCGAGCTCGACCAGCAGGTCGCCGGTGTTCCGGCCCGTGTCGTACGCGGCGAGCGGCTCGGCGCCCAGGGCCTCGGCGACCCCGTCGGGGACGTCGGTCGCGGTGAGCGGGGCGGTCGGGAAGTCGAGGGTGAGCGTGCCGTCCTCGTGCGCGGTCGAGGTGAGGACGCCGCTGCGGGTGGCGAAGCGGACGGTGCCCGAGGCGGTGCCGGTGGTGTGCAGGACGTGGGCCGTGGCCAAAGTGGCATGGCCGCAGAGGTCGACCTCGGTGGCGGGCGTGAACCAGCGGAGCGCCCAGTCGGCGTCGCCGCCCGCCGGGAGCGGGTGGGCGAAGGCGGTCTCGGCGTGGTTGACCTCCCTGGCCACGTGCTGCAGCCAGGTGTCGTCGGGGAAGGCGTCCAGGAGCAGGACCCCGGCCGGGTTGCCGGCGAAGGGGCGGTCGGTGAAGGCGTCGACGATGCGGATGCGGTGAGGAGTCGGCATGGGGACAACGGTAGAGGGCCGCTGAGTAGCTTTGGTAAGGCCAATCCGGGGCGGGTGGACTGGTTTTGTGGACTGGTCCACTTCCGGGTGGGGCGCCGTGCCGTTTGACCTTGACACGGTGACAAGGTCTTCACTGCGGTCGAGGAGGTGGTCCCGATGACCATGCCGAAAGAGAACACGGATGCGGGTACGAATACGGGTGCGGGTGCGGATACGCACACGGACGCGGCGCGAGCTCTCCGGGGGCTGGAGAACAGCAGCCCGTCGGTGCGGCTGCAGGCGGCGCTGGCGGTCGGCACGAGCCCGGACCCGCGGTTCGTCGACCGGCTCATCGAACGGTGTGCGGTAGAGCCCGAGTTCTACGTACGGGAAATGCTGACGTGGGCGCTCACGCGGCACCCGTCGGACCTGACGGTCCCCGGGCTGATCGACGAACTCCGTTCGGTGGGCACGCAGGCCCGGAGCCAGGCGCTGCACACGTTGTCCAAGGTCGCGGACCGGCGCGCGTGGCCGGCGATCACCCGGGCGCTGCTGACCGACGCCGACGACGAGGTGGCCCGGAGCGCCTGGCGAGCGGCGGTCGTCCTCGTGCCCGAAGGGGAAGCGGCGGAGCTGGCCGAGGTGCTGGCGACGCAGTTCGGGCGCGGTGGCCGTGAGACGCGGTTGAGCCTCAGCCGGGCGCTGATCGCGCTCGGTGAGGTCATCGTGCCGACGCTGCGCGCCGCGGCGAAGGACCCCGACCCTCGCGTACGCCAGCACGCGATCGCGACGGAGCGGTTGTTGCGCGACCCGGATGCCGGGTTCGAGTTCGCGGTCGAGGAGGCGAAGCGCGTCGTGGCCCTCGGCGTGAGCGGTCAGGAGGAGTCTTAATCCGTGCTGACAGGAGGAGTCTCCCATGTTGATCGGTGATGTGGCGCGACGGTCCGGGGTCAGTGCCCGCATGCTCAGGCACTACGACACGCTCGGTCTGGTGCGGCCGACGGGGCGTACCGGTGCCGGCTATCGGGAGTACTCCGAGGACGACATCCGGCGGATCTTCCATATCGAGAGCCTGCGGTCGCTGGGGCTGTCGCTGCGTGAGGTCGGGCGCGCGCTCGACGATCCCGGCTTCACGCCCGCGGAACTCGTCGACGACCTCGTCCGCCAGACGCGGGAACGCATCGCCGCCGAGATGGAGTTGCTGACGCGGCTGCGGCGGATCGGGGCCGCGGAACCCGACGACTGGGAGGACGTCCTCCAAGTCACCGCCCTGCTTCAGGGGTTGGGTTCGAAAAGCGCGGGGGCTCGCCAGCGCGCGGCCTTGTCCTCGGTCGAGGAGGCGCCGGTGCCGGTGGAAGCGCTGGTCGAGGCGGTGCTGAACGAGACGGATCCGTATGTCGCCGGGGCTCTTCGGTGGGCTCTGGCGCAGTCGGCCGGGGACGGAGGCGGGGACGGAGGTGGGGGCGGAGGCCGGGGTGAAGGTGATGGGGAGGAGAGCGGTGGTGGACTGGCTCTGCTGGCGGAGGGGCTCGGCTCGCCGGCGGCCGAGGTGCGCAGGCGCGCCGTCCAGACCGTTGCCGCGCTGGGTGACGGCGAGGCGGTGACCGCGCTGCTGCGGGACGCCCTCGGCCACCCGGACCTCGCGGTCCGCGGGCGTGCGGCGCTCGCGCTCGGGGCTCGCGGAGAGGCCGACGCGATCCCGACGCTCATCGACATGATCGTCGGTGAGGTGAGAGGCGTTGGCGGGGTGAAGGGCAGCGGTGAGGCGGAGGGTGTTGGCGGGGTGAAGGGCGGCGGTGAGGTGAACGGCGTCGGTGAGGTGGAGGGCGTTGGCGGGACGAAGGGCGTTGGCGAAATGAATGGCGTCGGCGAAATGAATGGCGTCGGTGAGGTGAACGGCGTCGGTGAGGTGGAGGGCCTTGGCGGGGCGAAGGGCGTTGGCGAGATGAACGGCGGCGGTGAGATGGAGGGCGTTGGCGAGGTGAACGGCGTCGGCGAGGTGAGCGGCGTTGGCGCGGTGAACGACGTCGACGCGGCCGACGCGTTGGCCGCGCTGGCGAGCGACCCCGCGCTGGCGGACCGCATCGCCGCCGGGCTCGTCGCGCGCGTAACCCATGGCGCCGTGGATCCGGCCGCCCGTCGACGGCTGACACAGGCGCTCGCGGACATCCCGGGCGCCACGACGTCGCGTGCTCTGGAGCACCTGTCCGGTGACGAGGACCGTGCGGTCGCGTTCACTGCCCGGTACCTCCTCACACGGCGGGGGGAGCGGTGAGCTGCCCGTCCATGCGGTTGATGAGGCTGTACCGGATCACTCGCTGACCGTTCGGGACCAGCTGGGCGTCACGACTTGTCGGTGGGGGCACCGATCCAGCGGTGATACGCGCCCATGTCGACGTTGCTGCCACACACGATGGTGGCTACGTGCCGGCCGGCGAAGCGGTCACGGTCTTCGAGGATCGCCGCGACGCCGAGCGCGGCCGACGGCTCGACGACGAGGCCGGCGTGGTCGAGGAGCATCCGCATACCGGCGATGATCGACGCCTCCCGGACCAGGACGGCATCGTCGGCGACCAGAAGAAGGTCGTCCAGGACGGCCGGGATGGGAAACCGGCCGGCGACGCCGTCAGCGATGGTGTCGGCCGAGTCGGTGGTGACGACGCGCCGTTGGTGCCACGAGCGTGTCATCGCCGGTGCGCCCGACGGCTGGACACAGATCACCTCGACACCGGGCGCCAGGGCCTTCACCACATGCCCCACACCGGTGGCCAGCGCCCCGCCGCCGAGAGCGATCAGGACGGCGTCGAACGACGGCACGGCATCCACCAATTCCAAGCCGATGGTTGCCGCGCCCTCGCAGGTCTCGATGTCCAGACTGTCCTCGACCAGCCGGATGCCCTCGTGGCGCGCGATGGCCGCGGCCCGCTCGCGCGCCAGCTCGTGGTCGCCGTCCACCAGTTCGAGCCTGGCGTCCAGTGCGCGGATGCGGTCGAGCTTGGCCCGCGTGGCGAAGCGGGATGCTACGACGGTGACGTCGAGTTCCCGGCCACGCCCGGACCAGGCGAGCGCCTGTCCGAGGTTGCCCGCGCTCGCGCACACCACGGCTCGCGAGCCGTCGTCGGCGAGCCGGCCCGCGACCACCTCGGTGCCGCGGGCCTTGAAGCTGCGGACCGGATTCGCCGTTTCGAGCTTGATGCTCACCGTGCATCCGAGGTGGGGCTCCAGCGCCTCGCAGCGATACAGCGGAGTGTCGAGAAACATCGGGTCGATCACCCGGCGAGCGGCTCGGATCCGGGCGGTGTCGAGGCGCGTCTCCTGCACGGCACAGCAGCGTAGCGCCGCCGGCTGACGAAGGCGGCGCAAATGAGGAGGGTTGCCAGGCGATCGCTCCCGATATATCGTTGAGGCATCGCGACAGGTTCGCGACTGATCAAAGGCAAGTGATGTATCGAGAAGTGACGAGAAGTGACAAGGAGTGATCGCCATGCGTTCCCATGGTTTTGAACACGAGCACGGGCGCGGACACGGACACAGCCACGGGCATGGCCGCCGCGGCGGTCCCGAGGGCCGCGAGGGCCGCGAAGGGTTCGGCGGCTTCGGGGGCTTCGAAGGGCGGCGCGGCGCGTTCGGCCCGTTCGGTCCCGGCTTCGGTGGGCCCGGTGGCCCTTGGGGCGGTGGCCGTGGCGGGCGTGGCGGTCCGCGTGGCAGGGCCCGGCGCGGTGACGTACGCGCGTCGATCCTGGCCCTCCTGAAGGACCGGCCCATGCACGGCTACGAGATGATCCAGGAGATCGCCGAGCGCAGCGGCGGGGCGTGGAAGCCGAGCCCCGGTTCGGTCTACCCGACCCTGCAGCTGCTGGAGGACGAGGGCCTGATCAGCAGTGCGAGCGAGGGCGGCAAGAAGCTCTTCTCGCTCACCGACGACGGCCGCGAGGCCGCCGGTGAGGGCCCCGAGGCGCCTTGGGAAGAGGCCGGACGCGGGGTCGACTGGGAGACGCTGAACGAGATCCGGCAGGCCGGGTTCGGTCTGATGGAGGCGTTCGGCCAGGTCTGGAAGACCGGCAGCAAGGAGCAGCGCGACAAGGCGCTCACGGTCATCAACGACGCCCGCAAGAAGATGTACCTGATCCTCGCCGATGAGGACTGAGGTGATGGGGGCCGCCGGCCCCCGTCACAGATGAGGCGCCCCGCACGCATGGTGTGGGGCGCCTCGTTCGTTGTGCGGCGTGCCTCGTTCGTCGTGCGGCGTGCGCATGGGCTGGCCGGTCGGTTGTCGCGTCAGGTCACCAGGCCGTCCAGCTTGCGCAGCGACTCGTTGAGAGCGGCGGTCGCCGAGTCCTTCAGCTTCCCCGCCATCAGGGACACCGCGGCGCCGGTGAACTCCCCTTCTATGCGGACCACCGTCGCGGACCCCTCGGGAGCGAGGGAGTAACGGGTGCCCACGTGGACGCCCATCGGGCCCTTGCCCGCGATGGCCAGGGTGCGGGCGGTCTCCAGCTCCTCGATGGTCCAGTTGACCTCGGCGGGGAAGCCCATCAGCTTCATGTTCTCCAGGAAGGTGCCGCCCACTTCCAGGGTGGTGGGGCCGCCCTGCGGGAAGCTCGTGTGCGTGGTGTTCCATTCGCCGTACGAGGAGAAGTCGGTGAGCCGGGCCCAGACCTTCTCGACGGGCGCCTCCATCCGTGCCTCCGCGCTGACTTCGGCCATGCGGCCACCTCTTCCCGTCGGGCGCTGCGACGGCCGCAGCTGCGGTGTCGCGGAACGTAGCCGCCGGGGTCGGAACATTCAATACTGATGAACCGTCAGGTACGGTCGGGCTGTGCCCCTTATGGGGGAGTGGGGTACTGTTCCCGTGCCCTGTGACAGACGCAGGCAGCGCGCTTTGGAGGTGAGACCCATTACCGCAGTGGCAGGTCGGGTGCTCCCCCTTCGCGACCGCGCGGTTCACCCGGCATAGGTGACCCGAGGGAGCCCCATCGGGATCCCGAAAGGTTTTCAGCAGTATGTCGATCTCAAGTGTGTCGATCTCAACTTTCTCCGCATCACACCGTTCCTCCGTCGTCGACGCCTTGCGCGTCGCGGGCTGCGTCTTCGCCGAGGACGAGGCGGAGTTGATTCTTTCCACCGCGCGCACCCCCGCCGAAGTGGCCGATATGGTCGAGCGTCGCGTCGGCGGGCTGCCGCTCGAACACGTGCTGGGCTGGGCCGAGTTCCGCGGTCTGCGCGTCGCCGTGGACCCGGGTGTCTTCGTGCCGCGCCGCCGCACCGAGTTCCTCGTCGGGCAGGCCGCCGCGCTCGCCGGGCGCGAAGCCGTCGTCGTCGATCTGTGCTGCGGGTCGGGGGCGCTCGGGGCCGCGCTCGCCGCGGACCTCGACCGGGTGGAACTGCACGCCGCCGACATCGACCCGGCGGCGGTCCGCTGCGCCCGCCGCAACGTCACTGCCGTCGGAGGCGAGGTCTACGAAGGCGACCTCTACGACGCGCTGCCCGGCACGCTCCGCGGCCGCGTCGGCCTCCTCCTCGCCAACGTCCCCTATGTACCTACCGAAGAGGTCGGCCTGCTGCCCGCCGAGGCCCGCGTCCACGAGGCGCGGGTGGCGCTCGACGGCGGCGCCGACGGGCTCGACGTGCTGCGCCGGGTGACCGAGGCCGCGCCCGGGTGGCTGGCGCCGGGCGGTCACCTGCTCTTCGAGACGAGCGAGAGGCAGGTGACCTCGGCTGTCGCCGCCGTCGAGCGGGCGGGCCTGGCGGCGCGGGTGGTCAGCGACGAGACGATGTACGCCACGGTCGTGATCGGGACGTGGGAGGGGCGGGAAGGTGGGAGGGCAGGGGGCGTCGGGGTGGTGTGACGGCTGAGGGGTGAGCCGGACCTCTGGCCGGCCTCACCCCACCTGTCGTATCTCCGCCGCGTCAAACAGGTCCGACGCCCTGGGGAAGGGACCCTCGTCGTGGCAGTGCCACGCCTCCCAGAACAGGTCGGCGGGCAGCGCGTCGTCAGGTGCGTACACCCGGTACACGTACTGCCTGCCGTCGACGGCCGGCAGGGCGACCATCCAACTCCTGCTCTCCATATCTGTGGGACTGCTCAAGCCCTCTCATGGTTGCGCGCCCGGCAGTGAGCAAGGCGGCGCGCGCGTCTCCGCGCGGGCCGGGCGGATCTCATCCGTAAGGAGGACAACCAACGCATGCTTCCCCAACCTGTGTCGGACGCCAAGATGCTTCCCGCCGCCGATGCATATGCCCCTGGGGGTTGATGTGGTGGGAGATGTGCAAAGCCGTACCCCGCCGGGCGCCGAGCCCGGCCCGACCCGAGCAGAACTCGACTCCGGACTCAGCGCGGAACTGGCGTCGGTGATCGCCGGTGCGCGCCGCCGGGCCGTCCGCGACGGGGATCGGCAGATAGACACCGCGCACCTGCTGCACTCCCTCCTGGAGACCGACCCCGAGGTGCGATCCGTCTTCGAGAGCGGTGCGCAGGCCGTGCGGGTGCTCGGCTACCTCGTGCAGCGCAGCATCGGCTACGGCTTGCAGTGGCAGGGCACCGTCGAGGACTCCGGAGCCGTGCCGGTGGTGACGCCGGTGAAGGAGACCGGCTGGTCGCCGGCCGCCACCACCGCGATGGACGTGGCCCTGGAACGCGCCGCGCGGCGCGGGGACGCGCGGGCCCTCGGCATCGACCTGCTCGCGGGCCTGGTCACCGACGCGGACTGCCGGGCGGTCGAGGTTCTCGGGCGGGCGCATGTCGACGTCCCGGCGCTGCTGCGACGCATCGAGGCGGGGTGCAGGCAGCACGCGGGCGGTGGTCACGGGTATGTCGCGGGGCACGGAGACGCCGCAGGCCATGGATACGTGGCGGGTCATGGATATGTCGCGGGTCGTGGTTACGGCACCGGGCATGGTGACGAAGCCGGGCATGGATACGGCGCCGGTCACGGCAGCGCCGGAGGGCAGGGCCCCGACTGCTGAGCACGGGTCCCCCGAAGGGATCCCCCAGCCGGCGCCGGGAAGGCCCTGGGTAGCGGCACTGCGTCCGCCGATTGAGACAGGGGTCTGAAGGGGTGACGCTCCTGACGTCGCCTGCCATGATGTGCCGGTGCAAGCGTCTGAGGGGATACAGGAGAGCCGGGCGGGCCGTGGAGCTCCGGGAAACCGGGGGGACAAGGCCGGCCCGGGGAACAGCGGCAGGAGCGTCGGGCTGGGCCTCGCCCTGATCTCGGCGATCGCCTTCGGCGGTTCCGGCGTCGCGGCGAAACCGCTCATCGAAGCGGGGCTCGACCCGCTGCACGTGGTGTGGCTGCGGGTGGCGGGAGCCGCCCTCGTGATGCTGCCCGTCGCCTGGCGCCACCGTGGACTGCTGCGGAGCAGGCCCGCGCTGCTCGCCGGATTCGGTCTCCTCGCCGTCGCGGGCGTCCAGGCCTGCTACTTCGCCGCGCTCTCCCGCATCCCCGTGGGCGTCGCGCTGCTGATCGAGTATCTCGCGCCCGCGCTCGTGCTCGGCTGGGTCCGCTTCGTGCAGCGGCGGCCGGTGACACGGGCCGCCGCGCTCGGTGTGGTCCTCGCCGTGGGCGGCCTCGCCTGCGTCGTCGAGGTGTGGGCGGGGCTGAGCTTCGACGCCGTCGGACTCCTTCTCGCGCTCGGCGCCGCCTGCTGCCAGGTCGGCTACTTCGTCCTGTCCGACCAGGGCAGCGACGCGGGCGACGACGCCCCCGACCCGCTCGGCGTCATCGCGTACGGCCTGCTCGTGGGCACCGCCGTGCTGACCGTCGTCGCGCGGCCGTGGGGCATGGACTGGTCGGTGCTCGCGGGCGACGCGGACCTGGACGGCTCGGCCGTGCCTGCGTGGGCGCTGCTCGCCTGGATCGTGCTCATCGCGACGGTCGTCGCCTACGTCACCGGCGTCCTGTCCGTGCGCAGGCTCTCGCCCCAGGTGGCGGGCGTCGTGGCCTGCCTCGAAGCGGTCATCGCGACCGCCCTGGCCTGGGTCGTCCTGGGCGAACACCTCTCGGCGCCGCAGGTCGTCGGAGGCGCGGTCGTGCTCGTGGGCGCGTTCATCGCCCAGTCGTCGGCGCCGGCCGAGTCCGCCGCGCCGACGGAGATCCCGGCATCCGAAACGCAGTTGTCGCACAGCGGGCGCCGGTCCTAGGGTGCGGATCATGCATTCACGCGCACTCGTTCTTCCGCCCCCCGCCGCTTAGCGCGGGGCACTGACGGATCACGCCCGAGCCAGTGGCCGGGCGCGGAACGGTGCTGCCCGCAGACGGAGCCAGTCATCCCTCTCTGCTGCGGAGAACTCACGTGTCGAACATGTCGAGCACGAGCACGAGCACGACCACAAATACGAGTACGGGTACGTGTACGGGTACGAGTACGTCCAGTGCGGCTGTTCTTTCGGACGCCGTCGGGGCACATGCTGTGGCGGGTCTGCCCGTCGGGCGAGGCCTCTTCTATCTGATCGTCGCCGGGACGGCCTGGGGCACCGCGGGTGCCGCCGCCGCGCTGGTCTTCGATGCCAGTGACATGGGGCCGGTCGGCCTCTCCTTCTGGCGGTGCGTGGGCGGCTTCGTGCTGCTGTTCGCCGCCCGTCTGGTGCGGCCACGCCGGGCGCGGCGGGTAAGGAGGGTACGGCGGATCGTCGTGACGGGCGTGGCCCTCGCGGTGTTCCAGACCGCCTACTTCGCCTCCGTCGAGGCGACCGGCCTCGCGGTCGGCACCGTCGTCACCATGGGCTCGGGGCCCGTCCTCATCGCGCTCGGCGCGCGGCTGACCCTGAACGAGCGGCTCGGGCGCGGCGGTGTGGTCGCCGTCGCGGGCGCCCTCGGAGGCCTTGCGGTACTCGTCCTCGGCGGTGACGGCGGTGGTGGCGCGACCGTGCGGCCCGCGGGGGTCGGCTGGGGGCTCGTCTCCGCGGCCGCGTATGCCGTCATGACGCTGCTCACGCGCCGGTGGGGCCGGGGCGGCGGCGCCGACTCGGCCGACACCACGGTCTGGGCGTTCGCCGTCGTCTCGGTCTGCCTCCTGCCGCTCGCCGCGGTGGAGGGCCTGGTGCCGCACACCGCCGAACCCGCGCGCGTGGGTATGTGCCTGCTCTACATCGCCGCCGTGCCGACAGCGGTCGCGTACGGGCTGTACTTCGCCGGGGCGGCCGTCGTACGGTCCGCCACCGTCTCCGTGATCATGCTGCTCGAACCGGTGGGCGCCGCGGTCATCGCGGTCGTACTGCTCGGTGAGGCGCTGACGGTGGCGACCGTGCTCGGCACGGCGTTGATGCTGGCCGCGGTGACGGGCCTCGCGGTCACGGAGGCGCGGGGCGTGGCGGCGGAACGGCGTGAACTGGCGCCGGTATAGCCGGTTCCGCCACCGCCCCACCCCGTTCCGTCCGGCGGATCAGGTCTCGCGGCGGCGTGCCTGGTGCGCGCGGGCGGCCGCGTCGCCCGGCCCCCGCCGCTCGGCGAGGCCCGCGGCGATGCGGTCCTGCACCTCGGCCGGCTTGTGGCTCGCGTACTTGAACTTCGCCCGTACGTCCGTCACTTCGAGGCAGAGCGCGCGGATGCCGGAGAGCATGCGGCCGTACGGTGCCTCGCCCACCGCCGCCCGTGCGGAACCGCCCTCCGGCTGGAAGTGGCCGACCTGCCGGTTCAGGATGTCGGCCTTCTCCTCGGGGTCGTCGACGACGCGGGCGGTGCAGCGGAGCTGGACGGCGGCGTAGAAGCTGGTCGGCACGCCGTGCTCGGCCGGGGTGTCCGGGGCGGCCTGCCAGGGCCCCGGCACGTACACGTAGTCGTCGACCACGCTCAGCAGCACCACGGGGTCGGCCTCCAGGGCGTGCCACAGAGGGTTGGGGCGCGCCAGGTGGGTGAGGACCCGGCCGTACGCGCCGGGCGTCCCGTGCGTGCCGGGTGCGTGAGGTGAGGCGCGCTCGGCTTCGTACACGAAGTGGACCGGCTGGACATGAGGCGGCTCGCCCGGCAGGCCGTTCACGGCGAGCTGCCCGAAGTCGTGGGTGGCGAGCCACTCTTGCCACTCGGTGTCGGTACGGGCGGCATCCCAGGGGTGGATCAGCATCACAGGCCGGCCAGGTAGCCGGGGACCTCGATGCCGGGTGCGAGGTCGGCGGAGGGGATCAGGGCGTCGTAACCCTTCCGGAGCGGGACGACGCCCGCCCAGTGGGGCAGGTCCATGTCCTCCGGCTCGTCGTTCGGGCCGCCGGTGCGCGCCTTCGCCGACACCTCGTTCAGGTCGAGGCGCAGGACGGCGGTCGCCGCGAGCTCCTTGGCGTTGGCGGGCCGCGAGTCGGCGGTGCGGCCCGGTACGACGTGGTCGACCAACGCGTCCAGTGCGACGCGCTTCTCCTCCGGGTCGGTGACCTGGCGGGCGGTGCCGTGGACCACGACGGAGCGGTAGTTGATCGAGTGGTGGAAGGCCGAGCGGGCCAGGACCAGGCCGTCGACGTGGGTGACGGTCAGGCACACCTCCAGACCCGGGTCCTCCTCCCTGGTCTCCTCCGTGGCCTTCTCCGGGGAGGCGCCCGCCATGCGCAGCGGCCGGGACCCCGTCGAACCGTGCACGTACAGGCGGTCGCCCACCCTTCCGTAGAGCGTCGGCAGCACGACGGGGGCGCCGTCGCGGACGAATCCGAGATGGCAGACGTAGGCCTCGTCGAGTATCGCGTGCACCGACTCGTGGTCGTACGAAGCGCGCTCACGGGAGCGGGTGGGAATCGTGCGGTCGGTCGGTGTGTAGGCGGCGCTGTCCGGCGAGGCGGTGTCGGTGGTGCTCGGCGTCGTCTGCATGGCTCTCCCTGTACTGCTCTGCTCTGTAACTGCTGTGCTCGGTGACTGCTCTGCTCTGCGGCTTGCGAAAGCTATTGCACTAGCGCATAATCTGCTTTGTGCTAGGAGAGTATCGGATCGAAGGCCGGCGCGCAGCTGACATTGCGGCCAGCGTGGAGCGGGCCGTGGGTGACGGCGGCCTCGAACCGGGACAACTGCTGCCTCCCATGCGGGAGTTGGCGGCCCGCCTCGGGGTGAACCCCAATACCGTGGCGGCCGCCTATCGCACGCTGCGTGAACGTGGCGTCATCGAGACGGCGGGCCGGCGCGGCAGTCGCGTCCGCCCGAAACCCGCGACCACCGCACGCGAGCTGATCCGGGTGGACGCGCCGCCCGGCGTACGGAACGTCTCCAAGGGCAACCCGGACCCCAAGCTCCTGCCGGCGCTCTCCGAGGCCTTCGCGGCGGCCGCGGCGCAGAACGACGAGCGGCCCGTCCTCTACGGAGAGGGTGCCGTCGACCCGGAACTCGAACGCCACGCGCGCGTGGCCTTCGATGCCGACGGCGTTCCCCGGGGTCCCCTCGCCGTCACCTCCGGGTCGCTCGACGCCATCGAGCGCGTGCTCGCCGCCCACCTGAAGCCCGGCGACGGGGTCGCCCTGGAGGACCCGGGCTGGGGCAGCCTGCTGGACCTCGTCTCCGCCCTGGGGCTGCGCGCGGTTCCGGTGGGCGTGGACGACGAGGGGCCGCTGCCCGCCGACGTGGAGCGGGCGCTGGCGTCCGGAGCGCGGGCGGCCGTCGTGACGGACCGCGCGCAGAACCCCACAGGTGCGGCTGTCACCGCTCCACGCGCGCGTGCCCTGCGCCAGGTGTTCGCCGCGCACCCGGACGTGCTGCTCATCGAGGACGACCACGGCCACGGCATCGTCGACCTGCCGCTGCACCCGCTGGCCGGGGCGACCCGCAGCTGGGCGCTGACCCGCTCCACCGCCAAGGCGTACGGCCCCGACCTGCGGCTCGCCGTGCTCACCGGCGACCCCGTCACCGTCGACCGGCTCCAGGGGCGCCAGCGGCTCGGGCCCGGCTGGGTGAGCCGGCTGCTGCAACGCGCCGTCGCGCAGCTCTGGGCAGCCGACGCGGTCGACGCGCGCGTGGTCGCCGCGTCCTACGACCGGCGGCGGGACGCGCTGATCGCGGCGCTCGCCGAGCGGGGCGTGACCGCGTACGGGCGCAGCGGCATGAACGCGTGGGTGCCCGTGCCCGACGAGACCGGGGCGGTCGCGCGGCTGCTGCACGCGGGGTGGGCGGTGGCCCCGGGGGCGAGGTTCCGGCTGAACACGCCGCCCGCGGTGCGGATCACCGTGTCGGGGCTCGATGACGAGGACATCGTGGCGGTGGCGGACGCCGTCGCCGCCGCCACCGGGCCTGCTCCCGCGCGGCGTTACGACTGACGGGGCGGACGCGCTTCGGGGGGCGTCGCGGTGCGTGGCCTGGAGAGGATGACCGACTTGGACCGGGCGCGCGGCCTGGACTGCGTGAGTGCGGCGCCCGCCAGGACGATCATCGCGCCGACGGGCGTCGACCAGCTCAGGGACTCGCCGAGCACCGCGACGCCCGCGGCCGTCGCGATGACCGGGATGAAGTACGTGACCATCTGGGCCGTCGTCGGGCCGACCTCGGCGACCAGCGCGTACTGCAGCAGGAAGGCGAGCCCGGTGCCGAGGGCACCGAGTGCCACGACGGCGAGCAGTGGCACGACGGGGAAGTGGGTCGGCAGCGAGGTGAACATCGGGGTCACTATGGCCAGTTCGGCCGTCGCGACGAGCAACTGCGCGCCGGACAGGGAGAGGTTCGAGTGCCCGGACCCGGCAAGCGTCCGGCGCACGTAGATCCAGCCGATCGGATAGCTGAGCGAGGCGAGCAGCGCCATCGCGGTGCCGCCGAGGTCGAGGCCGCTGAAGCCCTGCCACGCGCCGAGCACGGTGAGCACTCCGAAGAAGCCGATGCCGAGGCCCGCGACGCGGCGCCGGGTCGGCCGGTCCTCGGAGAGCGCGACCAGGGAGAGGGCCATGCCCCACAGCGGTGACGTCGCGTTGCAGATCCCGGCGAGTGTCGACGGGATCGTCAGCTCCGCGTACGCGAAGAGCGAGAACGGCAGGGCGTTGAGCAGGAAGGCCGCCACCGTCAGATGGAGCCAGGTCCGCGCCCCGCGCGGCAGCCGCTCCCGCTTCACCACGAGCACGGCGGCGATCACCGCCGTACCGAACACGAGCCTGCCCAGGGTGACTTGGAACGGGGCGTACCCGTCCGTGCCCACCTTGATCAGCAGGAAGCTGAAGCCCCAGATCAGCGACAGGATGCCGAAGCGGATGCGCCAGTCGAGGGCGGGGCGCGCGAGCCGGGCGGAGGAGGCCGGGGCGTCGGCGGTAGATGCCTGGGCGGTAGGCGTGAGGGCGGTGGCTGACCGGGACGGCGGGGGCGCGGTGCTCATGCGTCTCACGATGGACCCCGGCGATCTCGTAGCACAAGCGAGATTTCGTGCGCTGTATCGCGTAGCATCGCTTACATGTTGAACCTGGAGCGTCTGCGTACGCTCGATGCCCTCGCCCGGCACGGCTCCGTGAGCGGAGCGGCCGCGGGCCTGCACGTCACGACCTCGGCGGTCTCGCAGCAGATGACGAAGCTGGAGCGCGAGGTGGGCCAGCAGCTCCTCGCCAAGAACGGCAGGGGCGTGCGGCTGACCGACGCCGGGCGGCTGCTCGCCGAGCACGCCGCGCGGATCCTCTCGCAGGTCGAGCTCGCCCAGGCCGACCTGGAGGAACAGCGCGGCAAGGCGGTCGGCGAGCTGCGGATCGCCGCGTTCCCCACGGCCGTGCGCGGCCTGCTGCCCGCGACGCTGACCGCGCTCCGCGCCGAGCATCCCGGGCTGCGGGTGGGCTGCCAGGAGATGGAACCGACGCCGGCCGTCGCGGCCGTGGTGCGCGGTGACATCGACATGGCGGTCGTCCTCGACTGGTACAACAAACCGTTGCCGATCCCGGACGGCCTGGTCAAGGTCCCCCTCCTCGATGACCCCGCCGACATCGCGATGCCCGCGGCGCATCCCCTCGCGGACCGCGCCGAAGTGGACCTGGAGGAGTTCGCGACCGACGAGTGGATCACCTGGGCGGAGGGCGAGTTCTGCCATGAGTGGCTGATGTTCACGCTGCGCGGCAAGGGCGTCGAGCCGCGCATCGCACACCGCGCCGAGGAGCACCACACCCAGCTCGCGCTGGTCGCGGCCGGCCTCGGCGTGTGCGTGGCTCCACAGCTGGGCCGCGACCCGATGCCTGCGGGGGTGCGGACGGTTCCGGTACGGCAGCGCGTGCGGCGGCACGTGTACGTGGTGTGGCGAGCGGACGCGGACCGCCGCCCGTCGATCAGGGCGGCGGCGGAGGCGTTGCGGGTGGCGGGGGCGGGGCTTCGGTAGGGGCACTCCCGATCCGGCCGGTTCAGCGCGTCTCCGCCCGCCCCGGCGCGCCCAGCTTGCGGAAGTCCCAGGACGCGATGGCGTCCGGCGTCAGGCGTGCCCAGGCGTGGCGGCCGTCGTGCGGCATTTCGGGCAGGCCGAAGAGCTTCTGGGCGAACATCCGCTCGGGGGCGGCGAGTTCCGGACACGGTTCGCCCGTGCGCGGGGACTCGCCGACGAACTCGACGGTGCCCGACAGCTCCACGCCGCGCAGCTCCCCGTACTCCTCCCCGGCGTCGACCACCACGGCGATCCGCGGGTCTCTGCGCAGGTCGGTCCAGCGCTTGCTGCGAACGACCGAGTACAGCCACAGTGACGTGCCGTCCCAGGCGAACCAGAGCGTGCTGGCGTGCGGGGCGCCGTCCCGGGAAACGGTCGCCACCCGGCACGTGCGCTCCGTGGCGAGAAACGCGTCGAGCTCGTCCGGCGTCATCATGATCCTGCGGCCCCGGCGCTGCGTGACGGCCATGTGTCCTCCAACCCGCGGCGCACCACCACCGCCTGATGCTGCATCAGAAACGAGAGGAGGCCAAGAATGAGGGCTCTTCCTTCGTGGCGCAATGGCCGTTAGCCTCGCCCGGCCGGTGTCCCGGACGTCCGCGACAAGGGGAAGCCATGCCGTCGTACGAACAGCTCAGGGAACTCCTCGACCCCGCCACCACCGTCCTGCTGACCGTCGAGTGCCAGCAGGGCGTCGTCGGCACCGAGAGTGCCCTGCCCGAACTCGCCACCGAAGCACGGAAGTCGGGCGCCCTCGCCAACGTCGCCCGGCTGGTGTCCGCGGCCCACCAGAGCGGGGTCCAGGTCCTGCACGCGGTCGCCGAACGGCGGCCCGACGGGCGCGGGGCCAACCACAACGCGCGTCTCTTCCGGGCCGCCGAGCGGCTGCCCGTACAGCAGATCTCGGGCACCGCGGCCGTGCGGATCGCGCCGCCGATCGAGGTGGCCGACGAGGACTTCGTCGTACGCCGCCTGCACGGTCTGTCACCCATCGCGGGCACCGACGTGGACCCCCTGCTGCGCAACCTCGGCTGCCGCACCCTGCTGATCACCGGCGTCTCGGCCAACGTCGCGATACCGAACGCCGTCTTCGACGCCGTCAACCTCGGCTACACCGCCGTCGTGCCCGCCGACGCCGTCGCCGGCGTCCCCTCCGACTACACGCCCGCCATGGTCCGCCACACCCTCGCGCTGGTCGCCACCGTCACGACCACGCAGGATGTGCTCGGCGCCTGGAAGCGGCCGGGCCGCGCGGGTTAGAGCAGCTTGATCGAGCC
The DNA here is from genome assembly GCF_044903205.1 of Streptomyces sp. NPDC029674. Taxonomy (NCBI): domain Bacteria; kingdom Bacillati; phylum Actinomycetota; class Actinomycetes; order Kitasatosporales; family Streptomycetaceae; genus Streptomyces; species Streptomyces sp. NPDC029674. The sequence continues at coordinate 36,519 of NZ_JBJDPY010000018.1, forward strand.
GTCCGCCACGCTGATCTCCGCCGCCGGCAGGGGCTTGGGCGCGGGGCCGCCCCGCACGCTGCCGTCGGCGATGTCGAACTTGCTGCCGTGGCACGGGCAGTTGACGGTGCCGCCCTCGACGCTCGTCACCGGACACTGTTTGTGGGTGCAACGGTTGGAGAACGCCTTGAACTCGCCCTCGGTGGGCTGGGTGACCACGAGCTGCTCGTCCTTGAAGATCTTGCCGCCGCCCACGGGGATGTCCGACGTCTTGGCCAGCACGGCCCCGCCCCCGCCCACCGGCTCCTGCGCACCCGCCGCGTCGGAGGAGTCTTTGTCGTCACCGGCCCCGCAGGCGGTGAGGGCGGCGGCGATGCCCGCGGCGCCGATCGTGGCCACGACCGTGCGGCGGCAGGGTGCGGACACGGTCTCTTCGGAAGCCGTCATGTCCCGAGGCGAAATCGTCATGCCCGGTGGTACGGACCGGCCGCCCACCGCGTTCAAACGCTCAGGGATTTCCCGTGCGCAATGAGGTGTTCGTTCAGGAAATTGAGTTCGAGCCGCAGCAGGTTCGTCGCCACCTCCTCCTGGGAGACCAGGTGGCTCGCGCCGGGCAGCGGCAGCACGGTGTGCGGGCGGCCCGCGGCGAGCAGCGCGGAGGAGAAGCGCAGCATGTGCACGGGCAGGACGTTGTCGTCCGCGAGTCCGTGCACCAGCATCAGCGGCCGTTCCAAGCGGTGCGCGTGCGCGACCAGCGAGCAGCGCTCGTACTGCTCGGGCAGGACGTCGGGGTGGCCGAGATAGCGCTCCTTCCAGTGCGTGTCGTACAGCCGCAGGTCCGTCGGCGCGGCGCCCGCCGCCGCGGCGCGGAAGACGTCGGGCCGGTGCAGCACCGCGCCCGCCGCGAGGTAGCCGCCGAAGGACCAGCCGCGGATGCCCACCCGCTCGAGATCGAGGTCGGGGAACCGCTCGGCGGCGGCGTGCAGCGCGTCCACCTGGTCGTCGAGCACCGGTGTCAACTGGTCGCCGTGAATGGCCTTCTCCCAGTCGTCGCCGCGACCGGGTGTGCCGCGGCCGTCCGTGATCAGCACCGCGTAGCCCTGCTCCGCGAACCACTGCGCCACGACCGTCCACCACGCGCGCGCGTGGACCACGAGTTGCAGTCCGGGCCCTGCGTACGGGGAGAGCAGGACCGGCAGCTTCCCGGCACCCGGCTCGTGCCAGGAGGGGAGAAACAGCGCACTCCGTAGTTCTCGCTTCCCGAGGGTGAGATGGCGGGGCCGTGGCGTCACCACCGGCTCCTCGGCGAGCACCGCGATCCGCCCGACCGGCTCGCCCCCGCGCAGCACGGTCACCGTGTGCCCCTCGGGTGTCATGCTGTCGAGGACCACGGTGTCGCCGCCGACGGCCGCGGTGTGCACTCCGGGCCCCTGACTGATCTGCCGCAGGGTGCCGGTACGGCGCTCGGGGTCGGGCTCGTCGTCCTGGTGGTCGAATGACCAGACGTGCACCTCGGTGGGCTCGTACGAGGCGGTGAACCAGACCCGGTCGCCCACCCCGCCCAGGACCTCGCGCACCTGGAGGTCGCGCGGCGTCCTGGTGTTGCCGACTCGTAGACCCCTGGTGCCGCCGCGCACGTTCCAGTGCGCCACGACCCGGCCGCTCGCCAGGCGCAGCGGAGCGCCCGGCATCAACTCCAGCCAGGCGTGGTCGCGCCGGTGCCCGGCCATCACCGCGTCGCCCGTCTCCGGATCAACCTCCAGCACGTACAGGGAACGCTGATCGCGGGTCTGCAGCGTCACCAGGGGGCCGTGGGCGTCCCAGCACACCGTGGGGACGTACTCGAAGGCGCTGTCCGTCCACTCCCCGTCAGGGTGGTACTCCGACGCGCGTTCCGGAGTGCGCACCGCGACCCGCCTCCCGTCCAGGCCCAGGACGTGCAGCGAAGTCTCGGCGTTGGCGGTCCCCGCCGCCGGATAACGCACCGCGCGGGGCGGCAGCTCGGGTCGTGCCGGGTCGGACAGCCACCAGCGCCGCACCCGCGAGGTGTCCACGCGCGCGACGATCAGCGCGTCGCTCTCCGGAGACCACCAGAAACCGCGCTGCCTCCCCATCGACTCGGCCGCCACATGATCGGCGAGACCGTACGTGACCTCCTCGCCCTCGGGCTCCGCGAGCGCCCGGTCGCCGGTGCCGTCGACGCCGACGACGCGCAGGGCGCCCCCGGTGACGTACGCGATGACGGTCCCGTCGGGCGACGGGCGCGGGTCGACCACCGGGCCCGCCGTGCGGATCCGGCGCGGTGTGCCGCCGTCCGTCTCCACCACCCAGAGCGCGCCGCCCAGCGCGACGGCGGCCACGCGCGCGTGGTGGTCGGTCGCGAAAGCCACCACTCCTTGTGACGTTTCCCGCGCCCGCTCCCTGCGTATGCGTTCCGCCTCGGGCACCGGTCCCGTCTCGCCCAGCGCCGACGGGTCGACCAGCATGCGCTCGGCCCCGTCCTCGTACACCCAGAGCCTGCCCACCGGATCGTCACCCGCGGTGGACCGCACGAACAGCACCCGTTCGCCGTCCGGCGAGACCGTGAAGCCGCGTGGCACACCCAGCGAGAAGCGGCGCGTGCGGGCGAACTGCCGGGGAAGATCAGGGGAGTCCATGCGGGGCACTGTAGACAGTGGGCCATGTGATCGAACAGCGTGGGACCGGCAGTAACCTGGGGCAATGCTCAGCGAAGTCACCGCGGTCCGCTACGTCACGCCCCTACGGGAGGGTGGCTCGCTGCCCGGGGTCGTCGAGGCCGACGACCACGGCACGTACGGGACGTACGTCATCAAGTTCACCGGCGCGGGACAGGGGCGCAAGACGCTCGTCGCCGAGGTGATCTGCGGTGAGCTCGCCCGCAGGCTCGGTCTGCGGATGCCGCGGCTCGTCGGGGTACGCCTCGATCCGGTCCTCGGCCTCGGCGAGCCCGACGAACGGGTGCAGGCACTGCTCAAGGCGAGCGGCGGGCTCAACCTCGGCATGGAGTTCCTGTCCGGCGCCCTCGGCTTCGACCCGCTCGCCCACGACGTGGATGCGGCGGAGGCGGGCCGCGTCGTCTGGTTCGACGCCCTGATCAACAACGTGGACCGGTCCTGGCGCAATCCGAACCTGCTCCTGTGGCACGGCGACCTGTGGCTCATCGACCACGGGGCGAGCATGATCTGGCACCACAACTGGCGCACCGCGCAGACCGCCGCCGCCAAGCCCTACGACGCCTCGGACCACGTCCTCGCCCCCTACGGGCCCGACGTGACGGCGGCCGCCGCCGAGCTCGCCCCCCTCGTCACCGAGGAGCTGCTCACCGAAGTCGTGGCCGAGGTGCCCGAGGAGTGGCTCGCGGACGAGCCGGGCTTCGACAGCGCGGACGACGTGCGGCGGGCCTACGTGGCCGCACTGCTGCCGCGGGCCGCGACCATCCACGAGCGCATCACCATGCCGGTGACCGAGCCGAAGGACGCCACCCAGTGACCGAGCAGACGGCGCCCGTGCGGAACGTCTTCGAGTACGCGCTGGTGCGCGTCGTGCCACGCATCGAGCGCGGCGAGCAGTTCAACGCGGGCGTCGTGGTCTACTGCCGCGCCAAGTCCTTCGTGGCCGCCCGCACCCACCTCGACGAGGCCAAGCTCCTCGCCCTGGACCCGGCGGCGGACGTGGCCGGCATCCGGGCGTCGCTCGGCGCCGTCGAGCGGATCTGCCGGGGCGGCGCGGCCGCGGGGCAGGCCGAGCGCGACGAACCGGGACGCCGCTTCCGCTGGCTGATCGCGCCCCGCTCCACGGTGGTCCAGCCGGGGCCCGTGCACACGGGCCTGACGGCGGACCCCGAGGCCGAGGTGAACCGTCTCCTCGACCTGTTGGTGCGGTGAATCGCCACCCCTGGTGAGGTAAAGCGCCATCGCTCTCCTGCGTGCCGTTGACACCCGGTGCCAGGCCTTCTAGCGTCTCGTCCAGCTGAAGGTACTAAGCGGTCGCTCACTGTCGGGGCGTACCGTGGAGCCGGCATCCCGTAGAGCCGCATCCCAAGGGCGAGGAGAACCACCATGTCCACCACTGAGCAGCGCGTCGCCGTCGTGACCGGTGCAGCGCGAGGCATCGGCGCGGCGACCGCCGTACGGCTCGCGGCCGAGGGCCGCGCCGTGGCCGTCATCGACCTCGACGAGGCCGCCTGCAAGGACACCGTCGCGCAGATCACCGCGGCCGGTGGCAAGGCGCTCGCCGTCGGCTGCGACGTGTCCGACGAGGCCCAGGTCGAGGCCGCCGTCGCCCGCATCGCCGAGGAACTCGGTGCGCCGACGATCCTCGTGAACAACGCCGGTGTGCTCCGCGACAACCTCCTCTTCAAGATGAGCGCGAGCGACTGGGACACGGTCATGAACGTGCACCTGCGCGGCGCCTTCCTGATGTCGAAGGCCTGCCAGAAGCACATGGTGGACGCGGGCTTCGGCCGCATCGTCAACCTCTCCTCGTCCTCCGCGCTCGGCAACCGCGGCCAGGTCAACTACGCCGCCGCCAAGGCCGGCCTGCAGGGCTTCACCAAGACCCTCGCCAAGGAGCTCGGCAAGTTCGGCGTCACCGCCAACTCCGTCGCCCCCGGCTTCATCGTCACCGAGATGACGAAGGCCACCGCGGACCGCGTAGGCATGGGCTTCGAGGAGTTCCAGGCCGCCGCCGCCACCCAGATCCCGGTCCAGCGCGTCGGCCGCCCCGAGGACATCGCCAACGCCATCGCCTTCTTCACGGGTGACGCCGCGGGCTTCGTCTCCGGACAGGTCATGTACGTCGCCGGCGGCCCGCTCAACTGACCCGGAAGCTGGAAGGCGGAGATCATGGCTGTGCAGGACAGCGGGAAGGCCGCGCTCGTCACGGGCGCGAGCCGCGGCATCGGATACGGCATCGCGGAGGCGCTGGTCGCCCGCGGCGACCGGGTCTGCATCACGGGACGCAATGAGGACGCCCTCAAGGAGGCCGTCGAGAAGCTCGGCTCCGACCGGGTCATCGGCGTCGCGGGCAAGGCCCACGACGAGGCGCACCAGGCGGTCGCCGTCGAGCGCGCGATGGAGGCGTTCGGCCGCGTCGACTTCCTGATCAACAACGCGGGCACGAACCCGGTCTTCGGACCGATCGCCGAGCTCGACCTGAACGTGGCGCGCAAGGTGTTCGAGACCAACGTCATCTCGGCGCTCGGCTTCGCCCAGCAGACGTGGAAGGCCTGGCAGAGCGAGAACGGCGGCGCGATCGTGAACATCGCCTCCGTCGCCGGCGTCTCCGCCTCGCCGTTCATCGGCGCGTACGGGATGAGCAAGGCCGCCATGGTCAACCTCACCCTGCAGCTGGCGCACGAGTTCGCACCGAAGGTGCGCGTGAACTCCATCGCGCCCGCGGTCGTCAAGACCAAGTTCGCCCAGGCGCTGTACGAGGGCCGCGAGGCGGAGGCGGCCGCCTCCTACCCGCTCGGCCGGCTGGGCGTGCCGGAGGACATCGGGGGCGCCGCCGCGTTCCTCACCTCCGGCCAGTCCGACTGGATCACGGGTCAGACACTCGTGGTCGACGGCGGCATCTTCCTCAATGCGGGCGTCGGCTGACGAAGGCCGCGTATCCCGCGAGAGCGCCGCGTACCCACCGAGTACGCCGCGTACGCCGCTTCGAGTGACGTACACGCGCTTCAAGTGCCCTGTCGGCGCCGAGACTTGGCCCGGCGGGGCACTGCGATATTGTCTCCCGACCCCATGGCATGGCCGATCGAGGAGCGTGCGCGTGTTCAGTGAAGTCCCCCCTGCCAAGCGGACCCGGGGTCTGCGCCCGGTGGCGGCGATCGCGTCCATATCCCTGCTCGCCGGTTGTGGGGTGCTTTCGTCCGAAGGGTCGGACGACGAGGAGCAGATCACCGTCGGCACGATGAGCGCGCCGAGCACCCTGGACCCGGCGAAGGCCTGGGACAGCTCCTGGGAGCTCTACAGGAACGTCTTCCAGACGCTGCTCAGCTTCCCCTCGGGAGCCACCGAGCCCGAGCCGGACGCCGCGGAGTCCTGCGAGTTCAGCGACGCCTCCAACACGGTCTTCAGCTGTGAGCTGCGCGAGGGCCTGAAGTTCTCCGACGGCGACGAGCTGGACGCGGCGGCGGTGAAGTACTCCTTCGACCGCATGCGCACCATCGGCGTCAAGGGCGGGCCCACCGGACTGCTCGGCTCGCTCGACAAGGTCGAGACCAAGGGCGACCGGACCGTCATCTTCCGGCTCAAGAAGGCGGACGCGACCTTCCCGTTCGTCCTCGCGACACCGGCCATGTCGATCGTCGACCCCGCCGAGTACCCGGCGGACAAGCTCCGCGAGGGCAACGAGATCTCCGGCTCCGGGCCGTACACCCTGGAGTCGTACGCCCCGAACGAGAAGGCCGAGCTGGTCAAGAACGACCACTACAAGGGCGCCGCCGACGTCAAGAACGACGCCGTGACCGTCCGCTACTTCAAGAAGTCGTCGGCCATGGTCGACGCCCTCAAGAACAAGCAGATCGACGTGACGTTCCGAGGCCTGGCCTCCGAGGACATCGTCGCCATGCAGGGCAAGGGCAGGCGTGAGCAGGACATCGAGCTCGTGGAGGGCTCGGGCACCGAGATCCGCTACCTGGTGTTCAACACCAAGGACCCATGGGCGCGGAAGCTCCCCGTCCGGCAGGCCTTCGCGCAGGTCGTCGACCGCGGGGCCATCGCCCACAAGATCTACAAGGACACCGTCGAACCGCTGTACTCGATGGTCCCCAGGGGCCTCACCGGCCACGCCACCGGGTTCTTCGACGACTACGGGAACCCCAGCGCGGCCAAGGCCAGGAAGATCCTCACCGACGCCGGAATCCACCAGCCGGTGCCGCTCACCCTCTGGTACACCACCGACCGCTACGGTTCGGCGACCGAGCCGGAGTTCGCCGAGCTCAAGCGGCAGCTCGAAGCCTCGGGCCTCTTCAAGATCACGCTCAAGAGCCGCCCCTGGACCGAGTTCCAGGAGGGGTACAGCAAGGGCGAGTACCCGGTCTTCGGACGCGGCTGGTTCCCCGACTTCCCCGACGCGGACAATTTCATCGCGCCGTTCGTCGGCCCCAAGAACGTGCTCAACACGCCTTACCTGTCCAAGGAGATCACCGACGAGCTGCTGCCGCGCCAGCGCAGGGAGGACGACCGGGGCGCGGTGATCGACGACTTCGAGCGGGCCCAGGAGATCCTCGTCGACGACGTCAGGCTGCTGCCGCTGTGGCAGGGCAAGCAGTACATCATGTCCAGCGAGGAGATCGCGGGCGGCGAGCGCGCCCTGGACCCCTCGGCGATCATGATGATGTGGGAGCTGCAGCGCAAGACCAGCTGGTAGCGGAGCCGGGAGGGACGGCCGCCGGGCGACCGGGCCGGTCGATTGTCAGTGGTCGCCGGTAGGTTCTGTGGTGAGAAGTGACCGCACACCGGAGGTTGTTGACGTGACCGACATCGCCATGCTGCCCGCGTCCTGGCGCGGAGTCCTCGGCGAGGAGCTCCAGAAGCCCTACTTCAAAGAGCTCACCGAGTTCGTCGAGCAGGAGCGGGCGAAGGGCCCCGTCTACCCTCCGCGTGAGGAGGTCTTCGCCGCGCTCGACGCGACGCCGTACGACAAGGTCAAGGTCCTGGTCCTCGGCCAGGACCCGTACCACGGCGAGGGCCAGGGACACGGCCTGTGCTTCTCCGTGCGCCCCGGCGTGAAGACCCCGCCCTCGCTGCGGAACATCTACAAGGAGATGAAGGAGGAGCTCGGCCACCCCGTGCCCGACAACGGCTATCTGATGCCGTGGGCCCAGCAGGGCGTCCTCCTGCTGAACGCGGTCCTGACGGTCCGCGCCGGAGAGGCCAACTCCCACAAGGGCAAGGGCTGGGAGAAGTTCACGGACGCGGTGATCCGGGCGGTGGCCGACCGCCCCGACCCCGCCGTCTTCGTCCTCTGGGGGAACTACGCCCAGAAGAAGCTGCCGCTCATCGACGAGGAGCGGCACATCGTCGTGAAGGGCGCGCACCCCTCGCCGCTGTCCGCGAAGAGGTTCTTCGGCTCCCGCCCCTTCACGCAGATAAACGAAGCGGTCGCGGCCCAGGGGCACGAGCCCATCGACTGGCGGATCCCGGACCTCGGCTGACGTCAGCCCTCGACGGCGTAGTCGAAGGAGTACGGGGTGGTGGGCTGCCCGCCCCGCGCGGTGAACGAACCGGCTCCGGTGAGCCCCGCCAGCTCACCGGTGCCCGAGCCGGGCAGCACGGTGAAGGAACACGCGATGACGCCGTCCGCACCGAAAGCACCACGCTGCTCGAGCACGAACGAACCCGCGCGGCCGTCGAGCGTCCCGTCGATCAACTCGTACCCGACGAAGGCGCCGACCGTGTCGCTCGTGTACGCGATGGTGTACTCGCAGGAGGTGCCCTTGGCCTCGACGGCGCCGGTGTAGTCGTTGGTGACGGCGGCGTGTGCGATGCGTGTGCCGCCCTCCGCGCCGGCGACGGGCCGCTCGTCCCAGCCCGCGAAGGTGAAGGTGCCGGTGACTGTGCTGGTGCCCGTTCCGGCGACTGTGCTGGTGGGGTGCTCGGTCATGGTTCTCCTCGACGTCAGGGGGCCTCCTGCCGTCGGGCCCCGCGAGAAGGACTCTGACAGTCGTACCTGACACCTTCTGTCAGGTACTGAGCTGGATCCGTCCTGAGGAGGATGCGATCGCATGCGTGCCGACCGGCTCCTGGCCCTGCTCCTGCTGCTCCAGAACCGTGGACGCATGACGGCACCCGAGCTCGCGGAGGAGCTGGAGGTCTCGGTCAGGACCGTCTACCGGGACGCGGAGGCACTCGCCGCCTCCGGAGTGCCCGTCTACGCGGAGCGCGGCCCCGCGGGCGGCTTCCGGCTCCTCGACGGCTACCGCACCCGGCTGACGGGGCTCACCGACGACGAAGCCGATTCACTGGCCCTGGCCGGTATGCCGGGGGCCGCCGCCGAGCTCGGCCTGGGTGCGGAACTGGCCACCGCGCAGCTCAAGTTGGCGGCGGCGCTGCCCTCCGGCCTTGGGGAGCGGTCGCGGCGCATCCAGGAGCGCTTCCACCTCGACGCGGCCGCCTGGTTCCGCACCGCGGAACCGGCGCCGCTGCTCGCCGTGGTCGCCGACGCCGTGTGGCGGCAACGAGTCCTGCGAGCCCACTACCGGCGCTGGGGAGGCGAGGTCCGTCGCGAGCTGCACCCTTTGGGCCTGGTCCTCAAGGCGGGCAACTGGTACCTGGCGGCGGCGGTCGACGGCGATGTGCGTACGTACAGGGTGTCGCGGTTCCTGACGGCGACGGTGACCCAGGTGCCGTGCGAGCGCCCCGGTGACTTCGACCTCGCGGCGTACTGGGAGGCGTCGTCGCGCGGCCTCGAGGCGCGGGTGCTGCGGGGCACGGCGCGGCTGAGGGTTTCCCCGGCGGGGCGACGGCTGCTGCCCGCCATGTTCGGGGCGGCGGGGACGCGGGCCGTGGAGGGCGCGGGCGCGGCGGACGCGGACGGGTGGACCGAGGTCGATCTCGACGTGGAGGCGCTGCCGGTGGCGGTCGGCGACATCCTCCGGCTGGGCCTGGAGGCGGAGGTGCTCGGCCCGCCGGAGCTCCGCGCCGAGGTGGCGAGGAGCGTCACCGGGCTGGCCCAGCGGTACGCGTGAGCACCCCGCGTCCGAACGTGCCTGACCGCGATTGTCAGTGGCGGCCGCTAGCGTCGTGAGGGATGGGGGCGATGGCCGGCACGACCACGGAGGACCCGGTGACGGAGCAGCAGGAGCACACGGCGGAGGACGCGATGATGACGCGGATCGGGCAAGCGGTCATGCTGCATCACGGCGGCGACCGTGAGGAGGCGCAGGACCGCTTCCTCGGCCTCTGGGGGGAGATCGGCGAGGCCGGTGACCCGCTGCACCGCTGCACACTCGCGCACTACATGGCCGACACGCAGGCCGACCCTTCGGACGAACTGGCCTGGGACCTGCGGGCGTTGTCGGCGGCGCACGAACTCACCGACGAGCACCTGAGCGAACACCACCAGTCGCTCGCGGTGCGCGGCTTCTATCCCTCCCTGCACCTGAACCTCGCCGCGGACTACGTGAAGCTGGGCCGCCCCGAAGCGGCCCGCAGCCACCTGCGCCGGGCGCGCGGCGCGGTGGGCGCACTGGAGGACGACGGCTACGGCAGAGGAATCAAGGAGGCCATCAGCCGCCTGGAAGGTGAGGTGGGGGAGGGGAGCGAGGAGGAGTAGGTAGGGGAGGGGTGCGCGTACGGGGTAAAGCTGCGCAGCGGCGGCGACGGGGGTGTCGCCGCTGCGCTGGGGGCTAGATGGGGGGGTGGGGGGCACGTGGGGCGGAAACGCCCCCCGCCTCCCAAGAAGTCAACGGCCATAGGTGTTACGGCAGATGACCGCTTGCGGGCTGCCCGGCGCCCACTTGCCGTATGCCTCGCCGAGGGCGCAGACGTCCGTGCCCGGCGCTGCGGGGGCCGTGGCAGGGGCGGGGCGGGTGGCTCCCGCGTCGGGCCGGGGCGGGGCAGGCCTGCGTACGGGTGCGGTGGGCGGGGGTGCGGGGGCCGGGCGGTCGGAGTTGGGGGGTGGGGGTGGTGGACTCGCCGCGGATTCGGTCTTGCGAGGGGAGGGGCGCCGGGGCGGACCCATGCGCTCCAGTGCTTCGCGGGCGGGGGCCTGCACGATGTGCGGTCGGTTCTTCCCGTCGGTGCGGGGCGCGGGCGGCGGGGCGGTGGCCGCGGCGGGGCCGGGCTTTGGGGGCCGCTCGACGCTCACGCAGCCGGAGACGGCGGTCGAGACGGCCACGGAGAGGAGGAGTGCGGCGGCGGCGGTGGTCGTCGGTCGGGGCACCCGCACGACTCTGGTGCGCCGGGGGCGCGTTGGGGCAGAAACCGGCGAGGTTGCCCCACACGGGTGACGGAGTGACGGAGTGATGGGGCGATGGAGTCTTGCCTCATCCGTCCAGCATCCCTCGCAACAGCTCGCCCACACTCCTCCGCAGTTCCTCCAGCGTCGGCGTAGCGGCATGGTAGGAGCCCGCCACGCACGAGAACATCAGGCCGTCGCACCACGCCACCAGGGAGAGTGTGTGCCGTTCGGGGTCGGTGGAGCCGACAGTGCGGAACAGGGACTCCAGGGGCTCCCTGAACTGGGCGCCCGCCGCGTCGTAGTAGGCGCGCAGCTCCGGCCTGCGGGTGGCTTCGAGGGCCAATTCGTAACGGGATACGAGGAGTTGGCGGTGGTTGCCGGTCAGGTACCGGTGCAGGGCCAGGGCGAGGCCCGCGGCGAGGTCTTCGCGGCCGGCTGTCGAGCCCAGCAGTTCGGCGGGGGTCAACACCTCCGCCTCACGTTCGGCCTGGCGCCGTACCGCCGCCTCCAGGAGGGCGAGCCGCGTGCGCGCGTGGTTGGACGTGGAGCCCTGCGGCAGCCCGGCCGCCTCGTCGACGGCCCGGTGGGTGAGTCCGCGCATGCCGCGTTCGGCGAGCAGGGCGAGGGCGGTGTCGGCGATGAGCGTGGTGCGGGAGGCTCCCGGGCTGCGTACGGACATGGCGGGAACCCTACCTCCTTCACTACGGGTGTAGTACGGTCGTGCCGTCACCCACTACACCTGTAGTCCAGGGCTCGCAGGGATGGGTGGCGCGCGCACGCGGCGGCCGCGTGCGGGCACCGCAGAGGAGGAGCCATGAAGCAGCAGCAGCCCCGCGCAGTCGTCATCGGCGGCGGCATCGGCGGACTCGCCGCGGCCATCGGCCTGCACGAGTCCGGATGGAGCGTCACCGTCCTCGAACGCGCCGCCTCCCTGGAGCCCGTCGGCGCCGGCATCGGCCTCGCCCCCAACGGACAGCGCGCCCTGGACATCCTGGGCCTCGGCGACCGGGTCCGCGCCCTCGCCGCCTGGCAGGGCGACGGCGGCATACGCGCCCGGAGCGGCCGCTGGCTGGTGCGCACGAGCGCGGCCGAGGCCGAGGCGGCGTACGGCGGATCGCTGGTCATGCTGCACCGCGCCACCCTCGTCGACCTCCTGGTGTCCGCACTGCCCGGGGAGGCGCTGCGCACCGGCACGCGAGCCCGCCTCGCGGATCCCGGCGCCGCCAATCGCCCGGCCGTCGTCATCACCGACGACGGCGACATCGAGGCGGACCTCGTTGTCGGGGCCGACGGCATCAACTCCGCCGTGCGCACGGCCCTCTTCCCCGCGCACCCCCAGCCCGTGTACGCGGGGTTCACCGCCTGGCGGTTGGTCGTCCCCGCGCCCGACGAGCCCTTCGTGCCGCACGAGACGTGGGGCCGCGGCGGCGTATGGGGCACGCATCCGCTGCGGGACGGCCGCGTGTACGCGTACGCCACCGCACGGCTGCCCGAAGGCGGCCGGGCGCACGACACCGAGAAGGCCGAGCTGGAGCGCCGCTTCGCCGACTGGCACGACCCGATCCCCGGCCTGATCGCCGCCGCCAGGAGCGAGGACATCCTGCGCAACGACGTCCGGCATCTGACGACGCCGCTCGCCGCGTACCACCGCGGCCGCGTCGCCCTCGTCGGTGACGCCGCGCACGCGATGGCGCCGAGCCTCGGCCAGGGCGGCAACCAGGCCATCGAGGACGCCGTCGTCCTCGCCCACCACATGACGCCCGGCGCCGAACCCACCGCTGACCCCATCGCCGACCCCACCCCCGGTCTCGCCGCCTACAGCGCGGCCCGCGTCCCCCGCACCACGGAGATCGTCCGGCGCGCCGCACGAGCCGCCCGCCTCACGCACCTCGACAGCGCCCCGCTCGTCGCCGTGCGCGACACCCTCGTCTCGACGGCGACGCGGCTCGGCCCGAACTTCATCGTGCGCGGCTTCTCCTCCATCGCCGACTGGCGGCCTCCGCAGGCCCCGTATGCTGCGGGAACGACGACCGGAGCGCCCGAGCGGAGCACGGAGGCGACGGTTCGCGAGCCAGCACAGCGGTAGGCCAGTGGTAGTGGTCGGTAGGGAGACATCGGTGAAGATCGGCTGCATTGGACTGGGCGACATCGCGCAGAAGGCGTATCTGCCGGTCCTCACCACCCAGCCTGGGGTCGAACTGCACCTGCAGACGCGCACGCCCGCGACCCTCGCCCGGGTCGCAGGCGTCCACCACATCCCGGAATCCCGCTGCCACACGGACCTGGACGCCCTGCTCGCCCAGGACCTCGACGCCGCCTTCGTGCACGCGCCGACCGCCGTGCACCCGGAGATCGTCGCCCGCCTCCTCGAAGCGGGTGTGCCGACCTACGTCGACAAGCCCATCGCGTACGAACTCGCCGACTCCGAGCGCCTCGTGCGGCTCGCCGAGGAGCGCGGGGTGAGCCTCGCCGTCGGCTTCAACCGCCGTTACGCGCCCGGATACGCGCAGTGCACCGAGCACCCGCGCGAGGTGATCCTGCTGCAGAAGAACCGCGTGGGACTGCCCGAGGACCCGCGCACGCTCGTGCTCGACGACTTCATCCACGTCCTGGACACGCTGCGCTTCCTCGCGCCCGGGCCGATCGACGACGTCACGGTGCGCACCCGCGTCGAGGACGGGCTCATGCACCACGTGGTGGTGCAGCTGGCCGGCGACGGCTTCATCGCGATCGGCATGATGAACCGGCTCAGCGGCTCCTCCGAGGAGATCCTCGAAGTCTCCGGACAGGACACCAAACGGCAGGTGCTCAACCTCGCCGAGATCGTCGACCACAAGGGCCGGCCCAGCGTGCGGCGGCGCGGCGACTGGGTCCCCGTGGCTCGCCAGCGCGGCATCGAGCAGGTGGTGCTCGCCTTCCTCGACGCCGTGCGCGCGGGCAAGGTACTCAGCGCCCGGGACGCACTGGCGACTCATGAACTGTGCGAGCGCGTGGTCCGTGCCGCTCTGGAGCAGGCCGGCTGAAGGACCGCACCCGGGTGTGGATCCTCCGGGCCGCGCCCAGCGCCGCGAGCGCGATGAGCACGACGAGCGCGGCGTGCACCGGCCAGTCGCCCCACCTGACGTACGCCGTCTCACCCTTGGCCAGCGGTACGTCGTACACCGCCGCGGCGCTCGCCGAGGTGCCGAGCGGGCTGCCGACGCGTGAACCGTCCGGGGCGTGGACCGCGGAGACGCCGGTGAGCGTGGCGTGCACCATCGGGCGGCCCGTCTCGGCGGCCCGCACCGCCGCGAGCGACGCGTGCTGGTCGGGCGCCCAACTGGACTGGAACGACGAGGTGGCGGACTGGGCGAGCAGCAGTTGCGCGCCGTCACGGGTGAGCCGGCGGCTCATGTCGGGGAAGGCCGACTCGAAGCAGACGAGGGGGCCGAGGCGGAGACCGCGGTCGGCGGCGCGTCCGGTGCCGGAGCGGGAACCGGGGCCGCGGTCGGTGCCGGGGCGGGAGTCGGGGCCGCGGTCGGTGCCGGATTGGGAGTCGGGGTCGGTGCCGGATTGGGAGTCGGGGGCGCGTCCGCCGGCGTGTCCGGTGCGTTCGCCGCGCCCGGTGTCCATCACCACCTGCCGGTCGCCGCGCCTGCGGTCCTCGCCCGCGGCCTTGCCGACCGACGTCGCCCACCCGAGCAGGGAGCGCGCCGGAATGTACTCGCCGAACGGCACCAGCCGCATCTTGTCGTAGCGGTCGCCGGTCGGCCCGTCCGGGCCCACCAGGACGGAGCTCTTGAATATGCCGGGCCGGTCGGAGCGGCGCGCGTCGACGTTCACCATGATGTCCGCGCCGACCTCGCGGGAGAGCGCGGTGATCCGACGCGCGACGTCCGGCCGGTCGGCCAGGTCGTAGCCGACACTGCTCTCGCCCCACACGACGAGGTCCAGGTCCCGGCCGACCAGCGTCCGGGTCAGCGCCTCCTCGCGGGCCAGACGCTCGTCGGCGCTGGCGATGCCATCTTCGATGACGCCCGGCTGGACGACGGCGACACGGACGTGACCGGCGGGTTCGGGGCGGGGTGCCCACGCCCAGGCGGCGGTGGTGGCGGTGGCGACGGCGAGGATGCCGGCGACGGCGGGAACGACGGGCACGGCGGGGACAGTACGGGGAGCGAGGGCGCCCGGGGCGCCGGATGCAGTGGACCGACGTACGCCAGGCGCCCGGGACACCGACGTACGCGCGGCCGTGGCAACGGCGGCGACGGCCAAGAGCGCGACCCCCGTGTTCAGGGCCACGACGAACGCGCTGACCAGCCACACCCCGCCCACCGAGGCGAGCCGCAGCGCGGGCGTCACCTGCCACTGGCTGGAGCCGAGCAGGCCCCACGGCCCGCCCAAGCCCTCCCAGGACCTGACCAGTTCGACCATCAGCCAGCCCGAGGGCAGCACGACGAGCGCGGCCGCGGCACGCCCGGCCGCCGGCACACCCCCGAGGAACCGGCGCACGAGCCAGCCCCAGGGCGCCCACAGCAGACCGAGCAGCGCGGCGATGACGACCGTGAAGACGTGCAGGCTCGGCAGCAGCCAGTGGTGCACGGCGACCATGAAGCCGAGGCCGCCGAGCCAGCCGTCGAGCGCGGCCCGCCGGGCGGTCGGTGCCGACCTGGCCAGCAGCATCCACGGCACGAGCGCGACGTACGCGAACCACCACAGCGACGGCGCGGGGAACGCCAGCGCGGGCAGCGCCCCGGCCGTGACGGCGAGGCCGCCGCGCCACCAGCGCGACGCGAGCATCCGCACGGCCGGCCGCCTGTGCCGCTCCCACCGGCCGTCGCCGAACTGGTCCATGCAGTGCCTCCCTCGCCCCCGACGCCCGGTCGTACTTATGCGGTCTTGTTCAGTGTGCGCGTCAAAGACGATCTAGGACAGCGGGCCGGGCTGTGGACCGGAAGTGGGCCGGGCAGCGGACCGGGCCAGGACGCGCTCCTCCTAGCGCTTCTGCTGTTCCGCCTCGCGCATGACCCGGCGCCACTTCTCCGTGACGACCACTTGGCGCAACCGCCATCCACCGTGCGTACGAAGGAGCGCGAAGCCGTAACGCCCGCCGCAGACGAAGTCCGGGGCGGTGGACGGCTCCGAGGGCGGTGCCGAGCCGGTGCGCTCCGCGAACCGCATGGGGTTCACGTAGTCGGCCTGTACGTGGGCCGTGTCGCCGATGTCCTGGTCCAGCGTCCCGAACTCCAGCTTGCGGTTGGTGATCAGATGCTGGCGCACGGGGAACATCCGCATCGTCTCCGTCAGCCACGCGGCGATCTCGTCGGCTCCCCCTTCGATGCCGCCCGCGGAGCGGTAGTCGGCGCGCCCGTCCGGGGCGAACAGCTGTCGGTAGGCGTCCCAGTCGCCGTCGTCAACGGCCACCGCGTACTCGGTGATGAGGGCATCGACGGCCAACCGGTCGATCACGGCGGCGAGTTCCACGCGCTGCGTCATCGGCTCAGTGTTGGGCACAGGAGGTGCCCAGCCAAGGGGGCGTGCAGGAAGGCGTACGGGGAAGGTGGACAGGCGGAGGGGTGGGGAGGCGAGCCGGCGTGGGAAACGTGGACGCGTCCATGGCGGGGGAGCCGGGACCGCGGGGCGTGCTGATCGATGTCGGCGGAGTCCTGGTCCGTGAGTACCTGCCCGCCGCGGCGACTGCGTGGGGCGCACGGCTCGGCATCTCCGCGCAGGCCTTCCTGACGGCGCTCTACGAAGGCAACGACTCCGGAGTCCTCATCGGCCTCATCCCTGAGGATGAGTGGTGGCGCACGGTCGGGCGGCGGTTGGGGCTCGATGCGGATGGGATCGCGGAGGTACGGCGGGACCTGGCGGCGCGGGAGACGTGGGACGAGGCGCTTGTGGCGAGACTTCGGGGTCTGCGGGGGAGTCGCGGGCTAAGGGCGCAGCCAGGGCCGCGTGGGCCGCGTGCGACAGGGACTGTGGTGACGGCCGTCGTCAGCAACACCTGGCCGGGCCTGCGGGCCCGCATGACCGCGGCGGGACTCCTGGACATCGCCGACCACCTGGTCCTGTCCTGCGAGGTGGGCTGCGCCAAGCCGGACCCCCGCATCTACGAGATCGCGCTCCGGCGCACAGGCGCGGAGCCCGCACGGACGCTGTTCATCGACGACGTGGCGGAGAACGTCGAGGCGGCGCGGTCGCTGGGAATGGCGGGCCACGTCCACACGGTCCACACCGGGACACCCGCCACGCTGCGGCGGATCGACGAGTTCTTGGCGGTACGCGACTGACGGCCTACGCGAACGGCGGCCTATGTGAACGGCTGACTACGCCGGCTACGCCTGACTACGCGGCCTTCACCATCTCCTCGCGGACCGCCGCGGCCCACTCCGTCACCAACTGCTCGTACTCCCGCCGCTGTTCGGCGGAGAGCCGGCCGCCGGCGCGCAGCCACAGGCCACGGATCCGCTCGTTCAGTTCGACGGATGACCGCGCGGAACCATGGGATGGAGGGGTTAAGGGCATGGCGTCAGCCTAAGGGATGGCTACGACATTCGGAACTGTCAGCTACCGCACACCTGCGCCATGTGATCGTCGCACCGTCGGCCGCCGAGAACCGGACCCGAAACCTCCCTATGTCACGAATCGAACACTTCACCTGCACGTCTCCCTCACGAAGCCGCATGATGCGCAGACACAGCACAACCGCAGGGGGGACCCATGAGCAACACCACACCGCCGCCGCCACCGCCCGCGTTCCCGCCGCATCCACCGGCCAAGAAGCGCAACACCAACGCGGTCATCATCGGCTCGGCCGCCGCCGTCATCGCGGCCGTCGTCGCCACCGGCATCGTCGTCGTCAACAGCCGCGACGACGACAAGAAGCCGGAAACGACCACCGCCGCAGGGTCCGCGACGACCGATGACGTGGTCACGGGCGAGGAGGAACCGGCCGAGGACGAACCGGCCGAGGAGCCGGAACCGGAGAGCACCGAACCGGAGGTTGCCGGCCTCAACGAGACCGCGGCCTACGGCAACGGCGTCGAGGTCAGTCTGTCGAAGTTCGCGCGGGGGACGTCCAGCGAGTACGGCTCTCCGGAGAACACGCCGTACGTCAAGTTCGCCGTGCGGGTGAAGAACGACGGGAAGTCGACGATCGACACGTCGGGGTTCACGACCAGTTGCTCGTACGGTGAGGCCGGGCAGTCGTCCGAATCCATCTTCGATTCGGACGGGGGGCTGAACGGCGGTCCCGATACGCGGCTCCTGGCCGGGCGGTCCATCACGGTGACGTGGGCCTGCGAGCTGCCGAAGGCGGAGGACACGATCCAGATCGAGGTTTCGCCGGACATGGAGACGGAGAAGGCGATCTTCACGGGCAAGGTGAAGTAGCGGCCCCTCCGAGGTGCGCGCCCACGCACGCGAGCGCGCCACCGATAGGGAAAGTCGGTGACGCGCTCGCTCGGAACGCCGCGGTGCCCGTGTGGGGCCTCAGCGGTGAAATGCGTCGGTCAGTCGTTGACGCAGGTGTTGCCGAAGGCCGGGTTGAGCAGGCCGATGACGTTGATGGTGTTGCCGCAGGCGTTGACCGGGATGTGGATCGGGACCTGAATGGCGTTGCCCGAGATAACGCCCGGCGAGTTCTGGGCCGCGCCCTGGGCGCCGGCGTCCGCGGTCGCCATACCCGCGGCGCCCATCACGAGGGCGCCGGTGCCCAGCACCACGCTCATCGTCTTCTTCATGGTGGTTCTCCTTGGTGATTTGGTTGAGCTTGTGGGCGCCTGGCCGTGTCGCGCGGCCGGAGCAGCACTCTGTGTGGACACCCAGCCAGACCAACGCCGCACCGCACTCATGGACACGCTGAAGCGACCGATCCCCAGCGAAGGGCGTAAGCCCCGGAACCATTCAGTCGACGCTGCCCGGCCCACGCGCCGGTCGGCAGTGAAGGCGTCGCTGCACCTGGGGGAGCCTCATGGCATCCGGCCACAGCGGATACCCGCTGAACGGCAGCCCGATCACCGCGTACGCGAGCGAAGCTGGTAGCGCCCAACCGAGGCGCGTCTTCAACAACTTGCCGCTCGGCTCCGACTGCTTCACACGGCCCGATTCCCCCGAAGAGACGCCCGATGACCCTGGCGCTCCGCACCGCCCCCCGCACCTTCACCCTCACGGCGACCGAGCCCACCGATCACATCGCCGCCACCCGCGAACAGCTCGCCGCGCTCCTCGTGCCCCATGCCGACGTCATCGCCGCCCGATGGGACGCCGTCGCCCACGGCCGCGGACCCCGGGAGGTCGCCACGGCGCACGAACTCCTCGGCTCGCACTTCTCCTTCGAGGCCGACACCGAGCCCGCCCCGGGCCCATCGTGATCGGTGAAGCGCTCGACACCGCGCTCACCCTCCTCCGCGCCTTCATCTGGTGGATCATCGCCGCCGCAGCCATCGCCACCCTCCTGTTGCTCAGCCTCCTCGCCATCCTCTGGCACCTCTGGGCAGCCCTCCGAGGACGCCCCGCGCGCCCCTCATGGGCGCGCGGCAGACGCGGCGCCAGGACATTCGCCCGCACCCGCACCACCCCTACGAGCCGCACGGAGCCTCACCGTCGGGAGCTCCCATGACCAGTGCCGGCCTCGGTCGACGAAATGCGGCCTTAGCTGAACTCTCGCCGTAGTACGCACGATCGGCGGTAATCGCTCCTGCCCGGACTCGGACGTTCAGCGTTGGTTACGACGTCGCCGGATGAGGCCTCCGACGATGAAGACACCGGCGATCGCCCACACGACGAGGAACATGACCTGGCCCCATACCGGCCAGTCAGGACCGCCACCGGGGGCGGCGATGAGGGTGGCACGCATCGGATTCCTCCCGGATCGATGGATCGATGTACTTCTCAGTGCCCGCCTCCGCGGAGAGGACGCGTGGCACATGCCGCGTCCGAAGACGCAGCCGGCCCCCGGCCCCCGTCCAATCCGGCAGACCCGCCGCGCCCTCGCCGCGCGCCAGGTACGTCGACCTGCACAAGTTGCCGTCCACCGATCACGTCTTGGAGCAGCCCGTGCGCCATCGAGTATTCGCCGCAGAAATCGCCGCGCAGCACCGCACCTTGGAGCAGCGGTGCGCTTGCGGCGGTGCAATCGACGTCCACGGCGGCGAAGGGCGGCAGCCCCTCGCGCACTGCACAGGTTGCGGGCGCATCTGGACGGAGGGAGGACTCGTCGCCGCATGATGCAAGGAGCAGCAGACGGCAAAAGCCAGCACTAAACACCCAATGGGCTTGAAAGTGCGGTGACCAAGGTCCTGATAAGCAGGCAAACGCAAGGACCAAAGCCCTCAACTTCGCCGAGCTCAGTCGAACACCCTTCCCGTGATCGTTTGCGCATGCCAAGGTCATCGCAACCCCGGCGCCAGCCACCCCCCTCCACCGGCTGCGCCGGGGCCCGCGCACCATCCACGAAGGGTTTTCCATGAACCACCGTCAGCGCATAGTGAGGGGCGTCGTCGCCTCCATCAGCACGGCCGCCCTCACCCTGGGATCCGCTTCGCTGGCCATGGCCAGCGAGGCCCCCTCTGCAGCCGAAGGCACTGCGGCCACGGTAGAGAAGGCCACCGGCACCGCCGGCATCGCCTCGGCCCCGGCCTTAGGAACCACGATCCCCCAGCGTTCCACGGGGGACGCGAAGGCGGTCGCCGCAACGGGTGCCGCCGTATCCATCACACTCCCCAGCAGCAACAACGTCATCGGCACCAAGGCCGGCAAGAACACCACCGTCTACCCCGGGGCGGGCAAAGCCACCGACCTCGCGATCCAGCCCACCACTGACGGCGGCATCCGCGCCCTGGCCGTCCTCAAGAACTCCACCGCTCCGCGCGAACAGCGCTACGACATCGGCCTGCCCGACGGTGCCCACTTGGTCAAGCTCAACACCGGCGCCGTCGCCGCCTTCGCCAAGAACGGCACATTCCTCGGCGGTTTCACTACGCCCTGGGCCAAGGACGCCACCGGCAAACCCGTACCCACCAGCTACCGCATCGACGGCAACACCCTCATCCAGTCGGTACGGACCACGGACTCCACAGCCTTCCCCGTCGTCGCCGACCCCAAGTGGGTGCACGACGCGGCGAAGGGCACCGCCATGGGACTTGTCAGCGGGTGCGTGGGGGGCGCCATAGCCGGAGGAGGAGCTGGATGCATCCCCGGGGCTGTCGGAGGAGGTCTGGGCGGAGCCGTCGCCGGAGTCGTCGGCGGTCTGTTCGACTAACAGGCGACGCTGTCGCCCTTCCCGCGCCGACGACATGACTCGTGAGGAGCACTGCGATGACAGATGACTTGAAGAACCGTCACACCCGAGCCGAACGGGCCGCCTCGCTAGCGGTGTTGGCCGGCATGGGGGTGTTCCTCGGCCTTACTGTGAGCGATCAGTCCTGGGTAGCTTGCATGTTGTGGGCACTGGTCGGGGGGATCGCCGTAGTGCCCGTAGTCCTGGGCGCCCAACGAGTCGCCCGATACGTGAGCAGACGGCGAACACCCTGACACCTTCGAGCCGGTCCACTCCTGACAACCGCCAAGGCCGACGCCAGGAGTGGACCGGCCGCAAGGCCACAACCGACACAACCGATCCGTCTGACACAGTCGCAGGCATGTCGAGTCAGCCCGCCCACCCGACATCGAGCACCTCGGCGACGCCGTCCGCCACCGTGCACGTGATCCAACTCGCCCCGAGGGGCGGGCTTTGCGGCTACCAGCCGGCACCACGGGTCGCAAAGAGCCACGTGGCCATCACACCCGCGTCCCGCCCACCGACGCCGGTGACGTCTCGTTGGTGCCACCGTGCCGCCGCTAGCGCTCGGGCACCCCGCCGTCACCTCGTGACCGCCCACGTCGAGCTCGGCTTCGTAACGGATGGCGTACGTGCAGCCATCGTCGGAGGCGGTGAAGACCACGCGGCAGGGCCGGGTGTGCTCCAGTGCGGTGACTCGCTGGTCGACAATGAAGGCGTCGCTGTACCTGGGGAGTATGCGCCAGGCCTGGTGCCGACGACGCTGACGGGGGCGCGGCCGCAGCTCATCGGGCGGCTCAGCCCTTCTTCCGGCGTTTCTGTCGCCGAGCACTCAACTCCAGCGCCAGGATGACCAAGACCAGCGTGCCGCCGAAGACCACGAAGCGCCCCACGCATCCGGCCACAGCGGATACCTGCTGAACGGCAGCCCGGTCAGCGCGTACACCACCGACGCAAGTAGCGCCCAACCGAGGCGCCTCTTCAACGACCTGCCTCTCGGCTCCAACTGCTTCACGCAGCTCGACTGCCCCCAAATTGACGTCCGATGACCCTGCCGACGTCATCGCCGCCCGCCGTCACCGAGCCGCTCGACTGGCGCTCTGTACGAGGGCCCGAACAGGGCCCCGAGTAGGGCTTCGCCCGTTCCCGCCGCCAGCACCCGCCGGTCCCGCTACGCTCCGTGCCCCATTACATCTGGGGAGACCATTGCGCCGCACCACCATCCTGCTTGCCGCCGTCCTGCTCGCCGTCGGGGCGGTCGGCTGCTCGAAGTCCGACGAAGAGAAAGCCAAGGACTGTGCCACCGCGCTCACGGAGCGGACCGGAAGCGATTCCGCGGACACACCGACTGTCAGCGAGGCGGAGGGGCGGGTAGATGCGCTCGACGAGACGCTCGCGGGCATGGCCCGTGCGGGGCATGCAGGCGTAGCCAAGGACGCCGCGGACGCTGTGGAGAAGAAGTCCAAGGAGGGCGGAAAGAGCTGGCCGGAGGCGTGCGAGCCGCTCGCGGAGGATGACTACACCGCGCTGCTCGTGGCCAAGGCGATCGGCGGTCTCGGCTGGACGGGCGAGGGCGGGGAGTTCGACAAGAACTAGATGCTGGACAGCTCGCTCGACGACTAAGTCTCGGTCACTACGCCCGTAGTTGCATTCTCGCCGACCATCCCCCGCGCTGAGCCGCAGATCCGGCATGCCCTGAAACAACCAGGGCCGCCAGGTGCGGGCCCTGCTTATGTCACAGGACAGCCACTCTCCATTCATGCTGCTCTCACATGCCGCAGGATCTCCCTCACGCACAACATCCCAGGGGGGACCATGCGCACACGCATCACCATCACCGCACTCGCGGCCGCCGGATTACTCGCACTCACCGGATGCGGCGCCGAGGACACCGGCTCCGACACCACAGCCACGGGCACCAGCAAGGCGGACGACGCCAAGGAGGACAAGGCCCCCGGCTCAGACGCGGACTCAGGCGCGGAAGCGACAACGGCGAAGCTGCCCGACATGACCGGGAAGGGACTCCAAGCCGCCCAAGATGAGGCCCAGGCCGCAGGATTCTTCCTCCTCACGTCCACCGACGCCACAGGCGCCGACCGCATGCAGGCATTCGACCGGAACTGGAAGGTCTGCTCGCAGACGCCAGCGGCGGGTGAGCACCCTGTGGAGACCAAGGTCGAGTTCGACACGGTGAAGCTCGACGAGGCTTGCTGAACACGCTCTGGACGGCCCGGCCCCTCGCGTGAGCGGCCGGGCCTTCGCGCAAAGGCCTCGTCCCAAGACCCGTCTCAGCCGGCCGATTCCCCCGCATGCGGGCTCAGCGCACCCATGCTGACCAGCACCACCAGGACGATGCCGAGCAGGATCCGGTAGTAGACGAACGGCATGAAGCTCTTGGTGGTGATGAACTTCATGAACCAGGCGATGACCGCGTAGCCGACCACGAAGGCGATGATCGTGGCGAAGATCGTCGGGCCCCAGGAGACGTGGCCCTCGCCCGCGTCCTTGAGTTCGAAGGCGCCGGAGGCGAGGACGGCGGGGATGGCGAGGAGGAAGGAGTAGCGGGCCGCCGCCTCGCGGGTGTAGCCCATGAGGAGGCCGCCGCTGATGGTGGCGCCCGAGCGTGAGACGCCGGGGATCAGGGCCATCGCCTGGCAGACGCCGAAGATGAGGCCGTCCTTGACGCCGAGTTCCTTGAGGCTCTTGCGTTCCCGTACGGCACGGTGCTTGCCGCCCGTCTCGTCGCGGGCCGCCAGGCGGTCGGCGATGCCGAGGACGATGCCCATCACGATCAGCGTGGTGGCGATCAGGCGCAGATCCCGGAACGGGCCCTCGATCTGGTCCTTGAAGGTCACGCCGAGGACGCCGATCGGGATCGAGCCGACGATGACCAGCCAGCCCATCTGCGCGTCGTGGTCCGAGCGCGGCACCTTGCCGAGGAGCGAGCCGAACCACGCCGACAGGATCCGCGCGATGTCCTTGCGGAAGTAGATCAGCACGGCGGTCTCGGTGCCGATCTGTGTGATCGCCGTGAACGCGGCTCCGGGATCGTGCCAGCCGGCGAACGCCGCCGTCAGCCGCAGGTGCGCGCTGGAGGAGATCGGGAGGAACTCGGTCAGTCCCTGGACGAGTCCGAGGATGAAGGATTCAAGCCAAGACATGAGAACTGCGCCGTCCAAGTACTGATCATCAGGCCGCGGATGCGGTCGTAGCGGTCATAGAGGGGCGTAGCGGGGGTGGGAGGTAGGAGAAGGGGACGTGTGGGGTGAGGGGTGATCACGTCCCTTCGGGGGGCAGCGTAGCGGTCCTGGGTTACGGGACGGTGGGAGGGCCGACCGGGGACTGCGCCACCGGGCCCGCCGTCGTCCAGCCCGGGGCCTGCGGATGGGCGGTGAGGTCGTCGTGGCGGACCGGGTCGCCGCACGTCGAGCAGGTCACCACCGGCACGAGTTCGTGGCCGCAGGCGTGTTCGAGGACCATCGGGCGATCGTTCTCCCCGCGCAGGTGGCGGTCGCCCCAGGCCATCAGGGTCATCAGGACGGGCTCCAGTTCGAGGCCGGCGGGGGTCGGGCGGTAGAGGAAGCGCTGCGGGCGTTCGCTGTAGGTCACCTTCTCCAGGACGCCTGCTTCCACCAGGCGGCGCAGACGTGTCGCGAGGACGTCGCGGGGTGCGCCGATGTTGCGTACCAGCTGGTCGAAGCGTTCGTTGCCGAGGCACACCTCGCGGAGCACGAGCAGGGAGTGCTTCTCGCCGACGAGGGCGAGGGCATCGGCGATGGAGCAGGGGCGCGGATCCTTCATGCGGGCAGTGTAGGGCGCCGAGAGTGGAGGGTTTGTTTTTCCAACTCGCTTGGCTATGGTGAGTTTGGATTTCCTACTCACTGGTAGTCCGCCGTAGTCGCCGCCCGGCAGTTCACTGGTAGTCGAAAGAGGACCGGACCATGCGTGACGCCGTCATCGTCGAAGCCATCCGCACCCCGGTCGGCAAGGGCAAGCCCCAGGGCGCCCTCGCCGCCGTCCACCCCGTCGAGCTCCTCGCCCACACCCTGCGCACCCTCGTCGAACGCACCGGAATCGACCCGTCCCTGGTCGACGACGTGATCGGCGGCACCGTCGACCAGGTCGCCGAGCAGGCCATGAACACGACCCGCTACGCCGTCCTGTCCGCCGGTTTCCCCGAGTCCGTGCCCGCGACCACCGTCGACCGGCAGTGCGGCTCCTCCCAGCAGGCCGTGCACTTCGCGGCGCAGGGCGTCATGTCGGGCGCGTACGACATGGTCATCGCCTGCGGTGTGGAGTCGATGAGCCGCGTGCCCATGTGGTCGAACGTGCCCGAAGGCGCCGACCCGTTCGGGCCCGGCGTCGCCGAGCGTTACCCCGAAGGCCTGGTCCCGCAGGGCATCAGCGCCGAACTCATCGCCGCCAAGTGGTCCATCGGGCGCGAGCGCATGGACGAGTTCGCGACGACCTCCCACCAGCGGGCCGCGCGCGCCTGGGACAGCGGCCTCTTCGACGCCGAGACCGCGCCGATCGCGGGCCTCACGCGCGACGAGTCCGTACGTCCCGCCACCACCCCCGAGATCCTCGCCGGCCTCAAGCCCGCCTACTACGACCCGCACTTCGGCGAGCGCTTCCCGCAGATCGACTGGTCCGTCACAGCGGGCAACGCCAGCCCCGTCAACGACGGCGCGTCCGCCGTCCTCATCACCACCGGGGAGAACGCCGCCCGGCTCGGCCTGCGCCCGCTCGCCAGGCTGCACAGCTTCGCCGTCACCGGCTCCGACCCGCTCCTCATGCTCACCGGCGTCCTGCCCGCCACCGAGAAGGTGCTGCGCAGGGCCTCGCTGACCCTGGACGACATCGACCTCTTCGAAGTCAACGAGGCCTTCGCGAGCGTCGTCCTCGCCTGGCTGCAGGAGACCGGCGCCGACCCGGAGAAGGTCAACGTGCACGGCGGCGCCATCGCCATCGGCCACCCGCTCGGCGCCAGCGGCACCCGGCTGATGACCACGCTCGTCCACGCGATGCGCGTACGCGGCGCGCGGTACGCCCTGCAGACGATGTGCGAGGCGGGCGGCCTCGCCAACGCGACCATCCTGGAAGCCCTGTAATGCAACGACAGAGGTGAGGGACGGCCCCGGCGGGCTCAGCGGTCGCGGAAGTGGTGGCGCTTGAACCACGCCACCGTCGCGCCGCCCAGTCCCGTCACCGCGATGAACCCCATCGCGATCAGGAAGACGGGCGACGTCGGCGTCGACGCGCGGGCGCCCGCGATGACGTACGCCGCCGTGTTGGGGATCGACCCGAGGCCCGTGGCGATCAGGAACGGCAGCCAGCCCATGCGGGACACCGCCGCGCAGTAGTTGGCCGCGGCGAACGGCACGCCGGGGAACAGCCGCACGGCCAGCATCGACCGGAACCCGTGCCGGCTGAGCTGGCCGTCGGCCGCCTTCAGCCAGCGGCCGCGCAGCAGCGGGCGCAGCGCGTCCTGGCCCAGCATCCGGCCGAGCCCGAAGGCGATCCCGGCACCGAAGACCGTGCCGGCGATCGCCGCGCCGAGCCCCGCCTGCGAGCCGAAGAGCGCGCCCGCCGCCAGATTGAGCAGCGGACGCGGCACGAACGCGGCGGTGCACGCCCCGTACGCCACGGCGAACAGGGCCACCGCCGTGGCGCCGCCCAATTGCGCGGGCCACCCGTCGGAGAGGAGCCGCTGCGGCTCGAAGAGGAGCACGCACGTGGCCGCCGCGGCCAGCAGCGCCACCAGCAAGGACAGCCGCGACCACGGCGAGAGCAGCACTCTGGCGCAGCGCACGGCGAGGCCCTGCGGGCGGGCGGTGACGGTCTCGGACATCCCGGAAGCGTAACCGGCGCATGTGTCTGATCGCCGTATGGTGCGTCTCATGAGCGTCACAGTCCCGAGAACGGCTCCGAACAGTGACCTGGCCGACACGGTCGTCGAACGGCTCTTCACGACCTACCGGGCGGCGGCCGATCCGGTGCGGGCCGCGCAGATGAGGGCGTACATGAAGGACGTCGCCCCCTTCCTCGGACTGACCTCTCCGGTGCGCCGCGAACTGTCCCGCGCCGTCCTCGCCGGCACCCCGCGCCCCGACGAGACCGACTGCGCGGCGATCGCGCTGCGCTGCTGGGAACTGCCCGAACGCGAGTACGCCTACTTCGCCGTCGACTACCTGCGCCGCCACGTGAAGCGCTGCTCCTCGGGTTTCCTGCCCGTCGTCCGGCACCTCGTCACGACGCACTCCTGGTGGGACACGGTCGACCTGCTCGCCGCGCACGTCGTCGGCGGCCTGGTCGCGGCCGACCCTGAGCTGCGGACCGCCATGGACGAGTGGATCGAGGACGAGGACCTGTGGGTGGCCCGTACCGCCCTCCTCCACCAGCTCCGGTACAAGTCGGCCACGGACGCGGAGCGCCTCTTCGCCTACTGCGTGCGCCAGTCCGGGCACCCGGATTTCTTTCTCCGCAAGGCGATCGGTTGGTGTCTGCGGGAGTACGCCAAGACCGATCCGGACGCCGTCCGCGCCTTCGTGGAGCGGGAGCGGGGGAGGCTCGCGCCGCTGTCGGTGCGTGAGGCCCTGAAGAACCTCTGAAGCGGTCGCCGTTCGCGCGAAAACCATTCGACGTGCGCGGCTCCTTCGGTGAGGATCAGGCACATGTTCCGGTACGCCTTTTTCGCAGCCACGCCCGCAGTCGCGGGCGCTGCGAAGGCTGCCGTCCCCACGCCTGCCGTTCCCATGCCGGCCATCCCCACGCCTGTCGCCTTCGACGGCGCCCGAAGCTGACCCTCCCCGGATACTCCGGCGGACCCCGCAGGGGGAGGGTCGGTTCGGCCCCCGGGGTCCCCGTCCCGACCGCGCGCACGCCGCACGGCGCATGCCGCAGGTCCGGGGCAACAGCTTCGAGTTCCGGAGAAGGAACCACCATGTCCAAGACCGCCTACATCCGCACGAAGCCGCACCTCAACATCGGCACCATGGGCCACGTCGACCACGGCAAGACGACGCTGACCGCCGCCATCACCAAGGTCCTGAGCGAGCGCGGCACCGGCGGCGGCACCCAGTACGTCTCCTTCGACCGCATCGACCGCGCCCCGGAAGAGGCGCAGCGCGGCATCACCATCAACATCGCCCATGTCGAGTACGAGACCGACACCAGGCACTACGCGCACGTGGACATGCCGGGCCACGCGGACTACATCAAGAACATGGTCACCGGCGCGGCGCAGCTCGACGGGGCGATCCTCGTCGTGTCGGCGCTCGACGGGATCATGCCGCAGACCGCCGAGCACGTGCTGCTGGCCCGGCAGGTCGGCGTGGACCACATCGTCGTCGCCCTCAACAAGGCCGACGCGGGCGACGAGGAGCTCACCGACCTCGTCGAGCTGGAGGTCCGCGACCTGCTCACGGAGCACGGATACGGAGGGGACTCCGTGCCCGTCGTAAGGGTCTCGGGACTCGGGGCGCTGCGGGGCGACCCGCGGTGGACGTCCTCGATCGAGGCGCTGCTCGACGCGGTGGACACGTACGTGCCGACGCCCGAGCGCTATCTCGACGCGCCGTTCCTGCTGTCCGTCGAGAACGTGCTCACCATCACCGGGCGCGGCACCGTCGTCACCGGCGCCGTGGAGCGCGGCACCGTCCGCCCGGGGGACCGCGTCGAGGTCCTCGGCGCGGACACGGAGACGGTCGTCACCGGCCTGGAGACCTTCGGCAAACCGATGCAGGAGGCGCAGGCAGGGGACAACGTGGCGCTGTTGCTGCGCGGGCTGCCACGTGACGCCGTACGACGCGGCCATGTCGTCGCGGCGCCCGGCAGCGTCGTCCCCCGGCGCCGGTTCACCGCGCAGGTGTACGTCCTGTCGGCGCGCGAGGGCGGTCGTACGACGCCGATCGCCTCCGGGTACCGACCGCAGTTCTACATCCGCACCGCGGACGTGGTCGGCGACGTCGACCTCGGCGCCGCCGCCGTGGCCCGCCCCGGCGACACGGTCACGATGACGGTCGAACTCGGCCGCGACGTACCGCTGGAGACGGGCCTCGGCTTCGCGATCCGCGAGGGCGGCCGCACGGTCGGGGCGGGCACCGTCACCGGGGTCGTGTGACGCCGTCGCCCCGTTCCGCCCGCCTCGGGGGCACCGGCCCCCGGGGCGGGCGGGCACAATGGACGACGTGGACGCGCACGAGCACGAGTTCGAGGACGAGCCCGAGGACGAGGGCGAGAACGAGGCGGTTCCGGTGATCCGCGACGTCGATCACGGGACCGCCAAGCTCATGCCCGACATCGACCGGCCCCGGGCCTGGCTGCTCACGGTCGACGGGGCGCCCCAGTCGTACGTCGACCTGGACGAGCCCACGCACCTGGAGTTCGAGTACGCGCGCCGGCTCGCCCACCTCCTGGACACCGCGGCCGAGCCGGGCACCCCCCTCGACGTCATCCACCTCGGCGGCGGCGCCCTTACCCTGCCCCGCTATCTCGCCGCCACCCGCCCCGGCTCCCGGCAGCAAGTGGTCGAGGCGGACCGGGGACTGCTCCGACTGGTCGCCGAGAGGCTGCCGTTGGGGGAGGCGGCCGGGGTCGGCGTGCACGGCGCGGACGCCAGGGAGTGGCTCGACGCAGCGCCGGACGACAGCGCCGACGTCGTCGTCGCCGACGTCTTCGGCGGCTCGCGCGTGCCCGCGCACCTCACCACGGTCGCGTACGCGCGGACCGCGGACCGGGTGCTGCGGCCGGGCGGCCACTACGCCGCGAACCTCGCCGACGGCGCGCCCTTCGCCTTCCTCCGCTCCCAACTCGCCACGTTCGCCGAGGTGTTCCCGGAGCTCGCGCTGATCGCGGAGCCGTCCGTGCTGCGCGGGCGCCGCTTCGGGAACGCGGTGCTGATCGCCGCGCACGAGCCCATCGACGTCGCCGCGCTGGCCCGCCGCACCGCGTCCGACGTCTTCCCCGCCAGGGTCGAGCACGGCGCCGCACTGCGCCGCCTCATCGGCGACGCACGCCCGGTGCACGACGAGAACGCGCTCCCCTCACCCGAGCCGCCCGACGGAGCCTTCTCCGTGGGGTGAGGGCTCGCTGCCCCACGCGGGGGTCAGGTTGCGTACGTCGGGGCCGAACAGGACGGCCGCCGTGACCACGACCACCAGTGCGGCGCAGCCCCACAGTGACGCGGAACGGCCGAACGCGGACTCCGCGGGGCGCGCGAACGCCGCCGCGACCAACGCCCCGTGGCTTCCGAGGTTCGTCGCGATCGCGGCGGCGGGTTCGTCACCCCGGGACTGTATGTGCGGCGTGCGGCCTCAGGACTCGGGCGTCTCCTCGCTCAGCCGCACCGTGCCGAGGATCTTCTTCACGAGGTCGTCGGAGACCTCCTCCTTGACGCCCTTGGCGCCGTAGAGGGTCCAGGCGACGAATTCCCCCGCGCCGTTCTTGAAGGCGAACGTGGTGGCCTTGCCCTCGGAGTCGCACTTGGCCGACGTGGCGGCGCCGGACGTCGTCGACGTGGCGACGCTGCCCTTGATCCCGGCCTTGGTGGTGAAGTCCTCGATCTTGCCGATCTTGATCTTCTTCTTGTCGGCCTTCGTCTGCTCGGTGTAGCCGCCGAAGACCCACCAGGCCGAGTCGTTGCGCGCGACGTCCTGGGTGTTCTTCGCGCCGTTCTGGCCCTTCGTGCCGACCGCGGCGAGCGACGTGTCGTCGGGCTCGCCGTCCTTGTCGTCGTCGGACGTGCACCACTTGTCCTTGAGGATCGCGGGCGCCGACATGCCGATGATGGTCTTCGCGCCCTGGTCCTTGCGGTCGTCGAAGGCGATGAAGGTGTCCGGCGTCTTGACCTCCCAGTCGGGCGGCACGTCGAACGCGGTGCCCCACTTCGGGTTCACGACGACCTGCCAGCCGTCGATCATCGGCTTGTTGTCGTCACCCTCGCCGCGCGCGTTCCCGTCGTCGCTCGCCGTCGGGCTCGGCTCCTTCGACACGGACTTCGAGGGCTTCGCCGGGCCCGCCTCGTCGTTCTTGTCGTCGTCACCGCCGAAGACCAGGAAACCGGTGACGCCGGCCGCGACCACCACGGCGAGCGAGGCGACGATGGCGGTGATCTTCGTCTTGTTGCCGCCACCGCCCTGACCGCCGGCCGGCTGCGGCGCCACGGGCGGCGGCGTCGGGGCCGCCCACTGCGACTGCTCGGGCTGCGAGTATCCGCCCGCGTACGGTTGCTGGCCGCCGCCCATCGGCTGCTGGTAGCCGCCCGCGGGCTGCTGCTGGTATCCCGGCTGCTGATACGGGTTCGGCGCCTGGTACCCCGGCTGCTGATACGGGTTCTGATTCGGATCCTGCGGGTTCTGCTCGCCCCCGGGCGGCTGGTTTTCTGGCCACATGGCCAGTAACCATAGAGGTGCGGGGGGCGCGGTGCCATGCGCGCCCCCTCGGAGCCCCTGTCATGACTCCGTCGGTTCCCCATGGGTGCGCACCGTGCTGAGGATCTTCATCACGGTCTTCTCCGGTATCTCGTCCTTCACGCCCGTGGCTCCGTAGAGGCTCCAGGCGACGTAGTCACCCGCCGAGTTCTTGAAGCCGAAGGTGATCGCCTTGCCGTCCGTGGCGCACTTGCCCTTCTGGGGCGTGTCCGTGGACTTGGCGCGGGCGATGCTGCCCTTGATGCCGGACTTCGTGGTGTACGGCTGCGCCTTCTCGTCGGAGGTGAAGCTCTTCTTGTCCGGCTGGGTGTATCCGGCGTACACCCACCAGCCGACCTGGTTGACCGCGACCTCGTCGGTGTTCTTCGCGCCCTTGGCGCCCTTGGTGCCCACGGCGGCGAGTTCGTGGTCCTCGGTCCTGCCGTCCTTGTCGTCGTCGGTGACGCACCACTCGGGCGTGAGGTAGGCGGGCGCCGACATCGTCATCAGCGGCTTGCCGGTCTTGACGTCCTCGAAGGCGATCGCCGAGCCGGGATTCTGCACCTCCCACTCCGGCGGCACGTCGAAGGCGGTGCCCCAGCGCGGATTCACCACGACGTGCCAGCCCTTGATGGTCGGCTCGAGGCCGTTGTCCGTGCCGCGCTCGCTGTCGTCGCCGTCGTTGTCCACGGAAGGGCTCGGCTTCTTGGAGCCCGCCTGCGCGGGGGAATCGGCCTCGGAGTCCTTGCCGTCCCCGCCGCCGAGCACCAGGAAGCCGGTCAGGCCGGCGGCGACGACCACGGCGGCCGCCGCCACGATCGAGAGGATCTTGACCTTGTTGCGCCCGCCCCGGCCGCCGCCGTCACCGCTGCCCATGCCGCCGCCGATGCCGCCGGCCGCGGGCTGCTGGTAGGGGTTCGGCGCCTGGTATCCGGGCTGTTGGTACGGGTTCGGCTGGTGGTATCCCGGCTGCTGGTACGGGTTCGGTTGCTGGTTCTGCGGGTTCTGCTCGCCTCCGGGCGGCTGCTGTCCTGGCCACATGGCCGGACACGATACGGGGGGCCGCCCAGCAAGATCACATCGCCCTTCAGTCCTCGGGGACGTCGTACTCGCGTACCGTCGAGAGGATCTTCCGCACGGTCGCGTCCGGCAGTTCGCCCTCGACGCCCTTGGCGCCATGGAAGGACCAGGAGACGAACGCGCCCTCGGTGTCCTTGAAGGCGAAGACGGTCGCCTTACCGTCCGAATCGCACTTGTCCTGCTTCTCGACACCGGCCGAAACCGCGCTCGCCAGGCTGCCCTTGATGCCCGACTTGGTGGTGTACGTCTTGACCGGTCCTGTGGTGACCTTCTTCCGGTCCGGCTGCGCGTACGCGCCGTAGACCCAGTTGCCCGCGTCGTGCCGCGCGATCTCCTCGGTGCTCCGGGCGCCGCGGTTTCCCCGGGTGCCCGCGGACGCCAGCGACGTGTAGTCCTTCGTGCCGTCCCTGTCGTCGTCGCTCGCGCACCACTTCTCCTTGAAGTGGGCGGGTGCGGCGTACGCGGCGAGGAACTCCGCGGAATCGTCCTCGGCGTCCTCCTCCGCCACGACTCCGCCGGCCCAGTCCCGCGATTCCAGGGACCACTCGGCAGGCACGTCGAACGCGATGCCGCGCTTGGGGTTCACCACGACCTTCCAGCCGGGCACGGTCGGCTCCGGCATGCCGTCGCCGGTACGGGGGTTGGCGTCCCCGGAGCCGGTCGGGCCCGGTGCGGCGGAGGACCGGGTGGGGCCGGGCTTCGCGGTGTCGTCCTTGCCACCGCCGAGGACAAGGGCGCCGGCGACGCCCGCGGCGACCACGACGGCGCCGGCCGCGACGAGGGCGATCACCTTGGTCCGGTTGCTGCCGTTGCTGCCGTTGCTGTCGCTCGGCGGCTCGGGTGCCGCGCCCCGCGGGCCGCCGGGCACGGTCGGGGCGTTCCACGGAGCGCGCTGCCCGTACGGGTTGGGCTGCTGGTATCCCGGCTGCCGGTACGGGTTCCGCTCCGGGTCCTGCCCCTGGCTCTGCCCCTGGTTCCGCTCGCCCCCGGGCGGCTGCTGTCCTGGCCACATGGGCGTCCACGATAGGTGACGGTGATCTACGCGGGGACAGGTCCTGGTCAAGAATCGCTACTCGTGGGTAACATCGCGTGCCATGAGCGCAGAACAGATGTCGATCGGCGAGATGCTCGCCGCCACGGTTCCGATGGCCCGGACCCTGAACCTCGAATTCCGGGAGACCGCGCCGGACAAGGCCGTGGTGGCCCTGCCCGACCAGAGCGACTACCACAACCACGTCGGCGGCCCGCACGCCGGCGCCATGTTCACACTGGGCGAGTCCGCGAGCGGGGCGATCGTCCTCGCCGCGTTCGGCGCGGAGCTCTCGCGGGCCGTGCCGCTCGCGGTCAGCGCCGAGATCGCGTACAAGAAGCTGGCCATGGGCCCCGTGACGGCCACGGCCACGCTCGGCCGTCCGGCCGCCGACGTGATCGCCGAGCTCGACGCGGGGGAGCGTCCGGAGTTCCCGGTCGCCATCGAGATCCGGCGCGAGGACGGGGCGGTGACCGGTGAGATGACGGTGGTGTGGACGCTGCGGCCCAACAGCTGACGTTCACCGCCCGTGCGGGCCCGCCTCTGAGGGCCCGCGCTTTCTGTTCATCTTATTGACACGAGTCATCGACAGTCATAGGTTTCCCGCCGCCACGCGTGGTGTCTAACGGTGTGTCAAGTCCCTGTTGTCCCATAGTGCGTTCAAAGGGCGAACGAGTTCGCCCCCAGAAGGCACACAAGGCACAGAAGGAAGTGACGGCTCATGTCCGACTCCGTGTCCCGGCGGTCGATCCTCGGACTGGTCGGCGGTGCGGTCACCATGGCCGCCGCGGGCACCGCGGGTGTGGCGGTGCCCGCGCACGCCGCCGCCCGCGTCGAGTCCCTCGTCGGCAGACTCACCCTCGACGAGAAGATCTCCCTGCTGCACGGCGCGAAGGACCCGGAGGGCCTCGGCCAGGCGGGCTACGTGCCCGGCGTCCCGCGCCTCGGGATCCCGCCGCTGCGGCTCGCCGACGGCCCCGCCGGCGTCCGCGTCGCGGCCCGCGCCACCGCCCTGCCCGCACCCGTCCTGCTCGCCTCCGCCTTCGACCCCGCACTCGCCCGCCGCTACGGCCGGGTCATCGGCCGCGAGGGACGCGCCCTCCGGCAGGACGTCCTGCTCTCGCCGATGGTCAACCTCATCCGCACCCCGTACGCGGGCCGCAACTTCGAGACCTTCGGTGAGGAACCGCTGCTCGCCGCCGACATGGTGGCCGAGGAGATCGCGGGCATCCAGGGCGAGGGTCTCATCGCCACCGTCAAGCACTTCGCCCTGAACAACCAGGAGAAGGACCGCGAGTCCGTCGACGTGCGCGCCGACGAGCGGACCATGCACGAGACGGAGCTGCGGGGGTTCGAGGCGGCGGCCGCCGCGGGCGCCGGTGCCTTCATGGGCGCGTACAACAAGGTCAACGGCACCTTCGCCTGCGAGAACAAGGTGCTGCTGAGCGACACCCTGCGCGAGCGGTGGGGGTTCGAGGGGTGGGTGATGACCGACTGGTTCGCGCAGCACAGCACCGTCGCCGCCCTCGCCGCCGGGCTCGACATGGAGATGCCCGACGGCTCCCACTTCGGGGCCGCGCTGAAGCGGGCCGTCAGGAAGGGCAGCGTCCCGGAGGCGCGGATCGACCGCTCCGTGCGCAGGATTCTCGGTGTCATGGAGCGGTTCGGGCTGCTCGACGCGCGGGTGCCGCCGCGGCCGGTACGCGACCCCGCGGCCGGAGCGGCGGTCGCCCTCGACGTCGCCAAGGCGGGCGCCACCCTCCTGCGGAACGTGCGCGGGATGCTGCCGCTGGCGGGCCGCGCCGCCCGCGACATCGCCGTCATCGGGCCCACCGGCCGCCACCCCTTCGTCAGCGGCGGCGGCAGCGCACACGTCATCCCCGACCGCGCGGAGAGCCCGCTCGACGCCATCACCGCCCGCGCCGGACGCGGCGCCGACGTCACGTACGCGCTGGGCGAGGACCTGTACGGCAAGGCGATCCCGCGCCGGGCGCTCACCCCCGGCTTCGACCCGGAGGGGCAGCGGGTCGCCGCCGGGAAGACGTGGACGTACGACGGGAAGCTGACGCCCGACGAGTCCGACGAGTGGACGCTCGTCATCCACTACTCGGGCGAGCGGCCCGGGGTGGAGCTGGACGGCGAGGAGCTCTACCCGAAGCAGCCCGGCGTCGCCGAGTACTTCTCCGGCGGTCTCGTCTCCACCGCGCCCGACGGGCTGAACGTCCGCCGCGCGACGCTGCGACTCGCCCGCGCCGCGCACCGGCTGCGGATCACCGCGAAGGGCGGCGACCAGGGGCAGACGTTCCGGCTGCGGCGCGTCACCGGTGCCACCCGCGCGGCCGATGTCGCCGAAGCGGTGCGGGCGGCGCGTGGTGCGCACGGCGTCGTCCTCTTCGCGTACGAGGACGCCACCGAGGGCCAGGATCGCACGACCATCGCGCTGCCCGGCCACCAGGAGGCGCTGATCGAGGCCGTGACCGCCGTCAATCCGCGCACCACCGTGGTCCTGAACACCTCGTCGGCCACCTCCATGCCGTGGCTGCGGCGGACCGCCGCCGTGCTGCAGATGTACTACCCCGGCCAGGAGGGCGCGGCTGCCACCGCCGCCGTCCTCTTCGGCGACTGCGACCCCGGCGGCCGGCTCACCCAGACCTTCCCGGTGGACGACGACCACCATCCGATGGCCGGGAACCCGCGCCGCTATCCGGGCGCCGACGGCGTCGAGGAGTACTCGGAAGGCGTCCTCGTCGGCTACCGCTGGTACGACGCCGAAGGGGTGCGGCCGCTCTTCCCCTTCGGGCACGGACTCTCGTACACCACCTTCGACTACCGGGACCTGGCGGTCCGTGGCACCGGCCGCGGGGTGGACGTGAGCTTCACCGTGCGCAACACCGGCAGCCGTGACGGCGTCACCGTCGCGCAGGTGTACGTCGGCCCTTCCGCCGACCTCGGGCTGACCCAGGCCGAGCGGGTGCTCGGCGGCTACCGGCGGGTCGAGCTGCGCGCGGGCGAGTGGCGGCGCGTCACCGTCCGCGTCGACCGGCGGACCCTCTCCGCCTGGGACACCCAACGCCACGGCTGGGTGCTCGGCACCGGCCGAAGGACCATCCAAGTAGGCACATCAGCACGTGACTTGATCCTCTCCGCGAGCACCGTCGTCTAGCCGCGACCACCGTCACCCAAGGAGCCGGTTCATGAGGAAGAGATTCATGATGCAGAGGTTCGTGAGGACAACGAGAAGGGGGCGGGGCGCACGCGGCCGGATACGCCGCGCCGCGTCGCTCGCCGTCGCCCTGGCGGCCGGCGCCGCGGTCTCGCTGGTGCCGCTCCCGGCCCAGGCGTCGGGCGGCCCGGCCGCCACAGATGGCACGCTGGTCCGCACCACCGCCGGCTGGGTACGGGGCGAGTCCACCGCCGAGGGGAGACAGTTCCTCGGCATCCCCTACGCACAGCAGCCCGTCGGCGCTCTCCGCTGGAAGGAGCCGCGCCCCGCGAAGGCCTGGGACGGGGTGCGCCGGGCGACCGCGTTCGGCAACCGGTGCGTGCAGAGCGCGAGCTGGGACCCCGGCTACGAGAACCCCAGCCACACCGAGGACTGCCTCGACCTCAACGTCTACGCGCCCAAGGGGCACAGGAGCGACCGGGACCGCCCCGTCATGGTGTGGCTGCACGGCGGCGGGCTGACCGCGGGCGCGGGCGAGGACGTCGTGCCCGACACGTTCGCGCGCCGGACCGGCGCCGTCGTCGTGACCGTCAATTACCGCCTGGGCGCCATGGGGTTCCTCGCCGGCGCGGGCCTCGACGACGAGGCGTCCGACGGCGTGTCCGGCAACTACGGACTGCTCGACCAGCAGGCCGCGCTGCGCTGGGTGCGCGCCAACATCGGCCGCTTCGGCGGCGACCCGCACCGCGTCACCATCGCCGGCGAGTCCGCGGGCGGCCGCTCCGTCTGCACCCAGCTCGCCTCGCCCACCGCGCGCGGCTTGTACCGCGCGGGCATCGTGGAGAGCGGTGCGTACGGCGACTGCGCGGCGCGCGAGCGCGAGCGGGCGGCCAGGGACGGCGCCGCGTTCGCGAAGAAGGCGGGCTGCCCCGACACGGGGACCGCCCTCGCCTGTCTGCGCGGCAAGTCAGCGAAGGACATCCTCGCCGCGCAGGCCGGCTTCGACTGGGGCCCGGTCGTCGGCGGCGCGTTCCTGCCGGTACAGCCCGAGGAGGCGTACGAGAAGGGAACCGCGGCCCGCGTGCCCGTGCTGAACGGCGCCAACAGCGACGAAGGCACCCTCTTCGCCTTCGCCCAGTTCGACGGCCAGGGCAGGCCGCTCACCGCCGAGCAGTACCCCGGGGCGCTCACCGCCGCGTACGGGCCGGAGCTCGGCGGCCGCGTCCTGAAGACGTATCCGCTCACGGAGTACGCCTCGCCGACGCACGCGTACGCCGCGGCCGTCGGCGACCGGATGTTCGCCTGCACGGCACTGCGCATGAACACGGCGCTCGCGAACCGCGGACCCGTGTACGCCTACGAGTTCGCGGACCGCACCTCGCCGCCCTTCGCGTCGCTGCGCGACCTGGACACCGACTTCGACTTCGGGGCCACGCACGTCAACGAGGTCCAGTACCTCTTCAAGCACTTCGGCCTGGCCTCGCCGCTCGACGCGGAACAGCGGGCGCTGGCACGCCGGATGGTCCAGTACTGGGGCTCCTTCATCCGTACCGGTGTGCCGCGCGCCGACGGCGGGCCCGCCGCCCCCGACCAGCGCACCCGGCCGGGGCAGGTGCTCTCCCTGCGCACCGCGTCGGCGGGCGGCACCACGATCAGCACGACGGTGCACGCCGAGCACCGGTGCGGCCTCTGGGACACCGTTCCGGCGCAGTGATCCCCTCCGGGTAGGCTGCCCGGCGTGCGCGGCCGAGAGGCGCGCACGCCGGGCACGACACATGAACCACGGAAGGATCCGGCGTTGCACGTCCAGGAATGGCTGGAGCACGTCCCAGCCGTCAGCATCTACGCGCTGGTGGGCCTTGTCATCGGACTGGAGAGCCTGGGCATCCCGCTGCCCGGTGAGATCGTCCTGGTCTCCGCGGCGCTCCTCTCCTCCCAGCACGGCGACATCAACCCGGTGATCCTCGGGGCGTGCGCCACCGCGGGCGCCATCATCGGCGACTCCATCGGGTACGCCATCGGCCGCAAGGGCGGCCGCCCGCTCCTCGCCTGGCTCGAACGGAAATTCCCCAAGCACTTCGGCGCCGCGAACGTGGCGACCGCCGAGCGGTCCTTCCAGAAGTGGGGCATGTGGGCGGTCTTCTTCGGCCGCTTCATCGCCCTGCTGCGCATCTTCGCCGGACCGCTCGCGGGCGTCCTGCGCATGCCGTACTGGAAGTTCCTGATCGCCAACGTCCTCGGCGGCATCGTCTGGGCGGGCGGCACCACCGCCGTCATCTACTACATCGGCGTGGTCGCCGAGGACTGGCTGAAGCGGTTCTCGTACGTGGGACTCGGCATCGCCGTGCTGATCGGCGTCGGCTCGATGCTGTTCGTCAAGCAACGGGCGAAGAAGGCGGCGGCGGAGGCGGAGGCGGAGGCGGCGCAGACCGCCGAAGCCCCCGCGGCCGAGCCGCGGCCCGTCCCGGTCGCCGACTGACTCAGTCTGCGGCGTGCGCGTCGCGGTGGGCCCTGGCCAGTTCGACGTACATTGTGCCGTTGAGCGAGATGCCCTCGCGCTCCTCGTCGGTGAGCGGCCTGCGCACCTTGGCGGGCACGCCCGCGACGAGTGAGCCCGGGGGCACTCGCATGCCCTGCGGCACCAGGGCCTGCGCGGCGACCAGGGAACCGGCGCCGATCACGGCGCCGTTGAGGACGGTGGCGCCCATCCCGATCAGGCAGTCGTCCTCGACGGTGCAGCCGTGCAGGACGGCGTTGTGGCCGACCGAGACGCGCTCGCCGATCGTGATGGGGAAGCCGGGGTCGACGTGGAGGCTGCAGTTGTCCTGGATGTTGCTGTCGGTCCCCACGACGATGGGACCGCAGTCGGCCCGCAGCACCGCCCCGTACCAGGTGCTCGCCCCGGCGTGCAGCGTCACCTCGCCGAGCACGACGGACGTCGGCGCGGTGAAGGCGTCCTGGTCGATCTTCGGGTCCTTGCCGCCGATGCCGGTGATGAGTGCCTCGTGGCCCATCGACTCGCTCCCTCTTCCGTATGCCCGTGTGGACGTCTGTGCCGTGTCGCGCCTGACGGCACCGTACGGGACGGGGTGCCGGGACCCCCGCGTGGGGTGAAGATCACAGGCCATGGGCCTGCGGGCCCCCCTGGCACTGAGTAACGTGAGCGCGTGCCGAAGAACAGGAACACGTTCTCATCCCTCGCCGCAGCGCCGCGCCGGCTCGCGCAGCGCGCCGTCCACGCGGGCTGGGACTGGGTGCAGCGCACGGGCGCGGTGACGGCCGCGCACCCCGGGCGGCTGCGGTTCCGCGCGATCGGCGAGGGCACGAAGCTCGCCTTCCCGCAGGGCACCGTCTTCGGGGAGCCGTGGATCACGATCGGCGACCACTGCATCGTGGGCCAGCACGTCACGCTCACCGCGGGGATGATGCCGGACCTCGACCTCGGACCCGACCCGATCCTCCGCATCGGCAACGGCGTCGTGCTCGGCCGCGGCAGCCACGTCATCGCGGACACGACGGTGTCGATCGGCGACGACTGCTACTTCGGCCCCTACGTGTACGTGACGTCCACCAACCACTCCTACGACGACCCGCACACCCCCATAGGCAAGCAGTGGCCCCGCATGGACCCGGTCGAGATCGGTCCCGGCTGCTGGATCGGCACGGGCGCGGTGATCCTGCCGGGGGCGCGGATCGGCCGCAATGTGGTGGTGGCCGCGGGCGCGGTCGTCCGGGGCGAGGTGCCGGACCGCGCGGTGGTGGCGGGGGCGCCCGCGCGGGTCGTACGGACCTGGGACGCGGAGCAGGGGTGGCAGCCGCCGTTGCGCACGCCCGCGCCGGTGCCGATCCCCGACGGGGTCACGCCGGAACAGCTGATCGCCCTGGGCGAATTGGGCGAAGGGTGACCCACGGCGCGCGCAGTACAGTGGCGTGAACCCTGGCATTCAACATATTGGACGGGAATGTGTCGGACCTCGACCAGCTGACCCAGTCGCTCGCGCGCAACCTCAAGCGGTGGCGCAACGAGCGGGGCTTCACCCTCGACGCCCTGGCGGCCCGCGCGGGCGTGAGCCGCGGCATGATCATCCAGATCGAGCAGGCCAGGACCAACCCCAGCGTGGGCATCACGGTGAAGCTCGCGGACGCGCTGGGCATCAGCATCACCACGCTCCTCGACCACGAGCAGGGTTCCCACGTCCGCCTCGTGCCGCCGGAGCAGGCGGTGCGCATGTGGTCCACGGAGGCGGGCAGCAGCGCCACACTCCTCGTGGGGACGGAGGCGCGCGGGCCCTTCGAGCTGTGGTCCTGGCACCTGATGCCGGGCGAGGGCAGCGACTCCGACGCGCACCCGTCGGGCACCGTCGAGCTGCTGCACGTCTCGCGGGGCGAACTGACCCTCCTCGTGGACGGCACCGAGCACACCGTGCCTGCGGGGTCCGCCGTCAGCTTCGAGGCCAACGTGTCGCACGGCTACCACAACAGGGGTTCCGACCCCGTGGAGATGACCATGTCGGTGTCGGTGCCGCCGGCCCACGCGGGCTCCTACTGAGGGCTGTTGAGGGTACGGGCGTCGGTCCGAGGGGTGTCGGGCCTGCGCTCCCGGGCGGCTGTTAACGTGCCGCCATGCGTGCTCCCATCGGTGAATTCGACGTCGTCACTCCCGCTCCCGAAGCCCTCGACCTGCTCGTCCCGCCCGTCGCGGACGCCGTACGCGGCTGGCAGGGCCCCGTCGCGGCCGACGAGCTGATCCACGTCGACACCGACCCGCTGTGGGCCGACACGGCCACGTTCCTGGAGCACTACGGCCCCGAACTCCTCGCCCAGTCCGCCAACTGCGTCGTCGTCGCGGGCAAGCGCGGCGGCGAGACCACGCTCGCCGCGTGCGTCGTCCTGTCCGGGACACGCGTCGACGTGAACGGTGCGGTGCGCCGCCAACTCGGCGCGCGCAAAGCCTCGTTCGCGCCGATGGACACGGCCACGGGCGAGACCGGCATGGAGTACGGCGGCATCACACCGATCGGACTGCCCGCCGCGTGGCCGCTGCTGGTCGACGCCGCCGTCGCCGATCTGCCGTACGTCCTGGTGGGCAGCGGCAGCCGGCGCGGCAAACTCATCGTGCCGGGCAAGGCGTTCGCGGGGCTGCCGAACGCGGTGGTGCTCGAAGGGATCGGCGTCGCCGTCGACGGGTCATGGCTGACGGCTGACGGCTGACGGCTGACGGGGAGATCACCGGCAGACCCCGGCCGCCCGCAGTCGCGCGATGTCGTCGGGCCCGCGGCCCAGCTCGGCGAGGATCGCGTCGGTGTGCTCGCCCGCCTCGGGCACCGGGTCCATGCGCGGGGCGACCCCGGAGAGGTAGGCCGGCGGCAGCAGGGCCTGTACCGGCTCGGACGTGCCCGGCACCCTGATGTCCCGCCAGCGTCCGCGCTCGGCGAGCACCGGGTGGGCCAGGAACTCGTGGACCGAGTTGACGCCC
This sequence comes from Streptomyces sp. NPDC029674, assembly GCF_044903205.1. NCBI lineage: Bacteria > Bacillati > Actinomycetota > Actinomycetes > Kitasatosporales > Streptomycetaceae > Streptomyces > Streptomyces sp. NPDC029674. The sequence goes on from NZ_JBJDPY010000018.1 coordinate 78,846, forward strand.
GCGTTGGCGATGCCCGTACGGTCGAGGAGCTTCATGGCCTCGTCGCTGCCGAGCTCCGCGAAGCGTACGGAGATGATCGCGTCGAGCGCCTCGCGGTGCGCCACGCGGTCGGACCCGGTGGCGAAGCGCGGGTCGTCGGCCAGCTCGGGCCGACCGATGAACTCCCCGCAGAAGGCCGTCCATTCACGCTCGTTCTGCACCGAGAGCAGCACGTCCTTGCCGTCGGCCGCGGTGAACGGGCCGTACGGCGCGACCGTCGCGTGGCGGGCGCCGACGCGGGGCGGCTGGGTGCCGCCGTACCGCGTGTAGTAGGCGGGCTGGCCCATCCACTCGGCGAGCGCGTCGAAGAGCGACACCTCGACGGTGGGCGCGCGACCCGTCGTCGCCCGCGTGTACAGCGCCGACAGGATGCCGCTGTACGCGTACATCCCGCCCGCGATGTCGGCGACCGAGATGCCCGCGCGGGCGGCCTCGTCCGGCGTGCCGGTGAGCTGCAGCAGCCCTGTCTGGCACTGCACGAGCAGGTCGTACGCCTTGCGGTCCGCCCAAGGGCCGTCCGTGCCGTAACCGCTGACCGTGCACGGGATCAGGGACGGGTGGCGGTCCTGCAGCTCCGCCGGGCCCAGGCCCATGCGGGCGGCGGCCCCAGGAGCGAGGTTCTGTACGAACACGTCGGCCCCCGCGAGCAGTTCCTCCAGGATCTCCCGGCCCTGCTCCGACTTGAGGTCGAGGGTGAGCGACTCCTTGGACCGGTTGAGCCAGACGAAGTAGCTGGCCTGGCCGTGCACGGTGGTGTCATAACGGCGGGCGAAGTCGCCGCCGCCGGGCCGCTCGACCTTGATGACGCGCGCCCCGAGATCGGCGAGCTGACGGGTGGCGAAGGGGGCGGCGACGGCCTGCTCCAGGCTGACGACGGTGACGCCCGCGAGGGGGAGCGGGAGGCGGCCGGGGTCGGCGCCGGGGCCGGGCAGGGGGAGGGGAGGTGGCATGCCGTGTTTGTACGGGCAAAGGTGGGGTGGGTCAATGGTGGGGTGGGTGGGGTGGGTGGGGTGCGTGGGGTAGACGGGGCTGACGGGGTGCGTGGGTGTGGGGTGTGTGGGGTGTGTGGGTCCACTCGGCGGCTGATGCCTCAGCTCCGGTTCGGTGCGGTGCGGTGCGGGCGCGTGGAGCGGGCTCCGGTGCGTGGGCTCCAGTCCGAAGGGTGCGATGCGCGGGCTGCGGTGCGTGTGGTGGGGTCCGCCGGGTGGGCGGGCTCGGGGACGTAGGCCCCGCTGACCTTCAGTACGGGCTTCTTCGCGGCGTCCCCGGAACCGGAGCCCGAGTCGTCGGAGCAGCCCGCGAGGCGTACTGCGGTACGTGTGGTTGGGTCCGCGGGCTGGGATGTGCGAGTTGCGGTGCGTGGAGTTCGGTCCGGGAGCTGCGATATGCGGGCTGCGATGTGCGGGGCCCGATACGTCTGCTTCGGCCCGGGGGCTGCGATAGGGGGGGGCTCCGGTACCTGAACTCGGTCCGCGGGAGCCGATACGTCTACTGCGGTCCGCGGGCTCCGATACGTGAACCGGCGCCGTGGCTCGATTCCGACGTGCGCCGGACGGCGGGCCGATGCGCGGCCGAAGCGCGCAGTTCAGCCGGTGACGTCAGCGTGCTGAGTGAGCCGGGCCGTCCCCGCCCGGCTCTTCCCGCCCGCTTCACAGGCCCCGCCGCCATACCGTCCCCGCCGCCTCGCGTCCCTCCACCGCCTCACCGTCCCCGCCACCTCACGGCCCTCCACCGCCTCACCGTCTCCGTCGTCCCCCTCGTCTCGACCCCATCGATCCGAGAAACGGAACTGTCATGCACTCGACACCCTTCACTTCGGCCACCCCGCTTACTCCGGCCACCCCCACGTACGTCACCTCCGTCGCCGACACCACCGAGCAGATCAGGGCCGCCCAGCGCCTGCGCCACCGCGTCTTCGCCGGGGAGCTGGGTGCGGTTCTCGACACGCCTCTGCCCGGTCACGACATCGATGCCTTCGACGACCTCGCCGATCACCTGATCGTCACCGACACCTCGACCGGTGAGGTCGTCGGGACGTACCGGCTGCTGCCGCCGGGGCGGGCCGAACGTTCCTACTCGGACGGGGAGTTCGACCTGCGGGCGCTGAGCGGTCTGCGGTCGGCCACCGTCGAGGCGGGCCGCTCCTGCGTCCACCCGGACCACCGCTCCGGTGCGGTGATCAACCTGATGTGGTCCGCTCTCGCCCGCTACGTCCTGCTCTCCGGCCACCGGTACCTGGCGGGCTGCGCCTCCGTGCCGCTGGCGGACGGTGGCCGGGCGGCGTCCAGCGCCTGGCTGCTGGGCACGGCCAAGCACGCGGCGCCGCCCGAGCTGCGCGTGCACCCGCGCCGCCCCTGGACTCCCGCGGGCCCCCTGCCGGGACGCCCGGTCCACGCCGACCTGCCGCCCCTGCTGCGCGGCTACCTCCGGCTCGGCGCATGGGTCTGCGGTGCCCCCGCGCACGACCCGGAGTTCGACGTCGCGGACTTCTTCGTGCTCCTCGACATGGAACGGCTCAGCGACCGCCATCGCCGCTACTTCCTCGGCGAGGGCGCGCGGTGACCCCCTGGACGGTCGACCGCGGCTGTCCGGCGAGCTGTGCCGCCGATCCGGACCCGCGCGTACCGCTGGGCGAACTCGCCCGCCGTTACGCCGCGTTGACGTATTCCCTGACCCGGGCGGTGGCCCGTGGTGACCGGCTCGCCGAACCGGCGGCCCTGCGGGCCGAGGCGCGTGCGGTGCTCGGCGCACTCGGGGTGGGCCTGGAGGTGGCGGGCGACGATCGCCTCAGCGTGCGGGGAGCCGCCGTGGGCACGCTGGTCGTCGCCAACCACATCTCCTGGCTCGACGTCATCGCCCTGCTCGCCGTCGAGCCGGTGAGCGTGCTCGCCAAGCGCGAAGTGGGCCAGTGGCCGGTGATCGGCGCGCTGGCCCGGCGCGCGGGCACACGGTTCATCGATCGGGACGGCAGTCCCCGTGAACTGCCGGGGATCGTCGCGGAGTTAAGGGAGGCGTTGCGGGGCGGCGCTTCGGTCGTCGTCTTTCCGCAGGCGACCACCTGGTGCTCGGCGTCGGGCGGCCGTTTCCGGCGGGCCGTCTTCCAGGCGGCGGTCGACGCGGGCGCGCCCGTGCGCCCCGCGACGGTGGAGTACCGCCAGAGCGGCGCGCCGAGCACCGCTGCCGCCTTCCTCGGCACGGAGGAGTTCACCGCTTCGTTGCGCCGGGTCGCCGGCGCCCGCGAGCTGGGTGGGCGCGTCACGGTGCACGCTCCGATGTGGGGCACCGACCGACGGGAGCTGGCCGCGGCGGCGCGGCGAGCCGTTCTCGGTGCGGGAGCGACGCCCGTGCCGAACGTGCCCGCCGTGTGAAGCATGGTGCGCGGGGGGTTGACCCTTCAACAGGGCGCTCCTAGGGTCCCGACTGCAACAAGTTTCTGCAAGTCAGCGGAAACTTTTTCATGCCGCCACATCCCCCCACGTAGGAGGCTTTTGATGCACGGCCGCATATCGAGACGCCGCAGGATCGCCGTCATGGGCGCCGCACTGGCGGCGGGCACGGCGGGCAGCCTCTCCATCGGAGCCCAGCAGCCGAGCGAAGCGACGCCCGTCGGTGAACGACCGGCGGCAGCCGCCGGCAAGGACGTCACCGCGGTGATGTTCGAGTGGAGCTTCGACTCCGTGGCCAAGGCGTGCACGGACACGCTCGGCCCGGCCGGATACGGGTACGTCCAGACCTCACCCCCACAGGAGCGTCTGGACGGACCGTCGTGGTGGACCGCCTACCAGCCGGTCAGCTACAAGATCGCCTCCCGGCTCGGCGACCGCGCGTCGTTCAAGAGCATGGTCGACACCTGCCACGACGCGGGCGTCAAGGTCGTCGCCGACACGGTCATCAACCACATGACCAACGCCCAGGGAACGGGCTCCGGCGGCACGCGGTTCACCAAGTACGACTACCCCGGCACTTACGGGGACGCGGACATGGACAGCTGCAAGAAGGAGATCCAGGACTACACCAAGCGGGAGGAGAGCCAGAACTGCGAACTCGGCGGCCTCGCCGACCTGGACACCGGCGAGGAGCACGTCCGCGCGACCATCGCCGGGTACCTGAACGAGCTTCTCGGCCTCGGGGTTGACGGCTTCCGCGTCGACGCGGCCAAGCACATGCCCGAGGCCGACCTCAAGGCGATCAAGCCGCGGCTGAGCGACCCGGGCGTGTACTGGAAGCAGGAGACGCTGCCCGGGCCGGGCGAGGAGGTCCAGCCCGGTGAGTACATCGGCACCGGCGACGTGCAGGAGTTCACCTACGCGTACGCCTTGAAGGGGGCCTTCGAGGGCGGCGGCCTGGCCGGGCTGAAGAACATCGCCGACGGCAAGCTGCCGTCGGAGTCCGTGGGCGTCTTCGTCGCCAACCACGACACCGAGCGGCAGGGGAACGTCCTCACCTACAAGCAGGGCGCCCCCTACACCCTGGCGCATGTCTTCATGCTCGCCTTCCCGTACGGCTCCCCGGACGTCCACTCCGGATACGCCTTCGCCGGCAAGGACGACGGCCCGCCCGGCAACGGCAAGGCGGACTGTTCCGGTGAGGCGTGGGTGTGCCAGCACGCGCAGCGGCAGATCGCGAGCATGGTCGCGTTCCGCAACTCCGCGGACGGCGCGGAGCTCACCGACTGGTGGGACAACGGCGGCGGCGCCATCGCCTTCGGCCGCGGCGACAAGGCCTTCGTCGCCATCAACGCGGGCGACGGCGAACTGAAGGAGACCTTCACGACGTCGCTGCCCGCGGGCGAGTACTGCGACGTGCAGTCCGGCAAGCCCGTGACCGTCGACGGCAGCGGCAAGCTGGCGGCGACCGTCGCCGCCAAGAGCGCGGTCGCTGTCCACGTCGGCGCCAAGAGCTGTGCGGGCGCCGCCAGCTGATTACCCGTCACACAGATCCGGCAGCCCGGCGTGTGTCCGCACACGCCGGGCCGCCGTGTGCTCGGAGAACACCCTGATTCCGGAGAACACCCTGTTTCCAGAGAACAGAGGAGTGAGGAACCGTGTCCCGTCCCGCACGACTTGGCCGCTTCGGCCGCTTAAGAACGGCCGCCGTCCTGCCCGCCGCCCTGCTCGCGGGGCTCCTGCCCGCGGCGCAGCACCGGGCGGCGGCCGACACCGCGCCCCCGCCGCCCTCCGACGCCGCGCTCGCCGCCGAGCCCGCCCGGCACGACCTGACGCGCGAGCAGTTCTACCTCGTGATGCCCGACCGGTTCGCCAACGGTGACCCGCGCAACGACCGCGGCGGGCTGACCGGAGGCCGCGCCACCACCGGCTTCGACCCCGCCGACCCGGCCTTCTACGGAGGCGGCGACCTCAAGGGGCTCACCGAACGGCTCGACTACATCAAGGGCCTCGGCACCACCGCGATCTGGCTGACCCCGGTCTTCAAGAACAAGCCGGTCCAGGAGCGCGGGGGCCGCGACGTCGCCAACTACCACGGTTACGCCATCACCGACTTCACCCGCGTCGACCCGCACTTCGGCACCGAGAAAGAGCTCGCCGCCTTCATCGACCGCGCCCACGGCAAGGGCATGAAGGTGTTCTTCGACGTCCTCACCAACCACACCGCCGACACCATCCACTACGCGGAGAACGAGTACGGCTACCGGTCCAAGGGCGCCCACCCCTACCTGGACACCGAAGGGCGCCCCTTCGACGACGCCGAGGGCCCGCGCCCCGTGAACGCCGACAGCTTCCCCTACACCCCGCGCACGGCCCCCGCCGACCGCGACGCCAAGACGCCGGCGTGGCTCAACGACCCGACGATGTACCACAACCGCGGCGAGTCCACCTTCGCCGGGGAGAGCGGCCTGAACGGCGACTTCATGGGCAACGACGACCTGTGGACCGAGCGGCCCGAGGTCGTCGAGGGCATGAAGCGGATCTACGAGCGGTGGGTGCGGGACTACGGCGTCGACGGCTTCCGCGTCGACACGGCGAAGAACGTCGACATGGACTTCTGGACCCGGTGGGCGGGCGCGCTCGACGCCTACGCGGCCGGGCGCGGCAAGAAGGACTTCCTCATCTTCGCCGAGGCGTACTCGGCGGACGCGGCCATCACCGCCCCGTACGTCACCAAGGGCGGCCTCGACTCCACCCTCGACTTCCCCCTCCAGGCCGTCACCCGCAACTACGCCTCGCGCGAGGGCGCGCCCCGCGACCTGTCGAAGGTGCTCGCCCAGGACTACCGCTACACCACAGGCACCGCCAACGCCTACGAGCAGGTCACCTTCCTCGGCAGCCACGACATGGGCCGCATCGGCGGCTTCCTCCGCCGGGACAACCCGGGCGCGAGCGAGGCGGAGCTCCTGAGGCGCGACCGGCTCGCCCACGAGCTGCTGTTCCTCGGCCGCGGCAACCCCGTCGTCTACGCGGGCGACGAGCAGGGCTTCACCGGCGAGGGCGGCGACAACGACGCCCGCCAGCCGATGTACGCCAGCGCGGCGAAGGCGTACCTGGAGGACGACCAGCTCGGCACGGACCGCACACACGCCCGGGACGCGTACGACACCCGCCACCCCCTCTACCGCGCCATCGCCCGCCTCTCGAAGCTGGGCAAGAGGCACCCGGCGCTGCGCGACGGCGTCTTCACCGAGCGCCTCGCGGGACCGGCGCAGGGGCCGGGCGTGTACGCCTACTCGCGCACGGACCGGCGCACGCGCGTCGAGTACGTCGTCGCCCACAACAACAGGTCCCGGCCCGAGACCGTCGACGTCCCGACAGGCGCGCCGCGGGCCAAGTTCACGCGGCTGTACGGAGAGGCGGTCGGCGACGCGGTGCGCAGTGGCGCCGACCGGCGGATCACCGTGACCGTTCCCCCGCTGTCCTCTCTGGTGCTGAAGGCGAACCATCCGCTGCCCGCCCCGAGTTCGCGGCCCGCCGTATCGCTGAGCGCACCCCACGAGGGTGCCACCGGCACCGTGGAACTCTCCGCCGACGTCGGAGGCGGCGGGCTGAACCGAGTCGTCTTCGCCGCACAGGTCGGCAACGGCCCCTGGAGGGTGCTCGGTTCCGCCGATCACGCGCCCTACAAGGTCACGCAGGAGCTGGGGTCCGACGTGCCGGAGGGCACGCGGCTGCGTTACAAGGCGGTCGTCGTGGACAGCGCAGGCCGCACCGCGAGCGCCCTCGCCGCCTCCAGCACGGGCCGCACCCCGCAGCCGTCCCCGCCCACCGTCGAACGGCCCTACGCCGTCGTCCACTACCAGCGGCCCGACGGGGACTACGACGGCTGGCGGCTGAGGACCGGGGACGGCCGGGAGGCCGCCTTCGCCGGACGCGATGCCTTCGGCGCGTTCGCCTGGGTGAAGACGGACGACGGCGCGGACTCGGTCTCGTACACCGTCGAGAAGAACGGCGCCTCCGACGGGCCCGGGCGCACCGTCGACCTGCGCCGCACCGGCGAGGTCTGGATCAGACAGGGGGAACCGGGGCAGCGCGAGCAGCGGCCCGGGGACGCGGTCACCGAGCCGCCGCAGGGCACAGCCAAGGCGGTCATCCACTACCACCGCCCCGACGGCGACTACACGGGCTGGGGCCTGCACGTGTGGGACGGCGCGGCCAGGCAGTCCGACTGGGACGTGCCCGTGCGGCCGGTGCGGACCGACGCCTTCGGCGCCGTCTTCGAGGTGGAGCTGCGGTCCGGCGCGGAGAGCCTGAGTTACGTACTGCACAAGAAGGAGGAGAAGGACGTCGCGGGCGACGAGGCGCTCGACATCAGGCTGTACGGCCACGAGGTGTGGCGGGTGGCGGGGGAACCGGCCTACCTGACGCCCGCCGTCGGCGGCTCCCTCGGCCTCGATCTGTCCGCGGCCAAGGCCCGCTGGGTGGACGAGGAGACCGTCGCCTGGCCCTCCGGAGGGACGGGGGTCGCCGGCCGGCAGCTGGTGTACGCGCCCGAGGGCGGCATCACCCTGAAGGACGGCGCGCTCTCGGACGAGGGGCACTGGCTGCGGCTCAACCCGGCGAAGAGCGGTGCGGCCGAGGACGGGACCGCGGAATTCACCGTCGACCCCCGCGACCGGGACCGCATCCCGGAGGCGCGGCGGGCCCGGCAGCTCCTGGCCACCCAGCGCGCGACGGACGGCGCGCTGCTGGGGGCGACGAGTGTGGAGGCCGTTGCTTCCTGGGCTCCCCGGAGGCCCCCGGCGTCCCGCTAGGGCAGGAACGCGGCGGCCAAGTCGCGCGCGCCGTCCCGTACTCCGCGTACGGAGACGGCGCGCGTGGCCAGCAGGGTCGGCAGCAACTCGCTGACCAGGCAAGCGTTCTCGGGGCGCGAGGCATAGCGGCTCCGGGCCTTCGGGACCGGCAGCACGAGGCCGGCCGGTGCGTGCAGGGCCTCGGCGATGACCGTGGCCCACTCGGCGCGGGTGATCCGGTCGGGGCCGCCCAGGTGCAGGACAGGGGGGAGCGGATCAGGACCGGAAAGGAGCGCGGCCACCGTCTCGGCCACGTCGTCCACGTGGACCGGTGTGGTCCAGTGGTCGTCGGGCGCCTCGACCCGCTCGCCGACGGTCAGCCGGTGGGCGCAGGCGGCGAAGAAGTTGAGCCACTTGCCCGCGTCGACGGGCTCGTGGCCGTAGACGAGGCTCACGCGCAGACAGATCGCCCGCTCGGCGCGGGCGAGCAGCAGCCGCTCGGCGTGGCGCTTGGCGCGTCCGTAGGCGTTGGCGGGGGAGACCGGGGTGCGCTCCGTGTTGTGCCACGCGCGACCGTCGAAGACGTTGTCCGTGGAGATCATGACGATACGGGAAGTGCCGCTCAGTGCCGCGAAGTTGGCGGTCGCGGCGGCGTGTGCGGCGGCCGCCTCCTCGGGGTGCGCCTCGCACCAGGTCACGTCGGAGGGGCCGTGCACCAGCACGATCCGCTCCGGCCGAACCCGCTCCACGAGACGCCCGCAGGCCTCACCGTCCGTGGCGTCGAGCGCGGACCAGCGCGCCCCGTATTCCTGGGGAGGCCGGACTGGGCGCCCGCGCGAGACGAGGGCCACCGCGTCACCGGCCCGCGCGAGCCGGCGGGCGATGCCGGTGCCGACAAAGCCGCTGCCGACGACGAGGGTGCGGAGCGTGGCCGTGGTCATCGGGTGGGTCGCCTTTCCGGGGCGGTGGCGTGCGCATCCATGGCCGCGGCCCGGCTCGACAGGAGGCGGCCGACGCCGAGCAGACCGTGGTCGTCGTCGGGCGCGCCGAGGGACACCAGGGCGTCGACGCGGTCAGCGGTGAGGCCGAAGCAGCCCTGGCGCGCCAATTCCTGAGCCAGCAGCGTCCGGTAGCGTTCGCCGACCGCCAGCGCGAAGCCGCCCATCAGGATGAAGCGGCGGACGCCGATGGCGGTGAAGACGGCCGATATCGCCTGGGCGAGCGGCACGAGCGTGCCGCGGAGCACCTCCGTGGCGAATGCGTCGCGCTCCCCGACCGCCTTGGCGAGGGCCGGGTTGCCGATCGTGTCGGGATGGCCGCCGCAGAGCGCGGCGAGGCGGGAAGCGGCGAAGCCCGCCGGGTCGGCGGCCGCCGCGCGCCGGGCCGCCGCGAGCACACCGCGCCCCGAGGCGACGGCGCCGAGATGCCCCCGGCCACCGCAGTCGCACAGGGGCGCGTCGGGTGCGGGATCGCAGACCCAGTGGCCGAGTTCGCCGCCGTGGCCCGCCGGGTCGACGAGCACGTCGCCGCCGAGGAAGACCTTGTTGCCGATGCCCGAGCTGACGGTGAGGAGACAGAACGGCGCGGTCTCCGTGGCGGCGTACCGCCAGGCCGCCGCCGTGAGGTCGTTGACGACGGTGACGGGCGCGCCGAGCCGCTCGCCCAACAGCGCGCCGAGAGGCAGCGGTTCACCGCGCCGCCCCCACACGGTCGGTGCCGCCACGACCAGCCCCTCCGCCGTGACCGGACCGGCGAACGCGACCCCGACCGCGCGCGGCACCGCACCGGCCCCGTGCCGGTCGACCTCCCGCACGATCTGCTCCACCACCCGCTCCTGCAGCACGGGCACGGCGGCGTCCGGGTCCAGCGCCATGCCCTCGACCGGGACCCGCCGCACCCCCGAGAGGCGGCCCGTCGCGGGCGAGTAACTCCCCACCCGTAGCGTGGTTCCGCCCACGTCGAGCACGGTGAAGGGCCGGTCAGCCGCCGTCGTGGTCACGGAGTTCCTCCTCGAAGACCAGCAGGTGCAGATCGGTGCCGGCGCTGTCGTTGCGCAGGCCGTGCTCGCCGTGGGGGCGGTTGACGACGACGTCGCCCGCGCCCACCCGGAACTCCTCGCCGTCCCGGAACATCAGCCCGCTCCCGGCGAGCACGATGTACGTCTCGCGGTCCGCGCCGTGCCGGTGCCGGCCGATGGAGGTGCCGGGCGGCAGGACCGCCAGATCGATGAACTCGGCGCCCAGGCGGCCCGCTTCGCGGGAGAAGACGCGGTGCACGAGGATGGTGCCGAGGCCGCCGTGGTCGTGCTCCTTGGCGGTCAGCAGATCGCGTACGTTGCGTATGCGGGCCTCAGCCATCGCGCCGCACCTCCCGCGTCGCCCCCGCCGCCCGTTCCGCGAGGGCGTCCAGGGCGGCCCGCAGCGTGTCCGCCGGGATGTCATCGAGCTCGTCGACGAAGGCCGCCTTGCCCAGCGCCGTCGGCACGACCAGGTGCAGCTTGCGGCCCCGGCGCTGCCAGGACGCGCGCAGGGCCTGCGTCATCAGCTCGGGCGTGCAGGTCGCGGCGTCGTACACCGGGAGCCCGATCCGTTCGAGCAGGGTCACGATCCGCTCGCAGGTCTCCGCGTCGGTGAGGCCGAGGAGAAGCGCCAGGTGCGCGGAGAGGGCCATGTCGACGGCGACCGCCTCGCCGTGGGCCAGGCGGTGGCCGCCCGCCGTCTCGATCACCGGGCTGAAGGTGTGGCCGAAGTCGACGAGACGGGCCAGGTCGTGCTCGCGCAGGTTCGGGCAGAGCTCCTCCATCATGAGCCGCATGGAGGTACGGACGATGTACGTCTCCACGTCACCGCCGCCCGCCTTCGCGCCCGCCCCGGCGCTCGGCCGGGTGCGCAGGAACGCGTCCGGGTGGCGCTCCAGCGTCCGGAACAGCTCACCGTCGAGGATCACCGCCATCTTCACGATCTCGGCGAGACCGCAGCGGATCTCGCGCGCGGGCAGGGTGTCGAGGAGCGCGGGGTCGTTGAGGGAGGCGTGGGCGGGGTGGTAGGCGCCGAACATGTTCTTGGTGTGCAGGGCGTTGACGCCGGTCTTGACGCCGACGCCGACGTCGACCTGCCCCACCAGACTGGTGTTGACCTTGATGTAGCGGATGCCGCGGGCGTACATGGACGCGGCGAAGCCGACGATGTCCGCGACGATGCCGCCGCCCACCGCGAGCATCACGCCGTGCCGGTCGAGGCCCGCCGCCTTGGCCGTCGCGCAGACCTCCTCCACCGACGTGAGCGACTTGTTCCGCTCGCCGGTGGCGATGGTGTGCACGCTCCAACTGCCCGGCTCCAGACGCGTCGTGAGGTACTCGCGCAGTCGCTCCCCGTAGATCCGGTCCACCGTGGGGCCGACGAAGGCCGCCACGCGGCGGCCCGCCACATACTCCGCGAGCAGCGGATTGTCCGGGGAGAAGACCCCGCCTGTGACATCGACGCGGTAGCCGGTGCCGTCCGGTGCGAGCAGGTCGAAGCCCCCGGGGTCCTCGCGGACCCCCTCGGCCTCAGCAAGAACCTGGCCTGCCATGTCTCTCCTCGATCTCGTTCGCTGTGGTGTCGTTCGGTGCGGAGGGCGGGGCTCCCAGGTCCTCCAGGTCCGCGAAGACGCCCGCCAGGGTCCGCAGGAGCGCGGACCCGGGGAGCTCCTCCAGCGGGACCGGGCAGCCCTGCGTATCCGCCACGGGCAGCCGCCAGTTGGGGTGCTCCGTCGTGGTGCCCGGCAGGTTCTGCGGTCGCCGGTCGCCCGTCGCGTCCGGCAGCCACACGCCGACCATCCGGGCCGGTGTGAGCCGCAGGAACCGGTGCAGGGCGGCGACCTCACCGTCCGGATCGGGCAGCAGCCCCAGCCGGGCGAGCTCGGCGAGCCAGCCGTCGCGCTCGGCGGCGGCCGCCGCCTTCTCCTCGGCCTCCGGCCCGGTCAGCAGCCCGAGCCGGGCCCGGAGCTCCACGTGCTCCCCGGAGAGCCAGGCCGCCGTCGTGGGCAGATCGTGGGTGGTGAGCGTCGCCAGACAGTCCGCACGCCACTGGTCGGGCGGCAGCGGTCCGTGCCGGCCGGCCGAGCCGCCCAGGTACTCGAAGCGCTGCACGGACGTGCCGAGCATGCCGCGCGCGGCGAGCTCCTCGCGCATGCCGTCCTCGACGGTGCCGAGATCCTCGCCGATCACGTCCGCGCCCGCGCGGTACGCCTCCAGAGCGAGGACGCCGAGCATGGCGTCCCGGTCGTACCTGACGTACGTGCCCTCCGTCGGCGGGCGCCCCTCGGGCACCCACCACAGCCGGGAGAGCCCCATCACGTGGTCGACGCGCAGGGCACCGGCGTGCCGCAGGCCCGCGCGCAGCAGCTCGGCGAAGGGCCGGTAGCCCTCGGCGGCCAGGGTGTCCGGCCGCCAGGGCGGCTGGCCCCAGTCCTGGCCGCGCGGATTGAAGTCGTCCGGCGGCGCGCCCACGCTCATGCCCGCGGCGATGCAATGCCGCAGGGCCCAGGCGTCGGCCCCCTCCGGCGCGACACCGACCGCCAGGTCGTGGACGAGGCCCACCGGCATGCCCGCGTCGACCGCCGCGGCCTGGGCGGCGGCCAGCTGCTCGTCGGTGATCCACGCGAGCCACCGGTGGTGCTCGACTGCCGCGGCGAGCTCCCGCCGGGCCCGCGCCACGGCGGGGGAGCGGGGGTCGCGCAGCTCGGCGGGCCAGGAACGCCAGGCCCCGCCGTGCACGTCCGCCAGCGCGCACCACGTGGCGTAGTCGGTGAGTGCCTGACCCTCGCGCTCCGAGTACGCGGCGAAGGCGGCGGCGCGCCCCGGTGACAGCGGGACGTCGTGCACGGCGCGCAACGCCTGCCGCTTGAGATCGCGCACGGCCTCCCGATCGATGAGCGAACTCCCGCTCAGCACCCGTTCATTGAGCTGCCGGGCCCGCGCGACGAGGCCGTCCACGGCGGGGCGCGCCGCGGCGTCGAGATACGCGTACTCGGGCACCGCCTCCACGCGTACGTGCATCGCGTCGGCGAACCGGCGCGAACTCGGCCGGTACGGGGAGGGGTCGGGCAGCGCCCCCGGCTCCACGGCGTGCAACGGCCCCAACTGCACGAACCCCGCGCCCAGCGCCCGCCCCGACCAGGAGGCGAGCTCCGCGAGGTCGCCGAGGTCGCCCATGCCCCAGGAGCGGTGCGAGAGCACGGAGTAGAGCTGTACGAGGAACCCCCACGTGCGGCGCGCCGGGGCCGGCAGCCGCTCGGGCACGGCGAGCAACGGCGCACACGCCTCGTGCCCGTCGGGCGTGCGGACGCGGAGGGTGTGGTGGCCGGGCGGGAGGTCGGGGGAGAGGGGGACGGTGACGCCACCCTCCAACTCGACGTCCACAGGGGCGTGTTGCGGTAGCCGCCGCATGACCGCGTCGACGCTCTCACTCGCCCCCGCCCGCACTACCACGCACGGCGGCAGCACCCGCGTCTCCCGCTCCTGGCGGCGGGCCTCCAGCGCTTCCCGTGCCGCCCGCTCCGTACCGGCGTCCACGCCGCATGCCGCCAGGACGGCGACGAGGGTGTCCGGGGCGACGTCGACGCGGTGGCCCCGGTCGGTGACGTAGGAGGTGGCCACTCCGTGGGCGTGGGCGAGTCGGCAGAGCGGGTTCGTCACGACAGGGCCCCTTGGTGTGCGGAGGTCCGGGGAGCGGCCGGTGTCGGGGTGAACAGCCGTTCCAGGACTGCGGCGACTCCGTCCTCCTCATTGCTCGGGGCGATCTCGTCGGCCATGGCGAGGAGCTCCGCGTGCGCGTTGGCGACGGCCACGCCGTGGCCGGCCCAGGCGAGGAGGGGAACGTCGTTGGGCATGTCACCGAACGCGATCGTGTCCTTGCCGGTGAATCCCATGAGCCGCGCCGCCCGCGCGACCCCCGTGCCCTTGGTGACGCCAGGCGGCAGGACCTCGACCATGCCCTTCACGGAGTGGACGACGGTCACTTCGTCACCGCACAACGTACGGGCGACGGAGGCGAGTTCGTCCTCCGGCACCTCGGGGTGGTGCAGGACCAGTTTGTCGATGGGGCCGGTCCACAGCCGCGCCCGGTCGGCCGTCACGTCCCACCCGTGCCGGACCCGCTCCCCGAACCGTGGCGTCACCTTGAAGCGGCTCTCCGGCGGCGCCGTGACGACCCCGAGCTCCACCGTGCCGAGCGCGCCCTCGACCCGCTCGACCACCGACCGGGCCAGCCCCAGATCCAACTGCACGGCCTCGAGGAGCCGCCCCGCCCCCGCGTCGTACAGCTGGGCCCCCTGCCCGCACACCGCGAGACCCCGATACCCGATCCCATCGAGGAAGTGCCTGCACGCGGCGGCGGGCCGCCCGGTGACGACGAGGTGACGCGCCCCCGCGCCGGAGGCCAGCGCGAGGGCCCGCCGAGTACGTCCGGAGACGGACAGGTCACCACGCAGCAGGGTGCCGTCGAGATCGGTGGCGATGAGCCGGTAGGGCGGCGCGGTGGTCTCACGGACGGGAATGTTGCCCTCGGCGGGCGGCCTTGCCGTCTCAGGGACGGAGGCCGCGTTGCTCGCGGTTGGCCTGGTCGTCTGAACGACGGGGATTGTGTCCCCGGCGGGCGGTCTCGCCGTCTCCCGGATGGAGACCGCGTTGCCCGCGGTTGGCTCGGCCATCTGACCGACGGGGATCGCGTGCCCGGCAGGCGGCTTCGCCGTCTCACCGACGGGAACCGTGCTCCTGGCAGTCGGCCTTGCCGTCTCCCGCACGGAGAGCGCGCTGGCCGCGGTTGGCCCGGTCGTCTCGGTGAGGGGGATCGTGTCTCCGGCGGGTGGATTCGCCGTCTCCCGGACAGAAGCCGCGCTGCCCGCGTTCGGCTCGGCCGTCTCGCCGACGGGGATTGCGTCCCCGGCAGGCGGCTTCGCCGTCTCACCGACAGGAACCGTGCCCCCAGCAGTCGGCCTCGTCACCTCCCGCACAGAACCCGCGCTACCCGCCACCGACCCCGCCGCCACCCCAACGGCAACCACACCCCCCGCAACCGCCCCCGCCGCCTCCCCCACCGGCACCACGTCCCACGCCACCCGCCCCGAGCGCAGCGTCACCATGACGGCCAGTTCTCGGCCGGTCGGCGGTCCGGTCGGCAGGGTTCCGTGGAAGGTGCCGGCCGCATCCTGCTCCAGGGCCAGGAAGGTGGCCCCGCTCCCGGTGGGAACGGCCTCGTCGGAGGCGATGGCCTCGGAGGGGGACTCCAGTGCGGCGCCGGTGCGGCTCGTGGCCGCCGACTCCACGACCAGCTCCACGCGCTCCGCCGCGTCGTGGACGTACTCCACGCGCCAACCGGCACCACGGGGGTGCCGGGTGAGGCGGCAGCGGGAGGTCAGGCGGGTCGTCCAGTCGGTGCGGGCCGCGAGGGAGGCGAGGGCTGCGCAGCGGGGGAAGTCCGCGCGGGCCCATGCCGCTTCGAAGAGGCGCTCTTGGGCCGGGGCGTCCAGCGGGGCGCACCGGGCGTACGCCGCCGCGTCGCCCCGGTCGGCGGCCGCGCGCGCGATCCGGTCGCCGTGTCGCGCGACGTCCGTGTCGTCCAGCGCGTCGAACCATCCGTAGGAGATGGCCTCCTCGGCGGGGAAGGTGAGGCGTTCGCCTCGCAGTACCGTGTCGAACGCCGCCAGGCGGAGCTCCGCGCTGCGGGACCAGGTGAAGTCTCGGGCGAGGAGGCGGGAGTTGTGGGACAGGCGGGCATACGTGGCCGGGGCGGCACGGAAGAGCGCCGCGGCCTCCCGTATGCGGGCGGTCAGTTCGCGGGCGAGCGCGGGGTCGTCGTCGCGGAACGAGCCGCGTACGGAGAAGCCCGTCGCCTCCGGGTCGGTGAGCGGCCGCGCGTGCCCGAAGTGGCCGGTGACCCGCTGGGCCGTGGCGATCGGTACCGCCCCGCACGCCATCGCCTCGGCCTGGCCGATGAGGAAGCCGTCCAGCTCATACTTGGACGGGTAGACGCAGAAGTCGGCGCAGGCGGCCTGTTCGAAGAGGGTGTCCTCGTCGGCGAGCCGCCAGTCCAGGTATACCTGGCCGGGGTGGCGGTCGGCGACGCGCTGGAAGTACGCGTTCGCGGCCGCCGGCGCCGGCTCACCGCCGCCGCCCGTCGAGCAGCGGACGACGAAGCTGATGTCACGGTCGTCGGCGAGGATCTCCTCCATCGCGCGCACCAGCTCCAGCTGGCCCTTGTGGTGCACCGCGTAGCGCGCCGCGTGGAAGAAGACCGGGCGTGCGGGGTCGAGCCCGAGCGAGCTCAGGACGGCGGCGCGGTCCACCGCCGCCGGGTCCCGGCGCAGCCAGCTGTCCGCGACACCGCAGCCGCCCATCAGGAGCTTGTGCGGGTTGGCGCGCAGCTCGCGGGCCACGGGCAGCGTGGCGAAGAGCGCCTCGAAGGGCGTGCCTTCGAACGTGCTGCAGTGGGCCCGCTGCCCGGGCGAGACGAAGTCGACGAGGTCCGCGTGCGCCGCCACCAGCGGGAACACACCGACGTGGTCGGGCCGGCTCTCCTGGTGCATCCGCGTCCCGGCGAGGGCCCGCGCCATCGTCGCGACGGCGCTGTCCTCGGGGGGCGGCGGACCGTCGAGCGCGTCGAGGCCGATGGCGTCCGGTGCCGTTCCGAGGAGGGCCAACAGCCGCTCCACCTGCGGGCGGTAGACCTGTTGTCCGACCGGCGCGTTGGCCGCGACCGTGCTCACGGTGCGGCGCAGCGGGTCGGCGGCGAGCACCGGCGGCAGGAGGTAGTGGTAGTAGGGCTCGAAGCCGTGGACGACCGCAGGCCCGCCGCCGAGCACGTCCGACTCCAGGAACCGCAGCCCGTCCACCTGGAACACCAGCGGCTTGAAGTGCGCCAGATCCCTGCCCTCCAGGCCGGGGGGCGGGTAGAGCCGGTCGGGCAGCAGGTCCAGGTACGCGTTGGACAGGAAGTACACGTCCACGCCGTCGAGGCGCAGCCGGTACGCGCGTGTGCTCAGCTCGACGGCGATCTCCGCGGGGTGGTCCGGCCACACCTTGGCGTCGAGGACGAGCGGCACCACGTGGTCCGCGCGGTAGTCGAGTTCCTCGATCGGAAACGTCTCGCGGAGCCGGTCCAGGTGGCCGTGGGCCGGGGTGATCACCGAGACGCGGTGGCCGCGCGCGGCGTACTCCCGCGACAGGTTCCAGACCAGTGGCGAGAGCCCGCCCCGCATCAGCCGGTTGTCGAAGCCACCGCACTCGAAGGAGAAGTTGATGATGTGCACGTGAACGGTGCCCTTCAATCCGTGGTGTCGGCGGAGGCGGGGGTGGCCGCAGTGCTCGCGCGCGCACACGCGGCGCGCAGCCCCGGCAGGTCGATGAACTCGGTGTGCGTGCCCGCGCTGCCGCAGGCGAACGCCCCCGACACGGACCCGGCGAGCACGCACTCCTCCACCGGCCGCCCTTCGAAGTGGGCGTACAGGAAGGCGGTGACGAAGGCGTCCCCCGCGCCGTTGCTGTCGACCACCGGCCGTTCCGGGCGTACCGCGGGGAAGTGGCGCACCTTCGCGTCGCCGCGTACCAGGACGTGGCAGCCGTCCGCGCCGTCCGTGGCGACGACGAGGCGCGCCCTGCCCTCGTCGACGATCGCGTGCAGGACCTCGTCGAGGCGGTCGTGGATCGCGGCGGCGCTGAGGAAGACCTGGTCGGAGGCGAGCGCGTACGTGCGGTGGTGCGGGTTGCGGCCGTCCCAGTCGTGCAGGTCCGTCGAGCAGGTCACGCCGATCCTGCGGATGTCGTCGTACATGTCGCGGTTGGTGCCGGTGATGGAGAGGTGGACGTGCCGGGCGCGTTCCAGGTACGGGAGGTAGAAGTCGCGGGGCAGCCGCAGGTCCGCGGGGTGGCGGCCGTCGTAGAAGGAGAACCGGCGGCCCCGCGGGTCGACCAGGTTGACGCCGCGCGGAGTGCCGTGCGGCGACACCACATGGCTGAAGTCCAGGCCGCGCGTGGCGTACGCGTCGAGGACGGAGCGGCCCTGGGCGTCGTCCCCGAGGAAGTCGATGAACTTGGTGGCGAGCCCGAGGGCGTGCCAGCCGAGCGCGACTCCGTTGCCGGTGTGCGCCACGTAGTCGTACACGGGCGGTACGAACACCGAGTCGCCGGGCGGCAGCCGGAGCTCCTCCACGCGCACGATGGTGTCCACTCCGGCACCGCCGACCACCAGGACGTCGTACTGCGGCTCGCTCATGCGCGTACTCCTTCTGTGAGGGCCTTCGGGGCCGGCATCACCTGCTGGATCCGCCCGTCCTCCATGACCACCGCCCCGTCGATGTCGGCGCCCGCGGGGATCCGGGCGCCGGGCAGCACCACACTGCGCCGCACCCGGGCGCCCGCGCCGATCCGCACGCCGGGGAAGAGCACGCTGTCCGCCACCCGGCCGTCGTTGACGAGGTCCGACGCCACCACCGACGCGCGCACCCCGAAGCCGTCCGCCACCCAGGCGCGGCGCACACCGGGGGCGAGGGTCCACGGCATCCGGCCGACGGGCAGCCCGGCCGTGGGGGAGGCGGCGAGGGCGAGGTGCGCGCGGTGGTAGCGCTCGACGGTGCCGATGTCCTCCCAGTGCCCGGCCACCTCGTGGCCGCGGATGTGCTCACCGGCCGCGAGCATCGCCGGGATCACGTCCCGGCTGATGTCGTGCTGCCAGTCGGTGCCGTCCAGCTGTTCCAAATACCGGCGCAGGATCTTCGCGTCGAAGACGCAGAAGGCCGCGAACACCAGGTCGCTGGTGGGCACTTCGGGCTTCTCGACGAACGCGGTGAGCCTGCCCCGGGGATCGAACTCGACCATCCCGAAGAGGTGCACCCAACGCGGGTCGATGCGCTGGTACGCGAGGGTCAGCGCCGCCCCGGACGCCCGGTGGACCTCGATGAGCGGCCGGTAGTCGAAGCGGTAGACGTGGTCGGCGTGCAGGACGAGGACGTCCTCGGCGTCGGGCCGGCCGCCGTCACCCTCGAAGATGTGGCCGCTCTTGCGGATCAGCGCGTCGGCCGTACCCCGCTCCAAGAGCCAGGTGCGCGTGGGCAGTTCGGCCGGGAGCTCCGTCCCGGCCGCCGCGTACGCGCTGTCGTACGGGCCGAAGTGCACCCGGAAGTCCGGCCCCTGGTTCCACACCCGGTGCAGGTCGTCCATCAGCTGCCGCTCCTCGTACTGGGAGAGAAGCAGCACCTCGCCGAGGCCGGAGGCCCGGGCGTTGGCGAGGCTGAAGTCGATGAGGCGGCAGGCACCGCCGTACGGCACCAGCGGTTTGAGCCGGCCCGCGCCGAGCGGTCCCATGCGTCGGCCTTCGCCGCCCGCGAGCAGCACCGTCCGGACCGTGTGAGCCGTGTCCGCCGTGCTCCGGTGGTCAGTGTTCCGGTGGTCAGTCACCGCGCACCTCGTCCCAGGTGACGCGCCCGGAGGACAGCGTGAGGAGCAGCCGGGCGCCGGGCCGGCCCGGCGCCGGTCCCGTGAACTCGCCCGGTGCCGTGCGCTCCAGGGTCTGTACGAGGGGGAGGGCGCGGCCCCGTTCGTCGGCGTCCGAGGGAACGACCAGCTCGACGCGTTCGGCGTGGGGGAGCCGGTAGCGGATCCGCCCTTCAGCGGCGCCGGGGTGGCGGCCGCGCAGCCGGTCCACGTCCTCCTGGTCCACCGCGCCGCTCGGCGCCCGCTCCAGAATCCGCTCGCAGGCGGCGAAGTCGGCGCGCCGCCACGCGCTGTCGAAGATGCGGCGCGCGGCGTCGGCGTCCAGGGGCGCGTGGCGCTCGTAGACGTCCACGGCGCCGTGCGCGACGGCCGCCTCCCGCACCGCGTCGGCCGGCGCGTCCCGCAGGGCGTCGAACCAGCCGTGACGCAGGGCGAGTTGGGTAGGTGGCTCGGCGGGTTCGCCACGCCACAGCCGGCTAAAGGCGGCCAGGTGCAGCTCCGCGCAGTGCTCCCAGGTGAAGGCGCGCGCGACGGCCGACGCCCGCGCCGACAGCTCCCGGTAGCGGTCCGGCTCCTCGGACCACAGCGTCACCGCCTCCCGGATGCGGTCGACGAGCGCCGCCGTGAGCAGCGAGTCGTCCTCGGCGAACGACCGGTTCACGGCAAAACCGGTGCCCGTCACGGGCCCTTCGGCGTGCCGGAAGTGCGCCATGCCCTCCTGGGCCGTGGCGATGGGCACGGCCCCGCACGCCATCGCCTCGCCCTGGGCGATCAGGAAGGTGTCCATCTCAAACTTGGAGGGGAAGAGGCAGAAGTCCGAGCTCGCCGCGTACGCGAACACCCGGCCCTCGTCGACCCGCTCCCACTCCAGGTGCAGTCGGCCCGCGTGCCGCCGCGCGACCTCGTGGAAGTAGGGGTCGTCGATGCCCTCACCCGCGATGCAGCGCAGCACGAAGTTGGCGGCCAGGCCCTCGCTCAGGACCCGGTCCACCGCCCGCACCAGCTCCACCTGGCCCTTGTGGTGGACCGCGTAGCGCGCGTTGTGGAAGAAGGTGGGCAGGGCCGGGTCCATGCCGAGGCCGCCGAGGACGTCCGCGCGGTCGACGCGGGACGGGTCCCGGGCGAGCCACTCGTCGGAGATCGCGCAGCCGCCCACGAACATCTTGTGGGCGTTGCGCCGCACGACCTCCGCCATCGGAAGCCGCTCGAAGAGCTCGGCGAACGGGGTGTCGCGGAACGACGCGTAGAAGTCCAGCTGCCCGGGGGAGAGGAAGTCGATCAGGTCGGCGTGCTCGGCGGTGAGTTCGTAGAGGGCGACGTGGTCGGGCGGGTAGGTGTAGTGGAGGTGGGTGAGCTGCTGGTACTGCACGATCGCCGCGGGGCCCGCGTCCTCGTCCTGTCCCACCGCGTTCGCCAACTCGGCTTTCACATCCACAAGTTCCAGAAGCCGCCGAACCTCCGGCCCGTACACCTTCTTCCCGATCGGCATGTTGCTCTGCACGGTGCTGACGACCAGTTTCGTCGGGTCGTCGCGCAGCGCCGCGGGCAGCAGATAGTGGTAGTACGGCTCGTGCGCGTGCACGACGGCCCGCTCCTCGCCGAACCAGTGGCGCAGGAACCGCACGCTGTCGGCCTGGAAGACCAGCGGTTTGAAGAAGACCAGGTCGCGGCCCTTGGCGGAGTACGGCGGGTAGAAGGTGACGGGCAGCCGGTCGAGGTAGTCGTTGGAGAGGAAGTACAGGTCGACGCCTTCGAGCCGGATGCGGTGCGCGGTCGTGCGCAGCCCGATCGCCGCCTCGGCCGGGAAGCCCCGCCATACCTGCGGGTCCAGGACGATCGGAAGGGTGTACGTGTCCTCGTACGGCAGGTCCTCCACGTCGTAGCGCGAGCGCAGGTCGTCGAGTCGGCCGTGCGCGGGCGTGACGATGGAGACGCGGTGGCCGCGCGCGGCGAAGGCCCGGGAGAGGTTCCACAGGTACACCGAGGTGCCGCCCTGCAACAAGGTGTGGTCGAATCCGCAGCACTCGAAGTAGGTCTCGATGATGTGCATACGGGGGGTGTGCGGGGTCGTCACGGCCTCACGTCCTCGTGGTAGGGATTGCCCAGGCGCAGCGCGTGGCGCAGGTCGATCGCGGCGTGGTAGGGGCGCGCGTGGGCGTGGTTGTAGGCGAGTTCGTGCAGCAGCCTGCGCAGGTAGAGCAGCCGCCGCAGCGGTCCGTCGGCGGCGGGTCCGAGCAGCAGTTCCCGCACGCGCTCCCGCCAGCTGTCCGCCACCGCGAACACCCGCAGCAGCTCGCCCCGCCGGCCGGCGGGGAAGCTCCGCGCGCCGTCCAGCGAGCCGAACATGACCTCCAGCGCGTCGGCATCCAGGCGCCCGGCCGCCTCGAACGCCGCCTCGTCCGCCGCGAAGTACTCAAGGCCCCGCTGCAGGGCGACGACGTCCTCCAGCGGCGACTGCGCGGCCCAGCCCGGCGCGGTGGGCGCCACACTCGGCGTCGACAGGTCGATCAGGGCGAGCGGCCGCCACAGCAGATGCGACAGGTGCAGGTCACCGTGGCAGGGGCCGCCCGTCCAGGCCGCACCCGGCCGGGTCGTCCCGCGCCGCAGCGCCGCCACTTCGCCGTCCATGGCGTGGAACGCGTCCCGTACGGCCCGCGCGGGGAGCGCCGGATCGGCGG
Organism: Streptomyces sp. NPDC029674; assembly: GCF_044903205.1. Taxonomy (NCBI): domain Bacteria; kingdom Bacillati; phylum Actinomycetota; class Actinomycetes; order Kitasatosporales; family Streptomycetaceae; genus Streptomyces; species Streptomyces sp. NPDC029674. The sequence goes on from NZ_JBJDPY010000018.1 coordinate 101,212, forward strand.
TGGTGCGGCCGTGCAGCTCGGCGAGCCGGTCCTCGGCCTGCGCGAGCCGTTCGTCCACCGGATAGGCGGGCTGCGGCGAGCCGTCGCCGAGCCGGTCGGCGAGGTCCGCGTGGAAGCCGCGCAGGAACTGCCCGGCCTTCCGCAACGGCCGCTCCAGCGGCCGCAGATGGCGGCGCGCCACCTCGTCCGGCGACGCCTTCTCCAGGAGCCGGGGCAGGGCGGGCCACAGCGAGCGGAGGTTCTGCCGCAGCGGTACGTCGATGCCTTCGCCCGGCGCGTACCGGTAGACGACGCCCAGCGGATGGCGTGTCCCGGACACGGGGTCGGTGTACGTGTAGTCGCCCGCCCACTCCGGTGTGCGCCCGGTGCCGTTCATCAGCCGCAGCAGGTCCGGCTCCCGCACGCCCTCGTCGAGACAGCGGTACGTCTTGTGAATGTGCGCGACGCCGCCGATCTCCAGCAGCGACAGGGCGTTGGACGACCAGCCCTGCTCGAAGGGGAGGGGCCGCACCTCGCAGGAGGCCCCGGGCCCACCGGGCGCGCTCCGGAACTCCACCGTGCCGCCGCGCGCCGTGTGCAGCAGGCCGCCCGTCAGTGTCCTGAGCACCGCAGTCCTGTTGAACTCCGCGGTGGAGTGGGCCTCTTGGAGCCCGCCCCGCACGGCCACCGGCACGAAGAACCGCCGGCCCGCCGCGGGCCCTCCGACCGCCGCCACGACGAGCAGCAGCGCGGCGGAGCCGAGCACGGCGTGGTCGACGCGCGCGTACCGGTCGGCCTTCCGCCCGTCCTCCGGCATCCACGATGCCGTGCGCAGCAGCGCGTCCAGCTCCTCGTCGCGGATCAAAGACATCAACTCCCCGTCATCTCGTACGTGTTGATGCCGCGCCGCCACACGGCCAGGGCGAGCAGCAGCGACAAGGCCGTCACCACCGGCAGCCACCCCAGCAGTCCCGTCCCGCCGGAGAGCAGGTAGACGCACGGGACGTACGAGGTGAAGGCGAACGGCAGCACCCAGGTCAGCAGCGCGCGCAGCGACGAGTGGTAGATGTCGAGGGGGTACGCGGCGAACTCCGACACCTGGCTCGCCGCGTACATCGCGGGCAGGCTCGTCACCGTCCAGAACGACAGGGACCCGAAGAACAGCTTCACCGCCGTGTGGATCAGCGCCCCGCAGAGCACGAGCAGCGGCGCGAGCGCCCACTGCGTCGCCGTGAGGTCCAGGTCGAGCGAGGCGCCCGCGTACGTCACGAGGACCGCGCCCACCACCAGCTCACCGACTGCGTCGGGGTGGAAGAAGCGCTCGGAGAGCAGCGAGAACAGCGGGTTCACCGGGCGGATCAGATAGCGGTAGAACTCGCCGCGCTGCACCAGCTTGCGGCCCAGCTCCCACAGCTGGTCGGTGAAGAGGTGGTCGAGACCGCGCGGCAGGAGCGAGAAGCCGAGCAGGAACAGCACCTCGTGGTACGACCAGCCGCCCACCGCAGGCACCTGCCGGAAGACCAGGCCCACCACCGCCGTCTGGATGCCGACCCGCACCAGGAACGCCCCGGCGCCGAGCGCGAAGTCGAGGCGGTACGCGGCGAGCCGGTGCAGGCCGACCCCGCCGAGGAACCAGGAGAGCCGGACGTACCAGAGGGCCGTGCCGAGGCGTGTGCGCGTCATCCGCCGAGCACCTCCAGACGGCCGAGCGCGGCCCGCCACAGCACGGCGCTGAGGACGGCGAGGCCGACGACCCACCCCACCTGCTGGGCGAGGACGGAGACGGCCCCGGCCACCCCCTCGTACCGTCCGAGGAGCAGCGTGAGCGGCCCGTCGACCATGCCCCGGAACGGCAGTGCGTGGGCGACGGCGGCCAGCGGGCCCGGCATCAGCGCGATCGGCACCAGCTGCCCGGCGAAGAAGGCGACGACGCTCTGCTTCACCATCCGCACGCCCCACGTGTTCGTGGTGAGGAAGCCGGTCATGCCGGTCAGCAGGTTCACGCAGAACGCGATGAGCACCGACAGGGCCGTCGACACGGCGAACAGCAGGGCGTCGCCGGGCCGGGGCGCGGCCAGCGGCACCAGGAACGAGAAGAGCAGCAGCACCGGCACGCCGACCAGGACGGCGTTGGCGGCGACCACCGGCAGGCATGCGAAGAGCCGCACCAGCGGATAGCTGACCGGGCGCACCAGCATCACCGCGACGTCCCCGCGGTAGACCTCGGCGGCCACCTCGTCGTCGACCCGGTTGGCGTGCAGGACCTGAAGCACCTGGGCCACCAGCAGATACGTGGTGACGCTCGCCGGAGTGAAGCCGCCGGGGCCGGTGCCGTCCGGGGAGCCCGCGTACACCGCCCGCCACAGAAAGACGGTCACCGCGGCGCCCGCGGCGGCGGTGACACCCGTGACGACGAACATCGAGCGGTACTGGAGCAGCGACTGCAGGCCGCCGGTGGCGAAGGGGACGTAGCGCCGCACGCGTGTGTTCATGAGCGGCCACCGTCGGCGCCGACCGGTGACGGCGCCGGCGCCCGGCCGTAGATCTGCCGCAGCACCTCCTCCAGGTCCGGCTCCGGGGCGTAGCAGTCCGTGAGGTCGAAGTGCTCCAGGAGGAAGGCGAGCACCTGGCGCGAGGTGAAGAGGTCCACCGGATAGTCGACCCGGATGCGGCCGCCGTCGCCGACGGACGAGCGCACCCCGGGCAGGCCCCGCTCGATCCGTTCGAGGGCGTCGCGCGGCGGGAGGCCGTCGCGGTGGTCGAAGGCGACCGAGCGCCGGTCGGCCGTGCGCAGCAGCTCCTGGATGGTGCCCTGGTGGACGACCCGGCCGTGGTCGACGACCAGCGCGCTGTCGCAGATCGCGGCGATGTCGGCGATGTCGTGGCTGGTGAGCACGACGGTGGTGCCGAGCTCCCGGTGGGCGCGGTTGACCAGCTCCCGCACGGCCTCCTTGAGGACCATGTCGAGGCCGATGGTCGGCTCGTCCCAGAAGACGACCGCCGGATCGTGCAGGAGACTCGCCGCGATCTCCGCGCGCATCCGCTGCCCGAGGCTCAACTGCCGTACGGGCGTGGTGCCGAGGGCGTCGATGTCGAGCAGTTCGCGGTAGAGCGCGAGGTTGCGGTGGTAGACCGGGTCGGGGATGTCATAGACGCGGCGCAGGATGCGGAAAGAGTCGGGCACCGACAGGTCCCACCACAGCTGGCTGCGCTGCCCGAAGACGACCCCGATGGAGCGGGCGTTCTGCCGCCGCTTGCGGTAGGGCTCGATGCCGGCGACCAGGCAGCGCCCCGAGGTCGGCGTCATGATGCCGGTGAGCATCTTGATCGTGGTGGACTTCCCGGCTCCGTTGGCGCCGATGTACGCGGTCTTCGACCCGGCGGGGATCTCGAAGGAGACGCCGTCCACGGCGCGCACGGTCCGGTACTCACGGGTGAGGAGCGTGGCGAGGCTGCCGAGCAGCCCGGGCCTGCGCTCGGCGATGCGGAACTCCTTGGTGAGGTTCTCCGCGACGATCACGCCACCACCTGCTCGACGGCCCGCTCGATGGCCAGCTCCAACAGGCGGGCGCCTTCGTCCAGTTGGGCCTCGTCGATGGTGAACGGCGGGGCGAGCCGGATGATGTGGCCGCCGAGCGCTGTGCGCAGGCCGAGATCGAGCGCGGTGGTGTGGACCGCGCGGGCGAGGTCCGGGTCCGGGGTGCGGCTCTCCCGGTCGGTGACGAACTCCAGGCCGTACAGGAGACCGACCCCTCGTACGTCACCGAGCCGGTCGAACCGGGCGTGCAGCGCCGCGAGCCGTTCACCCAGCAACTCCCCGAGCGCCGCCGCGCGTTCGGTCAGTCCGTCGCGTTCGATGACGCGCAGCGTGGCGTCCGCCGCGGCGATGCCGAGCGGGTTGCTCGCGTACGTCGACGCGTACGACCCTGCCGTGGCGGCCTCGGGGGAGCGCAGCAGCTCCGCGCGCCCGGCGAGCACCGCGAAGGGGAAGCCGTTCGCCATGCCCTTGGAGAGCATGACCAAATCCGGTTCTATGCCGAGCAGTTCGCAGGCCAGGAAGGCGCCCGTGCGGCCGCCCCCGGTCAGCACCTCGTCGGCGACGAGCAGCACGCCGTTCGCCCGGCAGGCCTCGGCGATCCGCTCCCAGTAACCGGGCGGCGGCACGACGACGCCCGCCGCGCCCTGCACCGGTTCGAAGACCAGCGCGGCGACGTTCGGCTTCTCGGCGATGTGCTTGCGCACCAGCGAGGCGCACCGCAGCTCGCAGCTCGGATACGTCAACCCCAGCGGGCAGCGGTAGCAGTTGGGCGCGTAGCCGAGGACGCTGTTGCCTGCGAAGGCCTGGTGGCCGATGTCCCAGTGGACGAGCATCCGGGCGCCCATCGTCTTGCCGTGGAAGCCGTGCCGCAGCGCCCCGATCCGGTTGCGTCCGGCGGGGGCGGTCGCCTGCACCACGCGCAGCGCCGCCTCGACGACCTCGGCGCCGGTGGAGAAGAACGCGTACGTACCGAGGTGGCCGGGCAGCAGCCGCGCGAGCAGGTCGAGGAGGTCGGCCCGCCCGGGCGTCGCGGCGTCGTGCACGTTCCACAGCCGCCGGGCCTGCGCGGTCAGGGCGTCGACGACCTCCGGGTGGCAGTGGCCGAGCGACTGGGTGAGGGTGCCGGCCGCGAAGTCCAGGTACTCGTTGCCGTCGAGGTCGGTGAGGAGCGCGCCCGCTCCTTCGGCGAACACGCGCTGCCCGGCGGCGGTCTCCTCGGACGCGCCGGGCGCGAGGTGCCTCGCCTCCCGGTTGAGCCGGGCGCGTTGCCGGTGACCTGTCACTGCTGCCCCCAGTCGATGTGGTGCCGGTGAACTGCCCGGTCCGGCAGTGAAGTTGAGCGGTGGACCGGCGATGCGCACCGAGTCAAACAAAGCCGCCCCAAGATTGGCAAGACATTGCTGAAAGTTTCAGTCCGCTCTTGCGGTGGTGTGCGGGGCTCTGCTTGAGTCGAGGCCTCGCAAGCGAGGAGGGACCCGTGAGAACGCATCCCCAGGCCGCCGCCCCACCCAGCGGGCGGCTTCCTTGAAGGCCCTGATCCTGGCCGGCGGAACGGGCAGCAGGCTGCGCCCCTTCACCGACACCGGCGCCAAGCAGCTGCTGCCCATCGCCAACAAGCCCGTGCTCTTCTACGGCCTGGAGGCCATCGCCGCGGCGGGCATCCGGGAGGCCGGGATCGTCGTCGGCCGGCGCGGCGGCGAGGTCCGCGCCGCCGTCGGTGACGGCAGCGCCTTCGGCCTGCGCGTCAGCTACCTCCACCAGGAGCGGCCGCTCGGCCTCGCCCACGCCGTGCTGATCGCGCGGGAGTTCCTCGGCGACGACGACTTCCTGCTCTACCTCGGCGACAACTACCTCCAGGACGGCCTCGCCGGCTTCACCGAGCGCGCGGCCGCCCGGCCCGCCGCCGCCCGCCTCCTGCTCACCCCGGTCGCCGACCCGTCGGCCTTCGGCGTCGCCGAACTCGACGCGCACGGCGACGTGGTGGGTCTGGAGGAGAAGCCCGAGCGGCCGCGCAGCGACCTCGCGCTCATCGGCGTGTACGCCTTCGGCCCGGACATCCACGAAGCGGTCCGGGCGATCGGCCCCTCCGTGCGCGGCGAACTGGAGATCACCGACGCCGTGCAGTGGATGCTCGACCGGGGCCTGCGGGTGCGCGCCGAGACGACCACCCGGCCCTGGCGCGACACCGGCAGCGTCGACGACCTCCTGGAGGTCAACCGCCAGGTCCTCGACGGCATCGAGGGCCGCGTCGACGGCAAGGTCGACCCGGACAGCACCGTCCTCGGCCGGGTCCGGCTCGCCGAGGGCGCCGTCGTGCGCGGCTCCCGCATCGTCGGCCCCGCGGTGATCGGCGCGGGCACCGTCATCAGCAACTCCAGCATCGGCCCGTACACCGCCATCGGCGAGGACTGCCGCATCGAGGACAGCGCCATCGCCCATTCCGTGCTGCTGCGCGGCGCCGACGTCGAGGGCGCGTCCCGCATCGAGTCCTCGCTCATCGGCCGCGGCGCCGTCGTGGCCCCCGCCCCCCGGCTGCCGCAGGCCCACCGACTCGTCATCGGCGACCACAGCAAGGTGCAATTGACCTCATGAACCACTTCGACCCCACGGGCCGCCGCGGCCGGCGCATACTCGTCACCGGCGGCGCCGGCTTCATCGGCTCCGCGTACGTCCGGACCCTCCTCGGCCCCGGCGGCCCGCCCGGCGTCGAGGTGACCGTCCTGGACAGCCTCACCTACGCGGGCAGCCTGGGCCGCCTCGACGAGGTGCGCGGCCACCCGGGCCTCACCTTCGTGCGCGGCGACATCTGCGACGCCCGGCTGGTCGGCGAGCTGGCCGCCGACCACGGACAGGTGGTGCACTTCGCGGCGGAGTCGCACGTGGACCGCTCGATCGCGGACGGCTCGGCCTTCACCCGCACCAACGTCCTCGGCACCCAGACACTGCTCGACGCCGCGCTCCGGCACGGCGTCACCACCTTCGTGCACGTCTCCACCGACGAGGTGTACGGATCGATCCCGCGGGGCGCGGCCACCGAGGAGGACCCGCTGCGCCCCAACTCCCCGTACGCCGCGTCGAAGGCGGCCGCCGACCTGATCGCCCTGGCCCAGCACCGCACCCACGGCCTGGACGTGCGCGTCACCCGCTGCTCCAACAACTTCGGCCCGCACCAGCACCCGGAGAAGCTCATCCCGCGCTTCCTGACCTCACTGCTGAGCGGCGGCAGCGTCCCGGTCTACGGCGACGGGCTCCAGGTGCGGGACTGGCTGCACCTGGACGACCACGTCCGCGGGCTCGAACTGGTCCGCACCAGGGGACGGGGCGGGGAGATCTACAACATCGGCGGCGGCACCTCCCTCACCAACCTGGAGCTGACCGAGCGGCTCCTCGCGCTGTGCGGCGCCGACGCCACCCGCATCAGGCATGTCACCGACCGCAAGGGCCACGACCGCCGGTACGCCGTCGACCACACGAAGATCAGCACCGAGCTGGGCTACCGGCCGGCCGTCGACTTTGACACGGCGCTCGCCGAGACGGCCCGCTGGTACGAACACCACCCGTCCTGGTGGCAGCCGCTCGTCGCGGCCTGAGAGCCTGTCTTTGAACCCGCCCGGCTACCGCGGCCCCCGCCGCCCCGACCCCGTGGAGCCCCGCACCACCAGCTCCGGCATGAAGACGAACTCGCCGTGCGGCGCGGGCGTCCCGCCGATCTCCTCGAGGAGCGCGCGGACCGCCGCCTGGCCCATCGCCTGCACGGGCTGGCGGATCGTGGTCAGCGGCGGATCGGTGAACGCTATGAGCGGGGAGTCGTCGAAGCCGACCACCGAGATGTCGCCGGGCACGCTCAGGCCCAGGTCGCGGGCGGCCCGGATGGCGCCGAGCGCCATCATGTCGCTGGCGCACACGACGGCCGTGCAGCCGTCGCCGATGAGGGTGGCGGCCGCGGCCTGCCCGCCCTCCAGGGTGTAGAGGGAGTGCTGGATCAGCCCGGCCGACGCCTCGGCGTCGAGACCGAGCCGCTCGCGCAGCCCCAGCTGGAACCCCTCGATCTTGCGCACCACGGGCACGAACCGCTTGGGTCCGACCGCGAGGCCGATCCGGGTGTGGCCGAGCGACGTCAGATGCGTGACAGCCAGCCGGACGGCGGCGCGGTCGTCGGTGGAGACGAAGGGGGCCTTCACGTCCGGCGAGAAGCCGTTGACGAGTACATAGGGGACGTCCTGGGCGCGCAGCGCGTCGTAGCGCGTCATGTCGGCGGTGGTGTCGGCGTGCAGCCCCGAGACGAAGATGATGCCGCTGACCCCACGGTCCACCAGCATCTCGGTGAGCTCGTCCTCCGTGGAGCCGCCCGGCGTCTGCGTCGCGAGCACCGGCGTGTAGCCCTGGCGGGTCAGGGCCTGCGCGATGACCTGGGCGAACGCGGGGAAGATCGGGTTGTCCAGCTCGGGCGTGATGAGGCCGATGAGGCCCGCGCTGCGCCGCCGCAGCCGCACCGGACGCTCGTACCCGAGCACGTCGAGGGCGGCGAGCACCGCCTCACGGGTGGCCACGGCCACTCCGGGCTTGCCGTTCAGGACACGGCTCACGGTGGCTTCACTGACCCCCGCGTGAGCTGCGATGTCGACAAGCCGTGCGGTCATGGCACTGGACTGTACCTGTCGTCGACGGGATTGCACACCGCCTGTGAAAGCTTGCGGAAAGAGCTGTCCTGCAAGAGTCTTGCAGTCGCCTTCCACGCCCTCAAGGTGTCCCCGGGCCGGTGCCGGGCCGGTGTCAAGCGCGGTACCGGCAACGGTAAGGACACACAGAAGTAACGATCACCGGCGCTTGCAGAAATTTGCCGCAAGGTCTTTCGGCGGCATTCCAACGCTGTTACGTTCCTGGCAACCCGGCGCCGCGTCGAGAGCGGCCAGCAGGAGGCACCTCTTCGTCTCCCCGTGATTCCGGGATCAGTTGAAGGAGTTCACATGCGGCGTGGCATAGCGGCCACCGGGCTGATCGCTGCCCTGGCCATGACAGCGGCAGCCTGCGGGAGCGACGACGAGAGCGGCGGCGGCAAGAAGGGTTCCGGCGAGCTCTCCGGCACCGTCACCTTCTGGGACACCTCGAACGACGCCGAGAAGGGCGCCTACGAACAGCTCGCCAAGGGCTTCGAGAAGCTGCACCCCGACGTCAAGGTCGACTATGTGAACGTGCCGTTCGGCGAGGCCAACGCCAAGTTCAAGAACGCCGCCGGCGGCAACTCCGGCGCCCCGGACGTCATGCGCACCGAGGTCGCCTGGACCCAGGACTTCGCCTCGCTCGGCTACCTCGCCCCGCTCGACGACACCGTCGCGCTCGACAAGGCCGACGACTACCTCCCGCAGGCCGCCGCGAGCACCAAGTTCAAGGGCAAGACCTACGCGGCGCCGCAGACCATCGACACCCTCGCGCTCTTCTACAACAAGAAGATGCTCAAGGCCGCCGGCGTCGACGTCCCGAAGACCTTCGACGAGGTCAAGACCGCCGCGAAGAAGATCAAGTCCAAGTCCGGCAAGACCGGCCTCTACCTCCGCGGCGACGACCCGTACTACTACCTCCCGTACCTCTACGGAGAGGGCGGCGACCTCCTGGACACCAAGAGCAAGAAGGTCACCGTCGACGACCCCGAGGGCGCCGAGGCCTTCTCGGTGATGAAGGACCTCGTCGACTCCAAGGCGGCGGTCACCGACGCGAGCGACGGCTACAACAACCAGCTCAACGCCTTCAAGGACGGCGACGTCGCGATGGCGCTCGACGGCCCCTGGTCCATCGAGGGCGCCCTGCAGGGCAAGGAGTTCAAGGGCGACAAGGGCAACCTCGGCGTCGCCCCGGCCCCGGGCGGCAGCGCGCGCCAGGGCGCCCCGCAGGGCGGCTGGAACCTCGCCGCGTACGCCGGTTCCGAGAACCTCGACGCGTCGTACGAGTTCATCAAGTACATGAGCTCCGCCAAGGTGCAGCAGCAGACCACCGAGAAGCTCAGCCTGCTGCCGACCCGCACCTCCGTCTACGACGTGAAGTCCGTCAAGGACAACCAGATGGTGCAGTTCTTCAAGCCCGCCGTGGAGAAGTCCGTGCAGCGGCCGTGGATCCCGGAGGCCAACGCGCTCTTCGAGCCGATCCGGCTGCAGCTGGGCAAGGTGCTCAGCGGCAAGACCTCGCCCGAGGACGGCGCCAAGGGCATCGGTGACGCCTACCGCAAGCTCCTCAAGGACTACAAGTAAGAGGGAGGGCTGACCGACCCATGGCTGTCGAGACGGGCCGGTCGGTGGCGAAGGCCGCGGATGTGCAGAGCATCCGCGGCCGCGGCCACCGCCCCGCCGAGAAACCGGGACGGCTGCGCAGGGCGTTCGCCACCTATTGGTACGCGTGGGCCATGGTCGCCCCGGTGGTGATCGTGATCGGCGTGATCGTCGGCTACCCGCTGGTCCGCGGCATGTACCTGTCGACGACCAACGCCAACGAGGCGAACGTCGAACGGCACATCGGTGTCAACGACATCCCCGCCACGTACGAGTCCGTAGGCCTCGACAACTACCAGGCGATCCTGTCCGACGGCGTCTTCTGGGACCGGCTCACCTGGACCGTCGTGTGGACCGTGTCCTGCGTCGCGCTGTCCTTCGTGCTCGGCCTCGCCCTCGCCCAGATGCTCAACCGCAAGCTGGCGGGACGCTCCCTCTACCGGATGGCGCTGATCCTGCCGTGGGCGGTGCCCGCCTTCGTCTCCGTCTTCACCTGGCGGCTCCTCTTCAACGAGAAGAAGGGCCTGCTCAACAAGCTCCTGGCGGGCGGCGGCATCGACGCGGTCCCGTGGCTCAACGACCCGACCTGGGCGAAGCTCTCGGTGATCACCGTCAACGTCTGGCTCGGCGTGCCGTTCATGCTGGTGGCCATGCTCGGCGGCCTGCAGTCCATCCCGGGCGAGCTGTACGAAGCGGCCGAGATGGACGGCGCCGGCCCCTGGCAGCGCTTCCGCCACATCACCCTGCCGGGACTGCGCTCCGTCGCCAGCACGGTCATCCTCATCAGCGGCATCTGGACCTTCAACATGTTCCCGGTGATCTTCCTGCTGACCAGAGGCGGACCAGGAGACTCCACCGAGATCCTGGTGACGTACGCCTACCGGCTCTCGTTCGTCGTCAGTCCCCGCGACTTCGCGGGCTCCGCGGCCTGGGGCGTGCTCATCCTGGCCCTTCTGTCGATCATCGCGGTGGCCTACCGCCGCGCGCTCCGCAAGCAGGGAGAGGTGTGGTGACCACCGTGCCGACCGAAACGAAGGACAAGCGGCGGAAGGCCAGGGGGCGCGACGAGCGCGGGCCGCTGGCCTCGGTCGCCCTGCACGCGACCCTGCTGCTCGCCAGCGCCATCGCGGTCCTGCCGCCGCTGTGGCTCCTGGTCACGTCGTTCAAACCGGAGAGCGAGGCCTTCTCCACCGACCTGGTGAAGGACTTCACCCTCGGCAACTACGACCACGTCCTGAACGACACCGAGTTCCCGAACTGGCTCCTCAACTCCCTCGTCGTGGTGGGCCTCACCACGGTGATCGGCGTCTTCATCGCGGCCACCACCGGCTACGCGGTGAGCCGCTTCAAGTTCCCGGGCATGCGGCCGCTGATGTGGCTGCTCCTCATCACCCAGATGTTCCCCGTCGCGGTGCTCATCGTGCCGCTGTACAACCTGCTCGCCAACCTCGGCCTGCTCAACCAGCCCATCGGGCTCGTCGTCACCTACCTGACGATCGCCGTGCCGTTCTGCGCCTGGATGATGAAGGGCTACTTCGACACCATCCCGGTCGAGATCGACGAGGCCGGGCGGGTGGACGGACTCAACCCGTTCGGCACCTTCTGGCGGCTCATCGTGCCCCTCGCCAAGCCGGGCCTCGCCGTCACCGGGTTCTACAGCTTCATCACCGGCTGGGCCGAGGTCGCCTACGCCTCCGCCTTCATGACCGGCGAGGAGAACCTCACGCTCGCCGGCGGCCTGCAGACCTTCGTCAACCAGTACACCAGCGACTGGGGTTCGCTGACGGCGTCCGCCGTGATCGTCGCGGTGCCCGCCGCGATCATCTTCGGCTTCGCCCAGCGCCACCTGGTCTCCGGCCTGACGGCGGGCGCGACGAAGTCCTGAGACGACCCGTTCCGGGACATCCCGCCGCCCCCACCAACTCGATCCCCAGGGAAGACATGACCCAGCATCTCGCTGCCCCTGCCGCCCCCGCCACCGAGACGCGCACGGACTGGTGGCGCGGCGCGGTGATCTACCAGGTGTATCCGCGCAGCTTCGCCGACGGCAACGGCGACGGCATGGGCGACCTGGAGGGCATCCGCAGCCGGCTGCCGTACCTCAGGGACCTCGGCGCCGACGCCGTCTGGCTCAGCCCCTTCTACGCCTCGCCGCAGGCCGACGCCGGCTACGACGTCGCCGACTACCGCGCCATCGACCCGATGTTCGGCAGCCTCATGGACGCCGACGCGGTCATCCGCGACGCCCACGAGCTCGGCCTGCGCATCATCGTGGACCTGGTGCCCAACCATTCGTCCGACCGCCACGACTGGTTCCGCCGCGCGCTGAGCGAGGGCCCGGGCTCCCCGCTCCGCGAGCGCTACCACTTCCGCCCCGGCAAGGGCGCGCACGGCGAACTCCCGCCCAACGACTGGGAGTCCATTTTCGGCGGCCCCGCCTGGACCCGGGTGCCCGACGGCGAGTGGTACCTGCACCTCTTCGCCCCCGAGCAGCCCGACTTCAACTGGGAACACCCCGCTGTCCAGGACGAGTTCCGCTCGATCCTGCGCTTCTGGCTCGACATGGGCGTCGACGGCTTCCGCGTCGACGTCGCCCACGGCCTGGTGAAGGAGGCAGGACTCCCCGACATCGGCAGCCACGACCAGCTCAAGCTGCTCGGCAACGACACCATGCCGTTCTTCGACCAGGACGGCGTGCACGAGATCTACCGCAGCTGGCGGCGGGTCCTCGAGGAGTACCCGGGCGACCGCATCCTCGTCGCCGAGGCGTGGACGCCGACCGTCGAGCGTGCCGCCCAGTACGTGCGCCCCGACGAGATGCACCAGGCCTTCAACTTCCAGTATTTGGGCACCTCCTGGGACGCCCGCGAGCTGCGCGAGGTCATCGACGTGTCGCTGGCCGCGATGCGTCCCGTGGGCGCGCCCGCCACCTGGGTGCTCTCGAACCACGACGTGACCCGGCACGCCACCCGCCTCGCCAACCCGCCGGGCCTGGGCACCCAGCTGCGCACCGCGGGGGACCGCGAGCTCGGCCTGCGCCGCGCCCGCGCCGCGACCCTGCTGATGCTGGCGCTGCCCGGCTCCGCCTACCTGTACCAGGGCGAGGAGCTCGGCCTGCCCGACGTCACCGACCTGCCCGACGAGGTGCGCCAGGACCCGTCGTTCGTCCGCGCCGACGGACAGGACGGCTTCCGGGACGGCTGCCGGGTGCCCATCCCGTGGACCACCGACGGCTCCTCGTACGGCTTCGGGAAGGGCGGCAGCTGGCTGCCGCAGCCCGCAGAGTGGGGCGAGCTCAGCGTGCAGGCGCAGACCGGTGACCCCGGCTCGACCCTGGAGCTGTACCGCAGCGCGCTCGCCGTGCGGCGTGCGGAGCCGGGGCTCGGCGCGGGCGAGTCGATCCAGTGGCTCGACGCCCCCGAAGGCGTGCTCGCCTTCGCCCGCGAGGGCTTCGTGTGCACCGTGAACACCACCGCCGAACCCGTGCGGATCCCGGCGCCCGGCCGGGTCCTGCTCGCCAGCGACGAGCTCGCCGACGGGCCGGCACAGGTCACGGACGGAGCCGTGACCCTGCCCGCCGACACCACCGTCTGGTGGGCGGTGTGACGCTTTCCCCCGCGCCGCGGGACGCCCACCGGGGCGCCCCGCGGCTCCTGGACATCGCGGCCCACGCCGGCGTCAGCGAGGCCACCGCGAGCCGGGTGCTCAACGGCAGGACCGGGGTCGCGACCGGCACCAGGCGCCGGGTCCTCGCCGCCCTCGACGTCCTCGGCTACGAACGGCCCACGCGGCTGAAGCGGCGCAGCGCCGGCCTCGTCGGCCTGGTCATCCCGGAGCTCACCAACCCGATCTTCCCCGCCTTCGCGCAGGTCATCGAGCAGGTGCTGGCCGGGCACGGATACACCCCGATGCTCTGTACGCAGATGCCGGGCGGCGCCACCGAGGACGAGCTGGTCGAGCAGCTGGAGGACCGCGGGGTCAGCGGCATCATCTTCCTGTCGGGCCTGCACGCCGACATGACGGCCGACACCTCCCGCTACCGCGAACTGGCCCACCGCAAAGTGCCGTTCGTCCTCGTCAACGGCTACAACGAGGACATCCCGGTCTCCTTCGTCTCGCCCGACGACCGCTCCGCGGTGCGTATGGCCGTGCGCCACCTCGTCGACCTCGGGCACGAGCGCATCGGCCTGGCCATCGGCCCGACCCGGTACGTCCCCTCGCGCCGCAAGGCGGAGGGGTTCACGGCGGCGCTGCACGACATGCTCGGCCTGGCACAGGGGGAGGCCGAACGGCTCGTGCGGCGCACCCTGTTCACCGTCGAGGGCGGCCAGGCCGCGGCCGGCGCACTGCTCGACCTGGGGTGCACGGCGATGGTCTGCGGCAGCGACCTGATGGCGCTCGGCGCCGTCAGGACCGTGCGCGAGCGCGGCCTCACGGTCCCCGGCGACGTCTCCGTGGTCGGCTTCGACGACTCCCAGCTCATCGCCTTCACGGACCCGCCGCTGACCACGGTGCGCCAGCCGGTGCAGGCCATGGCGAGCGCCGCGGTGGGCGCGCTCCTCGAGGAGATCGACGGAAACCCCGTGCAGCGCACGGAGTTCGTGTTCCAGCCCGAGCTTGTCGTACGGGGATCAACCGGAGTGTGTCCAGAGGGTTGACCGAGGGGTGGGGGCGCCATACGTTCCAACCCGCAACAAGTTGTGATGACTTGCTGCAAGCACTTGCTGAAGGTTCCCCCAACGCGCCAGGAGGTACCCCATGTCCGGCCGCACCATGAAGAGCCGCAGACCCGTCGCGACCGCACTCGCCCTGGCGGCGGGCCTCGCGGGCAGCGTCGTCGCCGGAGCGCCCGCGGCCCAGGCCGCCCCGCCCGGCGGCAAGGACGTCACCGCCGTGCTCTTCGAGTGGAACTTCAACTCGGTCGCCAGGGCCTGTACCACCCAACTCGGCCCGGCCGGTTACGGATACGTCCAGGTGTCGCCGCCGCAGGAGCGCCTCCAGGGTGAGGCGTGGTGGGCGGCGTACCAGCCGGTCAGCTACAAGATCGGCACCCGGCTCGGCGACCGCGCGGACTTCAAGAACATGGTCGACACCTGCCACTCCGCCGGGGTCAAGGTCGTCGCCGACGCGGTCATCAACCACATGACCAACGCCAACGGCACCGGCTCGGCGGGCTCCCGCTTCACCAAGTACGACTACCCCGGCACCTACTCGTCCTACGACATGGACGACTGCAAGGCCGACATCAGCAACTACCAGGACCGCTGGAACGTCCAGCACTGCGAACTGGGCGGCCTGGCCGACCTCGACACCGGCGAGGAGTACGTGCGCGGCCGCATCGCCGGGTACCTGAACGACCTCCTCTCGCTCGGCGTGGACGGCTTCCGCATCGACGCGGCCAAGCACATGCCCGTGGCCGACCTGAAGAACATCAAATCCCGGCTGAGCAACCCGGGCGTCTACTTCAAGCAGGAGACGCTGCACGGCGCAGGCGAGGCCGTCGACCCGGCCGAGTACACCGCCACCGGCGACGCCCAGGAGTTCCGCTACGCCAAGGACCTGAAGCGGGTCTTCAACAACGAGAAGCTCGCCTACCTCAAGAACTACGGCGAGGGCTGGGGGTACCTGCCGAGCAGCAAGTCGGCGGTGCTCGTCGCCAACCACGACACCGAGCGCCACGGGCAGACCCTCAGCTACAAGGACGGCGCCAACTACACCCTCGCGCACGTCTTCATGCTGGCCTGGCCCTATGGTTCCCCCGACGTGCACTCCGGCTACGAGTTCAGCAGCAACGACGCCGGGTCGCCCGACGGCGGCCAGGTGAAGGCCTGTTACAGCGACGGCTGGAAGTGCCAGCACGCCTGGCCGGAGATCCGCAGCATGGTGAAGTTCCGCAACACCGCGCGCGGCACGTCGGTCACCAACTGGTGGGACAACGGCAACAACGCCATCGCGTTCGGCCGCGGCGACAAGGCGTACGTGGTCATCAACCACGAGGGCTCCACCGTCAACCGCACCTTCCAGACCTCCCTGGCGGCAGGCACGTACTGCGATGTGCAGAGCGGCAGGAAGGTCGACGTCAACGGCTCCGGGCAGTTCACCGCGTCCGTCGCCCCGAACACCGCGCTCGCGCTGCACACCGGCTCCAAGAGCTGCTGAGCAGCCCCCATGACCGGCCGCCCGGCCCATCCTTGTCCCCGCTGCCGGGCGGCCACACCTTCTTCCCACGCCTCTCACGCCTCAAGGAGAACCACCGTGCCCGGCTCCCCGCGCCGCACCGCCGTCACCGTGGCGGTCGCCCTGCTCGCCGCCACCGCGCCCCTGACCGTGACGGCCGCGGCCGCGCCGCTCGGCCCGCCGGCCCGGCCCGCCGCTGCCGCGCCGGCCGACGGCCTCGACCTGTCGAAGTCGCGGGCCCAGTGGATCGACAGGACCACCCTCGCCTGGGACACCGGCACGGGCACCGCGCACGAACTCCTCCACGCACCCCACGGCGGCCTCACCGTCAAGGACGGCGACATCGACGGCAAGGCGCACCGGCTGCGCCTGACCCCGGTCGACGGCGGCCTCACCGACGCCCAGCGGGCCAAGTACCCGCACCTCAAGGGCTACGCCGCCTTCACCGTCGACCCCCGCGACCGCGACCGGATCCGCACTGCCCTCACCGGTCAGCTCGTCGCCACCGCCCGGACCGCCGACGGCACCCTGCGCGCCGCCACCGGCGTCCAGATCCAGGGCGTCCTCGACGACCTGTACGGCGCGGCCGCCACCAGGGCCGCCCTCGGCCCGCGGTTCGCGCACGGCCGTGTCACCCTCGCCGTCTGGGCCCCCACCGCACAGAACGTCTCCCTCGACATCGGCGGCCGCACCGTTCGCATGCACCGCGACCGCGACTCCGGGGTCTGGTCGGCGACCGGTCCGAGGAGCTGGTCGGGCAAGGTCTACCGGTACGTCGTCAAGGTGTGGGCGCCGAGCGTCCGCGAGGTCGTCACCAACAAGGTCACCGACCCCTACTCGACGGCCCTCACCACCGACTCCGAGCGGAGCCTCGCCGTCGACCTGGGCGACCCGGAGCTCGCCCCCAAGGGCTGGTCCCGGCTGCGCAAACCCAAGGCGACACCCCTGCGCGACGCGCAGATCCAGGAGCTGCACATCCGGGACTTCTCCGTCGACGACCGCACGTCGGACCACCCCGGCAAGTACCTGGCGTTCACGGAGAAGAACTCCGACGGCATGCGGCACCTGCGCCGTCTCGCCCGCTCCGGCACGTCGTACGTGCACCTGCTGCCCGCCTTCGACATCGGCACCGTCCCCGAGCGCGCGTCCGGACAGTCCCGCCCCCACTGCGACCTGCCGTCGTACGCCCCCGACTCCGAGGAACAGCAGGCGTGCGTCACGGAGAACGCCGCCAAGGACGCGTACAACTGGGGCTACGACCCGCTGCACTACACCGTCCCGGAGGGCTCCTACGCGAGCGACCCCGACGGCACCCGCCGCACGGTCGAGTTCCGCAGGATGGTGCAGGGCCTGAACGGCTCCGGTCTGCGCACGGTCATGGACGTCGTCTACAACCACACCGTCGCGAGCGGCCAGGCCGACAAGTCCGTCCTCGACAAGATCGTGCCAGGCTACTACCAGCGCCTGGAGGCCGACGGCTCGGTCGCCACCTCCACGTGCTGCGCCAACACCGCGCCCGAGAACGCCATGATGGGCAAGCTCGTCGTCGACTCGATGGTCACCTGGGCCAGGGAGTACAAGGTCGACGGCTTCCGCTTCGACCTGATGGGGCACCACCCCAAGGCCAACATCCTCGCCGTCCGCAAGGCCCTCGACGCGCTGACCGTGGCGAAGGACGGCGTCGACGGGAAGAGCATCATTCTGTACGGCGAGGGCTGGAACTTCGGCGAGGTCGCGAACGACGCCCGCTTCGTCCAGGCCACCCAGAAGAACATGGCGGGCACCGGCGTCGCGACGTTCTCCGACCGCTCGCGCGACGCGCTGCGCGGCGGCGGCCCCTTCGACGAGGACCCGGGCGTGCAGGGCTTCGCCAGCGGCCTCTACACCGACCCCAACTCCTCGAAGACGAACGGCACTCCGGCCGAACAGAAGGCGCGCCTCCTCCACTACCAGGACCTCATCAAGGTCGGCCTCGCCGGCAACCTCGCGGGCTTCACCTTCACGGACTCGGCGGGCCGCACGGTCAAGGGCGCGGACGTCGACTACAACGGCGCCCCGGCCGGATACGCGGCGGCCCCCGGCGACGCCCTCTCCTACGCCGACGCGCACGACAACGAGTCGCTGTACGACGCGCTCGCCTTCAAGCTCCCCGCCACCACGTCGACGGCCGACCGCGCCCGCATGCAGGTCCTCGCGATGGCCACGGCCGCGCTCTCCCAGGGCCCGGCGCTCTCCCAGGCCGGCACGGACCTGCTGCGCTCCAAGTCCCTGGACCGCAACTCCTTCGACAGCGGCGACTGGTTCAACGCGATCCACTGGGACTGCCGCGCGGGCAACGGCTTCGGCCGGGGCCTCCCCCCGGCCGCCGACAACAAGGCCAAGTGGCCGTACGGGAAGCCTTTGCTGGCCTCGGCGGCGGCACTGACACCCGCCTGCGCGGAGATCAACGGCACGTCGGCCGCGTACCGGGACCTGCTGAGGATACGGACGACCGAGCCGGAGTTCTCGCTGGCGACGGCCGGGCAGGTCCAGTCGGCGCTGTCGTTCCCGCTCTCCGGCACCGCGGCCGAGACCCCCGGGGTCATCACGATGAAACTGGGCGACCTCGTGATCGTGTTCAACGCGAGCCCCGAGGAGCAGCGGCAGCGCGTCGACGCGGTGCGGGGCGCCGGATACGCTCTGCACCCGCTCCAGGCGTCCGGCGCCGACCGGAAGGTCAAGTCCTCGACGTACGAGCGGACGTCGGGCACCTTCTCCGTACCCGCCCGTACGGTCGCCGTCTTCCGGCGCGGCTGAGCGGACCTCGGGCCCGCGGCGCCGTCACCGCGCCAGCCAGGTCGCGCCCACGAGCGGCCCGGCCACGGCGGCGGCGAGGGTGAGCAGGCGGTAGGGGACCTGTTGGATCGTCACGCGGAGTCCGCCGACGCGGAGTTCGAAGAACGGCGGGGCGGGCGGCTGCTTGGACGCGGGCGTGCGGTTCATGGGTGGTTCCCCTCCGGGAGTGTCGGGAGCGAAGCCGAAGTGTGCGGAAAACGCCGAAGCCCCGCCGGTTGGGGCGGGGCTCCGTGTCACTTCGGGGGTCGTTGACCTGCGGGCGTCCTCCGCCACGAACCCGGCGGGCGCACCGGGCTCGCGCTTGCGCGACCGCGAAGCGGCTTGGCCTGGTGCGCCCGCCGGGTTCGTGGCGCGATGGACGCGCAGGTCAACGACCCCCGAAGTGACCTGCCCCGCTGTCCATGGGGTCATCGCTGCCGTACGGGGAGAGCGCACTGCTCCGCAGCTGCTTGCGGAAGCGGTGGAGCCGCCCCTCGACGGCGCGTGCGCTGATCCGGAGGCGGTCGGCGATCGCGCTGTGCGGGTAGCCCTCGACGACCAGCGCCAGCATGGTGCGCAGCTCCGGCCCGGCCGTCCGCACCACCCGGTGGAGCGTGTCGCGGGCGATGGCGTCGAGGGCGGGGTCGGTCCAGGTGGCCCTGGCGGCGGGGCCGGTCGGGGCGAGGTCGCGCAGGCCCCGTGCGAGGGGCTGGTGGCGGCGTCCCGCCTGCCACTTCTCGAAGGCGCGGGGGAAGCGCAGGATCATGGCCCGGACAAAGTACGTCTCCCTCGACGCCCCCTTGTCCCTGTCCCAGGTGGACCAGATCTTGTCCCAGTCGGCGAGGGCGGTGAGGAGGGTCTCCCCGGCGAGGACGTGGCGCTCGTCGGACGATCGGCGCAGGACCTCCAGGTCGTCGGAGGTCGGGGCGATGGGCGGCTGCACGCCGCGGCACTGGTCGTATATCCGCTGTGCACGGATCAGCCTCCGCAGCGTGCTGTAGCCGTAGGTCGCGAGCCGCTCCCGATCGTCACCGTTGCGTACGACTTCGTCGGGGCGCGGCACAGGTGGGTCCTCCCGGTGTTGGTGGAGCATGCATCACAGTTATATGCACCACGAGGCCCGGAACCCACGCCGGATTCAGAAATTCTTCGCTGTCACTCGCCGTGCAAGAGCTGGATCAGGTTCCCGCAGGGCGCGCGGCACCGGCGGGGTCACATGGCCTTGGCGGATTGGAGCTTGCCGCGCTCCTGCCCGATGAGTACCGCTGACATGGCGATGTCGATCCCGTCGGCCAAGCTGAGCACCGTGTACGCCAACGCTCGGACTTCCGCGTTCTCCTTGACGCAGCGGAGTTCCATCGCGGACAGCAGGCCGCGGAGCGCAGCAAGGACGGAGATGGCTGTCTGCTCCGGTTTGATCCTGGTCAGCGTATAGATGAGAGCGCCGATGGCTGCGAGTTCCTTGATCAGCGGGTACACATAGTCGCGCAGCACGGGAGGGCCGTATTCCTGGATCGCGGCGTATGCGCACAGAAAGTTGATCAGTCCGTTTACGGCGCTCTCGATGGCGAGGGCTTCCACCGGGTCGTTCTGGGCACCCTGGGTGGCGAACACGGGGACCGACATCACCACCGTCAGGAATCCCACACCACAGCCGATCCACTTGAGGAGGTCGGGGGTTTTCCCGGTGAAACCGGTCCAGACATCGGAGACGAGTTTGACGACCGAGGAGACGATGCGCCACGCCAGGGAGGCGATCTTCACGTGCGAAAGCGCAGCGTCGACGTCTCCTGAGAAGAAGTCCGGGGAATCGGCCTGGTCGGTTCCGTCCGGGTAGGGCTCGCGACCGTCATTGCACAGTTTGTACACGACGGTGTAGGGGATTGCCGCGGCCCAGGCCATGAACGTCTTGTTGTCCGGCAGCCGCACGCCGAAGAATTCCAGGATGTGCCCGACCAGGCCGAGGTCCATCTTCTCGTCGAGGTGTTCTTGCAGCGTGTCGGTGAGCTTGTAGCCCATCGCCGCCATGGCGTCTTTCCCGGCGGCCATGGTGGATACGCCCGCATCGGTCAGAGACCTGGCCGCCTCGATCAGTTCGGGCAGGGCCTCGTCCTTGAACCGTTCGGGGTGGGTGAGCGTGTCCCTCAGCCCTGCCCAGGCGTGTTCGGCCGCGTCACCGAAGGCGCCGATCGCTTTTGTACATTGCCGTGCGGCATCGGCCCAGCTCTCGGAGGCGTCATCGCCGGAGGCGGCGGCGTCCGGCGTGGGTTCCGGTGTCGCTCCGTGGTCGCCGGTGGCTTTGTCGAGGATCCAGCGCACCTGGTGGTGGTGGGCGAAGTCCTGGTTTCCGCCGGGCAGGGCCGCGGCTTGCGCGTCGGCCCTTTGCTGTTCCGATCGCAGCGTGGCGCCGGTCATTCCGGTCCGCAGGGTGTCGAAGAACTCCGCGGTGTTCTCGCGGATGTGCTCGATCCACTGGTCTGCGGCGGCGTCGCTGTCCTCGATCCGTCGGCGTAGCTGGTCCGGCAGTCCCTCGAGCTTCCGCTCGAACACCTCCGCTGTCCTTTTGAAAGCATCGATGTCGAAGACCATGGTGAAGAACTCACCGACGTCGCTGACCAGTGTGGCGAGCTTGTTGAAGGTGGCGACGATGAAGTGCTGGAAGCCTTCCCATGCCTTGATGAGGAACTTTCCGCAGTCGTCGAGCAACTCCCCCAGGTCGTCGAGGAGCTTGTCCTCCGCGAGATTGATGGTCTTGCGGCAGCGGCGGTAGGCGTCCAGCGTGTCCCCGGCACCGGGGATACCGATGGACTTACCCAGGTTGAGCGCGCCGTCGACGACCAGGTCGCAGAAGCCCGAGAGCGGGTCCAGCCAATAGGTCCCGGCCGCGGGCCCCGTGTTCACCCGCAGGGTTTCCAGGCGAAGGTCGACGGCCTGCGTGGTCGTCGCCAAGTGCAGGAAGTCGCCCTGGAAGCGAGTACCCCCCAGGGCGGCCGGACGCCCGTCGGGCATGAGGATCTGTAGTGGGGGCGGTGCGGCGGTGCCCGGGGCCTCGGTGTCGGTGTCCGTGGTGGGGGCGCCCGTGATGCCGGGGGAGAACCTGATCGGTTGCGTGGGGTCGGGCGGCAGCGCGTGAGCGGCGCCGGTACGGATGGCCCTGGCGGCCTCGCCCGCGGCCTCGGCGGTCAGGGGCCGCACCGAGGGAAAGCCGGCCAGCGTGGTGCCCGCGTCGTCGAACGGGCGGAGGCCGCCTCCCGGGTTCGTGACGTTGAGTGTGTTCGTACGCCCCGCCAGGTAGTCGAGCACCGTGCGGTTGGGCACGATGAGCGCGGCCGACGGGCCGGAAGAGCTGTCGGCCGTCGGTGCGGTGTCGCCCATGCCGTCGCAGCGCACGGCGAGAGTGGGGACGGCAAGACGTGAGCCGTCCATCGAGAACGTGAAGCTGCCGTCCCCGCCGGTGACGAACGGGGTGGCCGTGGAGGTGATCCTGGCGTGCCCTCCCGCGTGGCTGATGTCGCAATCGGAGCCGAGGGACTTCATGTACAGATTGCGCACCCCCGCCACCGGAAGTCCCGACTCGTCCACGACCCGGGCACGGACATGGTGGATCCGCACCTTGGTGACGCGACTCTTCCCCGGGGCGCCGGGCTCGTGAACGAGCATCAGCGGCCGCACGCGCCAGACGCCCGTCCGTGCGTCCTGGGAGTGGACGCTCAGCCGGTGGTCGGTGCCGACGACGAACAGGCGCAGATCCCTGTTCTTCTCGGCGACGGCATCGGCGAACAGAACGTTCTGGTGGACCGGCAACGGCGGCGAGACCAGCGGTGTGCCCGCGCCCGGCGCCGTACTGCCGTCCTCCGGCACGGGAACCCACTGCGGCCCGTCGTCCACCTGATGGAAGGACCACAGGGTGTTGTGGTCGTCGGTGACGTACAGATGCCACGACTCGTCCACATCGTGGTGCAGAACGGCGTGGGCCACCGAGAGGGAGGTCAACGTGGACATGCCCACGAAGGCGCCGTTGGGATCCACGGCCACGGCCTTGAGTTCGTGTTTGCCCCCTTCGCCGGCCGTGATCACGATGAAGGCGGCCCCCGCGCCGCCGGGCCTGCGCAGGGACCCGACGACCTTGAGCACGTGGCCGACCGCGTCGTGGGTGATGAAGTGTTTCCCCACCTCGGGGGCGAGCCGGTCGTGGAAGCGCCCGGTGAAGGTCTTGAAGACGCCCTTGAAGGGGGAGGCTCCCACGAAGGTGTCGTGCTGGACGCCGATGACCTCGGCGTCCGTGCGGGCGAGCACCTGGCAGTCCTCTCCCGACAAGGGGTCGAAGAGGTACGTCGAGCCGAAGCCGTCGGCCTCGTCGTCGCCCCAGGCCGAGTACACGAACAGGGGCCTGCCTTCGAACGTCCTTCCCGCGCGCAGGTTGCGGGCCTTTCCGCGCCGATCGTTGACGCGCTTCCAACACGCTGCCCCGTCGGGGTGCTGGAGGTACCCCGCTCGGTGGACGACTCCGTTCTGAGTACGGAACAGCGCCTCGACCCGGCGTACACGCTCGCCCTCCCGCAGTGTGTCGATGCAGCCCACCGCCACATCGACCAGCGTTTCGTCCGTGGGATCGCCGGGCCCCGGCCACACCACGGCCCGGTCGAATCCATGAGGCTTCGTCTCGTCCGGCCATACATGCACGAGTTGGGAGACTCCGTCGTCCTCCGTGATCACCAGTGCTTCTCCGTGCCGACCGGACACGGGGTTCGCGAACACGGCGATACTGCGCTCCGCGCTCTCCGCGGCCGCGAGGTGCTGTACGCGCACGAAGTCTTCGGTGAAGGTGTCGGTGTACTCGATGTGGACCGGCCCCGCATCGGCCAGTTCCACCGGGCTGAAGGTCGATCCGGGGGCGATGACCGTGGTCATGGTGCGTTCCGCCTCTCGCTGCCGCCTGCGTGTGTCGAGAGGCTTTCGCTGCTGGACGGGGGACTAACCGCCAACGGCCTTCGTTCCACCCGAAGGTGGCAGTCGTTTGAAGTTGTCCCCGAACGTCCAGCCCTTCGAGCCGTCCCAGTTGATGGACCAGGTCATCAGGCCCTTCAGGGCGCCGTTGTAGTGGTTCCAGGCCTGGGAGACGAGGCTCGGGGACATGTGGCCGCCGCCCGCGCCCGGCTGGGCGGGGAGGCCGGGGACCTGTTTGTCGTAGGGCACCTTGATCGTGGTGCCCTGGATGACCAGGCCCTTGTTGAGGCAGTCCGTCTGTGCGGTGAAGCCCTGGACCGTACCGGCGGAGTAGGAGTCCCCGGAGCAGCCGTACATGCTGCCGTTGTAGTACTGCATGTTGAGCCACCACAGGCGGCCGTTGTCCGCGTACTTCTTGATGACCGGCAGGTACGCGCCCCAGATCGAGCCGTAGGCGACGCTGCCCCCGGTGACGTACGCCGTCTCCGGGGCCATCGTCAGGCCGAAGCCCGCGGGCATTTTGGCGAGCACGCCGTCGATGATGCGGACGAGGTTGGACTGGGAGGGCGACAGCTGGTTGATGTTGCCGCTGCCCACGAGGCCGGTCTCGATGTCGATGTCGATGCCGTCGAAGTTGTACTTCTTCAGGATCGGCACGATCGTCTCGACGAAGCGGTCGGCGACCCTGCTCGAGCTCAGGTCGATGCCGGCCGTCGCGCCGCCGATGGACATCAGGATCGTGGCGCCGTCCGCCTTCGCTTGGCACATCTCCGCCGGCGTCGCGACCTTCACGGTCGAGTCCATGCCGTCCTCCCAGAGGACGGTGCCGTCGGAGCGGATCACGGGGAAGGCCGCGTTGATGACGTTGTAGCCGTGCTCGCGGATGCGGGGATCGGTGATCGGGGTCCAGCCGAAGGGCGGGTGCACGCCGTTGGCTGCGCCGTCCCAGTTCTCCCAGTAGCCCTGGAGCACCTTGCCCGTGGGCCTCGGCTTGAGCGGGCAGGTGTCGGCCCGGGGCGTGGGGGGTTCCGGGGCGGCGGAGGGGGTCGCCGCGGCGGCGGGCAGCTGTGCGACACAGACCAGTGCCAGGGCGGACCCCAGCAGGCGTAACGTCCGACCGATCACGCTGTGCTCCCTGGGTGCGGTGGGGGACTGGGAGACGTGCCTCGTGCGGTGCGTCAACCTAGGCTGGACCAGACCAGTCGTCAATAGGTCTGTACCAAAGCAGGGCGGGCAGGCGGGACCGGTCGCGCCTCAGGACACCGGCAGCCCTTGCGGCTCCTTGATCCGCTTCATGATGATCTGCGAGTTCACCTCGGTCACCCCCGCCAGCGCCGTCAGCCGCTCGATCCAGAGACGCTCGTACGCGGCGAGGTCCGCGACGGCGATGCGCAGCAGGCAGCCGGGGCTCCCGAACAGCCGGTACGCCTCGATGACATCCGGAATGTCCTGCAGCGCCGCCTCGAACGCCTCGACCGTCTCGCGGTCGCGCCGCACCTCGATGGAGACCAGCACCTCGAAGCCCCGGCCCACCGCCTCCGGGTCCACCACGGCCCGGTAGCCCTGGATCACGCCGTCCAGCTCCAGCTGGCGGACGCGTCGCATGCACGGCGACGCGCTGAGGCCGACGCGCGCGGCCAGCTCCTGGTTGGTCAGCCGGCCGTCGCTCTGCAGCTCGCGCAAAATATTGCGGTCGATGTCGTCCATGGCGCAATTATCCACCACGTATGTTGCGTGATCACCGGAACTCAGCAAACACATTGCGCGATGTTCGATCTATCCTTGCGCCGAGGCTGCCCACCACCCGGGGGCTGAAGGACCTCAGCACCCCTGGGAGGTACGCGGACGTGGAGGCACAGGCCCGGCGCATCGTCGTCATCAGCACCGGCGGGACCATCGCGAGCCGCTGGCAGGGAACCGGCTTCGCCGCCGACGCCCCCGGCCGCGAAGTGCTCGCCACGGCCGCGATACCCCACGGCATACGCTCCGAGGTCATCGACCTGTTCAACGTGAACAGCCCCCGGCTGACCTCCGCCCAGCAGCTCACCCTGCTGCGCACCGTGCGCGAGGTGTTCGCCGACCCCGGCGTCGACGGCATCGTCGTCACCCACGGCACGGACACCCTGGAAGAGTCCGCCTTCCTGCTCGACCTCCACCACGACGACCCGCGCCCCGTCGTCCTCACCGGAGCCCAGAAGCCCCTCGGCGCCGAGGACGGCGACGGACCCGGCAACCTCTACGACGCGCTCCTCACCGCCGCGACCGTCCGCGACCTCGGCGTCCTCGTCGTCTTCGACGGCAAGGTGCACGCCGCGCGCGGCACCGTGAAGACGCACACCCTCGACGCCGACGCCTTCGCCGACCCGTCCCGGCCGCCCCTCGGCAAGGTGGGCTTCGGCAAGGTCTCGGTCCTCGACCGCCCTGCGCGCCCCGAGCCGCTGCCGATGCCCGCGGACGTGCCGACCGGCTCCCTGCCGCGCATCGACATGGTCATGCACCACGTCGACGCCGACCCGCTGTTCCTGGAGACCGCGGTCGAGGCGGGCGCCGAGGGCATCGTGCTCGTCGCCACCGGCGCGGGCAACGCGACCCCCGAGTTCGTCGCCGCCGTCAGGGCCGCCATCGAGCGGGGCGTCGTGATCGCCCTCACCACCCGCGTCCCCGCGGGGCCCGTCACCGAGATCTACACGCACGGCGGGGCGGTCGACCTGGCGGCGGCCGGAGCGGTGCTGACCGGCACGTTGCGGGCCGGGCAGGCCCGTACCGCGCTCCTCGCGGCGCTGCTTTCGGCCTCCGGCCCGGGGGAACGGACGGCCCTGCTGCGGCGCATTGTCGGTGACGCGTCGGTCGTCGCGGACCAGGCTGCCTGAGGCGTCCCGCCTCGTCAGACCGATGACAATTCTGCGGGCCGCATGTGGCTGGTCGCGCAGTTCCCCGCGCCCCTGAAGGGGCGCTTCGGCCCCGGAAGAGAACCATCATGACCCCCGCACCCGCCCCCGCCCTCCGTCGCGAGCACGATCTGCTCGGTGAGCGGGACGTGCCCGCCGACGTCTACTGGGGCATCCACTCCCTGCGCGCCACGGAGAACTTCCCCATCACGGGCATCCCGATCTCCGTGTACCCGCACCTCATCGACGCGCTCGCCGCCGTCAAGGAGGCCGCCGCCCGCGCCAACGAGGAGCTGGGGCTGCTCCCGAAGGCCAAGGCCGACGCCATCGCCGCCGCCTGCCGGGAGATCCGCGCGGGGCACCTGCACGACCAGTTCGTCGTCGACGTCATCCAGGGCGGCGCGGGCACCTCCACCAACATGAACGCCAACGAGGTCGTCGCCAACCGCGCGTTGGAGCTCCTCGGGCACCCCAAGGGCGCCTACGAACACCTGCACCCCAACGAGGACGTCAACCTCAGCCAGTCCACCAACGACGTCTACCCGACGGCCGTGAAGGTCGCGACGGTCAGCGCGGTGCACGGGCTGCTACGCGCGATGTCGGTGGTGCAGGACGCGTTCGCGGCGAAGGCCCTGGAGTTCCGTGACGTCCTGAAGATGGGGCGCACGCAGCTCCAGGACGCCGTGCCGATGACGCTCGGCCAGGAGTTCTCCGCGTACGCCGTGATGATCGACGAGGACCGCATGCGGCTCGCCGAGGCCGTCGAGCTCATCCACGAGATCAACCTCGGCGCCACCGCCATCGGCACCGGCCTCAACGCTCCCGCCGGGTACGCCGAGACGGCCCGCCGCCACCTCGCCGATATCACCGGCATGCCGCTGGTGACCGCCGCCAACCTGGTCGAGGCGACACAGGACTGCGGCGCCTTCGTGCACCTGTCCGGCGTCCTGAAGCGGATCGCCGTCAAGCTCTCCAAGAGCTGCAACGACCTGCGGCTCCTCTCGTCGGGGCCGCGCGCGGGCCTCAACGAGATCAACCTGCCGCCCGTGCAGGCCGGTTCGAGCATCATGCCGGGCAAGGTCAACCCCGTCATCCCCGAGGTCGTCAACCAGGTCGCCTTCGAGGTGATCGGCAACGACGTCACCATCACCATGGCCGCCGAGGCGGGCCAGCTCCAGCTCAACGCCTTCGAGCCGGTCATCCTGCACTCGCTCGCGAAGAGCATCACCTCGCTGCGCCAGGGCTGCCTGACGCTCGCCGAGCGGTGCGTGACGGGCATCACCGCCAACACGGAGGTGCTGCGCGCCTCCGTGGAGACGTCCATCGGCCTTGTCACCGCGCTCAATCCGCACATCGGCTACACCGCCGCCACGGAGATCGCGCGGGAGGCTCTCGCCACGGGGCGGGGCGTCGCCGAACTGGTCCTTGAGAAGGGCCTGTTGCCGCCGGAGCGGCTGGCGGAGCTGCTCACCCCCGAGCGGGTGGCCGGCGCGGCCTGAGCGGTTCGGGGCCGGGTCTCTTCTGCGGGCTCGTCGTGGCTTGTCGCGCAGTTCCCCGCGCCCCTGAAAAGCCACCCTTCGGCGCGCCCCTGATGGCTACCCTTCGGTGGCCAGAACGTCCAGGGCCGCCTGGGCCGTGAACTCGGCCTGGCCGCCCGGGAACAAGAGATCCGCCTCGGCGAAGGCATCGTCGTCGGCGTGCGCGGCGACGTACGGTATCGCCACGCACCGCATCCCGGCCGCCCTCGCCGCCAGCGCGCCCGGCGCCGCGTCCTCGAAGACCACGCAGTCCGCGGGCTCCGCGCCCAGCAGGGCGGCCGCCGCGAGGAAGACGTCCGGTGCGGGCTTGCCGCGCGGGACTTCCTCGGCGGAGACGAGCGTGGTCAGGTGGGCGTCCAGGCCCGTGCCGGACAGGATCGCCTCGATGGCCGCGCGGGAGGACCCGGACGCCACCGCCATCGGCACGCCCGCCTCGTGCAGGTGCTCGACGAGCTTGCGCATCTCCGGGTAGACGGGCGTGTTGGCGCGGGCCAGTTCCAGGTAGCGGCGGTCGAGGTCGGCGAGGAGTTCGGCCGCCGACGCCGCGATGCCGTACTCCGTCTTCCAGAGCGCGAGCGTCTCCACGGAGCTGATGCCGACGTACCGCTCGTTGTCGGCCCAGGTGTACTCCCGGCCCGTGAAGTCGGCGAGCAGGGCCCGCGACGCTTCGTAGTAGTTGGGCTCGCTGTCCACGAGCGTGCCGTCGAGGTCGAAGACGACCGAGGTCCTGCCGAAGGTGCTCATGGCCTCCAGGATGCCAAACGGCCAGGTCATCCCGGTCCGGCGGTCGACCTGCCGACCGACTCGACCAGCGGGAGCAGGCGGTGCGGCACCCGCTCCCGCAGCGCCATCTCCGTACGGGTGCGGACCACGCCCGGCAGGTTGATCAGCTGCTGGATGACGTCCTCCAGGTGCCCGTTGTCCCGGGCCGCGACCCGGGTGAGCAGGTCTCCGCCGCCCGTGATCGAGTGCGCCTCGATGATCTCGGGCACGGCGGCGAGCGCGTCCCCCACCTCGTCGAGATGCCCCTGGGTGACCTCGATGTGGACGAAGGCCAGCACGGGGTGGCCGAGCGCGGCAGGGGAGAGGAACGGGCCCGTGCCGGTGATCACACCGTCCCGCTCCATGCGGTCGAGCCTGGCCTGGAGGGTGCCGCGGGCGATCCCGAGGACGCGCGCGTACTCGCGCAGGCTGGTGCGGGGCTGTTCGAGGAGCAGCCGCAGGATGCGGGTGTCGAGTTCGTCGACGGCCATGGTCCGAGGTTCTCCCAGGTGGGCGGGGTGGATCGCTGGTGACTGTAGCTCCTCGGCCCCTGGCCGCGGCCGTAGCGACAGGTGCGGCGGACGGCTACGGCCGGGCCATGGCCGCGATGAACTCGTCCCAGGTGGCGACCGATCCGGCCGGCGGGGCGGAGATCGTCGGGACGGCGCCGAACTGCGAGTACTCCTCGTTGACCACCTCACGCCCCTTCTTGCCCTCGCCGGTCTTTGCCGCGGTAGTGGTCCGCGGCGCGGCCGCCGGCCTTCTCCTCGGCGACCCAGCGGGTGGCGTCCGTCGCGGCGAGCGCGCCCGCGAACTCCGGGACGTACCCCGCCGCCCGCGGCGAGCTCATGTCCCCACCGAGGTCCATGCTGTACCACTTCTTGCCGGGCACGCTGTCCGTCTTCATGTACGACGTGCCGCCCTGACCGGCCTGGACCGTCTTGTACGAGGACTGCGCGTCGGCGCGGCTACTTCGGTGTGACCCAGATCTGGCGCTTGTACGTGTTCGCCGCGTACAGCTGCACCTTGGTGCCGTTGGCGGTGGAACCGCCCGTCACGTCGAGGACCTTGCCGGACGCGACGTGCACGATCTGGCCCCTGGCATTCACCGACCAGCGCTGCGACGCGCCGCCCGTGCAGTCGGAGAGGCTGATCTTGTTTCCGTTGGTGCTCTTGTTGCGGTAGTTGTCCAGGCACTTGCCCAGCGCCCGGAACGTGCCGTCCTTCTGCGGGATCCACGACTGCGCGACGCCGTTGTTGCAGGTGTAGAGCTGGATCTGGGTGCCGTTGGCCGCCTTGCCGCCCTTGACGTCGAGGCACTTGCGGCCGATGCCGGTCACCTTGCCCTGCGGGGGCAGCGCGGCGCCGCCGCCGCGGGCCAGGTGGCGCAGCCCTTGCATGTCGTACTGCTGGACGTAGGTGCCCGCGCGCTTGTCCTGGTACGCGTTGGTGGGCGTGCACATCACCGGGAACTGGCCGGAGTCGCTGCCCTTGACGCAGTCGCCGCGCGCCGCGCTCCGGTTGGCGTGCGCGAGGCCCATGGTGTGCCCGAGCTCGTGGCTGATGTGGTTGCGCAGGTAGGTCGCGCCCATGGTCGGGGCGGGCTTGCCGTCCGCGGTGAAGAACTCGTCGTCGATGTACGCGTGCCCGCTGGTCACCGTGTCGGCGAGCGACGAGGCGTAGAAGCCGCAGCTCAGGTTCTTGCTGCCGGAGCCGTCCCGCACCACCTTCCAGCCCGCGGAGCCGCCGTCGGCCGGCGGAATGCAAGGGCGCCGCAGGAGACCGACCACGATCTCGCCC
This sequence comes from Streptomyces sp. NPDC029674, assembly GCF_044903205.1. Lineage (NCBI taxonomy): Bacteria > Bacillati > Actinomycetota > Actinomycetes > Kitasatosporales > Streptomycetaceae > Streptomyces > Streptomyces sp. NPDC029674. Next base: position 131,915 of record NZ_JBJDPY010000018.1, read on the forward strand.
CTGGGCCGCACGTAGTCCCAGCCGACGGGCCTGGTGTCGACGGACATGGGCAGCGTGGTGACCCGCTGGAGGTCCGCTGCGGACTTCTTGACGTAAGGGCCCAGCCAGTCCGCGGCCCGCTTGTCGTAGAACTTGATGGTGTAGCCGGTGGCGAGGTACTTGGACGCGCCGCCCGACTTCCAGCCCGTGCCGTGCGGGGCCGCGGCGGCCGACTGCCGGGCGGAGGGCGCCGGCTTCAGGGACATGACGCCGTTCTCGAACGTGGTCCCGTCCGAGCGGGAAACGCCGAAGTCGTCCGTCTCGGCGGCCGGTCGAGTGGCCGGGGGCCTGTCGTCGCCGCCGGTGCCGAACGCGGCGGGCGACAGCTGGACCCCCGCCACGACGGCCGCCGCGGCGCCCGCGACGGCCATCGCCATGCGGCGCTTGCGCGCGCCGCGCTTCCGTATGGAACTCAAGTCCCCGTCGTCCTCTCACTGAACCCACTGAGCCGAACAGATGATAGGGGGAACTGAGGTACGGACGTGGCCAGTTGGGGTCGTCGGCCGGGGTCAGTGCGCGTCCTCCGTCGGGCGCAGGCCCTTGGGGATCTTCGCCCAGGTGAGCGCCGCCGCGGCCAGCGGCAGCGCGGCCGCCATCAGGAACGTCGGGGTCATTCCGGAGGTGAACGCGTCGGCGGCCCGCGTGAGCAGGGTGGCGCCGGCCGGACCCGTGAGCTCGGAGGCCACCCGCGCCGCCTCGCCGATCGAGTCGCTGACGGCCGCCGTGGTTCCGGCCGGCAGGCCCAGCTCTGGCAGGTTCACGCGGTACAGCGCGGTGGCGACGCTGCCGAGCACGGCCACGCCCATCGCGGCGCCGAGTTCGTAACAGGTCTCCTCGACCGCCGCGGCACCGCTGACGTCCTCGGCCGGGGCGGCGGCCATCAGCGTCACCGACGCGGCGGTCGTCGCGATGCCGACGCCGCAGCCGAGCACGCCAAGGGCGACGGCGATCCCGCCGTAGCCGAGCGGCCCCGACTGCTGGAGCAGCCACGGCAGGGCGAGCCCGGCCGCCATCGTCACCAGACCGCCGGCCATCACGTGCCGGATCGGCAGCCGGTGCATCAGTGCCGGGGTGACCAGCGAGGTGAGGACCAGGCCCAGCGGGGCGGGAAGCAGCCGGATGCCCGCCTCCAGGGGCGTGTAGCCCTCCCCGTACTGGAACCACTGGGTGATCAGGAACAGCGCCGAACCCAGCGCGATCATGCCGAGGAAGATCGAGGCGGCGGCGATGGCGAAGGGCCGGGACATGAAGAGGCGTACCTGGAGCAGCGGGTGTGCCAGCCGCAGCTGCCGGCGCACGAAGACGGTGAGTGCCACCGCGGCGACGACGAGGAGTGCCCAGGCCATCGGGTCGGCGGGGCCGCCCTTGCCGAGCTGTTTGATGCCGCCCGCCAGGGCGAGCATGCCGACGACGGACTGGCCGACGCCCCACCAGTCCCAGCGGCCTTCCCGGGGTTGGCGGGACTCGGGCAGGATCCACAGGCCGAGCGCGATGACGGCCAGCGCGACGGGGATGTTGATCAGGAACGCGGAGTGCCAGTCGTCGTGCTCGACCAGCAGGCCGCCGACGACCGGGCCGAGCGCCATGCCGCCACCGAAGACGGCCGACCACACCGCGTAGGCGAGGGCGCGCTCGCGGGCGTCGGTGAAGACGTGCCGCAGGATCGACAGGGTGGCGGGCATGATCGCCGCGCCACCGGCGCCGAGCAGCGCCCGGGCCGCGATGACCTGCCAGGCGGCGGTCGCGAAGACGGCGAGCAGCGAGGCGAGGGCGAAGACGCCGAAGCCGATCAGGAGCAGCCGTTTGCGGCCCCACCGGTCACCGAGCGCGCCCGCGGTCACGAGGAGTCCGGAGAGCACGAGGGCGTAGCTGTCGATGATCCACAGCTGCTGCACGGAGCTCGGCCGCAGGTCGCTGACCAGGGACGGGAAGGCGACGTTCAGGATCGTGGTGTCCATGGCGATCAGCAGGAGGCTGCCGGAGAGGATCGCGAGGACGGCCCAGCGCCGTGAGTCACGTTGCGGGGTCATGTTGGGGTAACACCTCAGTTCCGAATGAGACACCAATGTCTCACGCGGAACATGTGAGTGTCCAGCGGGTCGCCGGCTGTGCCGTCGCTCACCGCACGGGCTGGAGCGCCTCCGGGGTGAGATCGGCGAGGGTCGGATAGCCGTCCACGGCCATCAGCAGATCGGCCTCGGCGAGGAGCGAGCGCAGCACGTGCGTGGCGCCGTCCGCTCCGCCGATCCCCAGGCCGTACGCGTACGGGCGGCCGACCCCGACGGCGGTGGCGCCGAGCGCGACGGCCTTGACGATGTCCGCGCCGCTGCGCACCCCCGAGTCGAAGAGGACGGGCAGCCCGTCGGCGGCCTCGACGACCGCGGGCAGCACGTCGAGGGCGGGAAGCCCGCCGTTGGCCTGGCGGCCGCCGTGGTTGGAGCAGTAGATGCCGTCCACCCCGCCGTCCTTGGCGCGGCGCACGTCCTCGGGGTGACAGAGGCCCTTCACGATCAGCGGCAGCGACGTGAGGGAGCGCAGCCACGGCAGGTCGTCCCACGTCAGCGGCTTGCCGAAGACCTGCACCCACTTGAGCACCGCCGACTGCATGTCCTGCTCGGGGTCGGCGGGCAGCTGGGCGCGGAAGACCGGGTCGCTCGTGTAGTTGGCCAGGCAGTGGCCGCGCAGCTGGGGGAAGTTGGCGGTGCTCAGGTCGCGCGGGCGCCACCCGGTGACCCAGGTGTCCATGGTCACGACGATCCCCTTGAACCCGGACTTCTCCGCCCGGCGCACCAGGCTCTCGGCGAGCGCGCGGTCGGTCGGCGTGTACAGCTGGAAGAAGCCGGGCGTCTCACCCAGCTCGGCGGCCACCGCCTCCATCGGATCGGCGGAGAGGGTGGACGCGATCATCGGAACGCCGGTCCGCGCGGCGGCCCGCGCGGTGGCGAGATCCCCGTGCCCGTCCTGGGTGCAGATGCCCAGCACCCCGATGGGCGCCATGAACAGGGGCGAGGGCAGCGTCATGCCGAACAGGTCGACGGAGAGGTCGCGTTGCGAGGCCCCGACGAACATCCGCGGTATCAGCCCCCAGCGGTCGAACGCGGCGACGTTGGCGTCCTGCGTACGTTCGTCGCCCGCGCCCCCGGCGACGTACGAGACCACCGAAGGCGGCATCGCCGCATGCGCACGCGCCTCCAACTCGGCGTACTTCATGGGGTACTTCGGTACGACGCCACGCAGGCCGTCGAGGTAGATCTCGTCCTGGTAGTCCTTGAAAGGGCGGGGCATCGGGTGCATGGGCGGCCTTTCCCGGCGTGGAGGGGCGGACCGCTCAGTCTGGTTTGAATCCGATGTCAAGGTCAATGTGTGGCAAGGGAAGCGGCGGCGGGCGGATTGGGGATCAGCGGGCGAGGGCATCACTGGGGGGCAGGACCGGTCGCGCACCACAGGTGGCGGCCCCGGTGGCGACGTAGATCGCGGGTGGACGCCGGTTTGTCTCGGGGAGGGGAGTGAGCTGCCATGCGTGCGCACCAGCGCGCCCATCGGTCCAAGGAACGAGTGGAGTACGCGCTGCCGCAGGAGCCCGCGTCGGCGGGCCGGGCGCGGCGCCTGACCTCGGGATTCCTCTCGGGATCCCGCCGCCGCAAGACCGAGGTGGACGCCGAGCGCGTGGACGACGCCACGCTCGTCGTCTCCGAACTCGTGTCGAACGCGCTGCGGCACGCGGACGGCGGCTGCCGTCTGCGCGTGGAGGTGTCCGGCGGCCGAGTGACCGTCGAGGTCACCGACACCAGCCCCCACCGCCCCCGGGTCCAGCAGGAGAGCACCGACCGGGAGAGCGGCCGCGGCCTCGCGATGGTCCGCCTGCTGAGCCGTCGCCTGGAGGTCGTGGGCGCGCACCGCGGCGGGAAGACGGTGCGGGCGGTGCTGGCCTGAGCCCCGCGCCGGCCCGGGCCTACGGCGGCCTCGCAGTGCGCCGAGGCCGCGCGCGGGAACCTGCGCACGGTCGTGCACGAGGTGCTGTCTCCGGACCAGGCGGCGCGGGCCCAAGGGGAGGCGTTCGCGCCGGTAGAAAATGCGTTGTGGTCCAGGCCGCCGCCACCGGACAGTGGACCCATGACGACGTCCATCACGCCGCCCCCGGGCCTGACCGTGCGCCCGGCGACCCTCGCCGACGCGGCGGCCGTGTGCGCGCTGCTCAACGAGGTCGACCTGGTGGAGATCGGACGCGCCGACACCGGACTGGCCGAAGCAGAGGCCGAGGTGAAGCACCCCGAGGTGGACCTGGAGCGGGACTCGTGGCTGCTGTTCGACGGTGACCTGCTCGTCGGGTACGCGCTGCTGTGGGACGAGTCCGGCGGTGAGCGGATCGACGTCGACCACTACGTCCTGCCCGGGCGCCCCGAAGCGTCCCTGCACCTGTTCGACCTGATGGAGGACCGTGCCGCGCAGCGCGCGGCGGCCAACGGCGCGGCCCGCGCGGTGGTGCACCTGCACCTCAACACCGCGCCCACCACGGACCCGGCGGCGCTGCGCGCACGAGGCTGGCGAACCGTCCGACGGTACAACGTGATGGAACGTCAACTGCGGGCTGCCGATGACGTGTTGCCCGTGGCGCCGCCCGGAGTGACGCTGCGCCCCTGCCTCGCCGAAGAGGACCGCAGGCGCGCCCACGACCTGCTCCAGAAGTCCTTCGCGGAGCACTTCGACCACCAGCCGGGCACTACGCGGCGCTGGGCCGCGACCGGATCGGACTCGGCGTCGACACCGACAACAGCAGCGGTGCGCTCGCTCTGTACGAACGGCACGGCATGTCCCTCGACTACGCCGTCGACACATGGGAGTTGATTCTTCCGGTCTGAGGCCGCCGACGGGGGGTGGCCTCAGACCGGAGCACATGCCCAGCAGGTGCTAACGCAGCCTGCTGCCGAACAGCGCCGCCGTGTTCGGGGCCCCGACGTCCTTGGGGCCGAAGGCCACGGACTTCTTGGCGGTCAGGCCCGCGGACGTGCCGCGCAGCGACCACACCGCGCCGGCCCGGGCGTTCTCCGCGGCGGAGGACGCCGCGAGGTCACCGCGTCCGTCGCCCGTGACATCGAGCAACGACACGGCCGCCCCGAACAGGTCGTCCTTCTCGGCGACCCCGGGCACATCCGCCGTGTTCTGGTGGAAGGCCTGCGCGCCGGTGCCCGTCACGCCGCCGGCGCCGCCGCGCACGAGGACGACCGAGCCCGCGTCGGCGACGGCGCCGACGTTCTCGCCGATCACACCGAGCGCGACGTCCGCGTAACCGTCACCGGTCACGTCGCCGACCGCGACCGAGCTGCCGAAGGCGTCGCCGCTCTCCTCGGCCCCCGGCACACCCGGCAGATCCTGGTCGAACTTCTGCACGTCGCCCTTGAGACCGTCCGCCGAGCCGTACGAGACCATGGCCCTGCTCTCGTAGTCGCTGTCGCCGACGACCAGATCGTCGTAGTGGTCGCCGTTGATGTCCCCGACGCCCAGGGCCCCGCTGGAACCCGGCGCGTCACCCCGCTCGAAACCGGTGGCACCGCCGTACAGGACGCTGTTGCCCCATTCGCCGTCGCCGTAGTAGTCGTTCATGGCGATGTCGGCGCGGCCGTCGCCGTTGATGTCGCCGACGGCCTGCGGGACCACCGGGCCCTTCACGGACTGGGGACCGTCGACGCACGTCTCGGGCCGCTCACCGCACGACGGGTCGGGGCGCTCCTCGTTCTCGTAGCTCCACCACTGCGACTTCTCCATGAAGTCGAGGGTCGCGGCGGGGGCCCCGGTGCGCTTGACGGGGCCCTTCCAGAGGCGGGCGCCCTGGCCTGTCGCGTCGTCGCCGTACGAGCCGACCCCGGCGAACAGCGCGAGGTCGGTGGTGCCGTCACCGTCGAAGTCCCCGGCCTGCGGCGCGAACCCGTACGTGGCGACCTTCGTACCGCCGGTGAGGCCGGACGCGGAGCCCCACAGGATCACCGCCCCCGCCGCGGAGCTCCGGCTGTCGTTGCCGATGACGAGGTCGGCGAACCCGTCGTGGTCCAGGTCGCCCCTGGTGAAGGCGGAGCCGAACTCCTGCTTGGCGGTGGCCGCGCCCGGCACGCCGCTGGTGGAGCGGCTGACGATCTTCTTGCGGGCGGGGTCGAGGCCGTCCTTCGAGCCGTACGTCACGACCACGTACCCGGCCTTCGCCTTGCCGGACACGGTGCCGCCCGGGGCGCCGACGACCAGGTCGGCGTAGCCGTCGCCGTTGAAGTCGTCCGACACCCGCTCGGCGGCCGGCGGGGCCGCGTGGGCGGTGCCCTGCCCCAGCGTCCAGGCCGAGAGGCCGCTGCCGACCAGCAGGGACGCGGCTATCAGGGGCATGGTGCGACGGACTCTGCGGTCGGCGAGCGACATACGGTTTCCTCTGTTCCTCAGATGTTCTTGACCGGTCGGTTGACCTGCCGCGCCCACCAAAGGTTGTACGGCGCCGCTACTGCGGCACGTTCAGGACGAAGTCGAAGTCCGCCTCCTTCGCGTTGCCGACGGTACGGACGTTCATCAGCAGCCGGGCGTCGAAGATCGGGTCCGTGTTGTTGCGCGGCTCGCCGGGGAAGTACAGCTGCGTCGTGAGGATCGGGCGGCCCGGGGCCTGCACCTTCACGTGCAGGTGTCGGGTGCGGCCGGGGTAGAGGCCGGGCACGATCGTGGTGAGCCTGAACGCCCCCGAGGCGTCGGTGAACTGGTGGCCCCGGAAGCGGTACCCCGTGTTGTCGTACGTGCCGTAGGCATCGGCCTGCCAGAAGTCCAGCAGGGCCCGGGATATCGGCTTGCAGGCCAGCCCGAAGACGTAACCGGTGACGGTGAGGCGCACGCCCGGTGTGCCGGGCTGGACGAGCGAGGTGCGCTGCGGCGAGTTGCGCTTGAAGTACGGCCCCTCCATCTGCGGGATGGTCGGGTCGTCTCCGTCGTCACAGGTCGGCGTCACCTCCGGGGCAACGCCACGCTCGCCGGCGGTCCTGGCCAGCGCCGGTACGCCCATGAGGGACACCGGCACGGCCATGCCAAGGGCGGCGGCGGCGCGCAGGACGGTCTTGCGGCTCGGGCCCTTGCCGCTGTCCTTGCTGCCGTTCACGCCGGTCGCGGCGTGCGTACCCGAGGTGCTGTCCTCGGCCGGGCCTTCGTCTCCCGGGATGCCGATCTCGTGGTCCATCGCTCCTCCTGAGCCTGACGGGGTGGGGAAGGGGTGTGGTGGGTTCCGGATCGGCTATGAAGTTATGCGGGGGAGGAGGGCCCGGCGATGGACTCGAGCCGGTGGTCGTGGTGAATATCGCCACCGCCGCGACGGAAGTCCCCGGGGCTCGCGCCGGTCTCGCGGCGGAAGAAGCGGCAGAAGTACGCCGGGTCACCGAACCCGACCCGCCCCGCCACCTGGCGCACCGTCAACTCCGTGCGCAGCAGCAGGCGTTTGGCCTCGTGCACCCGTGCCTGCCGGATCAGTTCGCCGGGCGTGCGGCCGGTGGAGGCCTTCACCACCTCACTGAGGTAACTCACCGAGACGCCCAGCTGGGCCGCGCACGACCGCACCGACTGCAGGGCGCCCTCGGGAGCGCTCAGCAGCGTCACGAATTCCGTGGCCACCGAGGCGGGGCGGGAGTGCGGCGCGCCCTCGTGCCCATGCTCCGGCGCGGCCCCGGACGCCGCCGCCGACGTCCGGGAGGCGGGCAGCCGCGCCGCCCGCACCACCAGGATGTGCAGCAGGGCCCGCAGCACGCCGTGGAACCCCTCGGCCCCCGACCGGTACTCGCCGTTCATCTCGGCCACCAGGCGCGCCGTCCACTCCGCCGCCTCGTCGGGCAGGTCGAGGCACGAGCGCCGGGCGAGACCCCGCAGGATGTGCCGGTCGGCGGGGTGGTCCAGGAGGAAGTCGTCGGTGAAGAGGATGACCTGGCCCTCGAGACCGGTCACGTTCTCCCAGTGGTGCACCTGCCCGGGGGCGATGAAGCACAGGTTCGGCGGCCGCAGCGCGAAGCGGGTCAGATCGACCACGTGCCCGCCGGTGCCGCCCGTTACGTGGACGATCTCGTGGAAGGTGTGCCGGTGCGGGAACGGGGCGCGCGACATGGGGCCGATGGTGTCGAACGTACCGATGGCGAAGGGGAGCGTGTTGGGCATCGGCACCTGGAGGCGGTGCGTCGGCATGCCCTCCTCGCCCGGTTCTCCGTTGTTCCCCTGACCCGGTAGGACGGTGGTGCCGCGCATGCGCACGCTCCTCATCGGCGTCCGGCGTCTGCTGTGACCTTCCAGTCTTTTGTGCGCTGGTCCGGACCAGCGGCCTTCCCACGATGGCACGCGGGGCTCCCTGCGGGCAGGGCGCGGATCCGCCGAAGCCGGGCACGATTCTGTCCCGCTGAGCCAACTGTCCCACTGGGACATTTCGAGGAGTACAGTCGACAGCATGAGCACCACAGAGGGCCGCAGGAGCCGCAAGGTCCAGGAGAGCCGGGCCGCCATGGCGAACGCCGCCGTGGACCTGGTCCTCGCCCACGGCCTCGACCAGGTGACCGTCGAGACGATCAGCGAACGCGCCGACGTCTCGCGCCGCACCTTCTCCCGGTACTTCGCCGGGAAGGAGGACGCCGTGGTCGACGCCCTGCGCGCCGACTACGCACGGATCAACGCGGCGCTCGCCGCCCGCCCCGCGGAAGAGGACCCCCTCACGGCCTACTACCGGGCCCTCCGCGGCTGGCTCGACGAGGAACCGACCGCCTGGCACCGCCTGCCCCGCTCGGCCGACCTGCTCCGGCTGCTCCACGAGGAGCCGTCGCTGCTCGCCGCCTACCTGCGGGTGCGGGACGAGGCCGAGACCGAGTCGGTGGCGATCGTCGCGCGCCGGCTCGGCCTGGACGCCGAACGCGACCTGCGCCCGGCGCTCGCCGTCTCGCTGGCCGTCGGGGCGTTCGGCACCGCCGTGCGGTTCTGGATCGCACCCGGCGCGAGCACCCCCCGCGCCCCCCTGCCGCAGCTCATCGACGCGGCGTTCGCGGCCCTGGCCGACGAACCGGCACCCCGAACCACCACCACCTGAAACCAGGCACCACCATGAGCACGAGCACCACCACCAGCACCACCACGGCCGGCACCACCGCGCCGGAGTTCGCCGGGCAGACCGCCCTCGTCACCGGCGCCGCCTCCGGCATCGGCTACGAAGTCGCCCGCCGCCTCGCCGCGGCGGGAGCGGCCGTCGTCGTCGCGGACCACAACGAACAGGGCGCGCGGGACAGCGTCCGCGCGATCACCGAGGCCGGCGGCCGCGCCGCCGCCGTGCACGTCGACGTCACCGACCCCGAATCGGTGCGCGACGCCGTCGAGTTCACCGTCGAGACCTTCGGCGGACTGCGGCTGGCCGTCAACAACGCCGGGATCGCCGGAGCCTCCGCCCCGACCGGCGAGTACACGGTCGAGGACTGGCGGCGCGTCATCGACACCAACCTCAACGGCGTCTTCTACTCCCTCCGGTACGAGCTGCCGCAGATCCTCGCCGCGGGCGGCGGCGCCGTCGTCAACATGTCCTCGATCCTCGGCACCAACGGCTTCGCCGGTTCCCCCGCGTACTCCGCCGCCAAGCACGCGGTCGTCGGACTGACCAAGAGCGCCGCCGTGGAGTACGCGGCACGGGGCGTGCGTGTGAACGCCGTCGCCCCCGGCTTCATCGACACCCCGCTGCTCAAGGGTGACGAGACCCAGCGCCGGCAGCTGGTCGCGCTGCACCCGCAGGGCCGCCTCGGGACCGCCGACGAGGTCGCCGAGCTCACGCTGTTCCTGCTCTCGGAGCGGGCCTCCTTCATCAACGGCAGCTACCACCTGGTCGACGGCGGCTACGCGGCCCGCTGACGCGGCGAAGACCCCACAGAGAAAGAGGAAGAGGCACCCGAGATGTCAGACCGAGAACTCCCGGGCGGGAGCCTGCCCGCCGAGATGAAGGCCGTCCAGTACCGCAGCGCCGGCGCCGCCCCCGAGGTCGTCACCGTCCCGCGGCCAGATCCGGGCCCGGGCCAGGTGCTCCTGAAAGTCACCGCCGCGGGCGTCTGCCACTCCGACATCGCCGTGATGAGCCGGCCGGCCGAGGCCCTCGGCTTCCCGCTGCCGCTCACCCTCGGCCACGAGGGCGCGGGCACCGTCGCCGCGCTGGGCGAGGGCGTCACCGGGCTCGCGCCCGGCGACTGCGTGGCCGTGTACGGACCGTGGGGCTGTGGCACCTGCACGATGTGCGCGCAGGGCAAGGAGAACTACTGCACGCGCGCCGCGGAGCTGGGCATCCGCCCGCCCGGACTCGGCGCGCCCGGCGCCATCGCCGAGTACATGATCGTGGACGACCCGCGCCACCTCGTCCCGCTCGACGGCCTCGACCCCGTGACCGCCGTGCCGCTCACCGACGCGGGCCTCACCCCGTACCACGCCATCAAGACGTCGCTGCCCAAGCTGACGCCCGGCAGCACGGCCGTGGTCATCGGCACCGGCGGGCTCGGGCACGTGGCGATCCAGCTGCTGCGCGCGCTGACCCCGGCGCGCGTGATCGCCCTCGATGTCACCGAGGAGAAGCTGCGCCTGGCCCGTGAGGTCGGCGCCCACGAGGCCGTCCTGTCCGACGGGGCGGCGGCGGGCACGGTGCGCGGGCTGACGGGCGGCCTGGGCGCCCAGGCCGTGTTCGACTTCGTCGGGGCGCCGCCCACCGCCGCGACGGCGGCCGCGTGCGTCGCGGTGGAAGGGGACGTCACGATCGTCGGCATCGGTGGCGGCACCGCGTCGGTCGGCTTCGGCACGACCCCGTACGACGCCGCGTTCCGCGCCCCCTACTGGGGCAGCAGGGCCGAACTGATCGAGGTCCTGGACCTGGCCAGGTCCGGCGTGATCGACGTCCACGTGGAGACGTACGCGCTGGACGACGCCCCCACGGCGTACGAGCACCTGCACGCGGGCAAGGTCAACGGCCGGGCGGTCATCCTCCCGAACGGTCAGCCGTAGATCCGGCCGCTCGAAAAAAATCTGGCCGACGATGTCGAGAATCCGTGACCGGCTCCGTCCCCGGTGTGAACGCGACAACAATGGGTCGCACCAGCACCGAGGAGAACACCATGGCCAAGTACCTGCTCCTGAAGCACTACCGCGGCGCCCCGACGGCGGTCAACGACGTGCCGATGGACCAGTGGACGCCGGAGGAGATCACGGCGCACGTGCAGTACATGCAGGACTTCGCGGACCGCCTGGAGAAGTCCGGTGAGTTCGTCGACGGTCAGGCGCTCGCCCCCGAGGGGACGTTCGTGCGGTACGACGGCGAGGGCCGGCCGCCGGTCACCGACGGCCCGTTCGCGGAGACGAAGGACCTCATCGCGGGCTGGATGATCATCGACGTCGACAGCTACGACCGCGCCGTCGAACTGGCCGGTGAGCTGTCCGCCGCCCCCGGGGCGGGCGGGAAGCCGATCCACGAGTGGCTCGAGCTGCGCCCCTTCCTGTCCGCGCCGCCCACCATCACCGAGTGACGCGCCGCGTGACCGCTGAAGTGGACGAGGCCCTGCTGAGAAGCCTCACACCCACCGTGCTCGCCGTCCTCGTCCGCCGCGGAGCCGACTTCGCGGCGGCCGAGGACGCCGTGCAGGACGCCCTCGTCGAGGCTGTCCGCGTCTGGCCCGCCGACCCGCCGCGCGACGCGAAGGGCTGGCTGGTCACCGCGGCCTGGCGCAAGTTCCTCGACGCGGCCCGGGCGGACACCGCCCGGCGCCGCCGCGAGGGCCTCGTCGACGAGGAGCCGGCGCCCGGCCCCGCGCCCGCGCTGGACGACACGCTCCAGCTCTACTTCCTCTGCGCCCACCCGTCGCTCACACCGTCGTCGGCGGTCGCGCTCACGCTGCGCGCCGTCGGCGGTCTCACCACCCGCCAGATCGCCCGGGCGTACCTGGTGCCCGAGGCGACCATGGCGCAGCGGATCAGCCGGGCCAAGCGCACGGTCTCCGGCGTGCGGTTCGACCGGCCCGGCGACGTCGCCACCGTGCTGCGCGTGCTCTACCTGGTCTTCAACGAGGGGTACTACGGAGACGTCGACCTCGCCGCCGAGGCCATCCGCCTCACCCGGCAGCTGGCCGCCGCGATCGACCACCCCGAAGTGGCGGGACTGCTCGCCCTGATGCTGCTCCACCACGCCCGGCGGGCCGCCCGCACCGCGCCCGACGGCAGCCTCGTGCCGCTCGCCGAGCAGGACCGCGGCCGGTGGGACACCCGGATGATCGCCGAGGGTGTCGGCATCCTGCAGACCGCCCTCTCGCGCGACCGCCTCGGCGAGTTCCAGGCCCAGGCCGCCGTCGCCGCGCTCCACGCCGACGCGCCCACCGCCGAGGAGACCGACTGGGTGCAGATCGTCGAGTGGTACGACGAGCTCGCGCGCCTGACCGACAGCCCGGTCGTCCGGCTCAACCGCGCGGTGGCCGTCGGCGAGGCGGACGGACCCCGCGCCGGCCTGAAGGCCCTGGCGGCCCTGGACGACTCGCTGCCCCGCCACACCGCCGTGGCGGCGTACCTCCACGAACGCGACGGCGACCCGACGACGGCGGCACGCCTGTACGCCGAGGCCGCCGCGAAGGCCCCTACCCTCGCCGAACGCGACCACCTGACCCGCCAGGCCGCCCGCCTCAACGCCCGCGAACGAGGGTGACGCCACGCCCGCCCGCACACCTCACTCAGGCTGCAGCCACACCGTGGCCAGCGGGGGCAGCGTCATGCGCAGGCGGGCCGGGAAAGCCCCGGCCGCCTCCTGCTCCGGTCGCAGCGGGCCCTCGTTGCGCACGTCCCCGCCGCCGTAGTCGGCCGCGTCCGTGTTCAGCGTCTCCCGCCACGTGCCCACCGCGTCCGGCACCCCGACCGCGTAGTCGTTGCGGATCACGGGTGAGAAGTTGCTGACGGCCAGGAGCGGGGTCCCGTCGGCGGCGAAGCGCAGGAACGACACCACGTTGTCGTGGGCCGCGTCCGCATCGACCCAGGCGAAGCCGGCGGGCACCGTGTCCTGTTCCCACAGCGCGGGTGTCGCGCGGTACCGGTGGTTGAGGTCCCGCACCAGGCGCAGCACACCGCCGTGGTCCGGTTCCGCCGGGTACGACGGGTCCAGCAGCCCCCAGTCCGGGCCGTGGTCCGGCGACCACTCGCCGCCCTGGGCGAACTCCTGGCCCATGAAGAGGAGTTGCTTGCCGGGGTGGGCCCACATGTAGGCCAGGTAGGCGCGGTGGTTGGCGCGCTGCTGCCACCAGTCGCCCGGCATCTTGGACACCAACGCGCGCTTGCCGTGCACGACTTCGTCGTGCGAGACCGGCAGGAGGTAGTTCTCGCTGTACGCGTAGACCATCGCGAAGGTCAGCTCGTTGTGGTGGTACTGCCGGTGCACGGGTTCGTGCTGGATGTACTCCAGGGAGTCGTGCATCCAGCCCATGTTCCACTTCAGGCCGAAGCCGAGCCCGCCGAAGCCGTCGTGGCCGACGTGGTCGGTGGCCCGCGTGACGCCGTTCCACGCGGTGGACTCCTCGGCGATGGTGACGACGCCGGGGCACCGGCGGTAGACCGTCGCGTTCATCTCCTGGAGGAACGACACCGCGTCCAGGTTCTCCCGGCCGCCGTGTTCGTTGGGCGCCCACCGGCCGTCCTCGCGGGAGTAGTCGAGGTAGAGCATCGAGGCCACGGCGTCCACCCGAAGGCCGTCGATGTGGAACTCCTCGCACCAGTAGACCGCGTTGGCGACCAGGAAGTTGCGCACCTCGCGGCGGCCGTAGTCGAAGGTGAGCGTGCCCCAGTCCGGGTGTTCGGCGCGCCGCGAGTCCCCCGGCTCGTACAGCGGGTACCCGTCGAACTCGGCGAGCGCCCAGTCGTCCTTGGGGAAGTGCGCGGGGACCCAGTCCACGATCACACCGATGCCCGCCCGGTGCAGCGTGTCGACGAGGTGCCGGAAGTCGTCCGGCGTGCCCATGCGGGAGGTCGGCGCGTACAGACCGGTGACCTGGTACCCCCACGATCCGCCGAACGGATGCTCCGCCACCGGCATGAACTCCACGTGCGTGAAGCCCGCGTCGGCCACATAGGCCGTGAGCTCATCGGCCAGCTGACGGTAGGTCAGACCCATACGCCAGGACGGAAGGTGAACCTCGTACACCGAGAAAGGTGCCTGGTGGACCGGGCGGTCCGCCCGGTGCGCCATCCACTCGTCGTCCGCCCACACGTGGGTCGACCGGGTGACCACGGACGCGGTCGCCGGCGGCGTCTCCGCCAGGCGCGCCATCGGGTCCGCGCGCAGGGTGTGCGTGCCGTCGGGGCGGGTGATGTCGAACTTGTAGCGGTCCCCATCGCCGATGCCGGGCAGGAACAGCTCCCACACCCCGGACGACCCCAGCGAACGCATCGGATAGGCGGCGCCGTCCCAGTGGCAGAAGTCCCCGCACACCCGCACACCTCTGGCGTTGGGCGCCCACACCGTGAACCGGGTGCCGACGACGCCCTGATGGGTCATCGGATGCGCCCCCAGCGCCTTCCACAGCTCCTCGTGCCGGCCCTCGCCGATCAGGTGCAGATCGAGTTCGCCCAGCGCGGGCAGGAAGCGGTAGGGGTCCTGGACCTCGGTGTCCCGGCCGTCGTACCTCACCCGCAGTGCGTACGCGGGAATCGCCGGGAGCGGCAGCACGCCCGAGAACAGCCCGTCTCCCACATCGTTCAGCCGCGCGCTCCGCCCGTCGACGACGACCGTCACCGCCTGGGCGTACGGGCGCAGCACCGTGAACGCCACGCCCCCGGGTACGGGATGCGCGCCGAGCACCGCGTGCGGGTCGTGGTGGGTGCCCGCGAGCAGGCGTCCCCGGCTCTCCTCGTCGAGCGGCGCCTCGGACACGTGCCAGTCCTGGCGGGGGCCGGCGTCGACGACGGGAGCCGTGTCGAGCAGCGGGGTGCGGAGGGTGACCGTGGGGTCGGGGGTGGACGTATCGGCGATGACCACGGGATCAGGTCTCCTCTGAGCGGGTGAAGGGCGGTCGGCCGGGGAAACCGGCAGGTGCGGGCGGCAGGAGGTCGAGCGAGGTCACCGGCCTTCCGCAAGACGGGCGATCGCCGCCATGGGCACGGGCAGCCAGTCCGGACGGTGCCTCGCCTCGTACAGCGCCTCGTAGACCGCCCGGTCCGTCTCGTAGGCGCGCAGCAGCTCGGACTGTCCGCGTGGGTCCCACACCGCCTCGGCCGCGTAGCCCGCGCAGTAGGCGTCCCGGCAGCGCTGGGCCCATTGGGGCTGCCAGGGCCGCCTGGCGTGGGCCGCGTAGTCGAAGGAGCGGAGCATGCCCGCGATGTCGCGGACGGGGGCCTGGGGGCGTCTGCGTTCGGCGATCGGGCGGGCCGGCTCACCCTCGAAGTCGATGACGAACCAGCGCTGCCCGGCCCGCAGGACCTGCCCGAGGTGCAGGTCTCCGTGGATCCGCTGCGGCGGCCGGCCCAGGCCGCGCGCCGCGACGGCGTCGTACGCGGCCCGCAGCCGTGACACGTACGGAACGAGCGCGGGCACCTGACGGGCGGTGGTGTCGAGGCGGGTGGTCATCGCGGCGGCGAGCAGCCGGCCCCCGTGCCGGTCCGCGGGTCCTGGCGCGAAGACCTGGGCCAGCGCCAGATGCACTTCGGCGGTGGCGCGCCCCAGTTCGTACGACTCGTCGGTGAAGTCCCGGCCCGCCGCGAGGGACTGGAGGGCCAGCGTCCAGCCGTCCGTCGCCCCGGGCAGGAACGGCTGGAGCACTCCGAGCGTCGTCCTGCGCGGCTCGTTGGTCCAGAACCAGGCCACGGGAGCGGGCACGCGGGCGCACCCTTCACGGGCCAGCGCCCACGGGACTTCCAGGTCCGGATTGACGCCGTACTGCACACGGCGGAACAGCTTCAGAATGTAGGAATCGCCGTAGACCAAAGAGGTATTGGACTGCTCGCCGTCCAGGATGCGCGGCGTGAGGCCCGAGGGCACCACGGTCCGCGCGTCACCTTCGAAGCGCAGCGGGCCTGCCGTGCCCGGGGTGCGGAGGCGTTCGAGGAGCAGCGCGGCCGACCGGGGGTCGTGGAGGGCGTCGTACACCGTGAGCCCGGCGAGGGGACCCTCGCTGGGGCGGCCGATGACGGCGTGGTGGAGGCGGGACGGCAGCTCCTCGCTCACGCCGAGGAGCAACTGGTAGCAGTCGTCGCGCGACCCGGCGTGCCCGGAGCTGATCAGCAGGTGCAGGCAGCCGGGGTGCAGTTCGGTCATCGACACCACGGCCAGGTCCGTGACGGGCAGCCCCTTGCCCGCGAACCACCGCTGCTGGGGCAGCCACTCCTGGAGTACGCCGGCCAACGACGTGAGCAGCAGCGGGGGGCTGAGGCTGCTGCCCCGCGACTGCGTTGCGGTCTTGAGCATGCGACACGTCCCTTCAGAGGCGCACGGCGAGGTCCGCCGGTCGGCGCGGGTGGAGGTCGTTGCACAGCCGGAACCAGTAGAAGCCGTGGCCCGCCAGTGTCAGCAGGTAGGGCAGCTCACCGATGGCCGGGAAGCGCACCCCGCCGATGAGCTCCACGGGGTGGCGTCCGTCGAATGCCTGCAGATCGAGTTCGGTGGGCTGCGCGAAGCGGGAGAAGTTGTGCACGCACAGCACGAGGTCGTCCTGGTACTCGCGCAGATAGGCGAGGACCGCCGGGTTGGACGACGGCAGTTCTGTGTAGGAGCCGAGTCCGAACGCCGGGTTCTGCTTGCGGATCTCGATCATGCGCCGCGTCCAGTGGAGCAGGGAGGACGGGGAGGACATGGAGGC
>NZ_JBJDPY010000019.1:0-147420 GCF_044903205.1 Streptomyces sp. NPDC029674
GGCGGCAACGCGGAGCGTTGACAACCGACGACAACGCCGCAGATCGGCGTGCCAGACCCCGCGGCCCGCGGCATGATCCGCCGGACAGGCCCTAGGCGGCCACGCCCGCGTGGTGCACGGCGGCTCGCGCCAGGGCCCGCACGATCGGGTGCGGGCGCGAGCCGTCGCCGCCCAGTTCCGGCTGGAAGAGGGTGATCAGGAAGAAGGGGTGGCCGGGGAGTTCGGCGATCCGGGGCCGGCCCTCCTCGTCCTCGCCCGTGAAGCGCAGCCCGTGCTCGCGGAGCGTGTCGAGGTGGGCGCCGGGGCCGTAGGAGCAGTGGTAGCGCTCGATCGACGTGCGGGCACCGACGACGGACTCGGCGAGCGAGCCCGGGGCGATGGTCACCGTGCCCTCGTGGCCGACCAGCGAGCAGGCGAGCGGAGCGATGAGGAGGTCGTCCGCGTCGGGGTCGTTCTCGGCGTGCGCGACACCGGTCAGACCGCACACGTTCCGTGCGTACTCGAGAAGTGTGTGCTGGAAGCCGCCGCAGGTGCCGAGGAAGGGGATGCCGCTCTCGCGCGCCGTGCGGATCGCGGTGAGCGCGCCCGCCTCGCTGCGGTAGGGGCTGCCCGGCAGCACCCACACCGCGTCGAAGCCGCGCACGGCGTCCGGGTCCTCGGCGTCCTCGGTCGGTATCCAGTACGGGTCGAGCGCGAGGTGGTCCGTGGCGGTGAGGGAGTCCAGGAGGAGCGGGATGCGGGTGTGGGCGGTGACATTGGGGGAGCGGTCACCGACGAGGGCGATGCGGGCGGCGCGGGACGCGGAGGCGTCGGGGGCCGCGGAGCGCTGCGTTGCTGTGGTCATGCCGATCATCCTGGGCGCGGTCGCGGTTCACGTCCAACGACGAAATCTGCACGCTTCATAAGCGTTACTGATGCCCAGCACGATCTGCCCTGCACGATCCTTGAGGGCATGGACCCGCACCTCCTGCGCACCTACGTGACAGTGGCCCGCCTCGCCTCGTTCTCCGAGGCCGCCCGCGAGCTCGGCTACACCCAGTCCGCCGTCTCCCAGCACATCGCCGCCCTGGAGCAGGACCTCGGCGCGGCCCTGCTGACCCGCCGCCCGGTGGCCCCCACTCCGGCGGGCGCGCGCCTCCTGGAGCACGCCGACCCCCTGCTGCTGCGCCTTGACGCGGCCCGCGCCGAGATCGTCCGCATGGCGGCCGCCCCCGAGCAGGGCCTGACGCTCGCGGCCACGCCGACCGCGCTGACCCGGCGCACCCTGCGGGCCCTGCCCCTCGCGGGGGTCACCCTGTCCGTACTGCCCCACGACGAGATACCCGCGGCCGTGGCGACCGGCACCGCCGACCTCGGCCTCGTCGACGGTCTCGCCGCTCCGAACGACCCGCTGCGCCTCCCGGACGTGGCGCCGTTGACCGCGCGCGGCATCGCGCAGGAGCCGGTCGCCGTGCTGCTCCCCATGGACCATCCGCTGGCCGGTCGCGCGGGGCTGCGGCTCGCCGACCTCGTCGATGCCCGCTGGCTCGACGCCCCCGGCACCGGCATGCCGTTGGCCCGGCTCCGCACCGCCTGCGGCACGTCGGGCTTCCGGCCCGCGCTGCGCTACGACGGCACGGACCTGCGTACCCTCGTGGCGCTGGTCGCGGCGGGCCACGGTCTCGCCCTGCTGCCGCGGCCGGTGGCCGACGAGGCGCCGGGCACGGTCGCCGTGCCGCTGACGGCGCCCCGTGTCGTCCACCGTACGGAGCTGCTCCACGCGGGCGCCCTGCGCGGGCCCGCGGCGGCACTGGCCGCACAGCTGGACGTCACCCGTTCGTGAGGCGTCACCGTGGGGTCACTCCGGGTAGAGCTGTGGCCGGAGGCGAGCCATGGATGAGACCACGTTGCGTCCCAAGCCGATGCCGGGCCGGCACCCCGGCCGGAGTCAGGGCCCTGCCCCCGGGAAGAGCCGTCGCCCGCATGCCGCCAGGCGCCGCGGCGGGCGCCTGACGACCCTGTGGTTCGGGCTGCTCGGCGCGGCGGTCCTGGTGCTCACGGGCATCGGCCTCGGCACCGTGGGCGCCACCGTCATCGGCATGAGCAAGCTGGCGGAGGTGCGGAGCGAGACGGGGAAGGCGCAGCCGGGGGCGGCCGCTCCCGGCTCGGCCGCCGCCCCCGGAAGGCGGCCGCCCGGCCACCCGAAGAGGCCCCCGCGGCCACCCGCCGCGCCGCCCCGCGCCGCCGCCCTCGGCATCGAGGCGGTCGACTCCCCGAGGGGCCGGGGCGCCCTCCTGGTGGGCGTCCACATCCCGGGCCCCGGCCACACGGCCGGACTGGTGCGCGGCGACACGCTGCTGGCGTTCGGCGGCACCCGGATCGAATCGGCGGCCGGTCTCGCCACGGCCGTCGGCGCCGCACGGCCCGGCAAGCCGGTCACCCTGACGGTGCGCCACACGAACGGCGCCCGTCAGCTCCTGTCGACCAGACCGGGCATCGTGACGTGACACCGCGCCTCGCCCCGAGCTAGGGCGTGTCTTTCGGATCAGCCCGGGCCGATCCAAAAGACACGCCCTAGCGCCCCCGGACGCCCGGGGGGAGGATTCCTGACGTAGCCCACAGGAGGTCCTCATGAGCAGCGCGCCCGCGCCCTTCACCGTCGACGACTACCGAGCACGCATGGAGCGCGCCGCCACCGCAGCCGCGGACGCCGGGCTCGCGGGCGTTCTCGTCGCTCCGGGGCCCGACCTCGTGTGGCTCACCGGGTACCGGCCGACCGCGGCCACCGAACGGCTCACGGTCCTCGTGCTGGCCGCCGGGCAGGACCCCGTCCTCGTCGTGCCGACCCTGGAGGCCCCGGACGCCGCGAAGGCCGCGGGCGCGCCCGCGCTCACCCTGCGCGACTGGACCGACGGCAAGGACCCGTACGCCGTCACCGCGCCCCTCCTGGACGTATCGGGCCGCTTCGGAGTGAGCGACAACGCCTGGGCGATGCACCTCCTCGGCTTCCAGCAGGCGCTGCCCGGCACCTCCTACGTCTCCCTCACCCAGGCCCTCCCGATGCTCCGTGCCGTCAAGGACGCCGCCGAGCTGGAGCGCCTCGCGGCGGCGGGCGCGGCGGCCGACGCGGCGTACGAGGAGATCCAGAAGGTGCCCTTCGCGGGGCGCAAGGAGACGGACGTCGCCGCCGATCTCGCGGAGCTGCTGCGGCGGTTCGGCCACTCCCAGGTGGACTTCACCGTCGTCGGCTCGGGCCCCAACGGCGCCAACCCCCACCACGAGGCCGGCGACCGCGTCATCCAGCGGGGCGACATGGTCGTCCTCGACTTCGGCGGTCTGCTGCACGGCTACGGCTCCGACACCTCCCGCACGGTCCACGTCGGCGAGCCCACCGCCGAGGAGCAGCGCGTCCACGACGTGGTGCGGGAGGCGCAGGCGGCGGGCTGCGCGGCGGTGCGGCCCGGCGCCGCGTGCCAGGACATCGACCGCGCGGCCCGCGACGTGATCACCGAGTTCGGCTACGGAGAGCACTTCATCCACCGCACCGGACACGGCATCGGCGTCACCACCCACGAACCGCCCTACATGATCGAGGGCGAGGAGCAGCCGCTCGTGCCGGGAATGTGCTTCTCCGTAGAGCCCGGCATCTATCTGCCGGGGCGCTTCGGAGTACGCATCGAGGACATCGTGACGGTCACCGAGGAGGGCGGGCGGCGGCTGAACGCCACCGCCCGCGAGATGGCGATCGTCAGCTGAGAGACGTCAGCTGAGAGACGTCAGCTGAAGTCCGTGCGGGGGCCGGTGCGCGGCTCGCGGCCCGGGTAGTACGCGAGGACGTCGTACGGGTAGGGCAGCGGCCGCGCGCTCGCCGCCGTCAGCCGCTCGTGCTGCTCGGGCGTCAACTCCCAGCCCACGCAGCCGAGGTTGTCCGTCAGCTGCTCCACGGACCGCGCCCCGACGATCGGCGCGGTCACCCCGGGCTGCTGGAGGAGCCAGCGCAGCGCCACCTGTGCCGGAGTGCGCCCGGCCTCCTCGGCGACCTCAAGGACGGCGTCGACGACCTGCCAGGTCTCCTCCGTGGCGCGCTCCTCCCAGCTGCCCGCGCCCCGCGTGCCCTCGGGCGGCGCCGCCATGCCGCGCCGGAACTTCCCGGAGAGCCAGCCGCCGCTCAGCGGGCTGTACGGAATGACACCGACGCCCTCCGCCGCGCTGAGCGGCAGCAGCTCCCACTCGGTCTCGCGCGCAAGGAGGTTGTAGAACGGCTGCAGACAGGAGTACGGCTCCCAGCCGTGCGCCCGCGCCACGTCGAGGGCCTTCTGCAACTGCGCCGCGGAGTGGTTGCTCGCTCCCAGGTAGCGGACCTTGCCCGCCTTCACCAGGGTGTCCAGGGTGGACAGGGTCTCCTCGACGGGCGTCGTCGCGTCCCACACGTGCGTCTGGTAGAGGTCGATGTGGTCGGTGCCGAGGCGCCGCAGGCTCGCGTCGACGGCCGACATGATGTGCTTGCGGCTCAGGCCGCCGGCGTTCGGCGCGTCGCTCATCGTCGAGAACACCTTGGTGGCGATGACCAGTTCGTCCCTGCGGCGGCCCTTGAGCCAGCGGCCGAGGATCTCCTCCGACACACCGCGGCCGTACATGTCGGCCGTGTCGATGAACGTGCCGCCGGCTTCCGTGAAGGCGTCCAGCATGTGGTGGGATGTCGCCTCGTCCGCACCGATGCCGAACATCATCGTGCCGAAGCAGACCTCGCTGACGCGCAGACCGGTCCGGCCCAGAAATCGTTGCTTCATCGTCCGTCTCCCCTTGGTAGGCCCTCCGGAGAGGGCGGACGTGACGCTACCGGGTGGCCAGGATCACGCATGATTCGGCGGGCAGGCGCACCACGCCGTCCGGCCCCGGCGCCGCCACCGGCTCCCACGCGGCGACCACGCGCGCGTGGCGCCCGTCCAGCGGTACGACGACGGGCTCCTCGCCGAAGTTCACGGCGATCCGCAGATCACCGCGGCGGAACGCGAACCAGCGGGCCCTCTCGTCGAAAGCGACCCGCACCGCCGCCAGGTCGGGGTCGGTCAGGTCGCCCCGGGAGCGCCGCAGGGCGATCAGCTCGCGGTGCCAGGCGAGCAGCCGGGCATGGTGGCCCCGCTCGGGCTCCGACCAGTCGAGACAGGACCGGTCGCGGGTCCCGTGGTCCTGCGGGTCGGGAATGTCCTCCTCGGCCCACCCGTGCGCCGCGAACTCCCGCCGCCTGCCCCGGCGCACGGCCTCGGCGAGCTCGGGGTCCGTGTGGTCGGTGAAGAACTGCCAGGGCGTCGTGGCCCCCCACTCCTCGCCCATGAACAGCATCGGCGTGAAGGGGCTCGTCAGGGTGAGCGCGGCCGCGCAGGCGAGCAGGCCGGGGGAGAGGGAGGCCGAAAGGCGGTCGCCCTGCGCCCGGTTGCCGACCTGGTCGTGGGTCTGCGCGTAGCCCAGGAAGCGGTACGCGGGCGTCCGCGCGCGGTCCACCGGGCGGCCGTGGGCGCGGCCCCGGAACGTCGAGTACGTGCCGTCGTGGAAGAACCCGCGCGTCAGCGTCTTGCCGAGCGCGGCCAGCGGGGCCCGAGCGAAGTCTTCGTAGTAGCCCTGCGACTCGCCCGTGAGCGCGGTGTGCAGCGCGTGGTGGAAGTCGTCGTTCCACTGCGCGTGCATGCCGAGGCCGCCGCTCGCGCGCGGGGTGACGATCCGCGGGTCGCCCAGGTCGGACTCGGCGATCAGGGACAGCGGTCTGCCGAGCTCAGCGGCCAACGCGTCGACGGCGGCCGAGAGTTCCTCCAGGAAGTGGCACGCGCGCGTGTCCCGCAGCGCGTGCACGGCGTCGAGTCGCAGGCCGTCGATCCGGTAGTCGCGCAGCCAGGCGAGGGCGCTGCCGATCAGATACGCGCGCACCTCGTCCGAGCCGGGCGCGTCCAGGTTGACCGCGGCGCCCCACGGCGTCTGGTGCGTCTCCGTGAAGTAGGGCCCGAACGCGGGCAGGTAGTTGCCGGACGGGCCGAGGTGGTTGTGGACGACGTCAAGGATGACACCGAGCCCGTGCGCGTGCGCCGCGTCGACGAACCGTTTCAACGCCTCGGGGCCGCCGTACGGCTCGTGCACCGCCCACAGCGACACCCCCTCGTACCCCCAGCCGTACCGCCCGGGGAAGGGGCACAGCGGCATCAGCTCCACGTGCGTGACGCCGAGCTCCGCGAGGTGTCCGAGCCGGCCCGCCGCCGCATCCAGCGTGCCCTCGCGCGTGTACGTCCCCACGTGCAGCTCGTACAGGACCGCCTCCCGCACGCCGCGCCCCGCCCAGGGCGTGCGCCACGCGTAACGGTCGTGGTCGACGACCGCGCTCGACCCGTCGGGGCCGTCCGGCTGGCGCCGCGAGCGCGGGTCGGGCAGGACGGGGCCCCCGTCCACCGAGAAGCCGTACCGCGTGCCGTCCTCGGCCTCCGCCTCCGCCGTCCACCACCCTCCGCGGTCCGCGTCGCGCTCCATCGCGCGCGTGGAACCCGCGCACTCCAGCTCGACCCGCTCGGCCTCCGGCGCCCACACTTCGAACCTCACCGACGGTTCTCCCTCGTCCGCTGTCCGTCACACCGTGCGTCCCATGGTGCGTCAGAAGCCGTCGTTCCGTGGGAGGAAGCGGTCGATCGGCCTTCGGTCCACCCGTTCTGGACACCCGGGGCGCGGGTGTCCGACAATTGCCTGGTGACATCCTCTTTCGAGTTCTCCACGTTCCCGGCGGCGCCCGCGCGGGTGACGGACGCCGAGCGCGACCGGGCGCTGGACGCACTCAAGGAGGGCGCGGCCGTCGGCAGGCTCTCGCACGATACGTTCCTGCGGCGCATGGAGCTCGCGCTCGCCGCCCGCAGGCCCGACGAACTGGCCGCACTCACCGACGACCTGCGGACCGAGGGCCGCTGGTCACGCATGGTGCTCGGCGGCGTGGAGGCCGTCTCCGGGTTCACGATGAAGCTGCGCAGGGCCTGGGAGGCCGAGCGCCTGCCGAAGCTGCTGCTGCCGTCGCCCGACAGCCCCTACCCGCTGCGGATCGGCCGCGACCCCGCCAACGGACTGCGGCTCAGCCACGACACGGTCTCCCGGGTCCACGCCGAGCTGCGGCGGCAGGGCGGCATGTGGGTGCTGCGCGACCTCGGCTCGACGAACGGCACGTCCGTGAACGGGCGCAGGGTGACCGGTGCGGCGGTCGTCCAGGACGGCGACTCCGTGAGCTTCGGCAGGATGGCGTTCCGGCTCGCGGTGGACTGAGACCTCTTCCGGCGGGGCGGGCGCTCAGTCGCGCGCGTGCCACGCGGCCGCGACCGTCGTGCGCGACTGGTGCTCCACCTGATGCTCCAGCGGCACCCAGCGGGCCCTGAACCGCTCGGCGAACGCCTCGCTCCACTGCGTCACGAGCCGTTCGAGGCGCGGCGCCGCCCGGTCGCCCGCCTCGTCGAGGACCCGCAGGAGCATCGCGGCCGCCCGCAGGGGCAGCCGCCGACCGAAGGCGTCGACGCTGCCGATGCACGCCATGGAGGTGCCCGCGGGCGGCAGCCGCCGCCAGTCGTCGGCGAGCCCCGGCGCAACCAGGGCGAGCGCCCAGCGCGCCGCCCGCAGCGGCGGCCCCTCGGCCCCGGAGAGCCGCGGCAGCGCCTCGGCCAGGATCTCCTCGACGAGCCGCGCGTCCCGCCGCAGCCGCCTCGCGAGCGCCCGCATCGCCCGCACCGGCGCTGGGTGCGCCACTGAGGCCATCGCAGTACGCCATGGGGCGGAGGGCGTGTCAAGGACGGCATCACCCGTACAGCCGTACGAGGCCTGCGGCGCGGGCCGCGTGGTGGTCGTCTTGAAGACACCCGCGCGGCCGCTCGCCGCGCCGACGCACAGGTGGGAGCCCCGCGGTGCGCTGCCTCTCCGTCCCGCCCGAGGAGCCGATATCCGCGGTCACCCCGCCCGGCCTCGTCTCGCCCGCGCTCGCGCGGGACCCGTACCCGGCGTTTCGCGTGCTGCGGGAGCGGTATCCCCTGGCGCGCGACGAGTTTCTCGGTGCGTGGCTGGTGAGCCGGTACGGGGACGTGTGCGAGGCCCTCGCGCGGGACGAGCTCGTCGCGCTGCCGCCCGGGCGGACCCTCACGCACATGGAGGGCGCCACGCACCGCGCGCACCGCGCCCTGGTCGAACCCGCGCTGCGGGGCCGCGCCGTCGCCGCCCTCGCCGCGGGCGCCTCGCGCACCGCCCACGTACTGGCCCGCCGGATCGCCGCCCGCCGGGAGACCGACCTCGTCGCCGAGTTCTGCCGGTGGCTGCCGACCGCCGCCGTCGTGGCCGCGCTGGGCCTGCCCCACGAGGACACCGCACGCGTCCAGGGGTGGTGCCGGGGCGGCCTCGCCCACCTCGGCGGCGGCCACCACCAGCTGGACGCCTGGCTCCGCCCCCACCTGGCGCGGCGACGGGCCCACCCCGGCGACGACCTGCTCTCCGTGCTGTGCGCCGCCGAGGTCGGAGGGCGGCCCCTCTCGGACGGCACCGTGGCCGGCCTCGTCGGCTCGCTGCTCGGCGGGGGAGGTGAGACCACCGCGCTCGCGCTCGCCTCCTTCCTCGCCAACCTTCTCGACGACCCGGCGCAGTTGGCGCTGGTCCGTGCGCGGCCCGAGCTGATCCCCGCCGCCTGGGCGGAGTCCCTGCGCCGCGACCCGCCCGCACCCGTCGTGCGGCGCCGCGCCGTCCGCCCGGTCGTCGTGGCCGGGGCCACGCTGCCCGCGGGCGCGGTCGTGGCGTGCCTGGTCGGCGCCGCGAACCGGGACCCCGCGCGGTTCGCCGACCCCGACCGCTACGACATCCGTCGCGCGGACCCGGGCCGCCTCGCGTTCGGCGCGGGCCGCCACGCCTGCCCGGGCGCCGAACTCGCGGGCCGCACCGCCGGGTACGGCCTGCACGCCCTGCTGGACGCCCTGCCGGGACTGCGCTGGGCGCCGGGCTTCAGACCGGATCCCCGGGGGCTCCTGACGCGCGGCCCGCGGACTCTGCTCGTACGCCCACAGTGACGTCCTCGGTGACGCCCTCCGTGACACCCGCGTCGGCGACCCGCTCCAGGAGCGCCACCGGCGACACGGCGAAGAGCTCCGCCACGCACGCGTGGCCCTCGAACTGCCTCCCCGGAGCGAGCAGATCAGCCCACCGGCCCGCCGGGAGCGCCAGCTCCGTCTCCCGCCAGCCGCCCGCGTCGTCGAGCCGCAGGGAGAGCCGGGTCACCGCCACCACGACCTCTCCGGAGCGGGCGAACGCCAGGCAGTGCGCCGCGCCGGGGCCCTCGGCGGCCAGCGGCTCGTACGTCGCCGTGCCCCCGAACAGCTCCGGCCGCCGCGCGCGCAGCCGCAGCGCCGTCGCGGTGAGGGCCAGCTTCTCCTCCGAGAGGTCCCACCGCTCCCGCTGCGAGTCGAGCCGCTCAAGGACGTGCGGCTGGAAGCGGGCGGGCTGCCGGTTGTCCGGGTCGACCAGGGCGCGGTACTCGCCCTCGGTGCCCTGGTAGAGGTCGGGCACCCCGGGCATCGTCAGGTGCAGCAGCGCCGCCCCCAGGACGTTGGCCCGCACGTGGCCGCCGAGCTCGCGCGCGAAGGACGCCACCGCGTACAGGGGCGGCCCGCACGGCCCCGCCTCCACGAACGCGCCCACCGCGTTCTCGTACGCCTCGTTGGGCTCGGTCCAGCTGGTGTGCAGCCCCGCCTCCCGCACGTGCTTCAGGAGGGCGTTCTGCAGCCGCATGTCGTAGGGGAAGCCGAAGCCGACCGCCGTCTGCCAGGCCGCCCACGCCAGTTGGGGGTCGGGCGCGCATGTGCCGCCCACGCGCGAGGTCTGCTCGGTGACCTCGACGAGGAGGTCGGCCCACCGGTCGGGGCACTGGGTCAGGACGGAGATACCGGCCCGTACGTCGGCGCTCCGCTTGGTGTCGTGGGTCGTCAGGACGGTGCCCGAGTAGGGCCAGTCGCGCTGCACGCGCGCGCAGTACGCGTGGAACTCCTCCACCGGCACCGCGGGACGCTCGGGCGCCCCGCCCACCTCCGCCGCCGAGAGGAGCGGCGCGTGCCGGTAGAACGCGGTGTCCTCGACGGCCTTGGCCCGCAGCGCCGAAGCGGTCTGCGCGAACCGCGCCCGGAACTCCTCCACGGCCGGCAGGACCTCCGGAGCCACCCGCAGCCGCCCCAGCGCCAGGTCCCGCACGACGTCGACCGTCCGGGCCTCCTCGGGCACGCTGAAGGCCGCCCTGGCCTCCTCGGCGGCACGGGCGGTGAGCACCGTCTCGGGCGCGTCGCCCCCGGAGACGTACGGCCGGTAGACGGGCAGCCGCACGAGCAGTTCCCTGAGCGCGGTGCGCAGCATCCACGGCGCGTGGTCGCGCAGCGCGGGGACAGCCGCGCAGACGGCGCCCGCCGCGCGCGTGAGGCGGTCGACCTCGGCGGCCAGCTCGCGCGTGACGACCTTGTACGCGGCCCTGCGCACCGTCGCGTCCCAGTCGCCGCCCCGGTCGGCGGGCGGCGCGGCGAAGCGGCGGTACTGGCCGAGGAGCTCGCCGGCGCCCGCCGGGTCGGTGAGGACGCCGTCGACGTGCCGCAGCGCGTCGTATCCGGTGGTGCCTGCCACGGGCCAGGCGGCGGGCAGGTGTTCGCCGTCGGCGAGGATCTTCTCGACGACCGTCCAGCGCCCGCCGGTCGCCTCGTGCAGTCTCTGGAGGTAGGCCCCGGGGTCGGCGAGGCCGTCCGGGTGGTCGATGCGCAGCCCTTCGACGACGCCCTCGTGGAGCAGCCGCAGGATCTTCCCGTGCGTCGCCTCGAAGACGTCCGGGTCCTCGACGCGCACGCCGATGAGATCCGAAATGGTGAAGAAGCGCCGGTAGTTGAGCTCCGTGCGGGCGAGACGCCACCAGGACAGGCGGTACCACTGCGCGTCCAGGAGCTCCGGCAGCGGCAGCTCCGCGGTGCCCTCCCGGATGGGGAACGCGTGTTCGTGGTAGCGCAGTACGTCCCCGTCGACCCGCAGCCGCCCCAGCTCGTCGCCGAGCCGGCCGCCGAGGAAGGGCAGCAGGACGCGCCCGCCGCCCGCGTCCCAGTCGATGTCGAACCAGCGCGCGTACGGCGACCCCGGGCCCTCGCGCAGCACCTCCCACAGCGCGTGGTTGTACCGCGGCACCGCCGCCATGTGGTTCGGCACGATGTCCACGACCAGGCCGAGCCCGGCCTGCCGGGCGGTGCGGGACAGGGACCGCAGCCCCTCCTCGCCGCCCAGCTCGTCGCGCACGCGCGCGTGGTCCACCACGTCGTAGCCGTGCGTCGATCCGGGGACCGCTTCGAGCACCGGTGACAGGTGCAGATGCGAGACACCGAGCGAGGCCAGATGGGGGACGGCGGCCTCGGCGGCCGCGAAGGGGAAGTCCGGCTGCAGCTGGAGCCGGTACGTGGCGGTGGGCGGTGGCGGTACCGCGGGGCCGGGGCGCCCCGGCGTCATGCGCGTCATGCGAACGTACGTACCCGGTCTGGAGGCTTTCGTGTCATCGACTCATGCGTGTCCGCACTACGACGTCGTTAGCGTCGGACGATGGCTCAGAACACCCGGGACGCATACCGCACGGTGATCCGGATGACGGGGGCGCCGCTCCCCGTCGTCTCGTTCTTCGGCAGGCTCCCCGTGGCGATGATCCAGTTCGGCAGCGTGCTGCTGGTCACCGAGACCAGCGGGTCGCTGGCCACCGGCGGGATCGTCGCCTGCGCGCTCGCGCTCGGGCAGGTCTCCCTGGGGCCGTTCGTCGGGCGGCTCGCGGACCGGCACGGCCAGCGCACCGTGGTGCTCGCCCTCTCGCTCGTCAACGCCGTGGCGATCGCCGCGTACACCCTGGGCGCCCTCGCGGACCTGCCCACGCCGGGCCTCGTCGCCCTGGGCGCCCTGGCGGGCGCGACGATTCCGGGGATCGGCCCGCTCGCCAGGGCCCGCGTCGTCCCGCTGGTGCGCGCCAAGGGCGGCGACGACCGGCTCGCGAGCACCGTGCTGTCCCTGGAGAGCACCATGGACGAGCTCTCCTTCGTGCTCGGCCCCGCCCTGGTGGGCCTCGCCGCCGTGGCGGGCCATCCGGCGTACGCCTTCGGGGCGGCCGCACTGCTGGTCGCGGTCTGCGGCACCGCCTTCGCGCTGCAC
Source organism: Streptomyces sp. NPDC029674 (assembly GCF_044903205.1). Taxonomy (NCBI): domain Bacteria; kingdom Bacillati; phylum Actinomycetota; class Actinomycetes; order Kitasatosporales; family Streptomycetaceae; genus Streptomyces; species Streptomyces sp. NPDC029674. The sequence continues at coordinate 12,178 of NZ_JBJDPY010000019.1, forward strand.
CCCACGGGACGTACCGCCGAGGCGGTCACCGGGGGAGCGTCACGCGCGCGTGGCGGCCGTGCGCCGCTGCCGCGGTCCGTGTACGTGGTGCGGGCCGGCCTCCTCTTCCTGGGTGTGCTGCTCGGCGCCTGCGGGGCGGGGATCACCGCGCTGACCGAGGAGCTGGGCCGGCCGGGTCAGGCCGGGCTCGTGTACGCGGCGATGGGTGTGATGAGCGCGGTGGTGGGGATCTCCATGGCCGCGCTGCCCGAGCGCTTCGGGCTGATCGCGCGCTGGCGCGCGGCGACGGCGGCCGCGGCGCTCCTGTCGCTGCCCCTGGTGTGGACCGACAGCCTGCTGGGCCTCTACGTAGTGGTCACTTTCTTCGGCGCGGTCTACGCCCCGAACCTCATCACCGGCTTCGCGCTCACCGAGCGCGCCGTGCCGCCGCGGCGGCTCGCCGAGGGCATGACCTTCGCGGCGAGCGCCTTCGTCGGCGGCCAGGCGGTGACGCTCGCGGTGGCCGGGCGGCTCGCGGAGTCGCACGGCGCGGGGGCGGCGTTCGCCCTCGGCAGCGCGGCCGCGGCGGTGGCGTTCGTGGTCGCCCTGATCGCCCGCCACGAACCCCACCGCCCCGATGTCCCCGCTCAGCCGCCCCGCGCCGCCGTCACGCCGGACGCCGCAGCACCGTGAGGCTCCGGTCGGCCAGCGTGAGCCGGTCGCCGGCCCGCACCTTCGGCCCCGGCTCCGGCGGCACCCCGTCCTCGTGCGCCGTGTCGATCACGAGCTGCCACTGACGGCCGTGGTTGACCGGCACCACGAACTCGATCGGCTCCGGCGACGCGTTGAACATCAGCAGGAACGAGTCGTCGGAGATCCGCTCGCCGCGCGGCCCCGGCTCCGAGATGGCGTTGCCGTTCAGGAACACGCTCAGCGCCCGCGCCTGTGAGGCGTCCCAGTCCCGCTGCTCCATCTCCTCGCCCTCCGGGGTGAACCAGGCGATGTCCGACAGTTCGTCGTGCGTGCCCTGGACCGGCCGGCCGTGGAAGAACCGGCGCCTGCGGAAGACCGGGTGGTCGCGCCGGAGCATCGCCATCGTGCGGGTGAAGGCGAGCAGCGAGTTCTCGCCGTCCGGCCAGTGCACCCACGCCAGTTCGTTGTCCTGGCAGTAGGCGTTGTTGTTGCCGCCCTGCGTGCGCGCGAACTCGTCGCCGTGGCTGAGCATCGGCACGCCCTGGGAGAGCATCAGGGTGGCGGTGAAGTTCCGCATCTGCCGGGCGCGCAGCGCCAGCACGTCCGGATCGTCCGTCTCGCCCTCGGCGCCGCAGTTCCAGGAGCGGTTGTGGCTCTCGCCGTCCTGGTTGTCCTCGCCGTTGTCCTCGTTGTGCTTCTCGTTGTACGAGACGAGGTCGTGCAGCGTGAAGCCGTCGTGGCAGGTGGTGAAGTTGATCGAGGCCAGCGGGCGCCGCCCGTCGTCCTGGTAGAGGTCGGACGAGCCGGTGAGCCGGGAGGCGAACTCCGCGAGGGTGCGCTGCTCGCCGCGCCACAGGTCGCGCACCGTGTCGCGGTACATGCCGTTCCACTCGGTCCACAGGGGCGGGAAGTTGCCCACCTGATAGCCGCCCTCGCCGACGTCCCAGGGCTCGGCGATCAGCTTCACCTGGCTGACCACCGGGTCCTGCTGCACGAGGTCGAAGAAGGACGAGAGCCGGTCCACCTCGTGGAACTGGCGTGCCAGCGTCGCCGCGAGATCGAAGCGGAACCCGTCCACGTGCATGTCCGTGACCCAGTGCCGCAGCGAATCCATGATCATCTGCAGTACGTGCGGCGAGCGCATCAGGAGCGAGTTGCCGGTCCCCGTGGTGTCCATGTAGTAGCGGGGATCGTCCATGAGGCGGTAGTACGAGGCGTTGTCGAGGCCCTTGTAGGAGAGCGTCGGGCCCAGGTGGTTGCCCTCGGCCGTGTGGTTGTAGACGACGTCGAGGATCACCTCGATGCCCGCCTCGTGCAGCGCCTTCACGGCCTGCTTGAACTCCAGGACCTGCTCGCCGCGGTCGCCCCAGGAGGCGTACGCGTTGTGCGGGGCGAAGAAGCCGATGGTGTTGTAGCCCCAGTAGTTGTTCAGGCCCATGTCCACCAGGCGGTGGTCGTTCACGAATTGGTGGACCGGCATCAGCTCCAGCGCGGTGACGCCGAGGCCGGTGAGGTGCTCGATGATCGCCGGGTGCCCGAGCGCCGCGTACGAACCTCGGAGCTCGTCCGGCAGGTCCGGGTGCAGCATCGTCAGGCCCTTCACATGGGCCTCGTAGATCACCGTCTCGTGGTACGGGGTGCGGGGCGGACGGTCGTCGCCCCAGTCGAAGTACGGGTTCACCACGACCGACGTCATCATGTGCGGCGCCGAGTCGAGGTCGTTGCGCTCGTCCGGCTCCTCGAAGTGGTAGCCGTACACCTCCTCCCCCCAGTCGACGCGCCCGCTCACCGCGCGCGCGTAAGGATCGAGCAGCAGCTTCGCGGAGTTGCAGCGATGCCCCTGCTCGGGTGCGTAGGGGCCGTGCGCCCGGAAGCCGTAGCGCTGTCCCGGCATGATGCCGGGCAGGTACGCGTGGCGCACGAACGCGTCGGACTCGCGCAGTTCGACGGCCGTCTCCGAGCCGTCGTCGTGCAGCAGACACAGCTCCACGCGCTCTGCGGCCTCGGAGAAGACCGCGAAATTCGTGCCGGCTCCGTCGTACGTGGCACCTAAGGGATACGCCTGCCCAGGCCAGACCTGCATGAATACGACTCTTCCACTAACGCCCCCTCTGAGTGGGGCCACTTCGGCCAGAGTCGCCCGGAAAGTGGGGCAACCACCCTGGAGTTGTACCCGTCTAACCGTCTGACCACATACTCGGTATGCCCACGAATGGGGCGCCAGGGGAGTAGGGGGAGTAGTGCGAGAGATAGTCAGACGCCACTTGGGGAAGGTGGTGGCGGGCGCGGCGGTCGCGGCCGTCGCCACCGCCGTGCTCGTGGGCGTCGCTCTGCCGGGATCGGAGGCAGGCGGCTCGGGGGACCGCCAGGCCAACGCGGCAGCGGCGAAGCAGGACGCCATCGCGAAGGACGGCGTCGTGGAGGCCGCGCCCGAGGAGGGCGCCAAGGGCATCGGCAGCGACCCGCTGACCGACGAGGAGATCGAGCGCGCCGAGAAGGCGTCGGTATCGGGACAGCTGCGCTCCAGCGCCCGGGACGTCGAGGGGGACCGCGGCCCGCAGCTGCTGTCCACCAACCTCAGCGAGCCCGACCCGACGGACAGCGGTGACGCCCCGCGCAGGGCCGAGGTCGTCTACTACGACTACAAGAAGGACACCGTCATCACGAAGACGGTGAACGTGGAGACCGGCAAGGTGGACGAAACGGTCACCACGAAGAACGTGCAGCCGCCGCCGAGCCAGGAAGAGCTCGTCGAGGGCGCCAGGCTGCTGATCGCCGACCCGCTCGGCAAGGGCCTGAAGAAGGACTTCAAGCACGCCACCGGCAAGGCGCTGACCGGACCGGACCAGCTGCAGCTGAGCGGCATGGTGTTCCGCAAGGAGACCGTGAAGCGCGTGCCGTCCGACCTCACCGAGTGCGGCAAGCACCGGTGCCTCCAGGTCGTCACCAAGGTCAAGAACGGTCCGTGGATCGACACCCGGGCCCTCGTCGTCGACCTGAGCACCCGCACGGTGGGCCGTCTCGGCTGATCCCGGCCGCCCGCGCAGGACACCACACATCAACTTCTCCTCTTACGAGGGAGTGCACTCCGTAATGCACGTCAACAGACTTTCGCGCGCCCGCAAACGGGCCACCATGGCCCTCGCGGTCTCCGCGCTCCTCGGCGGCGCCGTCACCGTCGCCTCTCCCGCGTCGGCGGCCCCGGCCAAGGCTCCCGCCAAGGCCCCCGCCCCCGCGGCCGACTGCAGTGACGCCTACAAGATCGAGCAGACCCTCGACGGCGGCACGACCTGGCGCATGTGCTGGCACTACAACTCGCTCTCCGGCCTGATCCTCGACAAGGTCAGCTACCAGCCGAAGGGCGAGGCCAAACCGATCCCCGTCCTGACCAGCGCCCGGCTCGCCCAGGTGCACGTCCCCTACGACGACGGCCAGGCCGAGTACGACGACGTCACCGGCACCGACTTCGGCCAGGCCCTGCAGAACCTCAACCCCGCTGAGTGCCCCGGCGGCACCATCAAGACCGTCAAGGTCCCGCACCGGGGTGACGTGAAGGGCCTGTGCACCACCACGCGCGCGCGTGGGCACGCGTACCGCCTCAACGACGACGCGAGCACCGGCGGCACCGGCAAGGTCTACACCGGCCAGGCCAAGGACCTGCTGGTCTACACCGTGAACAAGGCCTCCTGGTACGAGTACATAACGGAGTGGCGGTTCTCCTCGGACGGCACCATCACGTCCAACGTGGGCGCCACCGGCAGCCTCTCCCCGTACGACTACGACGGCGGCGACAGCCGCGGCTGGCCGATAGGCAAGGGCGACCAGGCCAAGGCCGAGAGCCACGCCCACAACGTCTTCTGGCGGCTCAACTTCGGCCTCGACGGCTCCCCGAAGGCCAAGGTCGAGCAGTACGACTCCAAGGTCACCCCGCCGACCGGAGACGGCAGCCCCACCACCAAGACCACCCGCACCAAGGTCACCAAGGAGCTCGCGGGCGACCGCAAGGACATGCGCTGGTGGCGCGTGGTCAGCGGGGCCGGCAAGAACAAGGACGGCCACCCGCGGTCGTACGAGTTCGTGCCCGGGGCGAGCAGCAAGCACGCCGGCCGGCCCTTCACCAAGCACGACGTGTACTTCACCCAGTACAAGAAGTGCGAGCAGTACGCGAGCAACAACCCGGGCTGCCCCAACGGCACCCCGGACAGCGTGGACAAGTGGGTGAACGGCCAGACCATGGACCACCCCATCTCCTGGGTGCACATCGGCTACCACCACATCGCGCGTGACGAGGACCAGCAGCCCATGCCGGTCCACTGGCAGGGCTTCTCGCTGGCCGCCCGTGACGTCACCGCTATGAGCCCGCTCACTCCGGCGGACCTCGCGAACCAGAACGGCCAGCCGCCGATCGGTGGTTGAGAAACCACCCTGCCCATCGGGCTGCACCTCCTGCCGCTCCCGGAGTACCCTTCCTTGATCGTTGACCGGGGGAGTGTCCGGGAGCGGAAGGCGGTGCGCGGGTGAGCTCGGGTGGTCGGGAGCTGCCCCCTGGTGACGAGGGTCACGAGGGGAGCTCCGCCGACGTACCCGCTGGAGCGGTGTCCCTGGCCCGGCCGATGGAGACGGGATCTCAGATCGGACCCGAACTGGACTGGGACGCCGACGCCTGGCGCGAGGTCCGTACGCGCGCCCAGCGCGCCGGGCGGGCCTACATCTGGCTGAATCTGGTCGAGCAGCGGCTGCGCGCGGTCGTGGCCGCTGTTCTGCGTCCCGTCTACGAACCCGTCCACGCCGACGACTGGGTCGTCGCCGCGGCGGGCCCCGCCGGGCAGGAGTGGGTGCAGCGGGCCGTCGCGGTGCGCGAGGTGAGCCGCCGCAAGGGATACCTGCTCGATCCGGCCGACGACAACGTCCTCAGCTTCCTCACGCTGCCGCAGCTGCGCGAGCTGATGGTGCAGCACTGGCCCTGCTTCGAGCCGTACTTCGACGACCGGCGCGACGTCGAGCTCGCCCTCGACGAGCTGGAGGTCACCCGGAACGTCGTCTCCCGCAACCGGGCCCTCTCCGAGGCGGTCCTCGCCCAGGCGGAGCGCGCCTCGGCCCGGCTCCTGGACATGCTCGGCTCGGGCACCGACACGCCCTCCGCGCGCCGGCTGCCCGTCGACGCCGTGGAGGACCTGGTCGGCGACCGGTACGCGGACGTGGTGGGGGTCTACGGGGACCGGGTGCGGCTGCTGCGGCAGTTCCCCGCCGAGGACATCTTCGGCGGCGCCCGCCGACTCGACGCGATCGGCATCGGCCTCAACCTCCTCGTGCAGAACTTCTCCGGGCGCCGCCTGGTCAGGCTCGCCGAGTCCGGGTGCCGGGTGCGGCTGCTGTTCCTCAACCCGGCGAGCAGTTCGGTCAAGCGACGGGAGCGTGAACTCGGCATTAGGAAGGGCGAGTTGAGCCGTTCCGTCGAGATGAACATTCTGCACATGCGCCGGGTCAGGGCGCGGCTGCGCGATCCGGGCGCCTTCGAGATCCAGGTCTTCGACGAGACGCCGCGCTTCACCGCGTACCTGGTCGACGGGGACGGTGCGGACGGCATCGCCGTCGTCCAGTCGTACCTGCGCAGGACCCGTGGGATGGAGGCGCCGGTGCTGGTGCTGCGGGGTGGCAGCCGGGTGGTGAAGTCGGGCGATCCGGGCGAGGGCGGTCTTTTCACCACATACCGCGAGGAGTTCGAACTGGCCTGGGCGGACTCGCGGCCGGTCTCCTGACCTCCGGGCCACCCTCCTGACCGGCAGAAGCGGAATGCGGTCCTCGGATTGTCAGTGGCGCATGGGATCGTGGTGGTCACTGGGGGAAAGCACCACAAAGAAGGGGGCGGCCATGGGCTGGCACCAGGAGCTGCTGATCGGTTTCGACCTGGAGACGACGGGGACGGACCCGAGCGAGGCGCGCATCGTCACCGGCGCTGTCATCGAGGTCAAGGCCGGTGAGACGCTGGGGCACCGCACCTGGCTCGCGGACCCGGGGGTCCCGATCCCCGCCGACGCGGTGGCCGTGCACGGCATCACGAACGAACGGGCGGCGGCCGAGGGCAGGCCCGCCGACGAGGTCGCGGACGCGCTCGCCGGCGTCCTCACCTCCTACTGGCAGTCGGGCGTCCCGGTCGTGGCGTACAACGCGGTCTTCGACCTGAGCCTGCTCTCCGCGGAGCTCCGCAGGTACGGCCTGCCGTCGCTGCGCGACCGCCTCGGCGGCATCGACCCCGGCCCGGTGATCGATCCGTACACGATCGACCGCTCCGTGGACCGCTACCGCAGGGGCAAGCGGAACCTGGAAGCGGTCTGTACGGAGTACGGCGTGCTCCTGGAGGCCGCCCACGACGCCGCGGCCGACGCCCAGGCCGCGGCCCGCCTCGCCTGCGCGATAGCCGACCGCCACCCGAAGGTCGCCTCCCTCGGCCCGGCGGACCTGCACCGCCGCCAGATCGAGTGGTACGCGGAATGGGCGGCGGACTTCCAGAACTTCCTGCGCAAGAAGGGCAACGCGGACGCGGTGGTGGACGGTGTGTGGCCCCTGAGGGTCGAGGGCGTCGAGGGCTAGCCCCTCAGAAGGGGTACCAGCGGACGGTCGCGTCGCCGTCCCGCAAGGACGCCACCCGCCGGCGGAACTCGGCGAGCGCCTTCGGGTTGGCCGGCGCGTGCTGCGCGACCCACGCGCAGCTGGCCGTCTCCCGGGCGCCGCGCAGCACCGCGCACCCCTCCCACTCCCGCACGTCCCACCCGTAGACCGACACGAATCCGTCGTACGCCTCCGGGGAGAGGCCGTACCGGTCGCGGGAGAGTGCCATGACGACCAGATCGTGCTCCCGCAGATCGGAGGAGAACGTCTCCAGGTCGACCAGCACGGGCCCACTCGGACCGACCACGACATTGCGGGGGAGCGCGTCGCCGTGGATCGGCCCCGGCGTGAGGTGCGGGGTCAGCGCCGCCGCGGCGGCGAACCCGTCCCTGCGCTCGCGCAGATAGTCCGCGTCGGCCGGGTCGATCGCGTCACCGGCGAGCCGCAGCCAGCGCTCGACGCCGCCGAGCAGTTCACGGCGGGGCAGTTCGAAGGAGGGGGAGCCGGAGGAGGGAGAGCCGGAGAGGGAGTCGGAGGGGGAGTCCAGTTCGTGGACGAGACGGAGCAGGGCGGCGACGTCGCGCGGCTCGGCCGGCCGCACCGCCTCGGGGAGACGGTGCCAGAGCGTCACCGGATGGCCGTCGACCAGCCGCGCCTCCGCTTCGGCGGCCCGCACGGCGGGGACGCCCGCCTTCTCGAGCCACGCGGCGACGGTCAGCTCGCGGCGCGCCCTCGCGAGGAGTTCGGGGACGGCGCGACCGACCTTGACGACCAGCTCGCCGACGGCGAACACCGCGTTCTCGCCGAGCGTGAGCAGCCGGGCCCCGCCCGCCGGAACCGGCAGCTCCGCCGCGTCCAGTACGTCCCGCGCCCGCGCCTCGTCCATCCCGTGCCTCCCGCACCTGTCGCCCCGTTCGTCCGACAGTCTCGCATTCGCACAGGCCAACCGGCGTGCGAGGGCGCGCAGCTGCTTGACGTACCAAGATCACATCAGCACGATGACGGGGGCCGCCGGGGCGGCCGGACCCGTACGAGCCGCCCGAAGGAGCCGATTCCGTGACATTGGCGACCGCGCCGAAGCGGTCAGCGAGAGGCGCGCCGGGGCGCGGGGCCGCGGACCACGGCGCGTGGTTCCTCGTGCTGCCCGCCCTGATCCCGATCCTGGTCCTCAGCGTCGGCCCGCTCCTCTACGGCATCGCGCTGGCCTTCACCGACTCCCAGTCGGGCCGCACCGAACCCACCCAGTGGATCGGCGCCCTCAACTTCCAGGACCTGCTGCACGACACGCTGTTCTGGGACTCGTTCAGGATCGGCCTGCTGTGGGCCGTCGGCGTCACCGTGCCGCAGTTCTTCCTCGCCCTGGGCCTCGCCCTCCTGCTCAACCAGCCGCTGCGGATGCGCTGGCTGGCGCGGGCCCTCGCGATCATCCCGTGGGCGATGCCCGAGGTGGTCGTCGGCATCATGTGGCGGCTCGTCTACCACCCGGACGCGGGCGTGCTCAACGAAACGCTCGCCGACCTCGGCCTGGGGGACGGCAAGGACTGGCTGACCGGCACGGCCACCGCGCTCCTCGCCGTGATCGTCGTCGGCATCTGGGCGGGCATGCCGCAGACCACCGTCGCCCTGCTCGCCGGACTGCAGAACACCCCGCGCGAACTGCACGAGGCCGCCGCGATGGACGGCGCGGGCGCCTGGCGCCGGTTCCGCACCGTCACCTGGCCCGCGATCAAACCCATCGCCCTCGCCATCACGGCGCTCAATTTCATCTGGAACTTCAACTCCTTCGCCCTGGTCTACGTCCTCACCCAGGGCGGCCCCGGCGGCCGCACCCGCCTGCCCATGCTCTTCGCCTACGAAGAGGCGTTCCGCTACGGCCAGTTCGGCTATGCCGCCGCCATGGGCTGCGTGATGGTCGCCGTGATCTCCGTCATCCTCGCCTTCTACCTCGTGGGCCGCCTGAAGGGAGGCGACGAGGCATGATGCGTACAAAGAAGTCGACACGCGCCGCGCAGTACGTGGCGCTCGCCGCCTATCTGGTCTTCCTCGCCTTCCCGTTCCTCTGGCTGATCTCCACGGCCTTCAAGCCCGCACGGGAACTGGGCAGCCTGCACCCCACCTGGATCCCGAAGGACCCGACGCTGGAGAACTTCCGGCAGGCCTTCGACGAGCAGCCGCTCCTCCGGGCCGCCGGCAACTCGCTGATCGCGGCGCTCAGCGCGGCCCTGATCGCGGTCGTCATCGCGACCCCGATGGCGTACGTCATGGCCAGGCACCGCAGCCGCCTCGCGAAGGCGGCCACCGGCTGGGTGGTGATCAGCCAGGCGTTCCCGTTCGTCCTGATCATCATCCCGCTGTTCCTGATCCTGAAGAACCTGCACCTGATCAACTCGCTGGCCGGACTGATCCTGGTGTACGTGGTGTGGTCGCTGCCGTTCGCGCTGTGGATGCTCGTCGGGTACGTCCGCGCGGTCCCCACGGAGCTGGAGGAGGCCGCGGCGGTGGACGGCGCGAGCAGGGTGCGGACGTTCGTGTCGGTCGTCGCGCCGCTGCTCGCGCCCGGCATCGTGGCCACGGCGATGTTCGCCTTCATCACCGCGTGGAACGAGTTCTTCTTCGCGCTCGTCCTGCTCAAGACCCCGGAGAAGCAGACCTTGCCGGTCATCCTCAACCGTTTCATCGGCTCGGAGGGCGTCGCCGACCTCGGGCCGCTCGCGGCGGCGGCGTTTCTCGCGACCATCCCCTCGCTGGTCATCTTCGCGATCATCCAGAAGCGGATCACGGGCGGCATGCTGGCCGGGGCGGTGAAGGCATGATGCGTACGACACCACGGCTGCTCGCGGCCACGGCGACCGCCCTCGCACTGCTGCTCACCGGCTGCGGTGGCGACTCCGGCGACGACGACGGGAAGATCACCCTCCAGTTCCAGTCCCTGGCCTGGCAGAAGGAGTCCGTCGACGCCAACAAGGCGCTCGTCGAGGAGTGGAACGCCACACACCCGGACGTCAAGGTCGAGTACCTCCAGGGCAGTTGGGACAACGTCCACGACCAGCTGCTCACCTCCTTCGAGGGCGGCGAGGCGCCGGACATCATCCACGACGCCTCGGACGACCTCGCCGACTTCGCATACGGCGGATATCTCGCGGACATCGGCGACCTGCTCCCCGAGCGCCTCAAGGCCGACATCCCCGAGCGCAGCTGGGAGACGACGACCTTCCGGGGCAAGGTCTACGGCGTGCCGTTCCTCCAGGAGCCGCGCGTCCTGATCGCCAACGCGAAGTGGCTGAAGAAGTCGGGCGTACGGATCCCGACGCCCGAGAAGCCCTGGAGCTGGGCGGAGTTCCAGCGGATCACCAAGGAGCTCGGTGCCGGCGAGGACGGGAAGTACGGCGTCGCCTGGCCGCTCAAGGAGCCGGTCTCCGCGACGCTCAACCTCTCGCTGTCGACCGGCGGCAGGATGTTCCACCGGGGTGCGGACGGCAAGGTCGACGTCCGCTTCGGCGCGGCCGACGCGATCATGCCGCGCACGGTTCACGACCAGGTCAACAACGACAAGAGCGCCTCGGGCACGACCCTCGGCATGGGCGGCTCCGACACCCTGCCCGGCTTCTTCGGCGGCAAGTACGCGATGGTTCCGCTCGGCTTCTCGTACCGCCAGCAGATCGTCCAGCAGGCGCCCGAGGGCTTCGACTGGCAGGTCCTGCCCGCCCCGGCGGGCGAGGACGGGCTCGCGCAGGGCGTCAGCCCGCAGACCCTGTCCGTCTCCGAGGACAGCCCGCACAAGAAGGAGGCGGCCGAGTTCATCGACTTCTTCCTCCAGCCGGACAACATGGTGAAGCTCGCGCGCGGCGACTGGATGCTGCCCACTGGCACGGAGGCCCTGAAGGATCCCGCCCTGCGGACGGAGAAGGACGACTGGGCCGCGGGTACGGTGCTCGCCGAGCATCTGCGGCCTGCGCCCGCGCAGACGGTGCGGGGTTATCCGGAGTGGAAGGACAAGGTCGCGACGCCTGCGCTGCAGGAGTACTACAGCGGGGCGATCGGCCTCGATGAGCTCAGGAAACGGCTCGTCAAGGACGGGAATCTGGTGCTCAAGAGGTATCAGCGGTAAGGGCTTCGTGGGTGTTCTTCCCTGCGGGCGCGCTGTGGCTGGTCGCGCAGTTCCCCGCGCCCCTTAAGAACCCCAGTTCCCCTGGCCCGCCCGCACGAGCCCCGACTCGTACGCGGCGATGACCGCCTGCGCGCGGTCGCGGACGCCCAGCTTGGCGAAGATGCCGGTCGCGTGGTTCTTCACGGTCTGGACGCCGATCGACATCCGCTGCGCTATCTCGGCGTTGTCGAGGCCCGCGGCGATCAGCCGGAGCACCTCGACCTCGCGCGGGGTGAGTCCGGAGAGGTCCCCGGCCGGCGGGTGCGAGGCCGGGGCCGGGGTCACGAAGGTGGCGAGCAGCCGGGTCAGCAGCCGCGGGGCGACGACGGCCTCACCGCGGTGGACGGTGCGCAGCGCGGCCACCAGCTCCTCCGGGGAGACGTCCTTGGGCAGGAATCCCGAGGCCCCGGCCCGCAGCGCGCCGACCACGTGCTCGTCCATGTCGAAGGTGCTGAGCGCGAGGACCCGGCACCGGGGCAGTTCGGCGGCCAGCCGCTCGGTGGCCCTGACGCCGTCGAGAACCGGCATGCGGATGTCCATCAGGATGACGTCGGGGCGGAGTTGGCGGGCGGCCGTGATGGCCTGCTCGCCGTCGCCGACCTCGCCGACGACCTCGATGGCGGGGTCCGAGCGCAGGATCAGGGACAGGCCCCGGCGTACGAGTGGCTGGTCGTCGGCGATGAGGACGGTGAGCCGCTCCGTGTCCGGTTCGGCTCCGGACACGGGCCCGTGGGGAGAGGTCATCGCGTCCCGTCCTTCTCATACGTGTCGGCGGTGTCAGCGCTGTCGGGGGTTTCGGCGTCGTGCGTGCCGACGGGCAGCGGCACGCTCGCGACCACCTCGAACCCGCCCTCCGCACGGCTGCCGACGTGCAGGGAGCCGTCGTGCAGAGCGATGCGTTCCCGCATGCCGAGGAGACCGTATCCGCTGCCCCCGACGGGCGCCCGGCCGCCCCCGGCACCGGCCTTCGTGCCGGCCCCGTCGTCGGTCACTTCCACGGTGACGCGGTCGGGAAGATAGGCGAGCCGCACCGTCGCGCGGGCGGGCCCCGCGTGTTTGCGGGCGTTGGTCAGCGCCTCCTGCACGACGCGGTAGAGCGTGAGCCCGACGGTCATCGGGAGCGGGCGGGGCCGCCCCGTGACGTGGAGTTCGGCCGGCAGGCCCGCGGCGCCCGAGTCGGCGACGAGCCGCTCGATGCCGTCCACCCCGGGCTGGGGCTCCGACGGTGCCTCCTCCAGGGTGTCGGTGCTGCGCAGCACGCCGAGGAGCTGCCGCATCTCGTGCAGGGCGGTGCGGCCGGACTCCTCCAGGGTGACCAGCGCCTCGCGGGCCGTCTCGGGGTCGCGGTCCAGGGTGGACCTGGCGCCGCCGGACATCAGGTACATGGTGGTGATGTGGTGGGCCACGATGTCGTGGAGCTCCCGCGCGATGCGGCGGCGCTCCTCGGTGACCGCGCGGTCGGCGAGCAGCTTCCGGTTGATGTCCAGCTGCCGCTTCCACTGCCGCACGGCCAGGCTGACGGCGACGATGAGGCAGGGCGTCACGAGTACGTCGGTGAGGCCGACCCCCAGGAACGCCACGTCGTTGTGCCAGTACCGCACGATCTGCACGGGCGCGGTGGCCACGACGCCCAGTGCCACGGCGCGCCGCCCGCTGTATCTGGCCACGGTGTAGAGCGCCACCGCGACGGCGCCGCCGTAGCTGTTCGACATGGGCGCGCCCGGGTCGACGGCGAGCCCCAGATTGACGGCCAGCTGCACGGCGAGGGTCGCGCCGAGCACCGGCACGGGGTGACGGCGCCTGAAGAGCAGCGGGACCAGGGAGACGATGATCAGCAGGACACCCGGCACGGTGACGGGCGCCCCCGTGCCCTCCTCGCCCGGGGCGAGGTACGCCAGCACGTCGAGCCCCACCGCGACCACGGCGACCGCCACATCACCCGGCGTAGGACGGGTCCCGCCGGTGGGTGGTACGGGCGGGAAGAAGTCGCGGCCCATGCGGGCGCCTCCAAGTCGAACCAGTCCGGCGGGCCCTGATGTCCCGCCTTTCCGCTCCATTACATCCCGGCCGCGGAGGGCTCCGGATCGGCGCGGGGTCGGTTCTCCGTACCAGTACTGGAGTACTGCCCGCGGCGACGTACCGGACCACGGTCACGGGTGCGTCCCCTTCCGGCGGCCGACGCCCTCAAGGGCCGCCGCGTGATGACCTGTTGGCATGATCCGCAAGCTGACCTCTCTCTCCACCCGGCACCGATGGCTGACGGTCGTCGTCTGGACCGTCCTCGGAGCGGCACTGTCGTTCGTGGGGCAGACGATGATGTACGACGTCACCGACTCCCAGGCCGGGGACTTCCTGCCCAAGAAGTACGACTCGGCGGTGGCGCTGCGCATCGCGGAGGACGAGTTCGGCGCGAAGCCCGACCCCAACGCGCTGACCGTGCTCGTCGCCAGGGACGACGGCGGCAGGCTGACCGCCGGCGACCAGCGGCGCATCGCGGACACCGCGGCCGGTCTGGGCCGGGAGCGGATCGTCGCGGCCAAGCCCGAACCGCTCATGAAGGACCACTCGCAGACCCCGCGCGTCTCACCGGGGGCCGTGGCGCCGGACCGGAGTTTCCGGCTCCTGACGGTGTCCCTCGACGGAAACCCGCAGGACCCCGGGCTCCAGGGCGTCTACAAGGAATTCCGCGACACCGCGAAGAAGGAGTTCGCCGACGCGGACATGCGGGTCGGATTCACCGGCGGCATCGCCTCCACGGTGGACGACACGGAGGCCGAGGAATCCACCGCGAAAGTCGTCTCCAGCCTGACGATGGGCCTCATCGTCCTCCTGAACGTGCTGGTGTTCCGCAGTCTCGCGGCCGCGTTCGTGCCGCTGATCGCGGTCGCGCTGATCGGCGGAGTCGCCTCGGGGGCCGTGGTCGGCGCGGCGAAGCTCTTCGGCATCAGCCTCGACGCGTCGACGCCTTCACTGATCGGCGTCGTCCTCATCGGCATCGGCATCGACTACTTCCTCTTCCTGATGTTCCGGTTCCGGGAACAGCTCAGGAACCATCCCGAGCAGGACGCCCGGACGGCCGCGGCCGTGACGACCGGGCGGGTGGGAGGGGCGATCACCTCGGCGGCGCTGACGATCGTCGCCGCCTTCGCCACCCTCGGCCTGGCCAGCTTCGGGCAGTTCCGGGTGCTCGGCCCGGCCATCGCGATCTCCGTACTCGTCATGCTCCTCGCCAGCCTCACCCTCATGCCCGCGCTCCTCGCCATCCTCGGCCGCGGCATGTTCTGGCCCGCGCGCGCCTGGAAGAAGGAGCGCACCGGCGGCTTCGCCGCACGCCTGGGCCACGCGGTGAGCAGCCGGCCCCTGCGGTACGCCCTCGGCAGCCTGGTGCTGCTCGGCGCGCTGGGCGCGGGCGCGCTCGGCATGAAGATGAGCTACGACCAGCAGGGCCTGCACGAGACGGCCGCCGTCAGGACCGCCGAACGGATCTCCCGCAGCCTGCCCGCGGGCGTCTCCGACCCGCACACCGTGTACGTGCGGAGCACGAACGGCGGCGACATCAAGGCGAGTTCACTCACCGCCATGACCCGCTCCCTCGCCGAGACGGAGGGTGTCGGCGAGGTGGGCAAGCCGGTGCTCAACAAGGACCGCACGGCCGCGCGGGTCGATCTGTTCCTCGGCGTCAAGTCCGATACGCAGAAGGCGCGGGACCTGGTCTCCGGACCCGTCAGGGAGACGGCCGCGCGGACCGCTCCCGAGGGCACCAAGGCGTACGTCACGGGGACCGCCGCCGTCTTCGCCGACATCTCGACGGCCGTGGAGAAGGACCTGCGTCTGGTCTTCCCGGTCGCAGCCCTGCTGATCGCGGTGATCCTCTTCCTGCTGCTGCGCTCCCTGCTCGCCCCGGTCGTGCTGATGATCGCCGTGGGCCTCGGGTTCCTGGCCACGCTCGGCGCGAGCACGCTGCTGTTCCAGCACGGCCTCGACCGGCCGGGCGTCTCCTTCACGCTGCCCCTCGTGCTCTTCCTCTTCGTCGTCGCGCTCGGCACCGACTACAACATCCTGATCACCGACCGGATCAGGGAGGAGATGGCGAAGCCGGTCACCGCCCGGCGCGCCGTGGCCGAGGCGGTACGGCACACGGCGCCCGCCATCGCCACGGCAGGCATCGTGCTCGCCGGTTCCTTCGCGAGCCTGGCCGCGAGCCCCGCCACCCAGGAGATCGGCTTCGCCACCGGCCTGGGCATCCTCCTCTCCTCGCTCGTGCTCTCCCTCGTGCTGGTGCCCGCGCTGGCCGCGGTACTCGGCCGCGGTCTGTGGTGGCCGCGCAGGTCGGGACGGACGCAGGGCCGCCACCACGCGCCGGACGGGCCGCGCGCCCCCGAACAGCGGCAGCCGCAGTACCAGTACCAGCCCTAGAGACCGTCGCCGCACGCCCTCCCTCGGACCGCTTGCACTCTTGCACGAGACGTCTCGTCTCGTCTAAGGTCGGGGCATGACCTCACCAGGGCCCGCCCACATCGCCATGTTCTCGATCGCCGCCCACGGGCACGTCAATCCGAGCCTCGAAGTGATCCGTGAGCTCGTCGCACGCGGGCACCGCGTCACGTACGCCATCCCGCACGCCTTCGCCGGGAAGGCCGCCGAGACCGGTGCCGAGCCCCGGCCCTACACCACCACGCTGCCCTCCCCGGACGACGACCCGGAGGCGTGGGGGACCGAACTCATCGACAACATCGAGCCGTTCCTCGCGGACGCGATCCAGGTCCTGCCGGAGCTGGCCCGCGCCTATGAAGGGGACGAGCCCGACCTCGTCCTGTACGACATCACCTCCTACCCGGCGCGCGTCCTCGCCCGCCGCTGGGGCGTCCCCGAGATCTCGCTCTCGCCGAACCTCGTGGCCTGGGACGGCTACGAGGAGGAGGTCGCCGAGCCGATGTACGCGGAGCTGAAGGAGACGGAGCGCGGCCGGGCGTACTACGACCGCTTCACCGGCTGGCTCGCCGGGAACGGCATCAGCCAGCACCCGGACCCGTTCGTCGGCCGGCCGCCGCGCTCGCTCGTGCTGATCCCGAAGGCGCTGCAGCCGAACGCCGACCGGGTCGACGAGAGCGTCCACACGTTCGTCGGCGCCTGCCAGGGCGACCGGGCGGCGCAGGGCGACTGGGAGCGGCCGGCGGGCGCCGAGAAGGTGCTGCTCGTCTCGCTCGGCTCGTCGTTCACCAAGCAGCCCGGCTTCTACCGTGAGTGCGTCAAGGCCTTCGGGGACCTGCCCGGCTGGCACGTGGTGCTCCAGGTGGGCAGGCATGTCGACGCGGGGGAGCTGGGGGACGTACCGGCGAACGTAGAGGTGCACCCCTGGGTGCCGCAGTTGGCGGTCCTCAAAAAGGCCGACGCCTTCATCACCCACGCCGGCGCGGGCGGCAGCCAGGAGGGTCTGGCGACCGCGACGCCGATGGTGGCCGTGCCGCAGGCCGTGGACCAGTTCGGCAACGCGGACATGCTCCAGGGGCTCGGTGTGGCCCGGCACGTGCCGATGGAGGAGGCCACCGCCGAGACGCTGCGCGAGGCCGTCCTCACGCTGGCCGGGGATCCCGATGTGGCCCGCAGGCTGGGGGAGATACGGGACGCGATGGCGGCCGAGGGCGGTACGCGGAGAGCGGCCGACCTCATCGAGGAGGAGCTGGCGAAAGCGCAGGCCCGAAGGTCCTGACGTGACGCTGCGTGACGCGGTTCCCGTGACGGCCCGGTTATTCGGTAACGCTCTGATAACACGGCCCCGTCCTGGAAGGGCCATTGACTCGTCCTGAAAGGTTGACCGTTACCCCGGGCCAAAGGTTGCACGCGGCAGATCTTGTTCCTTGGGCAACCATCTTCCTAGCGTGGGGTGAACTTTCGCCGAACACCAGGAAGTTGACCCCCATGCGTCGAGACATACCGCCCCTCGCCGAGGTGCGCCGCATCACCGAGAAGAAGCGCGACGCGTGGTGGACCGTGTTGCTTGTCGACCCGGTCGCCACGCCCCTCGTGCGGTTCACCGCGATGCGGACGAGAGTCACGCCCAACCAGATCACCTGGGGCGCGTTCATCCTCGGCCTCGGTTCGGCGGCGTGTTTCGCCTTCGGCGACTGGAAGTGGCTCGCCCTCGGCGCGGTCATCTACCACTTCAGCTTCATCTTCGACTGCATGGACGGCAAGCTCGCCCGCCTCACCGGGCAGGGCTCCGTCTTCGGCGCCTGGCTGGACTTCGTCTTCGACCGGATCCGCGTCATGGTGTGCGGCGTCGCACTGATGTGGGGCCAGTACGACCGCACCGGCGACACCCTCTACATCTGGCTCGCGCTCGCCGTCGTCGCGCTCGACACCCTGCGCTACATCAACTCGCTGGAGATCTTCAAGATCCGGCACACCATGCGCAAGCAGATCAAGACGCGCATGCGGGCCGCGCGGCGCGCGCAGAACGAGGCGGAGCTCGCCTTCATGGAGGACCTGCTGCGGGACAACCCCTCGGCGGACATCGAGCAGGACCTGCAGCGGGCCGCGGGCGAGGCGCCCTACGCGCAGCCGACCGAGCGGGGCGTGGACGACGGGGAGGCGGCCCCGGCCCCCAAGCCCCAGGTGATCGACCTGCACCAGGAGTTCCGGCGCAAGTTCCCCGCGTACCTGCGGGTCCGCTCCTTCCTGCTGCGCCACCGCATCCGCGCGCACCTGGTGAGCGGAATCGAGTTCCAGATGGGCGTCTTCATGATCGGCCCGCTCTTCGACGCGGTGATACCCGCGACGATCATTTCCGGTGCGCTCCTGCTGGTCTTCGAACTCGCCATCATCTACAAGCTGTTGCTTTCGACCCGGGATTTCACCCGGACCATCGACTCCTTCGAGGCGGAGAAGGTTCTGACGACGGTCTGAACCACGTTCCTCGCACCACCGGGCGGGCTGGAATCTCCAGCCCGCCCGGTGGTGCGTGTGGGCTCAAAGTGACTGCTGTTACCGCGAGTTGGGGGGTTTGTGGCCCAGGATGTCCGTTCCGGTGCAACAGATCCGGTTTGTTATTACGGAACCTTGTTGAACAAGTCACAGCTGTATGTAGGTATTGATCTGCGCGCGTCAATCAGACAGGGTTTCGTCCCAACACCCGGAGATCTTCCGGTCCCCAAGGGATGCCGCGACGAACTTGTTGCCGCGGCGAACCTTTGGCAACACAGCTGAATACCCCCCACATCCCCCCACACACAGCACTGAGGAGACCCCTCTTCATGGCAACACACAAGCGTGCCCGCACGATGAAGCTCACCGCCGCGATAGCCACCGCCGCCACCGCGGTCGGTGTCACCGTCTTCGCGACCTCCTTCGCCGGCGCGGCCACCCCCGCCGAGGGCAAGGTGTACGGCCTGGACGCCAAGGGCGCCGTGGCCGGCAGCTACATCGTGATGCTCGACGAGAAGGTCGACAAGGCGGGGAAGACCGACCTCGCCGAGGAGTACGGCGGCGAGCTCAAGCGGAACTACTCCTCCGCGATCAACGGCTTCTCGGCCAAGGGCCTGAGCGAGACCGAGGCCAAGCGCCTGGCCGCCGACCCGTCCGTCGGCAAGGTCGTCCAGTCGAAGAAGTTCACCATCGACGCCACCCAGGACAACCCGCCGTCGTGGGGCCTGGACCGCATCGACCAGGCGGACACCGCGGCCGACAAGAAGTACACCTACCCCGACGCCGCGGGTGAGGGCGCCACCGCGTACGTCATCGACACCGGTGTCCGCGTCAGCCACAAGGACTTCGGCGGCCGCGCCGTCTCCGGCTTCGACGCCGTCGACAACGACGACAACGCCGACGACGGCAACGGCCACGGCACCCACGTCGCCGGCACCATCGCCGGTGACGCGCACGGCGTCGCCAAGAAGGCGAAGATCGTCGCCGTCCGTGTCCTCGACGACCAGGGCTCCGGCACCACCGAGCAGGTCGTCGCCGGCATCGACTGGGTCACCAAGAACCACCAGGGCCCGTCCGTCGCCAACATGAGCCTCGGCGGCGGAGCGGATGAAGCGCTCGACGCGGCCGTCCAGAAGGCGATCGACGCCGGCGTCACCTTCGCGGTCGCCGCGGGCAACGAGTCGACCGACGCCTCCCAGGGCTCCCCGGCCCGCGTGAAGGACGCCATCACGGTCGCCTCCTCCACCAAGGACGACGAGCAGTCGGACTTCTCCAACTACGGCTCAATCGTGGACATCTACGCCCCGGGCTCGGACATCACGTCCGCCTGGAACACCGGTGACGACGCCACCAACACCATCTCCGGAACGTCGATGGCCACCCCGCACGTCGTGGGCGCCGCCGCCGTCTACGTCGCCGCCCACCCGGACGCCAAGCCCGCGGACGTCGCCAAGGCGCTGACCGACGGCGCCACCCCGGACAAGATCTCCAACCCGAGCGAGGGCACGCCCAACAAGCTCCTGAAGGTCGTCGAGTAACCCTCGCCGCCTGCTGAGCCGCGGCCGTCGTGCCCACCCCCACGGGGCACGGCGGCCGCTCTATCGTGTGCGCATGGCGATCACGACATACGCGGCGCTGCTCCGCGGCATCAACGTGGGCGGTCACAAGAAGGTGCCGATGGCCGAACTGCGGGCGCTCCTGGAAGGGATCGGCCACGGCGGCGTACGGACCTATCTGCAGAGCGGCAACGCGGTCTTCACCGCGGACCACGGCGACGAGGAGTCCCTGGCGGCCGAGGTGCGGGCGGCGATCGAGGAGCGCTTCGGCTTCGCCGTCGACGTCCTCGTGCGCGACAGCGCGTACCTCAAGGCGGTGGCCGACGCCTGCCCGTTCCCCGCGGCCGACCTCCAGCCCAAGCAGCTGCACGTCACCTACTTCTCCGCACCCGTCGACGGGGAACGCTTCGCGACCATCGACCAAGCCTCCTTCCTCCCCGAGGAGTTCAGGCTCGGCGACCGCGCCCTCTACCTGTACGCTCCCGAGGGCCTCGGCCGTTCCAAACTCGGTGAACAGCTGGCGAGGCCCGCCCTGAACAAGGGGGTCATCGCCACCACCCGCAACTGGAACACCGTCACGCAACTCGTGGAGATGACCCGTGGCTGAGCGCACCCCCGCCGTAGAGGCTGCCATCGACGGAGAGCTGCGTCTCCTCGACCCCGAGGTGCGCGCCTCGCCCGAACTCTTCGGAGATCTTCTGCACCCGGAGTTCACCGAGTTCGGCGCCTCCGGCACGCGCTGGGACCGCGCCTCGATCGTGCGCGTCCTCACGGCGAGCGGGGAACCCGGCACCCGCCTCGTCACCACCTCTCACATGCGGGGCGTCCAGCTCGCCGACGACCTGGTGCATCTGACGTTCGACACGGACAGCAACGGCCGCCGCGCGCACCGCAGTTCACTGTGGCGACGCACCGGCGGCAACTGGCAGCTCTGGTTCCATCAGGCGACACCGTTCAGCGAGGAGTGAGGACGCCCATGCGCTACATCATCATCGGAGCGGGAGCGGTCGGCGGCACCGTGGGCGGGCGGCTCGCCGAGGCCGGACACGAGGTGGTGCTCGTTGCGCGGGGCGCCCACGCCGCGGCACTGCGGGACGGCGGACTGCGCCTCAGGACGCCCGAGGGGATACGGACGCATCGGCTGCCGGTGACGGAACACCCCACTGAGCTGGGCGAGTTGCGGCCCGACGACATACTCTTCCTCGCCGTGAAGACCCAGGACGCCACGGCCGCCCTCGACACCTGGGGCGGACGCCCGGTGGCCGGCGGCGGTACGGCGGCCGAAAGGCTCCCCCTGGTCTGCGCGCAGAACGGCGTGGAGAGCGAGCGCATCGCCCTGCGCCGCTTCCGGCACGTGTACGGCGTATGCGTCTGGATGCCCGCCTCCCACACCGAACCAGGCGTGGTCCTTGCCGCAGGCAGCCCCCACTCGGGCATGCTCCACATCGGCCGCTACCCGGCCGGTACGGACGACACCGTCCGGCGGATCGCCGAAGACCTGGAGAAGTCGCGGATCCTCGCGCCCGTCGTCGCGGACGTGATGCGCTGGAAGTACGCGAAGCTGCTCGCCAACCTGGCCAACTCCGTCGAGGCGGTCACCGGACCGATCACCGGCGACGAGGCCAGGAGCCTGTACGCCAGGGCCCGCGCCGAGGGCGAGGCCGCGCTCACCGCGGCCGGGATCGCCTGGGTGGACGACGAAGAGCAGCGCAGGGCCCGCGCCGACCGCGTCCGCTTCGACCCCTTCGACGGCTCCCCGCGCGGCGGCGGCTCCTCCTGGCAGAGCCTCGACCGCGGCACGGGCAGCATCGAGGCCGACTACCTCAACGGCGAGATAGCCCTGCTCGGCCGGCGGCACGGGGTGCCGACGCCGGTGAACGACGCCCTCCAACGGGTGGCGAACACATTCGCCCGCGAGCGGCGGCCCGCGGGATCCATGACGGTCGCGGAGCTGGCGCGGGAGGTCGACGGCGGCTGAAGTGGCCCGGCTCTTCGGCGGATTCAGCCCTCGGAGCGCCGCGACGTCAGCTGGACGGTGAGCGTGCCGGACTCCTCGGCGACCGTGCGGGTCCGTGTGTAGCCGAGGCGTTCGAGGAGGGCGAGGGAAGGGGCGTTCTCCGAGTCGACGGTGGCGTGGACCTCGGACAGGCCCAAAGTCTCGTGCCCGTACGAGGTGAGGAGCCGCGCCAGCTCGGTGCCGAGGCCGAGGCCCCAGCTCTCCCGGGTCAGGCCGTAGACGATCTCGTGGCCGTCGAGCCAGGCCTCCGGCGAGGGCTTGATCTCGGCGTGGCCGGCGTAACGCCCCTCGTACCGGACCGCCCACACGGAAAAGAGCCTCTCCGCGTACACACGGCTGAAGATCCGCCCGAACAGCTCCCGGTCCGCCGCCTCGCTCTGCATCCCGTCCCCGAACCAGCGCCCCACCGCCTCGTCCTGGAACAGGGCCACGAAGTCCGCCTCGTCGGAGGCGGCGTAGGGGGAGAGGGAAAGGCGTTCGGACCGCAGTTCGGGTGTCATCCGCGTGACGGTAGGGCGCCCGGTGCGGGGGTGCAAACGGATTCGCGCGGGACGCTCAGCCCACCGCCCGCGGCAGTCCGATGGGGTTCGGGAACGGCAGGACGTCCGAGTCCAGGATATGGCGGGCCGCCGGTTCCAGCGCGGCGAGCAGCGCCTCCGTCTCGCCGTGGGGCAGCGGGCGCAGCAGGCGTGCCGCGAGGCGGTCCGTGTCGTCCTCGATCAACTCCCGCTCCGTCACGCCGCGTTCCGTCACCCGGCCCGTCGCGTCGAGCAGGCCGAGGCCGCGCATCCGGTCGACGGACGCCGCCCACTCCTCCTCGGACCAGCCCCGGTCCTGCCGGATGCCGGCCGGGTCCACGCGGTCCGTCGCGGCGGCCAGGACGAGGCTCTCGCGGGCGTCCAGGCCGTGGTCGGCGAGGACCGCGACATGTGCGTCGCCACGGAACTCGCGTACGCAGGTGACCAGTTGCCAGAGCCGCTCGACCGGGTCGGAGCGGTGTGCCAGGTCGCGGTTGGCGGCGAACAGCGGGCGGGCGAGCGACGGCGCGTCCTCGACCATGGCCATCAGGGGGCCGTTGACCGCGTCCGCCAGCGCGTCGGCGAACGGCACCAGTTGGCGCAGGGCGGCAGCGGTGAGGCGGGCCCGCTCCTCGATGACGCGGTCCGGTGACGCGTACTCCCAGGCCGACGGCAGTGAGCGCGCCACCATGCCGGGGGCGAAGACACCGAGTGCCGCGGCGGCCACTCCCGGCCCGACCCGGCCCATCGGCGCGGTGCGGGCCGCGAAGTACCCCATCCAGAAGCCCTTGAGGCCCACGGCCCTGCCGAGGCCCTGGCAGCGGTCCTCGAAATAGACCACCGCGTGCAGCGGTTCGGTGCGCAGCCACAGGGTGCGGGATCGGCTCGGGGTCATGAACCCACAAGCTAGGCCAGTGCGGGAGTCCGCGCCAGGGGCGCAACCTGGCAGGTGCCAGGCGCATAGGCCTCGTCGTAGCGCCGCACCAGGAGCCGGGCGACCGCCGGCGCCGGTCCGAGGACGTCGGCCAGGACGTCGGCGTCGGCCGAGCCCCGCGCGATGCGGTCCGGCAGGAAGCCGGGGGCCAGGACGTAGGGGGCGACGGCCACCCGCCGCACCCCGGCCACGGCCCGCAGCTCGCGCACGGCGTCCTCCGTGCGCGGCAGAGATGCGGAGGCGAACGCAGGCCGCACGGCGCACCAACCGGTGTGCCGCCACTCCCGCGCGATTTCAGCGATCACTGCGATCGCCTCCGGGTCCGATGACCCCGCCGAGGCCAGTACGACCCCGGTCGAGGACCTGTCGGCGGGGTCGAGCCCCGCCTCGTACAACCGCTGTTCCAGGGCGGCCAGGAGCAGCGGGGACGGGCCGAGCACCGCCGCCTGCCGGACGCGCAGCACCGGCGGTGCCTCGCGCAGCACCGCGGGGATGTCCGCCTTGGCGTGGAACGCCCGCGTCAGGAGGAGCGGGAGCGCCACGACGTCGCGCACGCCCTCGGCCGCGAGCCGCTCCAGCACCCCGGGGACGGAAGGGGTGTTGAAGTCGAGGAAGGCCGTCTCCACGCGCAGCCCGGGGCGCAGCGACCGCACCCGGCGCACCAGCGCGTGCACGGTCGCGGCGTGCCGCGGGTCGCGGCTGCCGTGGGCGACGACGAGAAGGACGGGGCGGACGGGACGGTGCACGGGACTCAGCTCCTCACGAGGAGGCCGCGGCTGCGCAGGACGCGCCGCTCCAGCGGGCTGAAGATCAGCAGGTCGATGGCGATGCCCACGATCAGGATGAGCAGGATGGCGAGGAAGATCATGGGCATGGAGCTGGCGTTGCGGCCGTTCTCCAGGAGCTGGCCGAGACCGACGCCCAGCTCCGGCGAGGACGCGATGATCTCCGCGGCCATCAGCGAACGCCAGGAGAACGCCCAGCCCTGCTTCAGCCCCGCGAGATAGCCGGGCAGCGCCGCGGGGAGCACGATGTGCCAGGTGTGGCGCAGACCCGTCGCGCCGAGCGTGCGGCCCGCGCGCAGGAACAGCGGCGGCACCTGGTCGACGCCCGACACCAGGCCGTTGGCGATGGAGGGGACCGCGCCGAGCAGGATCACCGCGTACATCATCGAGTTGTTCAGGCCGAGCCACAGCACCGCGGGCGGCACCCACGCCACCGACGGAAGTGACTGCAGACCGGAGAGGATCGGGCCGATCGCGGCGCGGATGAACCGTACCCGCGCGACGATCAGGCCGAGCGGCGTGCCGATCGCGAGGGCGAGCAGGAAGCCGAGCAGACCGCGCGAGACGGAGGTCCAGATGTAGTCGAGCAGTGTGCCCTGCAGCCACGCGTCGGTCACCTCGTCCCACACCGCGGACGGCGAGGGCAGCTTCGTCGGATCGTCGACGATCTTGAAGGAGACCAGCGCCTGCCACACGAGCAGGACGAGGATCACGGCGGTGAGCGGCGGCAGCACCTTCTGGACGAGGACCTGCCGCACCGGCGTGCGGGTGGGGCCCGCCTTCGTCTCCAGCGCGTCGAGGCCCGCCTCCAGGCCGGCGAGGTCCTGGCCGTCCTCGGCTTCCTTGACCGGTCCTGTCGTCTCAGTGCTGGCCATGGCGGCGGATCTCCCCACGCAGTTGTTCGGTGATCTCGACGGACAGTTCCGCCACGGCGGTGTCCTCGATGCGGCGCGGGTGCTCGATGCCGACCCGCCACTCGTGCGCCACCCGGCCGGGACGCGACGAGAGGAGCACGACGCGCTGGGCGAGCCGCACGGCCTCGCGGACGTTGTGCGTGACGAAGAGGACGGAGACGTTCGTCTCGCGCCAGATGCGGGTCAGCTCGTCGTGCAGCACGTCGCGCGTGATGGCGTCCAGTGCCGCGAACGGCTCGTCCATCAGCAGCAGCCGGCTGTCCTGGGCCAGCGCCCGGGCGAGCGCCACGCGCTGGCGCATGCCGCCGGACAGCTCGTGCACCCGCTTGCCGTACGCGCCCTTGAGCCGGACCAGTTCGAGGAGCTCCTCGGCCTTCGGGCGGCGCTCGGTCTTCGGCACGCCGCGCAGCTTCAGGGCGAGCTCGATGTTCTTGCCCGCGGTCAGCCACGGGAAGAGGGCGTGCTCCTGGAACATCAGGGCCGGGCGGCCGTCCGTCGCGATGGTGCCCGCGGACGGCTCGTCGAGCCCGGCGACCAGGTTGAGCAGGGTCGACTTGCCGCAGCCGGAGGCTCCCAGGAGGGTGACGAACTCGCCCGGCGCGACATCGAGCGTGATGTCGTCCAGGACCAGCTGGGGTCCGGCGGCACCGTCGAAGGACTTCGAGACGTGCTCGATCCGCGCGGCTTGTCCGGCCGTGGTGCGGGTGTCCTCCGCGGCCTTGGCGAGGGTGGTTGCCATGGTCGTCACCTCCTGGGAACGGGTCGTGGTCCGGGGCTACTTGACGCCGAGACCGGCGTCGTCGACCGGGGACTCGCCCGCGGCCTTGAGAACCTTGTTCAGCGGGCCGAGGTCGTAGATGCCCTTGAGGTCGGGCTTCTCCAGGAGACCGGCCTTGACGGCGTGGTCCGCCTCCGCGTCGAGGGTGGCGGCCAGCGGGTCGTTGGTCGTCTCGATCGACTTCCACGCCGGGTCGAGGACCTCGGCGGGCAGCGCCTTGCCGGAGTCCGCCTTCAGCCGGGCGTTCGCGGCGGCCTTGGCCTTCTCCGGGTTCTTCTCGATCCACGCGTTGGTCTTCACGGCGCCGCGCAGCACGGCCTCGACGACCTTCGGGTGCTCCTTCAGGAACTCCTGCCGCACGATGATGTTCGTGATCACGAACTTCTTGTCCGGCCACAGGTCGGCCTCGTCCAGCAGGACCTTGCCGCCCTCGGCGACCAGCTTGGAGGCGGTCGGCTCCGGCACCCAGGCGCCGTCCACGGAACCGGACTTGTAGGCGTCCGGGGTGATCTTGTTGTCGGTGCGGACGACCGACACGTCGCCCTTGCCGCTCTCCGCGTCGACCTTCCAGCCCCGCTCGGCGATCCAGTTGAGGAAGGCGACGTCCTGGGTGTTGCCGAGCTGCGGCGTCGCGATCTTCTTGCCCTTGACGTCGTCCAGGGACTTGATCTTCCCGGGGTTCACCACGAGCTTCACGCCGCCGGAGGCGGAACCGCCGATGATCCGCAGGTTCTTGCCCTGCGACTTGGTGTAGCCGTTGATGGCGGGCGACGGGCCGATCCAGCCGATGTCGATGGAGCCCGCGTTGAGCGCCTCGATCTCGGAAGGGCCCGCGTTGAAGTGCGAGTACTTCGCCTCCGTGCCGCCGAGCTCCTTCTGGAACAGGCCCTCCTGGCTGCCGACGAGGGCGGTGGCGTGGGTCAGGTTCGGGAAGTACCCGATCTTCACGCTGTCCAGGCCGTCGATCTTCTCGGCGCCCTCGACGACCTTGGACTTCTCGTCGGCGTCGGACGCCTCGGAGCCGTAGCCGCAGGCGCCGAGCGCCAGGGCAAGGAGGGGCAGTGCCGCGAGGGCGGCGAGGCGGGTGCGTGGTGCAGGCACGGGAGGTGGTCCTCTCGTTGGCCCGGTCTCACGCCGTCAGGTCGTGGCCGGGTGGTCGGCAGGTCTTCGTCTTCGTACGGGGGCGCCGGTGCGGCAGGGGCGGGCGTGGGCGCGCACGCGGAGCGCGTGCGCGAGGCCCGCCGGGGGCGTCACGCCGCACATCGCGCCACCCCGCCCTGCCCGCTGCCGAGGGCGCCGCTGCCGATGCGGCCGCCCTCCTTCGCGAACGTCGCGAACACGTCGACGTAGGTCATGGTCAGAAGTCCCAGCCCTCGTCGTCGGCGGTGGCGGAGCCGGTCTCCGCCACGGCGTCGGTGGGCGCGGCGAACGCGTCGCCCGCCATGCCCGCGGCGAGCGTCGTGCCGTCCGCCGGGTCGATGAGCAGGAACGAACCGGTGCGGCGCGAGTCGGCGTACGCGTCGAGGGCGAGCGGCTCTGCGGTACGCACCTTCACGCGGCCGATGTCGTTGGCGACGAGCTGCCCGGGCTCGGGGTGCTGGGAGAGGTCGTCGAGGGTGAGCCGCGACGGGATCTCCTTCACGATCGCCTTGACCGTGCGGGTGGTGTGCTTGAGCAGCACCCGCTGGCCGACGGTGAGCGCGGTGTCCGCGACGTGGCAGACCGTCGCCTCGATGTCCTGCGTGGTCGGCGGGGTGTCGCTGCTCGGCACGATCAGGTCGCCGCGCGAGATGTCGATGTCGTCCTCGAGGAGCAGGGTGACGGACTGCGGCGTCCACGCCACGTCCACCGCCTTGCCCAGCAGGTCGATCCCGGTGACCTTCGAGGTGCGGCCCGACGGGAGCACCGTCACGGACTCGCCGACGCGGAAGGCGCCGGCCGCGATCTGTCCCGCGTAGCCGCGGTAGTCGGGATGCTCGGCGGTCTGCGGGCGGATCACGTACTGGACGGGGAGGCGCGCGTGGCAGGTGGTCAGGTCGTGGCTGACCGGGACCGTCTCCAGGTGCTCGAGGACCGTGGGGCCGCCGTACCAGTCCATGTTCGAGGACGGCTCGACGACATTGTCACCGGCCAGCGCGGAGATCGGGATCGCGGTGATCTCTGGGACGCCCAGCTCGCCGGCGTACGCGGTGAACTCCTCGGCGATCCGCGCGAAGACGGCCTCGTCGTACGCGACGAGGTCCATCTTGTTGACGGCGAGGACGACGTGCGGGACCCGCAGCAGCGCGGCGACCGCGGCGTGGCGGCGGGTCTGCTCGATGACGCCGTTGCGGGCGTCGACGAGGACCACGGCGAGGTCGGCCGTGGACGCGCCGGTGACCATGTTCCGGGTGTACTGCACGTGCCCGGGGGTGTCGGCGAGGATGAACCGGCGCCGGGCCGTGGCGAAGTAGCGGTAGGCGACGTCGATGGTGATGCCCTGCTCGCGCTCGGCCCGCAGGCCGTCGGTGAGCAGCGCCAGGTCGGGGGCGTCGGCGCCGCGGCTCGCCGAGACGCGCTCGACGGCCTCCAGCTGGTCGGTGAGGACCGACTTGGAGTCGTGGAGCAGGCGGCCCACCAGGGTGGACTTGCCGTCGTCGACGGAGCCGGCGGTGGCGAACCGCAGGAGGGTGGTGGCCGACAGCTGCTCGGTGGAGAGCGGCTGTACCGGCTCAGTGGTGCTGTTGCTCATGGTTAGAAGTACCCCTCGCGCTTGCGGTCTTCCATCGCGGCCTCGGAGAGCTTGTCGTCGGCCCTCGTCGCGCCGCGCTCGGTGAGGCGGGACGCGGCGATCTCGGTGATGACGGCGTCCAGCGTCGTCGCGTCGGAGTCGACGGCTCCGGTGCAGGACATGTCGCCCACCGTGCGGTAGCGGACCAGCCGCCGCTCGACCGTCTCGCCCTCCTTGGGGCCGCCCCACTCGCCGGCGGTCAGCCACATCCCGGAGCGCTTGAAGACGTCCCGCTCGTGCGCGAAGTAGATCTGCGGGAGCTCGATCTCCTCGCGGGCGATGTACTGCCACACGTCCAGCTCGGTCCAGTTGGAGAGCGGGAAGACGCGGACGTGTTCGCCCGGCGCGTGCCGGCCGTTGTAGAGCTGCCACAGCTCGGGGCGCTGGCGGCGCGGGTCCCACTGCGAGAACTCGTCGCGCAGCGAGAACACCCGCTCCTTGGCGCGCGCCTTCTCCTCGTCGCGGCGCCCGCCGCCGAAGACCGCGTCGAACTTCTCGCTCTGGATCTTCTCGGTGAGCGGCACGGTCTGCAGCGGGTTGCGCGTCCCGTCGGGGCGCTCCCGCAGCTTTCCGGCGTCGATGTACTCCTGTACGGACGCGACGTGCAGCCGCAGCCCGTGCTCGGCGACCACCCGGTCGCGGTACTCGATGACCTCGGGGAAGTTGTGTCCCGTGTCGACGTGCAGCAGCGAGAAGGGCACCGCCGCCGGGGCGAACGCCTTCAGCGCCAGGTGCAGCATGACGATGGAGTCCTTGCCGCCGGAGAAGAGGATCACCGGCCGCTCGAACTCGCCCGCCACCTCGCGGAAGATGTGCACCGCCTCGGACTCCAGGGCGTCCAGGTGGCTGAGCGCGTAGGGGCTGTCGGTGCCCTCGTCGGTCACTGTGGCGACGGTCGTCATGCGAGACCCCTCTCGGTGAGCAGCGCGTGGAGAGCCGCCGCTGACTCCTGCACGGTCTGGTTCTGCGAGTCGATGCGCAGGTCGGGCGATTCGGGCTCCTCGTACGGGTCGTCGACCCCGGTGAGCCCGGAGAGTTCGCCCTTCGCCTGCTTCGCGTACAGGCCCTTCACATCCCGTACGGAGCACACCTCGACCGGCGTCGCGACATGCACCTCGACGTACGCGGTGCCGTTCACCTGGTGGCGCTTGCGCACCGCCTCGCGGCTGTCCGCGAACGGCGCGATCACCGGCACGAGCGCCAGCACGCCGTTGCGGGCGAGCAGTTCGGCGACGAAGCCGATGCGCTGCACGTTGGTGTGCCGGTCCTCGCGGCTGAAGCCGAGGCCCGCCGAGAGGAACTCACGGATCTCGTCGCCGTCGAGCACCTCGACGCGGCGGCCCTCCTCGCGCAGGCGGCCCGCCAGTTCGTACGCGATGGTGGTCTTGCCGGCGCTGGGCAGGCCGGTGAGCCAGACGGTGGCTCCGGTCGTCACGTGGTTCTCCCGGGTCTGTTGCTGCTGGGTCTGAGGGGCGGTCATCCGTGGATCCCGCACTCGGTCTTGGCGTTCCCGGCCCAGCGGCCTGCCCGCGCGTCCTCGCCCTCCAGGAGGCGGCGGGTGCAGGGGGCGCAGCCCACCGAGCCGTAGCCGTCCATCAGGAGCGGGTTGGTGAGGACGCCGTGCTCGGTGACGTACGCGTCGACGTCGTCCTGGGTCCAGCGGGCGATCGGCGAGATCTTGACCTTGCGGCGCTTCTCGTCCCAGCCGACGACCGGGGTGTTCGCCCGGGTCGGCGACTCGTCGCGGCGCAGGCCGGTGGCCCAGGCGGCATACCCCGCGAGCCCCTCCTCGAGCGGCCGCACCTTGCGCAGCTTGCAGCACAGGTCGGGGTCGCGGTCGTGGAGCCTGGGACCGTACTCGGCGTCCTGCTCGGCGACGGTCTGCCGGGGCGTCAGGGTGATGACGTTGACGTCCATCACGGCCTCGACGGCGTCGCGCGTGCCGATGGTCTCGGGGAAGTGGTAGCCGGTGTCCAGGAACACGAGGTCGACGCCGGGCCTGGCCCGCGAGGCGAGATGGGCGACGACCGCGTCCTCCATCGACGAGGTGACGCAGAACCGCGCGCCGAACGTGTCGGCGGCCCACTGGAGGATCTCCAGGGCGGAGGCGTCCTCCAGGTCGCGCCCGGCCTGCTCGGCGAGCGCCTTCAACTCGTCGTCGGTGCGCCGCTGTTGGTCCTGAGCGGTCGTCATATCCGGTCCTCTCCACCGCTGGTGTGCTGAACGCCCCGGGCGAGCAGCCCGAGGAACTTCAGCTGAAAGGCCCGATTGCACGCCGCGCATTCCCATGCGCCGTGCCCGGTCTCGTTCGGGCGCAGGTCCTCGTCACCGCAGTAGGGGCAGTGGAACGGGGCGGCTCGCTCGCTCACTTGAGGGCCTCCTCGGACGCGCGCGAGGCCCAGGTGGCGAACCGCTCGCCGTCCTCGCGCTCCGCCTGGAAGTGCCCGAGGACCCGCTCGATGTAGTCGGGCAGCTCGGCCGCGGTGACCTTCAGGCCGCGGACCTTGCGGCCGAAGCCGGCGTCCAGGCCGAGCGCGCCGCCCAGGTGCACCTGGTAGCCCTCGACCTGGTTGCCGTCGGCGTCGAGCATGAGCTGGCCCTTGAGGCCGATGTCGGCGACCTGGATGCGGGCGCAGGCGTTCGGGCAGCCGTTGATGTTGATGGTGATCGGCTCGTCGAACTCCGGGATGCGGCGCTCCAGTTCGTCGATGAGCGAGGCGCCGCGCGCCTTGGTCTCGACGATGGCGAGCTTGCAGAACTCGATGCCGGTGCAGGCCATCGTGCCGCGCCGGAAGGGTGAGGCGTTGACGCGCAGGTCGAGGGCTTCGAGCGCGGAGACGAGCGAGTCCACCTGCTCCTGCTCGACGTCGAGCACGATCATCTTCTGCTCGGCGGTGGTGCGCAGGCGGCCGGAGCCGTGCGCCTCGGCGACCTCGGCGATCTTCGTCAGGGTCGTGCCGTCCACGCGTCCGACGCGCGGGGCGAAGCCGACGTAGAAGCGTCCGTCCTTCTGGCGGTGGACGCCGAGGTGGTCGCGCCAGGTGCCGGCGGGCTGCTCGGGGGCGGGCCCGTCGACCAGCTTCCGCTGCAGGTACTCGTCCTCGAGGATCTGCCGGAACTTCTCCGGGCCCCAGTCGGCGACGAGGAACTTCAGCCGGGCACGGTTGCGCAGGCGCCGGTAGCCGTAGTCGCGGAAGATGCCGATGACGCCGCCGAACACGTCCGGCACCTCGTCGAGCGGCACCCACGTGCCGAGCCGCACGCCGAGCTTGGGGTTGGTGGAGAGGCCGCCGCCGACCCACAGGTCGAAGCCGGGGCCGTGCTCGGGGTGGTGGACGCCGACGAAGGCGACGTCGTTGATCTCGTGCGCCACGTCGAGCTGCGGCGAGCCGGAGATCGCGGTCTTGAACTTGCGCGGCAGGTTCGAGAAGTCGGGGTTGCCGATGAAGCGGCGCTGGATCTCGTCGATGGCGGGGGAGCCGTCGATGATCTCGTTCTCGGCGACGCCCGCCACGGGGGAGCCGAGGATGACGCGGGGCGTGTCACCGCAGGCCTCGGTGGTGGAGAGCCCGACGGCTTCGAGCCGCCGCCAGATCTCGGGGACGTCCTCGATGCGGATCCAGTGGTACTGGATGTTCTGCCGGTCGGTGAGGTCGGCGGTGCCGCGCGCGAACTCCTGCGAGACCTCGCCGATGACGCGCAGCTGCTCGGTGGTCAGCCGGCCGCCGTCGACGCGCACCCGGAGCATGAAGTACTCGTCGTCCAGCTCCTCCGGCTCCAGGATCGCGGTCTTGCCGCCGTCGATCCCGGGCTTGCGCTGGGTGTAGAGCCCCCACCAGCGCATCCGGCCACGGAGATCATTCGGGTCGATGGAGTCGAATCCACGCTTCGAATAGATCGTCTCAATACGTGTCCGCACATTGAGACCGTCGTCGTCCTTCTTGAACTGCTCGTTCCCGTTGAGCGGCGTGAAGTGACCTGCGGCCCACTGGCCCTCGCCGCGGTGACGGCTCGCCTTGCGGCGGGGCGTGGCTGGGGCGGGCTTCTCTGGCGTGGTGGGCATCGGGGTACGTCCTTCGGGCAGCGGAAAAATGCGGCTCTGACCTGCGGGGATGGGCACATGACGAGATGTGCGCGCGGCGCTGCGCAGGGAGGGAGTCAGGGGGGATCGGTGATCAGATGTGCGGCGGTGCTGAGCTGATCAGCAAGCCGGACACATGGCGCTGGACATGCGGCCGAGGTCGACGTGACGTCGACTCACCAAGGCGTTTCCAGTGCGATCCATGCCGGAAGCGTGTCACGGGACTTTCGGCCCAGTCCAGCATTATCCAAAATGCGGACACCCTTGTCCCGCATCGTGGACAAGGGTGTCGTGGGTCACTGCTGAGCCGGGGGCCGCCCCGGGGGGTTCAGGCGCGGTGCGCTCCCGGCCAGGGCCCCGGGGACGGCGCCTCCGACTCCTGCTCGACCTTGGTGTCGAAGAGCTTGAAGCCGCGCCGCCGGTAGTTGTCCATGGCGTGCTCACCGTCCTTGGAGCAGGTGTGCAGCCAGACCCGCTCGGTCGGCGCGAGCCCCGGCCACCGCTCGGCCAGGTCCCAGGCGCGCGCCACGGCGTACGACAGGAGGTGCCCGCCGATGCGGCGCCCACGGAAGGCGGGCAGCAGCCCGAAGTACACGATCTCGACGACGCCCTCCGCCGCGTCCCCGTTCTCACCGCGCGCCGCCAGCTCCACGTACCCGGCGGGCGTCCCCTTCTCGTACGCGACCCAGGTCTCCACGCCCGGCCGCTCCAGCAGCTTCTGCCACTCCGCGTAGGTGAGGGAGAGCCGGTCCGACCAGTGGATGTCCCCGCCGACGGACGCGTAGAGGAACCGGCTGAACTCGGGCGAGGGGACTTCGGCCCGCACGATCCGTACGTCGCCGTCGGGTGCGGCGGCCGGGAGCAGGTCGGTGGGTGACGTCTGCTCGAGGGACCAGGTGGTGACTGTGATGCTCATGCGGCACAGAGAATCATGGCCGCTCAAGGCTCCGCGACCCGTCTCGCCGCGCGGACCGCCGGCGCCGTCGAGTGGGGCAGCAGATCCGCCGGGCTGTCCGGCATGACCACGTCGACATCGATGTCCTCGTGGAAGCGGTAGGGCCGGTGGGCGAGCAGACCGCCCAGGTAGCGCCGCACGCGCGACAGCTCGGCGCGGACCGTCACCGTGCGCGCCGGGTCGCCGAACATGTCCTCGGCGAGGCCCGAAGCGGTGCGCCCCGTGCGGTACGTGCAGAGCAGGAAGAGGAGTTCGGCGTGGCGCGGGCTCAGCTCGTGCGTCCAGTCGTGGGCGCCGCCGAGCACCGACAGCGTCCAGCGGCGCGGACTGCTCACGTCCAGGACGAGCCGCGTCGCGGCGACCGGCCGGGGCGCGTCACCGGGGTCCTCCGCCCGCAGCAGCCAGCCGCCGGGCAGCGGCTCCACCAGACAGGAACCCAGCGACGGCAGCCAGGTGCGGCCCGCCCCGAAGGACTTGGGGAGGGCGAGGCGGTCCGCCGGCGGCATGCCCGTCACCGCGGCGGTCCAGCCGTGCGTGTCCACCGCCACCGCCCGCCCGTCGAGCCGGGCGAGGACCGGGGCCGCCACCGCGCGCAGCCGGTCGAGCGCCGTCACGTGCCGCTCCCGCAGCCGGGCCTCGGCGAGCTTGGCCACCGAGTCGACCAGCGAGAGGGTCGCCGGATGGATGGTCCGCAGCGGGCCGCTCACGTCGACCACGCCGAGCAGCCTGCCGTCGCGCGGATCGGTCACCGGGGCGCCCGCGCACGTCCACGGGTGGTGGGTCTGCACGAAGTGCTCGGCGGAGAACACCTGCACGGGGCGGCGCACCACCAGCGGAGTCCCGATGCCGTTCGTGCCGACGACGCTCTCGCCCCAGTCCGCGCCCGGTTCCAGGCCGTGCGTGTCCGCCTGGCGCAGCACCGCGGCGCTGCCCTCGCGCCACAGCACCCGGCCTTCCGCGTCGCACACGATCATGATGTGCTGCGCGGCGTCGGCCACGGAGACCAGGGCGTTGCGCAGGACGGGCAGGATCTCCAGGAGCGGCGACGTCCTGCGGCGCTCCTCCAGCTCCTCCTCGGTCAGCAGCCGGGACCGGATGTCGCGGTCGGGGTCGACACCGCCGTGCAGCATCCGCCCCCACGAGTCGCCGATCACCGGGCGCGGCAGCACCCGCGGCCGCTGCCCGGAGAGCGTGGCGTCGCGCACACCCTTCAGGAGGTGCGCGGCGTGCGTGAGGTCCATGGCGGATATCCGCGCGAGATCGATCGTCGACGGGGCGTTCATGACCACTGGGTCCTTTCCGGCCAGACCAGTGCGGAGCGGCAGGCATCCATCGTGCCCCCTGCGGGCACCCCCGGGGGCCGCATCGGCGTGCCGGACCCCCGGACGGCGCGGCCGGTTGCAACCTCCTGCAACCCTGGCCGACACCCGGCCGGTGCCCGAATCTGTACACCACACCGCCCGTGCGGTGTTCACGCTCCTCAAGGGGCCTGAATGACGGGGGTGGTGCCGTGTCGGCGCGGCGCCACCCCTGTGTCAGACCCCGGGTGCGGCCCTCTCCACCACCGTGGCCAGATCGAGGCTGTGCGGCAGCGTGCCGAACGCCGCGCCCCAGTCCCCGCCGAGCCGTGACGCGCAGAACGCGTCGGCGACCTCCGAAGGCGCGTACCGCACGAGCAGCGACCCCTGGAGCACCAGCGCCATCCGCTCCACGAGCCGCCGCGCGCGGCCCTCGATGCCGTCCAGGTCGGCCAGTTCGGTCAGCAGGTCCTTGATCGCCCCGTCCAGACGGTGGTCGGCGCCGCGCGCCGCACCGACCTCCTGGAGGAACGCGTTGAGGGCCAGCGGCTCACGCTGGAGCGCCCGCAACACGTCCAGCGCCTGCACGTTCCCCGAGCCCTCCCAGATGGAGTTGAGCGGCGCCTCGCGCAGCAGCCGCGGCATGCCCGACTCCTCCACGTAGCCGTTGCCGCCCAGGCATTCCAGGGCCTCGCCCACCATCGGCGTGCACCGCTTGGTCACCCAGTACTTCGCGGCCGGCACCGCGAGCCGCAGGAACGCCTGCTCCTGCTCGCCCCCGTCGTCGTACGCCGCCGCGAGCCGCAGCGCGAGCGTCGTGGCCGCCTCCGACTCCAGTGCCAGATCCGCCAGTACGTTGCGCATCAGCGGCTTGTCGACGAGCTTGCCGCCGAACGCCTCCCGGTACGTGGCGTGATGCACCGCCTGCGCGACGGCCTGCCGCATCAGAGCGGCCGAACCGATCACGCAGTCGAGCCGGGTCGCCGCCACCATCTCGATGATGGTGCGCACCCCGCGCCCCTCGTCGCCGACCCGGCGCGCCCACGTCCCGTCGAACTCCACCTCGCTCGACGCGTTGGACCTGTTGCCCAGTTTGTCCTTGAGCCGCTGGATGGCGAACGGGTTCCGCGTGCCGTCCTCCAGGACCCGCGGCACCAGGAAGCACGTCAGCCCCTGCTCCGCCTGCGCGAGCACCAGGAACCCGTCCGACATGGGCGCCGAGCAGAACCACTTGTGGCCCGTCAGCGCATACGTCCCGTCCTCCGCGAGGGCCTGCGCGCGCGTCGTGTTGGCCCGCACGTCGCTGCCGCCCTGCTTCTCCGTCATGCCCATCCCGAAGAGGGCACCGGCCTTCTCCGACACCGGGCGCAGCCCGTGGTCGTACACGATCGAGGAGAGGCGCGGCTCCCACTCGGCGGCGAGCACCGGGTCGGCGCGCAACGCGGGCACCGCGGCGTGCGTCATCGAGACGGGACAGCCGTGCCCTCCCTCGACCTGCGTCCACACCAGGAACCCCGCAGCCCGCCGCACATGGCCGCCGGGCCGCGTCCACGCGGTGGTCAGGCCCGCGGAGACGGCCTTGCCGAGCAGCCGGTGCCAGGCCGGGTGGAACTCGACCTCGTCGATCCGGTTCCCGTAACGGTCATGCGTGTGCAGAACGGGAGGATTGTCGTTGGCCTGATCTCCCCACTTCCGCGCCTGGGCGGAACCCGCCGCACGGCCGAGCAAGGAGAGTTCATCGCGGGCGGTGCCGAGGAGCGCCGGATCCAGATGCCGCTCGACGCCCTCCACGAGGGCCCGGTCGGACGCGAATACGTCATATCCCACCAGGGGCGGAGCCTGGTTGGTCACTGTGTGGGTGCTGGCTGCCATGCCGCTACGGTAAGGAGGTGCACCAGGCAAAAGAAACACCCGGGCGGCCGTCGGGCCGCTGGTACCGGGCCCGCGCTCTCTACCGGAACGTCTCCAAGCGCAGGACCGCCTGGCTGCTGCTCAAGGACACCGTCAACTCGTGCATCGAGTACCGCATCCTGGGGCTCGCGGCCGAGGCTGCGTTCTTCACGCTGCTTTCCGTCCCGCCGTTGCTGCTGAGCCTGATCGGCCTGCTCGCCTACGTCGACCGGTGGACCGGCGCGGACACCATCGCCAGCGTCCAGAACAACATCCTGGAGGCGTCCCGCACGATCCTGTCGGACCGTGGCGTCCACCAGATCGCGGAGCCGATACTGGACGACGTGATGCGGGTCAGCAGACCCGACGTCATCTCCATCGGCTTCCTCTTCGCCCTGTGGTCCGGCTCGCGCGCCGTGAACGTCTTCATCGACACCATCACCGTGATGTACGGCCTCGACGGTGTGCGCGGCATCGTCAAGACCCGCATCCTCGCCTTCGGCCTGTTCCTGGTGGCGCTGCTCATCGGCTCGGTGGCGCTGCCGCTGATGGTGGCGGGCCCCGACGCGGTGGTGAAACTCCTGCCGGGCTCCACGACGGTGGTCCAGATCCTCTACTGGCCCGTCGTCGTCATCCTCTCCGTGATCTTCCTGACGACGCTGTACCACGTGTCGGTGCCGGTGCGTTCGCCGTGGGTCGAGGACATGCCGGGCGCGCTGATCGCGCTCGCCATGTGGGTGCTCGGCAGCTTCCTGCTCCGCATCTACCTCACCAGCACGGTGGAGGGCCCCACCATCTACGGCTCGCTCGCCGCACCGGTCGCCGTGCTGCTGTGGATCGGCGTCTCGGCGTTCGCGGTCCTCGTCGGCGCCGCGGTCAACGCGGCGATCGACCGGGTCTGGCCGTCCGTCGCCACGGCCGTGGCGCGCGCCGCCAACGACCGCATAAGGGAGGCGCAGGCCGCGGAGGTGGTGGCCCGCGCGGCTGCCGCGCGCGAGGCGGCCGCGGAACTCGACGACGACCCCGACGACCCCGAGATGCCGTCCGAGTTCCCCGAACGCTGGTCCCGCTTCCTGCCGCCGGACGACGTGACGTCGCGCCTGCGGACGCCGGCGAAGCAGGGGAAGCATGCGAAGCGGCCCGGTTCGGGGGACCCCCCACCGGAGTAGGGGGCGCCGTTCATCACCGGCTTCGCCGAGTTCGTCCTCAAACGCCGGACGGGCTGGAAACCCAGACCCCGGCGCACTCGCGGGCGAAGTCGGCGAAGTCCCTGGGCTCCCGGCCCAGTACCTCCCGCACCCCCTCCGAGAGCTTCGCGTTCCTGCCGTCGAGGTTCGTCTCGAACAGCTCGACCAAGAACTCCACTTCCCCGGCCGGCACCCCGAACCCGGCGAGAGCCGCCCCGTACTCACGGGCCGACACCGGCACGTACGTGATCTCCCGCCCGGCCGCCGCCGCGACCTCCGCCACCGCCTGCCGGAAGGAGAGGAGCCGCGGCCCGGTCAGGTCGAGGGTCCGGCCCGCCCACCGGTCGCCGCCCGTCAGCGCGGCCACCACCACATCCGCTATGTCCCGTGTGTCGATGAAGGGTTCGAGCACCTCACCGGCCGGGAAGACCAGCTCGCCGCCCCGCATCCCGTCGAGCAGCGGGCCCTCGCTGAGGTTCTGCGCGAACCAACTGGCCCGCACGACCGTCCACTCGGCGCCCGAGTCCCGCACGGCCTGCTCCGTCGCGTGCGCCTGGTCCTCGCCCCGCGCCGAGAGCAGCGTGAGCCGCCGTACGCCGAGGCCGACCGCCTGCCGCGCGAACGCGCCGACCGCCTCGGCCGCGCCGGGCGCCCCCACGTCCGGCAGATACGCGAGGTGCGCGGCGTCCGCGCCCCGCAGCGCGTCTGCCCACGTCGACCGGTCCGCCCAGTCGAACCGCACCGCGCCGGACCGCGAGGCCGCCCGCACCGTGAGGCCCGCCGCCTCCGCCGACTCCACCACCCTGCGGCCCACCCGCCCGCCCGCACCCGTCACCAGAACCGTCATGTTTGTTGTGTTCGTCGTCATGTACGTCAGTCAACTGCCGCGCCCGCCTGCGGACCATCGGCGAGCCGCTCACGCCCATACGCGTGCGTCTACGCTGCCCACATGGACGTACTGGCCGGCCTCCTCGAAGGGCCGCGGGCGCGCGGCGCCTTCATGCTGCGCGCGCTCTTCGACCCGCCCTGGTCCGTGCGCATCGCGGACGAGGCGCCCCTCTCCGTCATGGTCATGGTGCGCGGCACCGCCTGGATCACGCCCGCCGACGGAACGCCCGCCCAGCGCATCGGCCCCGGCGACCTCGCCATCGCCCGCGGCCCCGACCACTACACCTGCGCCGGCGACCCCACCACCGCCCCCTTCGCCGAGATCCGGCCCGGGGAGCAGTGCGTACCGCTCGACGGCGCCCCCGTCGCGCGCTACCGCGACCTCGGCCTGCGCGCCTGGGGCGAGTCGCGCGACAGCTCCGTGGAGCTGCTGATCGGCACCTACCAGATGCGGGGCGAGATCACCGGACGCCTCCTCGACGCGCTGCCGCCACTGCTCGTGCTCCCCACCGAGGTGTGGGACTGCCCGCTCAGCCCGCTGCTCGCCGACGAGCTCCACAAGGACGAACCGGCCCAGGACGTCGTCCTCGACCGGCTCCTCGACCTGCTCCTGATCGCCGCGCTGCGCGCCTGGTTCTCCCGCCCCGAGGCGGCGGCGC
Organism: Streptomyces sp. NPDC029674; assembly: GCF_044903205.1. Classification (NCBI taxonomy): domain Bacteria; kingdom Bacillati; phylum Actinomycetota; class Actinomycetes; order Kitasatosporales; family Streptomycetaceae; genus Streptomyces; species Streptomyces sp. NPDC029674. The sequence continues at coordinate 51,760 of NZ_JBJDPY010000019.1, forward strand.
CCGCCTGGTACCGGGCGATGGGCGACCCCGTCGTGGGCCGCGCCCTGCGCCTGCTCCAGGACGACCCGGCGCACCCCTGGACGATCGCGGGCCTCGCGGCGAAGGCGGGCGTCTCGCGGGCCGCGCTGGCCCGGCGGTTCACCGAGCTCGTGGGGGAGCCCCCGATGACGTACCTGACGAACTGGCGGCTCGCGCTCGCCGCCGACCTGCTGCGCGACAGCGAGCTGACCATCGGCTCGATAGCCCGCCGCGTCGGGTACGGCAGCGCGTTCGCGCTCTCCGGCGCCTTCAAGCGGGTGTACGGGGTCAGCCCGCAGGAGCACCGCACGCGAGCGGCGTAGCCTTCTGTACGTGCCGCACGTGACCGAGGAGACCCGCCCCGGGGACGCGGGGGCCTACCGGGAGCGGCCGTCCGCGCTGCCCGGCGCGGTCGTGTGGACCCGCACGGCCACCGGCGCCCCCGGCGACGCCCGTCCGGTGCTGCCCGACGGCTGCATGGACCTGCTGTGGACCGAGGGCAGACTGTTCGTCGCGGGCCCCGACACGCGTGCGTACGCCCCCGACGGCGGGCCGGGACGGTACGTCGGCATCCGCTTCTACCCCGGCACCGCCCCCGCCCTCCTCGGCGTCCCCGCCCACGAACTGCGCGACCGGCGGGTGGAGCTCGCCGACCTGTGGACCGCCGCGCGGGCGCGCCGCCTCGTCGAGCGGGTGGACGCCGCGCCCGACCCGGTGGCCGCCCTGGAGGCGATCGCCACGGACCGCGCCGCCCGCGTCGGACCGCCCGACCCGCTCCTCGCCCACGTCGTCAGGTCCCTGAGCGCGGGCCACTCGGTCGCCCGGACCGCGGCGGACGCGGGCGTCAACGCCCGTCTGCTGCACCGCCGTTCCCTGCCCGCGTTCGGGTACGGCCCCAAGACGCTGGCCCGGGTGCTGCGCCTCCAGCGGGCGCTCGCGCTGGCCCGCGAGGGGCTGCCGTACGCGGCCGCGGCGGCCGTCGCGGGCTTCGCCGACCAGGCTCATCTCGCCCGGGACGTCAGGGAGTTCACGGGCCTGCCGCTGAGCCGGCTACTCACCCAGGGGCGCGAAGAGGTCGACGCCGTTGCCGTCCGGGTCGAGGACGACGGCGTACCGCTGGCCCCAGGGCGCGTCGAACGGCTTGAGCCCGCTCGCGTGACCGGCGCCCGTCATGTCGTCGTACACCGCGTCGACCCCGGCGGGCGTGCCGCAGTGGAAGGCGAGCCCGATCCGGCCGGCGCTCGCGGGGGGCTGCCAGTCCGGGTGGAAGGACCGGATGGTGTCCTCCGTGTCGAGGGCGAGCCGCAGACCGCCGGGGAGCGCCGCCTCGACGTGCGGGGCGCTCTCCGAGCCGGCGGGGAACTCCAGGCCGAGGCGGCGGTAGAAGGCGATCGACGCGGTCAGGTCGGAGACGACGAGGCCGATCAGGTCGAAGCGGGGAGTGGGTGAGCTCGGTGTACTGTTCATGCCCGGCAGCGTAGGCAGCGGGCGGGCGCCCGGTCTTGAAGGAATCGGACAGGTCTACGGCACTCGGTTGACGGACGTCTACCTTCCGGTCCGGCCCGACCAGCGGGAACGCGGAACGGCCTCCGGCGGGCCGCCGCACCGGCTGTCACCGTGCCCGGATCCCCGCTACTTTGGAGGACATGGACTATCCCGGTGACAACCGGCTCGCGGCGGCTGTCGTGGTGTTCCGCCGCCGTGTGCTGCTCGTGCGACGCAGCGAGACCGAGCGGTTCCTGCCCGGCGTGTGGGGCGTACCGTGCGGGAAGCTGGAGCCCGGCGAGAGTCCGCGGGACGGCGTCCTCAGAGAGCTCAAGGAAGAGACGGGCCTGCTCGGCCAGGTCCTGCGCAAGGTCGGCGAGTCCTCCTTCGTCAGCACCTACCGCGGGCATGAGGTGAAGAACTGGCAGGACAACTTCCTGGTCCGCCCCCTCACCTTCGACGTGACCCTGCCCCTGCCCGACCAGGAGCACCGCTGGCTCGCCCCCGCCGACCTCGGCACGGTCCGCGTCGACGCCTACAACCGCGAGATCGTCCGCCAGGCCTTCGGCTGAGCCGCACCCGCCGGCCCGTCGGTACCTCAGCCGAGCAGCTCCGCCAGCGCCGACAGCTCGGTCAGATAGTCGTTCACCTCCAGGGGCTTCTTCGCCACCGCCCGGCCTCCCTCCGCGTGGGACCCCTCCTCCCCGGACCCTGCGAACACGTCCGTGTACCGCCGCCGCCCTGCTCCCGTCTCCAGGAACAGCGTGACCGCGGGCCCCGACGAGGCGCACCACGCCCGGTGCAGGACGTGCGGCGGCAGCGCGTAGCCGCTTCCCGCCGCGTACTGCGCGGTCTGCGTGAGCCGCAGCCGCGCGCCGCCCGCCGGCTCCAGGAGCCAGTCGCCCTCCTCGCCGGTCAGGGACTCCCGGTACCAGGCCGTGGCGATGCCCTCGCCCGCCGCGGGGTCCACCGGCTCGTACAGCTCCATGCCGAGGGCGCCCCGCACCACGAAGGAGGCCAGCGGGGAACGGTGGTTGTGGATGTCCTCGCGGGTGCCCCGCCCCGGATGCCACACGTGCGCGCGCAGCATGTGGCGCGGGCCGCCGTCGATCAGCAGCAGCTTGTCGAAGCCGAGGACGTGGCGGTACGAGAGGAGCGCGCATCCCGAGGGGTCGCCCGCGCCGGCCGCCAGCTCGCGGATCAGCGGCAACAGGCGCCGCGGGGAGCCCAGTTCGGCGACGGCCGAGCGGGCGGCCCGCACCAGCTCGTCCCCCGTCGACCGGTCCAGCGTCTCCGCAAGGAGCCGCGTGGCGTCGTGGACGTGCCGACCACCCAATGCACTCTCCCCCTCGTCCGCGCGCCCCGCGCCGGCCGGGGGTTCGAAGACAGGCTCTCAGGCACCCGGCTGATACATCCATACGGCATGTGCGCGCAGCGCGGAAAGGCCTTGGTAGGTCATCCACAGCGGGTGGGCGAGATCGACCCCGTCCCACGTCCAGATCCCGTTGTCCTGCTGCCGCCACACGGACGCGGCCGAACCCGACAGCATCTCCTGCCAGACCGGCTCCCTGCCCTCGTCGGCGGCGACCGCCGGGGCGCCCGGGGTGAGCAGCGCCCGCACCACCCAGGCCGCCGAGAAGTGCCGCACGGACAGCACCTCGTGGCGCGAGGCGTCGACGGGGTGGGGGCGGCGCACCGTCTCGTGGCCGCTCTCCAGGTCGTCGCAGCCGTCGTGCGCGGGCCCGGGGCAGGAGAGCAGCCAGCGGATGCCCTCCTCGCGCGTCGCGCGGGCGTTCGCGTCCTCGCCGAGCACCCGCGCCGCCCGGTCCAGGGCGACGACGGCCTGCGCGGTGTGCACGGCCGACCGCGCCACCGCCCTGCCGCGCGGCGGCGTGAGCCGGGAGCCCCAGCAGCGCCGGTGCCCGCGCGCCGGATCGGTGACGGCCCCGTCGACGAGCGCGTCCCGCAGGAGCGGCAGGGCGGGCGAGTCGGGCGCGGCACGCAGCAGCCCGCGCAGCACCGTCGTCACGACGTGCGTCAACTCGATTCCTGCGGGCTCCAGTTCGTGGCTGAACCGCTCGGTGCACCGCTCCGCCTCGGTCGCGAGGAGGCGCGGGTCGGCGCCCGCACGCGCGAGCGCGCCGAGGACGAGCGCGGTCACCTCGGGCCGTCCCACCGCGCCCTGCGAGCGGGCCGCCCAGCCGCCCTCGGGCAGCCGCAGCCGCCACAGGGTCTCCACGAGCTCGGAGGCGCGCAACCGCCCGTCGGGCATGCCGAGTTCGAGGACGATGTGCAGTCCGTACGCGGTCCCTGTGGGGGTCGGCCGTACCGGTCCCGGCTGCTCGTCGAGGGCGTGCGGCCAGCCCGCGAGGCGGCCGCGCAGCGGATCGTCGAAGACCGTCAGACGGTCGGCGAGCGTGGCGTACGTGGCGGCGGAGAGCCCCGGCAGCGGCCCCGGGGCCACCGGTTCCGCCGCACCCGGGGCGCTGCCCGTCAGAGGCCGGCGCGGCGCAGGCACCCCGTCCAGGCCGCCGCCGTCCGCCCCGTCGTCCGCCGCGCCCCTGGCCCGCAGCAGCGCGGCGGCCAGCCAGGCGGAGACCCCCGTCCCGACGCCGCTGACGACGGCGAGCGAATAGCGGGCCGTGTCCCCGAAGAGCCCGTCGGGCAGCAGGCTCACCAGGGCCTGGAAGACGGCGTACCCCACGGCGACGGGCCCGAGTCTGCCCAGCCGGTCCACGAGCCGCCCGGGCGGTGGTTCGGGCGGCGGCCCGGGCGGCACGGGGGGCCCGGTGGGGTCTGGGTTTCCGCGCATGGGTGCTGTAGGCATGAACTCCACTTACCCATAGGACACTTGAGATGAAAGGGAGTGAGCACCGTGCCCGGTTCGGAACCGACAGCGGACCTCACCGGCTGGAACGCGGCCCCGTTCACGGGAGCCGGTCTGACGCATGATGTCTATGAGAAGGGGACAGGCCCCGGCGTCGTCCTGGTTCCCGAAATCCCCGGCGTGCATCCCGGCGTCCTGGGCCTCGGCGAGCATCTGGTGAAACAGGGGTTCACCGTCGCGATCCCGTCCCCGTTCGGCGAGCCGGGCCGCCCGATCTCCACGCCGTACATGCTGGGTGTCTTCCGCAAAGTCTGCGTCGCCGCGGAGTTCCGCGCCTTCGCCACCAACGCGCGGCGGCCCTTCGCGGACTACCTCCGCGCCCTCGCCCGCGACCTCGCGTCCCGCACCCCGGGCCCCGGCGTCGGCGTCATCGGCATGTGCTTCACGGGTGGCTTCGCGCTGGCCGCCGCCACGGACGACTCCGTCGTGGCGCCCGTGCTCAGCCAGCCCTCGCTGCCGCTCCCGGTGAGCGCCGGGCGGCGGGTCGACCCGGGGCTGTCCCGCGCCGAGTTCGACACGGTGGTGGCCCGCACCAGGAACGACGGCCTGTGCGCGCTCGGTCTTCGCTTCACCGAGGACAAGCTGGTGCCGCACGACCGCTTCGCCACCCTGCGCCGCCACTTCGGCGACGCGTTCGAGGTCATCGAGCTGGACTCGTCGCCGGGCAACGAGACGGGCTTCGCGAAGTCCGCGCACTCCGTCCTCACCGAGGAGGTCCGCGAGGAGCCCGGCCACCCGGCGTACGCCGCGCGCGAGCGGGTGGTCGAGTTCCTGCGGGAACGGCTGACGGCCGGCAAGTGACCGGGCGGCGCCCGGCCAAGTCCGCCCTGGGCTCAGCCGTCCGTCAGTGAGAAGACGCAGCTGAGGGAGGACGGCCGGGGTGTCGCGCGGAGTTCGTACTGCGGCAGGACACCGGGGCCGCACGACTGTGTGCCGATGCCGTGCCGGGCGATGTCGAGGTTGACCCAGACCGTGTCGCCGGGCGTGAGGTCGGTGCGGTGCCGGGCGGCGTCGAGCTGTTCCGTCGTCCAGCGCCGGACGGTGAACGCGGGGGCGCCGTCGCTCTCGACGCGCACCCCGCCGACCTCGGCCCAGCGGACCGCCGCCCGCGCCCCGTTCTCCTGCGGGCGCACGTACGGCGTCTGCATCGCGTCGACGTCCGACTCCCAAACGCCGATGAGCGAGGCGGCCGCGGTGTCCGGATAGGCCTCGCCGGGCCCGCCGCCGAACCACCGCACCCGCCCCGGCGCGCCGGGCAGCCCGAAGCGGATGCCGAGCCGGGGCAGCGGCACGGGCCAGTCGCCCTCGGGCGTCACGGACATCCGCAGCAGCAGCTTGCGGCCGTTCGACGCCCAGTGGTACTCCGTGCGCAGCGCCAGGTCGCTCGCCGCGGGCGCCACCCGGGTGCGGACGGTCAGCGCTTCGCCGGCCGTCTCGACGGAGTCGACGCGGTGCCGCATCCGGTGCAGGCCCAGCTTGCGCCAGAGGGAGGCCACCGACGGCTCCGGCCGCCACGGCATGCCGTTGTCGTTGTCGGTGGGGGCCCGCCACACGTCCAGGCGCAGGTCCCTGACCTCCCGGCCGCGGAAGGTGAGGAGCGTGCCGGTGCGGGCGTCGAACTCCGCGGCGCCGAGGGTGATCCGCCGGCCGGCCGCGTCGCGCACCGGTGCCGCGCCGCCGGGCACGGGCAGGACCATGCCGTACTCGACGGGCAGCTGCGCCCACGCCACCACGTGCCCCTTCGGCGCCCACGCCGTGTCCTCGGCGAGCGACGCCCGCACCGTCCACTGCGTCTCGGCGTCCGGGTTCCTGGGCGGCGGGGGCGGCAGCTTCACCTCCGTGCGCTCGCCGGGGCCGACGGGCGGCACCGCGAGGACACCGTCCGCGACGGTCGTGCCGTCCTTCTCGTACGACCAGGTGAAGGCGAGGTGGGAGAGGCCGGCGAAGTCGTGGAGGTTGGTGATCACGACCGCTCCGGACGGCCCGTCGCCCTCGATCCTGACCGGCTCGACCACCTTCTTGTACTCGACGAGGCCGGGGGACGGCGTCCGGTCGGGGAACACCAGGCCGTCGCAGACGAAGTTGCCGTCGTGCAGTTCCTCGCCGAAGTCACCGCCGTACGCGTACTCGTACGCCGGGTGCGCGATGCCGTGGTCGATCCACTCCCAGACGAAGCCGCCCTGCAGCCGGTCGTACGTCTCGAACAGCCGCTGGTACTCGCTGAGTCCGCCGGGCCCGTTGCCCATGGCGTGCGCGTACTCGCAGAGGATGAACGGCAGCCGGCGCCGCTCCTCGGGCCCTTCGTCCTCGCCCCGGCCGATGCGCTCGACCTCGGCGTGGTCGGCGTACATCCGCGAGTACACGTCGGTGTCCCGGCACGACGCGTCGCCCTCGTAGTGCAGGAGGCGGCTGCCGTCCCGCGCGCGGATCCACTCGGCCATCGCGGTCAGACCGCGGCCCGTACCGCACTCGTTGCCGAGCGACCAGAGGATCACCGAGGGGTGGTTCTTGTCGCGCTCGACCATGCGGGCCGCGCGGTCCAGGAGGGCGGGCGTCCAGCGGTCGTCGTCGACCGGGTTGCCGCGCCAGTCCACCGCCTGGAACCCGTGGGTCTCCAGATCGCACTCGTCGACGACCCACAGGCCCAGCTCGTCGCAGAGGTCGAGGAAGGCGGGGTGCGGCGGATAGTGGCTGGTGCGCACGGCGTTGATGTTGTGACGCTTCATCAACAGCACGTCGGCGCGCATCGTTTCGAGGTCGAGCGCGCGGCCCGTCTCGGGGTGGAACTCGTGGCGGTTCACGCCACGGAAGAGGACCGGGCGGCCGTTGACCTTGATGAGGCCGTCCTCGACGGCGACCGTGCGGAAGCCGACCCGCAGCGGGATCCGCTCGCCGGGCGTGGCGAGCGTCGCGTCGTACAGCCGCGGCGTCTCGGCCGTCCACGGCTCCACGGCGACGGTGACCTGTTCACCGGTCGGTACGTCGATGCCCAACTCGGCGACGGTGACGCGCCCTTGCACCTCCGAGTCGACCCGCAGAGTGCCCGTCCCCGCGCGGTGGTCGTACCCGGCGTGGACGAAGAAGTCACCGGCGCAGCCCGCGGGCCGGTGCAGCAGTGTCACGTCGCGGAAGATGCCCGGCAGCCACCACTGGTCCTGGTCCTCCAGGTACGAACCGGCGGACCACTGGTGGACGCGGACCGCGAGGACGTTGCCCCCGGGCCGCAGCAGCTCACCGACGGCGAACTCGTGGGGGAGGCGCGAGCCCTTGAAGTCGCCGAGCTCGGTGCCGTTCAGCCAGACGCGGGCGCAGGACTCGACGCCGTCGAAGCGGAGGACGGCGGCGCCGTCGCGCGGCCAGTCGGCGGGCAGGTCGAAGAGGCGCAGGTGGTCGCCGGTCGGGTTCTCGGTCGGGACGCGCGGCGGATCCAGGGGGAACGGGTAGAGCTGGTTGGTGTAGTGCGGCGCGCCGTGGCCCCGCAGCACCCAGTGGCCGGGCACGGCGATCTCGCCCCAGGCGTCCGGGGCGCCGGGGTCGTACCCGTCGGCGGCGAACGCGTCGTCCTCGGCGTCGGCCGTGGGGGAGAGGCGGAAGCGCCAGGTTCCGTTGAGGGAGAGGGTTGCGGCGTCCGACGTCGCGTACCAGGCGCGGGGCGGGAGGGCGCCGGTGCCGGGGGACACGTCCTCGTGGTGGGGAAGCTCCATGGGCTCCATGAGACCGTGCGGGGCCCGGGGGCCGCCATCGTCGCGGGGCGGAAGTCGTTGGATTCTTCGCCCTCGACTTGGACCCGCCACGCCACGGGCTTCTCAGGAAGGGCCGGTGGCCTCCCAGGCCGCTTCGATCATGCGGAAGATCTCGTCCACCGCGGCCTCCGGGTCGTCCGTCTCACGGGCCACCGAGAAGGCGTCGATCGCGAACCTCGCGATCGCCCGGCAGGCCGTCGCGGTCCGCGAAAGACCGGGCTCGGCGGCGATGGCCGCCGCCAGCGACTCCGCGTGGCGCAGCCGCATGGACTCCTCGTACTTCCGCAGGGCGGCCGACTCGTCGATCATGCGCCAGATCGGGGCGGCGCCGTCCGCCGTGCAGTGCCGCACCAGTGCGTGGATCTCGCGGCGCAGCGCGGGGACGAGCGGCTCTTCGGCGGCCCGGTCGGTGACCGCCCGGGTGAGGCGCTGCTCGAAGTCCTCGTCCTGCTCGAACACCAGGGCCTCTTTCGAGGCGAAGTGGGAGAACACCGTGGTCACGGCGACATCGGCCTCGGCGGCGACGTCACGGATGCCCACCGCCTCGTATCCGCGTTCCAGGAAGAGCCGCAGGGCGGTGTCGGCGATCTTCTTGCGGGTCGCGGCTTTCTTTCGCTCACGACGTCCGGTCGGTGCGGGGGTGGCTGCGGGCACGGGCGCGGTCATGCGCTGACGCTACCAAGAGTAAAGGTGTAACCGTTATTGTCATAGAGTCGTTGTTAAAGCCTAACGGTTAGTGTTACGTTCCGCGGCATGAAAAAGGTGAGCTTCGCCGAGTTCGGCGGTCCGGACGTCCTGCACCTCATAGACGCCGAGGAGCCCCACGCGGGCCCCGGCCAGATACGCGTCGCCGTCAGGGCGGCAGGCGTGAACCCCGTCGACTGGCGCATCCGCGAAGGCCAGAAACTGGGGGCCCATCCGGTCGAGCTGCCCGCCGGGGTCGGCCTTGACGCCGCCGGGGTGGTGGACGAGGTGGGCGAGGGCGTCGAAGGGGTCGAGGCCGGCGACCGCGTGTTCGGCGAGGGTGCGGACACCTACGCCGAGTTCGCCGTGCTGTCGGCGTGGGCCCTGATGCCCGAGGGGCTGACGTTCGAAGAGGCGGCCGGGTACCCCTCCGTGGTGGAGACCGCGCTGCGCGTCATCCGCGAGTCCGGTGTGCGGCCCGGGCAGACGCTGCTGGTCAGCGGTGCGTCCGGGGGAGTCGGGTCGGCGGTGCTGCAGATCGCCCGCGAGCGCGGCATCACGGTCATCGGCACGGCCGGGGCCGCGAACCAGGACTACCTGCGCGACCTCGGCGCCCTCGCCACGACGTACGGGGAGGGCTGGGTGGAACGGGTGCGGCAGCTGGGCCGGGTCGACGCGGCCCTGGATCTCGCAGGCTCGGGCGTGCTCCGCGAGCTCGTCGAACTGACCGGGGACCCACGGAAGGTGATCTCCATCGCCGACCTCTCGGCGCCGGAGCACGGGGTCAGGTTCTCCGGCGTGGCCGGGAGCGTGCCGGACGCGCTCGCCGAGGCGGCCCGGCTCATCTCGCGAGGGAAGCTGCACATCCCGGTCGAGAAGTCGTACACGCTCGCCGACGCCGCCGTGGCGCACGCGGACAGCCGGGCCGGACACGCGCGCGGACGTCGGGTGATCGTCGTCTGAGCGGAGAAGGCCCGACGGCGTCCCGGCCTCCCCCGTGGGGCGGAGGGGGCCGCTACCTGCGGACGACGCGGAGGCTCCGGCCGGGCGGCGAAGCTCAAGGCGCAAGCACTTGACCTGCTGTGACATGCCGTCACGCGCCGAGATCGGAGCACCATGCTGAAGTGGACCCTGCGCGCCGTCGCCGTCCTCGCCATCGCCGCCGCGATCGCGGCCCCGGTGGCCGTACCCGCACCGGACGCGGTGGCCGCAGCCCCGGTGGCCGCCACGTCCGTGTCAGCCCCGGTGGCCACCGCGTCCGTGTCGGCCCCGGACACTCGGTACGTTGGCGCGTCATGAACGACCACCATGCGCAGCCACAGCCCGCCGCCGAGGGCGCCGCCACGCTCCCCGACGCCCTGCCCGTCACCGACCGCACCCGCCACCGCCGCCTGCGCGAGCAGGGGAGTTTGGCCCGCGCCGACCTGGAGGCGATCCTCGACGCGGGCTTCGTCTGCCACCTCGGGGTCGTCGTCGACGGCCACCCCATGGTCGTGCCCACGGTCTACGGGCGCGACGACACCCACCTCTTCCTGCACGGATCGGTCGCCAGCCGGAGCCTGGCGGCCGACCCGGAGACACCGGTCTGTGTCACCGTCACGCACGTCGACGGGCTGATACTCGCCCGCTCGGTGTTCGAACACGGCGTCAGCTACCGCAGCGCGATGATCCACGGGGTTCCGCGCCGGGTCACCGACCCCGACGAGAAGCTGCGCGGCCTGCGCCTGCTCACCGAGCACGCGGCACCCGGCCAGTGGGACTACGCCCGCCGCCCCAACCGCAAGGAACTCGCCGCGACCACCCTGCTCGCCCTCTCCCTGGCGGAGGCCTCGGTCAAGACGGCGTCCGGCCCACCGGACGACGGCACCGGCCCGGACGCCGAACTCGGCCTCTGGGCGGGAAACCTGCCGCTGACGGCGGTTTGGGGCGAGCCGGTGCCGGACCCGCTGCTGCCCGCGGGACTCGCGCCGCCGCCGCATGTGGCGGAACGGGCGGGGAACCGGCAGGAGTAAGAAGGCCCCGCCCGGCGAGCCGGCAGGTCAGGGCAGTCGCGGGGCCTCGCAGCCGTGGGTGCGGGCCGAGTGGCGGGCGAACTTCGCCAGCGCCGCGCGCTCGTACGCCAGATCGGCCGCGGACGGCTTGCTGCGGCGCCCCCCGGCCCCGCCGGACCGGTCCTCCCGCCACGCCGTCCCGTCCCGGACCGTGAACAGCGCGGGGCCGCTCCCGTCCCGGCACACCGCGCTCGCCCAGTGGCCCCCGCCCGGCAGCCGGCCCGCCGGGGAGCCGCCGAGGCCCGGCCTGTCGTTGTACCTGCCGTGGTGGAGCCGGTCGTACTCCGCGTACGGGCCGTAGGAGGCGACGAGGTGATAGCGGCGTACCGGGTCCGTACGTCCGGTGTCCGGCAGGTCGGGCCGCTCGCCCGCCACGACGCACACCTCGCCGGGAGCGCCGGAGCTCGCGCTCTCCCACGCCCGGGGCAGCCGCCCGCCCCGGTCGGGGACGCCCCGGCAGGTCCCGGACGCGTCGGCGAGCGGCACGCTGTCGTCGGCGTTCACGGGGAGCGCCACCGTACGCGGCGGCTTGCCCAACTCGGCGTCGCAGCCCCACTTCGCCGACGCCTTCGCGGCCGTCGCGGTGGCGATCCGCGCGATGGCGGTGCGGCGTCGCGGGTCGTCCAGCGTGACGTCCTCGTCCTCCGCGGTGACGGTGACGAGGAGCGTGCCGCGGTCCCGGGCGCAGTCGAGGAGCGTCGCCGCGGTCGCCCCGCTGTCGGTGGAGTCGCCCGAGAAGCTCTCCCCGGTCGTGAACAGGCCCCGCCAGCCACCGCCGAGGCCCGCGGGCGGCAGCTCGGTGCTCGGCCGCGGGTACAACGGTCCTGCGGAGTAGCCGCGTGCGGCGTCGCGGTAGGCGGCCCCGTCCGCCGCGGTGTCGTCGCCGCGCCGCTCCGGCACGCGCTGCACGGTGACCTCGACCTCGGCCTCGTTTCCGTTGCCGCCCGCCACCTGCGCACCGTCGCCGCTCACGCTGCACGTGACGCCGCGTACATCGCCTCCGTCACCCCGGTCGGCTCGGTCACTTCCGTCACCCCCGCCGCTGTCCGAGTCCCGGTCCGCCGGCCACACGTCGATCCGGCCGGGTCCCGTCCCGAACGGCCCGTCCCCGAGCACGTCCCGCATCTCGCGCGAGGGCAGCACGCCGTCGCACGCCTCGTCGAGCACCCGCTGTGCCGCACGGCGTTCGTGCGGGCCGCCCCACCAGTAGTAGCCGCCCGCGACGAGGGCCAGGGCGACGAGCGCCCCGCAGGACGACAGGACCACGCGCCCCGTCCTCGTCCGCCAGGTCAGTCCCGCTCGCGCCACTCCGCCACCTCTCCCACGATCTCCGTCCTGCCGCACCGCGAACGGCGGGGCCACCCGTCGGTCGCCGCCAGATAGCGGTCGAGCACCGCTCGCGCCTGACGGGAGAGCCGCCGCTGGTCCTTCGGTTCGAGGACGGCCTCGTCCTCCCCCGGCGCCTGGTCGAAGTCGAACTCGGGCGTCACCGTCACCCGGTGGTACGTCGGCCCGGCCACGCACTCGGAGCGGGCCCACAGGGCGAGCAACGGGTCGTCGCCCGACCTCTCGACCGTCACGGGCTCGTCGTGCGAGACCGGCTTTTCGGGGTCGGGCACCTGCAGATCGCCCGCGTGGTCGTCGTAGGCGCCGCGGGCGAGGACACCCGACCAGCTCTCCGCGCCCGCCGCCACGACCGCGAGGTGGCCGGGGGACGAGCCCGTCGTGTCGTCCCACCGGCCGCCGCACGTGCCGGTGCGCCGGCTGTACGCCGAGTCGTTCCCGTCGAGGATCCACTGACCCGGTGCCAGCCGCAGCGCCTTCGGGGAGAGCCAGGCGCAGAGCTTCGGAGCCTTCCGCGGGGCGCCGCCGGGCGTGGTGCGCAGCGGCTCGCCGCCGCAACCCTGCTTGCGGGACACCCAGTTGGTGATTCTCGCCGCCATCCCGGCGGCGGCGAGCCGCTCCGCCTCCGGGGCGTCGCCCTCGTCCGCCTCGGACGGCAGCTCCACCGACACGAGCAGGTCCCGCGTCGTCCGGCCCCGCCCCCGCAGCCCCTGCGGGCAGTCGACGAGCAGGGAGGCCGTCGTCGTCGAGCCGCCGTCCCAGCGGTCCGCGGAGCCCATGCCGCCCACCGCGCCCGGCGGCAGGGGCAGGCCGAAGCCGCCCGTCAGCGCGGCCGGTGACGTACGGTCCGGGGCCGCCTCGGCCCGCACCCGCGCCCGCACGTCCCCGTCCGAGACGCTGCCGTCACCGCTCCAGGCCAGCGTGCAGTCGAGCAGCGCGCGGCTCTGCTGCCGGGGCCGCAGGATCGTCCCGAACTCGTCGAGCACCGCCCGCGCGTCGTCCGGCACGGACGCGTACGCCTCCTCCCGGAGCAGGCCCGCGCAGCCGCGCGCGACCAGTTCCCGGTTGGCGTCGAGCCGGTCCTCGCGCTCCTCGGCCCGCGACACGGCGACCCAGGTCACCGAGGACGCGGCCAGCACGGTCACCACCAGTGCGGCCGTCAGCCAGGTGCGCCGCCGCGCCGTACGCGACGCGCCTCCTCCGGGCATGGCGCTCCCCTTCCCCCGTGAACGGCACCATGATCGGAGTGGACGCTATCAATCCGCCCGGACCGCCCCGGCCGGGGACCCTTGTCGCCGCCCGGGCCGTCTGCTTGACTCCGCTCGCCGCACGCCCCCACATCGCTCCCCCGATCGCCCCGGAACGCCACGTACGTCGTCGTTGGAGGCCGTCATGGACGCCATGGACCCCTTGGAGACCTCGGACCCCTCGGACCCCTCGGAGATCACCCGCAGACGCCTGCTTTCCGCCCTGTCGGCCGCCGGCCTCCTGGCGGTGATTCCCGTGGCGGGCCCCGGGGGCCCGTCGGCCGCCGCCGCGAGCGAGGCGGGCCGCGCCCGGCTCCTCGCCAACACCGTGGCGGTCTTCGCCGGCACCGCCGCGACCAACGCGCGCCCCGAGACGGCCGCGAAGCTCGCCGCCGTCGAGCGGACCGCGCGGGCCAACCTGAAGGCGATGGACGACGCGGGCGCGGGCGAGCTCTTCGCGGGCCTGGTCCTCGGCACCGACGAGGCCAACCTGAACACCGCCTTCCGCAGGCTGTACGAGATCGCCCTCGCCACCCGTACGCCGGGCCTGCCCGCGGACCTGTACGGCAGCACGGCCGTGCGGCGCCGCGTGATCGACGGCCTGGCCTGGCTGCACGAGCGCTACTACGGGGACCAGTCCAGGGGCTACTACGGCAACTGGTTCCACTGGGAGATCGGCATCTCGCAGCACGTCAGCAGGACCCTCGTCCTGCTCGCCGACGACGTGGCCGCCCACCGCCCCGGCCTGCTGCCCGCCTACGTCGCCTCGATGGACGCCTACCTGCGCAACGGCACCGACGGCGACGTGGACCTCGACTCGCGCTTTCACACCGGCGCCAACCTCGCCGACATCACCACCAACCGGATACTGCAGGGCGCGCTCCTGGGCGAGCCCGGCGAGGCCCGGATCCGCAAGGCACTCACCGACCAGCTGACGGTCTTCCTCACCATCGACCCCTACCGGCTGCGGCACGGCGTGACGGACGGCCACTACGCCGACGGCTCCTTCATCCAGCACGCCTCCGTCGCGTACACGGGCTCGTACGGCAAGGGCCTCCTCACCCGCGTCGTACAGACCCTCAAGATCCTCGACGGCACCGGCTTCGCGCACGGCGAGGAGCTGGTGCCGACCGTGTACGGCTGGGTGAAGAATGGTTTCGCCCCGCTGATCTTCGAGGGCTGGATGATGGAGATCGTCAAGGGCCGGGCGGTGTCGCGCACCGACTCCGGGTACACCGACGTGGCGGTGGTCGTAGAGGCCGTCGTCGACCTCTCCTCACTCGCGACGGGCGCCGCGGCAACTGCCCTCAAGAGCTACGTCAAACACGTCAGGGCCACCTCGCGCACCGCCCTGGACCCGGCCCGCTTCGTCTCACCGGTCAGCGTCGTCCGCTACGCCGACATCCTCGGCGACACCACCGTCCCGCCCGCCGACCTCAACCCCGCCGCGCGCAGCGTCGCCTTCAACGCCATGGACAAGACCGTGCACCGCAGACCGGGCTACGCCTTCGCGCTCGCGCGGAGCTCCGGCCGGATCAGCAAGTACGAGTACATGAGCGGCGAGAACCTCATGCCGTGGTTCCAGGGCGACGGCGCGTACTACCTCTACCTCTCCGGCCAGGACCAGACCCGGGCGTACGGCGTCGACTACTACACCACCGTCTCGCCGTACGGCCTCGCGGGCGTCACGGCGCCGGCCGAACAGCGGCGCACCGTACCGGAGTTGTACGGCAAGCCGTTCTACGACAACCCCGGCCACCCCCTCCACTTCACCTCGTCCTCCGAGTCGCAGAACAAGTACGTCTACTTCCCGCGCGGCACCCACCGTTACTCGGGCGGCGCCGTCCTCGGCGCGTACGGCGCGGCGGGAATGGTGCAGTCCGACGACGCGGCGTACCGCGACCGCGCGCTGCTGCCCGACGACTTCGTGGTGTACCGGAACGCGACGGCGACGAAGTCGTGGTTCCTGCTCGACGAGGAGATCGTGGTGCTCGCCGCGGACGTCGGCGACAGCGCCGGGCGCGCCGTCACCACGACCGTCGACGCCCGCACCGCGGCCCCCGACGACCGGATCACGCTCACCGGCGTCCTCCGCGACGGCCGCCCCTGGACCGGCCCCGGCACCGCAGGACTGCGCTGGCTGCGCTACGCCAACGCCACGGAGGGCACCGCCGTCGGCTACGTCTTCCTCGACACCCCGCCCGTACGCGTCACCCTGGACCGCGTCACCCGCAGCCGCCGGGTCGTACGCACCGCCAACCCCGATACGAACGCGACGCGTTCGGTGTTCGCCGTCACCGTCGACGGGGCGGCGGGCGCCCGGCCCGCCCGCCTCGCCTACGCGCTGGTGCCGAACGCCGACGACGACCGATTGCGCGCCCACCGCCATGGGCCGCTCAAGGTCCTCGCCAACTCCCGGCGCCTGCAAGCCGTTTCCCACACCGGACTCGGCATCACGGCCGCCAACTCCTTCACCGAGGGGCGGCACGAGGCCGCGGGCCTGCGCGTGCACGGCCCCGCCTCGGTGATCGTGCGCCGCCAGGGGCGCCGCGTCTCCGTCGCGGTGTCCGACCCGACCATGGACCGGGACACCGTGACGGTCCTGCTCCCCGGCCGCCCCCTGCGGAAGCTCACCGCGGACCCGCGGGTCAGGGTGAGCGGGGCTCCCGGCGGCACCCGCATCGAGGTGGACACGCACCACGCGTACGGCAGAAGCTTCACGGCGACGCTGACCGAGTGAAGTCTGATACGCGCGGCGCCTTATGAGGTCCCATCAGTTGCTGTCGACGACGACACTGATGGCCTGCACCGGGCACGCCCGCGCGGCCTCCCGCACCAGGGGGTCGCCACCGCCGTCCTGGCGGCCGGGCAGCACCTCGCTGAGGCCGTCGTCGTCCTGCGTGAAGACGCTCGGCGCGGTGAGCGCGCACATGCCCGCGCCCACGCACCGGTCCCTGTCGACGTGAATCGTCACGTGTTCCAGCTCCACGGCCGCTCCCTACCAGGTGACGGGGAGTTCGAGCATCCCCTGGATCGTGTCGCCCGGCTTGAAGGGGATGTCCTCCGGGGGCGCCGCGAGGCGCAGCCCCGGCAGGCGCTCGAAGAGGGTCCCCAGCGCGATCTCCATCTCGGCCCGGGCGAGGTTCTGGCCGAGGCACTGGTGGATGCCGAAGCCGAAGGCGAGGTGATGGCGGTCGGCGCGGTGCCAGTCCAGATCCTCGGGACCGTCGTAGACCGTGCCGTCGCGGTTGATGAGGGAGGTGGCGAAGATGACGCCGTCGTGCGCGCGGATGGTGCCGGCCGAGGTCTCGATGTCCTCCTTCGCCACCCGCAGCAGCCCGTCCGCGATGGACAGGAAGCGCAGCAGCTCCTCGACCGCGGCCGGCATCAGCGGCGGATCGGCGCGCAGCCCGGCCCGCAGCTCGGCGAGCCGCTCGGGGTGCTGGAGCAGGGTGAACGTACCGAGGGAGATCATGTTCGCCGTCGTCTCGTGCCCGGCGATCAGCAGGATGGTGGCGAGCCTGACGAGTTCGTCCCGGTCCACCGTGCCCGCCGCGTGCTGCTGGTGGATCAGCTCGTCGAGCAGTCCGTCGCCCGGGTTCTCGCGCTTGTGGTCGAGGAGTTCGTGGAAGTACTCGTCCAGTTCCCGCCGCGCCGCCTCCGAGTCCTCGGCGGCGGGGCCGCGCAGCAGCCGCCGCGACTGCTCCTCGAAGAACTCGTGGTCGGCGTAGGGCACCCCCAGCAGGGCGCAGATCACCATCGAAGGTACGGGCAGCGCGAACGCGCTCACCAGCTCGGCGGGTGGCCCCTGTCCGACCATGTCGTCGAGGAGCAGGTCGACCGTCGCCTGGATCTGCGGGCGCAGGGCCGCGATGCGTTTGACGGAGAAGCTGGGGATCAGCATCCGGCGCTGTGCGTTGTGCTCCGGGTCGTCGACGCCGAGCAGGGCGACGCGGCGGTCGCGGAGCCGGGCGAAGCGTTCGGTGGGGCTGGGGAAGGCGGCGTTCTGGCGGTCCGCGGAGAGCCGCGGGTCGACGAGCAGTTCGCGCGCCGCGGCCCGGCCGGTGACCAGCCAGACGGAGCGGCCGTCGAAGAGGCTGACGCGGGAGAATGGCGGGTCGTCGCGCAGTGGGGCGTAGGCGGTGGGCGGGTGGTACGGGCAAGTACGGTCCTGAGGAAAGGCGATGGGCTCGACCGTCTCGGCCCCCACTTTCGGTCGCGGCTTCGGCTTCGGCTTCGGATTCGGCGTCGTGGTCTCCGGCATGGAAGCACCTCGCAAGTGCGGTTCGTCCCTGATCCACCTCCCATTGGATGGCTGGGGCAACTAACTCGTCCACGGCAAGACCGGCCAGATCGGCGCGATGCCACATCTGTCCGGAACGGCCCCCTCCGCTCAACCGGACCGCGTCGGCGGCCGTTTCCGCGGTTCTGAGGGCAGGCCGTGGCGTCGGGGTGCTGAGGCGGGTCCTGCGCAGGGGCGCCGAGACGCGTATCGGCGGCTGCGGATGAGCGGATTCCGGACGATTACGAGGAGTGCCGACTCTCGCCGGAGCCGGGACCGGCCCCGAACCCCCGTGCGAGGATTCTGGGACCATTCTGGGACCCGTGCGGCCACTGTGGAGGAAGAGAATGTTCGCGATACCCCTGGGGGACGGAGCCGAACTGCGGCCGCTGGAGCCCTGGCAGGCCGAGGAGTTCCTCGCGCACATGGACCGCGGCCGCGACTTCATCGGCCGCTACGTCGGACTCCCCGACATCACGGCCGACTTGGCCTCCGCGCGCGCCTGGCTCCAGGCGTACGCCGACAAGGCCGCCGCCGACACCGGCCGCCTGTACGGCATCCGGCTCGACGGGAGACTCGTCGGCGGTGTACTCCTCCGTACGTTCGACGCGGCGGCCGGCACCTGCGAGGCGGGCTGCTGGCTGGAACCGGACGCCACCGGACGCGGCCTGATCACCCGCGCGGTCCGCGTCGTCATCGACTGGGCGGTCGATGTGCGCGGCATCCACCGCGTGGAGTGGCTGGTGGCCCCCGAGAACACCCCGAGCGTCAACGTCGCGAAGCGGCTCGGCATGAGCCGTGAGGGACTCCGGCGCGAGGACGACCCCTACCAGGGCGTACGGCAGGACACCGAGATGTGGTCGGTACTGGCACCCGAGTGGCGCGCCGCGCGCGCCGCTCACGCCACGGACTGAGGCGGCCTCACATGGCCGACGGCGTCACGAACACCAGCTTCCGGCCCGGCCGGTCCGGCGCGTCCCGGACCGGCTCCACCGCATAGCCCTCCGAGGCCAGTTCCGCCTCGACCTCCGCGCGGTCGCGGAAACGCGGGCGCCCCGCTCAACTCCCGTCGCCCGGTGGGACCTTGTGGACGGTCGTGTCGTCGGGGTGCAGCCGTCGCCCGTCCGCGGACAGTACTTCGAGCGCGCGCAGAGGCTTTCCCTGCCGACGGTCGACCAGCTCCGAATGCGGTTCGCCGGGGGAGAAGAAGTTCTCCTCGCCCCACTGGCGCAGTGCCACGATGACGGGGAAGAGCGCCTCGCCCTTCGGGGTCAGTACGTACTCGCGGTAGGCGCTGCCGTCGGAGGCGGGCACGGATTCGAGGACGCCGCCGGCGACCAGTGCGCGCAGGCGCGCGGTGAGGATGTTCTTCGCCACGCCGAGGCTGCGCTGGAACTCCCCGAAGCGCCGGCTTCCGTCGAAGGCGTCCCGCACGATCAGCAGGGACCACCAGTCGCCGATCGCGTCGACCGACCGGGCGACGGGGCATTCGCTGTCGTCGAAGCGGGTCCTGGTCACCATGGTGACTGCCTCACTTCCTTCCTTCTGCTTCCCTCTGGTCCGGGCTTGTGGGCTGGTTGCAACATGCTACCAAGGCCGTTACCGTCGACGCAGTCACCACTGGTGGCAAGATGCAACCGATGTGCGGAGGGGTGCCCATGCCCGGCGACTGTGCGGCCGTGCCGCGACGGACCGGAACTCGGAGCGTGACCGAAAGAGAGAGCGGGGAAGGGCTCCCGCGGGTCCTGTCCCGGCGCCTCGTCGCCCTGTTCGCCGTCGCCTGCGGGGCCGCGGTGGCCAACGTCTACTTCTCCCAGCCGCTCCTGGTGACCATGGGGCACGACCTCGCCATGAGCCCGGCACTCGTCGGCAGCGTCGTCACCCTCACGCACGTCGGTTACGGCCTCGGGCTCTTCTTCCTCGTGCCGCTCGGCGACATGGCCGACCGCAGACGGCTCGTCGTGGCCCAACTCCTGCTCCTGGTGGTGGCGTTGGTCATGGTGGCCGCCGCCCGCTCGGCGGCGATGCTGCTCGCGGGCATGGCCGCCACCGGCCTCCTCGCCGTCGTCACGCAGACACTCGTGGCCTTCGCGGCGTCACTCGCACCCGCCGCTGAGCGCGGCCGGGTGGTCGGACTCGTCACCAGCGGCGTGGTCACCGGCATCCTGCTCGCCCGCACCGCGTCCGGCCTCATGGCCGATCTCGCGGGCTGGCGCTCCGTCTACGTCGCCTCGGCGACCCTCACCGCGCTGCTCGCCCTGGTCCTGTACCGCGTACTGCCGCGCCATGGCGACGCCCCACCGACGGCCCTGCGCTACGGCCAACTCCTGCGCTCCACGGTCACCTTGTTCGCGCGGGAACCGCTGCTACGCGTCCGCGCCCTGTTCGGCCTGCTCGTCTTCGCCGCGTTCAGCACCCTGTGGAGCAGCGTCGCGCTGCCGCTCAGCGAAGCGCCGTACTTCATGTCCCACACCGCAATCGGGGCGCTCGGCCTGATCGGCGTCGCCGGCGCCCTGGCCGCGACCGTGGCGGGCCGGCTGAACGACCGCGGGCTCTCCCGGCACACCACCGGCATCGCCCTGGCGCTGCTCGCCGTCTCCTGGCTGCCGCTGGCCTTCACCCGCGGCTCGCTCTGGGCCCTGGCCGCCGGAGTGATCCTCCTCGACCTCGCCGTGCAGGCGGTCCACGTCACCAACCAGACCCTGATCCACGCACTGCACCCGGACGCGGGCAGCCGGCTGATCGGCGGCTACATGGTCTTCTACTCGATCGGCAGCGCCACCGGCGCCCTCGCCGCGACCTCCCTCTACGCGGTGGCCGGCTGGGGCGCGGTGTGCGCACTGGGTGCCACGTTCAGCTGCCTCGGCCTCCTGCTGTGGGTGTGCACGCGGCACGACACGGCGGAGAGAAAAAAGCAGTGGTGCTCCGGGCCGGCGGCTGGCTAGGCTCCGGGGTGTTGCCAGGGGGCCGGTCGGCCGACTGGTCCGTAGAAGCTGTGCTGGAACTGGAGGTGTAGACCGATGGCTGTCGACGCGACGGGCGCTGCCCGCATCCGGAAGTTCGTCAAGTCCACCTCCGTGGCCTCCGGCTGACCTGAATCCTTCCGCGCCGACAGTGTGCGCGGATGCCGGGGCCACCCCTGTGAAGGGTTCCCCTTGTCTTCCTCGTCTTCTCCGTCCTCCCTGTCTTCCTCTTCTCTTGCTTCGTTCTCCTCGCACACCTCCTCCCACCCCCTCGCCCCGTACGGCTGGGACGCGGACTGGGAGAGCGAGTTCGCGCCGTACGCGGCGCGCGGCCTCGTGGCCGGGCGCGTCGTCCGGGTCGACCGCGGGCAGTGCGACGTCGTCACCGCCGACGGAACCGTGCGGGCCGACACCGAGTTCGTCACCCCGCGCGACCCGCTGAAGGTCGTCTGCACCGGTGACTGGGTCGCCGTGGACGCGGACGGCGCCGACCCCCGTTACGTACAGGCGTATCTGCCGCGGCGTACGTCGTTCGTACGGTCCACCTCGTCCAAGCGGTCCGAGGGGCAGGTCCTCGCGGCCAACGTGGACCACTCGATCATCGCGGTGCCGCTCGCCGCGGAGCTCGACCTCGCGCGGATCGAACGGTTCCTCGCCCTCGGCTGGGAGTCGGGCGGTCAGCCCGTGGTCGTACTCACCAAGGCCGACCTCGTGCCGGACGCCGTCACGCTCGCCCACCTCGTCGAGGACGTGGAGACCGCGGCGCCCGGCGTGCAGGTGCTCACCGTCAGCTCCGCGACCGGGGAAGGCGTCGACGTCCTCGCCGCCGTCGTCTCCGGCGGTACGTCGGTGCTGCTCGGCCAGTCCGGCGCCGGCAAGTCGACGCTCGCCAACGCGCTCGCCGGGGCCGACATCATGGAGGTCCAGGCCATCCGTGACGTCGACGGCAAGGGCCGCCACACCACGACGACCCGCAACCTCATCCTGCTGCCCGGCGGCGGGGTCCTCATCGACACGCCGGGGCTGCGCGGGGTGGGCCTGTGGGACGCCGAGGCCGGCGTCGGGCAGGTCTTCTCCGAGATCGAGGAGCTGGCGGGCGGCTGCCGGTTCCACGACTGCGCCCACGCCGCGGAGCCCGGCTGCGCCGTGCTCGCCGCCGTCGAGGACGGCACGCTGACCGAACGCCGCCTCGACAGCTACCGCAAGCTGATCCGCGAGAACCAGCGCATCGTCGCCAAGACGGACGTGCGGGCCCGCGCGGAGATGCGTCGTCAGTGGCGGCTGCGGGGGGCGGAGGGGCGGGCGGCTCTGGACATCAAGCGGGGGCGCTTGCGCTGAGCTTGCGCGGTGCGCGGTGTGTGTGGGGGGGCGTGGGCCGTGGGGAGCTGCGGGTTCGTCGTGGCTGGGCGCGCAGTTCCCCGCGCCCCTGGGGCTGCGCCTCGGGGCGTCGCCCCCCTCCATGTCCGAATTCCGCCAGCCCGCCCCGGCTCCACCGCCCCACAATGGACCCGTGATCGATGAAGAGACCAGGTACGAGGCCGTGCGGAGTCGGGATGCCCGGTTCGACGGGGAGTTCTTCTTCGCTGTCGAGACGACCGGCATCTACTGCCGGCCGAGCTGCCCCGCCGTAACCCCCAAGCGGCAGAACGTCCGGTACTACACCACCGCGGCCGCCGCCCAGACCTCCGGCTTCCGGGCCTGCCGCCGGTGCAGGCCGGACGCCGTGCCCGGCTCCGCCGACTGGAACGTACGCGCCGACGTCGTCGGCCGTGCCATGCGCATGATCGGTGACGGCGTCGTCGACCGCGAGGGCGTCCCGGGGCTCGCCGTGCGCCTCGGGTACAGCGCCCGGCAGGTGCAGCGCCAGCTCACCGCCGAGCTGGGCGCCGGCCCCGTCGCCCTGGCGCGGGCACAGCGCGCGCACACCGCCCGCGTGCTGCTGCAGACCACCGACCTGCCGGTCACGGAGATCGCGTTCGCCGCCGGATTCGCCAGCGTCCGGCAGTTCAACGACACGATCAGGGCGGTGTACGCGCTGACACCGACCGCCCTGCGCGCCGCCGCGCCCAGACGCGGTGCCGCCCGCGCCACCCCTGCCGCCGGCATCCCGCTGCGCCTCGCCCACCGGGGCCCCTACCGCGCCGACGCCGTCTTCGACCTGCTCGCGGGCGAAGCGGTCGCCGGGATCGAGGAGGTCACCGGCGGACGGGACGCCCGCACCTACCGGCGTACGCTCCGGCTGCCGTACGGCACCGGCATCGTGGCCGTCGAGGAGGCGCGCGCCGACGGGCCGGGCAGCGGCGGGGCCCTGCACCGCGGCGGCTGGCTCGACGCCCGGCTGCACCTGACCGACCTGCGCGACCTCACCACCGCCGTCCAGCGCCTGCGCCGCCTCTTCGACCTGGACGCCGACCCGTACGCCGTGGACGACCGGCTCGGCGCCGACCCCCGGCTCGCCCCGCTCGTCGCCGCCCGGCCCGGCCTCCGGTCGCCGGGCGCCGCCGACCCCGACGAGTTCGCGGTGCGCGCGCTGGTGGGGCGGGAGGGGGCCGAGCGGCTCGTGGCGCGGCACGGCAAGGTGCTCGACGCGGCGTGCGGGCGGCTCACCCACGTCTTCCCCGGACCGGCCGCGCTGGCCGCCGAGCCGGGCCCGCTGGGCGCGCTTGCCACGGCGCTCGCCGACGGCTCCCTGCGCCTGGACGCGGGCGCGGACCGCGACGACGCGGAGGCGGCGCTCCGCGCCCTGCCGGGCCTGGATGCGAGGACGGCCGCGGTCATCCGGATGCGGGCCCTCGGCGACCCCGACGTCGCCCTGCCCGGCGCGCCGGAGCCGCCGAGGGACGCCTGGCGTCCGTGGCGCTCCTACGCCCTGCGCCACCTGTCCCTGCCGCCGGCCCCCGCCGATTCTTAAGAGCGCCTCTCATCCAGGAGAGGGAGACTGCGGCATCGCCACCCGAATGCCCGAATGCCCGAATGCCCGAATGGTGGAGGTGCCCATGGCGCACACGCGTATCCGCCGAGCCGTGATCGCCGCGGCCGCCGCGGCCGTGCTGGCCGGTACGACCGGAGCGGCCTTTCCCACGGATCACCGAAAGCCCGCCGCCGTCGTCCAGGAGGCTCCCGCACCGCACGGTCCCGGAGGCGGCGCCCACAAGCTCATCAGGGACCAGATCGACATCGACCTGACCGAGGAGGAGCGGCACCGGCCGGAGTGACGACGGCCTGGGTGACGGCGGCTCAGCCCCAGATGAGCACCCCCAGCCACGCCCCCAGGATCAGCAGGCACGCGAACAGTTCGGCCAGGACGCTGCTGCCGCCCGCCCGCATGGCCGTCCGCGTCGCGGTCACCGCCTCGCCGTGGCCGCCGAGCCGCAGCCGTTCGCCGGCGTAGATGCCGCCGATGAAGCCGGGGATCGCCCCGATCACCGGCAGCACGCAGAAGCCGATGAGCGCGCCGGCGCCGGCGAAGACGCCCATGCGGCGGGTGGCGCCGGACTCGCGGAGCCGTCGGGGCGGCAGCTGCCAGCGCACGGCCTGTGACGCGAGCAGTACGGCCGTGGCGCCGACGAGGACGCCCCAGGCGAGACCGTTCGGGTCGTACAGCGTCCACCAGAGGACGGCGGCCCACACGAGCCACGACCCCGGTACGCCGGGCACCAGCACTCCGCACAGGCCGAGCAGCATCACCACACCGACCAGCAGGAGTTCCCATGCTCCCATCTGTCCAGAGTGCAGGAGGCGCGGTGAAACCGCAGGTCAGGTTTGCCGCGGAGGGCCACTCGCGGGCGGCCTGGGGCGCCGCGCCACCCAGTCGCGCTCGTACGCGTGCCAGCCCAGCTGCAGCCGCGTCGTCACGCCCGTCAGCTCCATCAGGCGCTTCACCCGGCGCTGGACCGTGCGCAGCCCCAGCTCCAGCTGTTTGGCGACGCTCGCGTCCGTCAGTCCGGCGAGGAGCAGCGACAGGATTTCCAGGTCGGTGCCGTCCGGGCCGTCGGGGCCGTCCTCGGTGAGCGTGCCCCCGTCCTCGCCGAGGCGCAGCGGCAGCGCTTCCCGCCACACCGCCTCGAAGAGGCCCGTCAGCGATTCGAGCAGGCCGCTGGCGTGCACGACGAGCGCGGCGGGCTCCGCCGTGCGCGAGGTCAGCGGCACCATCGCGAGGGAGCCGTCGGCGATCACCAGCTTGGTCGGGACGCGGTCCACCACCCGCACCCGCTCGTCGCGGCCGATCGCCGTCGTCAGCTCGACCAGGCCCGTCGGCAGGTCGAGGACGGTGCGCTCGATCACCACGCGGTAGCGCACCCCGCGCCCGGCGGCCTGCTCCTCGGCGCTGTTCTCCATGCCGGTGACGGCGACGGGGCTGCCGGTCACCAGCGCGCACACCTCGTCGCTCGCGCCCAGCTGCAGTTGGAGGAAGCGCTGCGATACGGCGGCCGCGCCGGTGACCACCTCGACCAGGTCGTGGACGGCCGGTTCGGCGGCCTGCGCGCGGTACTCCTCGGCGAGCAGGGTCGCCGCGAGCTCGGCCTTCTCCAGTTCGTGCCGCCGCTGGGTGAGGAGCGCGCCGAGCGCGACGCCGGGCGGCGCCGCCACCCAGCGGCCCGCCCTGCCGGACGCCTGCGCGGCGAGACCGTGCCGCTCCAGGCGGCGCAGCGTCCGCTCGGTCTCCGGTTCGCCGAGGGAGAGCCTGCGCGCGAGGTCCGCCACGTCGGCGGCGCCCACCGAAACCAGCGCCCGGTACGCCGACTCGTGCGTCTCGTCCAGACCGATCGCTGCCAGCATGCGGCGACCTCCCTCCCCGGGACATCATCCCCGCACCACCCGTGACTCCGGAACGCCGAGGTCGTCGACGAGGACGATTGAACCCACCTCGACTGGGAACGCGGGTCACGAGCACGATGATTCGCTCACAGAAGCGAATCAACTCCAGCCCCGCCGGGCGGTCCTCCTGTGGGGGGTGGGTCCGCCCGGCGGTCCTCACCGTCCCCACCGTCCCCGGAATGGCCGGAATTTCCGGATGCACCGTTTTCGTACGGCCTCCGCGGTGGAAAATAAGGGCATGAGCCAGCAGGGGGACACACCCACCGGGCGCGACGACGACTGGTGGGGACAGCTGTACGACGACTCAGCGCCGGACACGGGTCCGGCGCCCGCGCCGGACACTCTGGACGACAGGTTCGCCTCGGCGGCAGACACCCTGAAGACGGACTTCCCCGCCCCACGCGCCCCGGAGCCCGCTCCCCGCATCCCGGAGCCCGCCTCGCCCACTCCGGCGAGCGAGGTCTTTGCGGATGCGGACGGTGATGCGGACGGCATCGAAAGACCCGGCGACACGGGCGTCGGGTACGTGGGCGACGGACCTCCCACCTATGAGGCCGAGCCCACCGTCCTGCCCGCCGCCGACCCGGACGACCTCGCTGATCTCGTCCCCGACACCGTGCTCGAAGGCGCGCGGTACGGGGGCAGCACGCTGCGCGCCGCCTCCGTGCGCGGGGACTCCGCCCGCTACCGGGGAGAGCCGCGCCGCGACGCCCTGCTCACCGCCCGCTTCGGCACCGGCGACGACGCCCTCGTGCTCGTCGCCCTGGCCACCGGCGCCCGCGCGGCCCCGGGAGCGCACCGCGCCGCCGCGGAGGCCTGCGCGTGGATCGGCCGCGCCGTGGGCCGCAGCCACCGGCGGCTCGCCGAGGACATCAGGGCCGCCCGGCGCGGCGACCTCAAGTCGGGTCTGCACCGCCTCACCGACCGCAGCCTCGGCAAGCTCCGCGCACACGCCGCCGACCTGGGCCTGGAGCCGGAGGAGTACGCGGCGTCCCTGCGCTGCCTGCTCCTGCCGGCCGATCCCCGGTGCCGTACGCGCGTCTTCTTCGGCGTCGGCACGGGCGGCCTCTTCCGGTTGCGGAGCGGCGAGTGGCAGGACATCGAGCCGCGCGTCGCCGACACCACCGGCGACCCCGTGGTCGGCTTCGGCTCGCTGCCGCCGCAGCCCCCGGACGCGGACCGGCTGACCATGGACCTCGGCATCACCACACCCCCCAGCCCCTACGAGCCCGCTCCCGAACCGCCGCGCGACCCCTTCCGTTTCCGCGCCTCGGTCGCCCGCCCGGGTGACACGCTCGTCCTGTGCAGCGGCGGCCTCGCCGAGCCGTTGCGCGGCGAGCCCGAGCTGGCCGAACACCTCACCCGCAGATGGGAGAAGACCGGTCCGCCGGGCCTCGCCGCCTTCCTGGCCGACATCCAGGTCAGGGCCAAGGGGTACGCCGACGACCGGACGGCCGCCGCGGTCTGGGAGGCATGACCGCCGCACCTGTGAATTCATGGACCCGGGGGACCGGTTCACCGTGTCGAGAGGTGCGTACAGCATGGCCAAGCAGAACGTCGCCGAGCAGTTCGTCGACATCCTCGTCCGCGCGGGCGTGCGGCGGCTCTACGGAGTCGTCGGCGACAGCCTCAACCCGGTCGTGGACGCCATCCGCCGCACCAAGGAGATCGACTGGGTCCAGGTGCGGCACGAGGAGACCGCCGCCTTCGCGGCCGGCGCCGAGGCCCAGATCACCGGCAGGCTGGCCGCCTGCGCGGGCTCCTGCGGCCCGGGCAACCTGCACCTCATCAACGGCCTGTACGACGCGCACCGCTCCATGGCCCCGGTCCTCGCCCTCGCCTCGCAGATCCCCTCCAGCGAGATCGGCCTGAACTTCTTCCAGGAGACCCACCCCGACCGGCTCTTCCAGGAGTGCAGCCATTACTGCGAGCTGATCTCCAGCCCGAAGCAGATGCCCCGGCTGCTCCAGACCGCCATTCAGCACGCCGTCGGCCAGAGCGGTGTCAGCGTCGTGTCGCTGCCCGGCGACATCGCCTCCGAGCCCGCCCCCGAGAAGGCCGCCGAGACCGCGCTGGTCACCTCCCGTCCCACCGTGCGCCCCGGTGACGAGGAGATCGACAAGCTCGCCAGGATGATCGACAAGGCGGGCAAGGTCACCCTCTTCTGCGGCAGCGGCACGGCGGGCGCGCACGCCGAGGTGATGGAGTTCGCCGAGAAGATCAAGTCGCCGGTGGGCCACGCCCTGCGCGGCAAGGAGTTCATCCAGTACGACAACCCGTACGACGTGGGCATGAGCGGTCTGCTCGGCTACGGCGCCGCGTACGAGGCCACCCACGAGTGCGACCTGCTCATCCTGCTTGGCACGGACTTCCCGTACAACGCCTTCCTGCCGGACGACGTGCAGATCGCCCAGGTCGACGTGCGCCCCGAGCACCTCGGCCGCCGCTCGAAGCTGGACCTCGCCGTCTGGGGCGACGTGCGCGAGACGCTCCGCTGCCTGATCCCGCGCGTCTCCCCGAAAACGAACCGCAAGTTCCTCGACAAGATGCTCAAGAAACATGCGGACGCTCTCGAAGGCGTAGTGAAGGCCTACACCCGCAAGGTCGACAAGCACGTCCCGATCCACCCCGAGTACGTCGCCTCGGTCCTCGACGAGATCGCCGCCGACGACGCCGTGTTCACCGTCGACACCGGCATGTGCAACGTCTGGGCGGCCCGCTACCTCACCCCCAACGGCAGGCGCCGCATCATCGGCTCGTTCAGCCACGGCTCCATGGCGAACGCGCTGCCGCAGGCGATCGGCGCCCAGTTCGTCGACCGGAGGCGTCAGGTCGTCTCGGTGTCGGGCGACGGCGGCTTCTCGATGCTGATGGGCGACTTCCTCAGCCTCGTCCAGCACGACCTGCCGGTGAAGGTCGTGCTGTTCAACAACTCCTCCCTGGGCATGGTGGAGCTGGAGATGATGGTGGCGGGGCTGCCCAACTACGGCACGGCCAA
Organism: Streptomyces sp. NPDC029674; assembly: GCF_044903205.1. Lineage (NCBI taxonomy): Bacteria > Bacillati > Actinomycetota > Actinomycetes > Kitasatosporales > Streptomycetaceae > Streptomyces > Streptomyces sp. NPDC029674. The sequence goes on from NZ_JBJDPY010000019.1 coordinate 80,280, forward strand.
CCACAACCCCGACTTCGCCGCCGTCGCCCGCGCCGCCGGGGCCTACGGCGTCCGCGTGGAGAAGCCCAAACAGCTCGCGGGCGCCCTCAAGGACGCCTTCTCGCACAGGGGCCCGGCCCTCGTCGACATCGTCACCGACCCGAACGCCCTCTCCATCCCGCCCAAGATCAGCTCGGACATGGTGACGGGCTTCGCCCTCTCCGCCAGCAAGATCGTCCTGGACGGCGGCGTGGGCCGGATGCTCCAGATGGCCCGCTCCAATCTTCGGAACGTGCCGAGGCCGTGACGCCGGCCCCGGCACCCGCTCCGGCCCGGGTCAGGCGGGCCGCAGCCGCAGCGTGACGATCTGGAACGGCCGCAGCGCCAGCGCGAGCCCGGCCTCGCCCGTCCCCGCCTCGTGCAGCGGCCGCTCAAGCAGGTCCGTCACCTCGGCCCGCGCCACCGGGAACGACGTGCTGAGCGTGGCCGCCGCCCGCCCGCCGCGCGACTCGTAGAGCCGCACGACGACGTCGCCGCTGCGGTCGTCGGCGAGCTTCACCGACTCGACGGTCACCGCCGGGTGGTCGACGCTCACCAGCGAGGGCAGGACCGGCGCGTCGGCGACCCGCAGCGGCAGGTTGAGCGCGAGCCCCTCCGCGACCGCGTCGCCGGTCGTCGCGCCGGGCAGCAGCGCGTACGTGAACCGGTGCGCGCCCTGGTCCGTCTCCGGGTCCGGGCTGTGCGGGGCCCGCAGCAGCGTCAGACGCACGGTGGTGCCGAGCGTGCCCTCGTGCTCGGTGCGCGTCACGTCGTGGCCGTACGTCGAGTCGTTGAGCACCGCGACGCCGTACCCCTCCTCGGCGACCCGCAGCCAGCGGTGCGCGCAGATCTCGTAACGCGCCGCGTCCCAGCCGGTGTTGGCGTGCGTGGGGCGGTGCACATGGCCGAACTGGATCTCCGCGGCGGACCGTTCGGCGTGCACGTCCAGCGGGAAGGCGGCCTTGAGCACCTTCTCCGACTCCCGCCAGTCGACGTCCGTGACGATGTCGACGCGGCGGCTGCCCGCCGCGAGCCGGATCTCCTGCGTGATCCGCGAGTCCCCGAAGGCCCGCACCACCCGCACGGCGACCCGCAGCGGCCCGTCCTCCACCAGCTCCACGGACTCCGCGTCCGTCAGGTCCGTGTGCCGGCGCCGGTAGTGCTTGTCGAGGTCCCAGGCGTCGTAGTGCGTGGGGTGGTCGGGGTGCAGCTGGAGGAGGTTGCCGGGGGCCGCGAGGACCTCGCGGCCCGCGTCCAGGTCCGTCACGGAGACCAGCAGACCGGCGGCGTCGACGGTGACGCTCAGGTGCTCGTTGGTGAGCAGGATCGTGTCGCCGGTGGTGTGCGCGACCGCGCCCGGTTCGGCGCCCCGTGCCGCGTCGAGGCTCCGCGTGCCGAGCGCGGGAACGTCCACGTGCACCAGCGTGCCGTCCCCGGGGTCGACGACCTCGCCGCGGGCGTACGGCGACGCGTTCAGCACCGCGGGCCCGCCCGCGCCCAGCGCGCGCACGGCCGACGCCGTGATCTCGTCGAGCTCCGCAAGGACCCGCTCGTAGGTGTCGCGCGCCTCCCGGTGCACCCAGGCGATCGACGAGCCCGGCAGGATGTCGTGGAACTGGTGCAGCAGGACCGTCTTCCACAGCCGGTCGAGCGTGTCGTACGGATAGACGTACGCCGGATCGCGCACCGCGGCCGCCGTGCACCACAACTCCGCCTCGCGCAGCGCGTGTTCGCTGCGGCGGTTGCCGCGCTTGGTGGCCGCCTGGGTGGTGTACGTGGCGCGGTGCAGCTCCAGATACAGCTCACCGGACCAGACCGGGGCCTGCGCGCCGTACTCCTCCTCGGCCGCCGCGAAGAACGCCGACGGCTTCTCGATCTCGACGCGCGGCGACCCCTCCAGGGAGCGGAGGCGCCGCGCCCGCTCCATCATCTCGCGGGTGGGCCCGCCCCCGCCGTCGCCCCAGCCGAACGGCACCAGGGAACGGGACGCCCGCCCCTTGTCGGCGAAGTTCCGCTCCGCGTGCGCGAGTTCGGCGCCGTGGAACTGCGAGTTGTAGGTGTCCACGGGCGGGAAGTGGGTGAAGACGCGGGTGCCGTCGATGCCCTCCCACCAGAAGGTGTGGTGCGGCATCTTGTTGGACTGGTTCCAGCTCAGCTTCTGGGTGAGGAACCAGCGGACGCCCGCCAGCTTCGCCAGCTGCGGGAAGGCGGCGGTGTAGCCGAAGGAGTCCGGCAGCCAGATCTCCTCCGTCTCGACGCCGAGCTCCTCGCGGAAGAACCGCATGCCGTGCGTGATCTGCCGCGCCAGCGCCTCGCCGCCCGGCATGTTGGCGTCCGACTCCACCCACATCGAGCCCACCGGCGCCCAGTTGCCATCGGCCACCGCTTTCTTGATCCGCTCCCAGATGTGCGGCTGGTGCTCCTTCACCCAGGCGTACTGCTGGGCCTGCGAGCACGCGAAGACCAGCTCCGGATACTCCCCGGCCAGGGCCGTCACATTGGCAAAGGTGCGCGAAGCCTTGCGCACCGTCTCGCGCAGCGGCCACAGCCACGCCGAGTCGATATGCGCGTGTCCGGCTGCCGATACGCGGTGTGCGCTCGCGTGTGCGGGCCGGGCGAGGACCTCGGCGAGCTCGGCGCGGGCCGCCGCGGCCGTGCCGGACACGTCGTGCAGATCGAGGGCGTCGAGCATGTCCTCAAGAGCCCGCAGAATCTCGTGGCGACGCGGACGTTCGGCGTCCAGTTCGCGCATCAGCTCGGAAAGGACCTCGATGTCCAGCGTCAACTGCCATACGTCCTCGTCCAGTACGGCGAGATCGGCAGACGCGAATCGGTAGATCGGGCTATTGCCTGCGGTCAGTACGTCGCCGAGCGGCGTCGGCACGAAGTCGTGCAGAACGGCCGGATTGGCCGCCGCTTCGAGAAGTAGGTGCACCGGTTCGCCGCCCCGGGCGGGGGAGGCCACCGGAATATGCCGATTGCGCGGGTGAACACCCTTGAGGGGAACGCCCGCCGCGTCGTACACCAGACCCTCCGCCTGGAAACCGGGCCCCTCCCCGGTGAAGCCGGGATCGATCACCACTTCGACCCGGCTGCCCCGCCACTCCTCGGGCACCTGCCCCTGAAGCCGGAACCAACTGGTCGACCAGGGGTTTCCCCACTCCGTGCCGGTCTCGAAGGGCGCGTACTCCGCTTCGAGCGCGGCCGCGACGGGCACCGGCTCGCCCGGCGCGTGCCAGACGGAGAGGGTCAGCGGGGTGCGTCGCGCGTACTGGGCGGGGCGGATGAACTGGCGCAGCGCCCGCTCCAGGCGGCCTTCCACCAGCAGTCTGTCGTCGTGCACTCGGGGGCTCCTCGGAAGGCTCGGCGGTGGGGTCCACCGCTTCACTTCCCCCCAACCCTGCGACGCACCCCCCGTCATTGGTTGACGATTCGACAGGCGTGCCGCCACGGGCCCGGGGCATGCATCCCGTGAAGCTGTTCGAGCAGGGAGGCTGACACATCGCTTTGTGGGCGGGGGTCATGAGGAGGCAATCACGAGGGGGCGGCTCCGGGGCGATCGGGGCCTCTTCATCGAACGTACGCGACGAGAGGACCGGTGAAGCGCCGGGCGGGTCCCACAGGGGTCAGTTCACGCGCAGGCTGGGGAGAGCGGACCTGCGCGCGGTGTCCGAGGTGAGGAAGGCGCTGAGGGAGTTCCTGCGGCACTGGGGAAAACCGGGCAGGTCCGACGTGGCCGAACTCCTCACCAGTGAACTGGTCACGAACGCACTGGTGCACACCGATCACGACGCCGTCGTCACGGCGACCGTGGGCCCGCGCGGCCTGCGCGTCGAGGTGCGGGACTTCGTGGGGCGCCGCCCCGAGCCGCGGGTACCGAACGCCGACGACGGTACGAGCGGCCGGGGCCTGATTCTCGTGCAGTCCCTCGCGGACGCGTGGGGCGTGCGGACGCACGGGGTCGGAAAGGCGGTGTGGTTCGAGCTGGACGGCGGCGGCACGGCCTGAGCCCGCCGCCGCCGCGGTCAGCCGAATTGCTGCTCGAGGTCCTTCAGCTTCTGCTCCAGCGAGTCGAGCCGGGGCAGGGTCTGCGTGTCGTCCTCCGCCGTCAGGTCGACGGTGACGGGGGCGACGGGGTCGGAGCCGTCATGGCCGTCGTTCCTGACGGCCTGGAGGGAGGGACGGGAACGTACCGGCAGCTCTTCCTGCGCCGCTATGGCAGGGTCCGCGCCGACCTGCGCGGACCCCGCGGCCGGTGCGACGGCCTGCACGTCGACCTGCCGGCCGCCGCCGCGGGCGTACCCGCGGTGGCCCCGGCTGATCGCCTTGAGCCGGGCGCGCTCCAGCTTCTCCCGGTCCCGCCGGTGCAGCCGGGTGCGCTCCTTCTCGCGGCGGTCCTCGCGGACCTCCTCGACGGCCTCGTCCAGGGTGCGGACGCCTTCCAGGAGCATCAGCGACCAGGCGCCGAACGTCTCGCGGGGCGCGCGCAGCCAGCGCACGATGCGGATCTGCGGCAGGGGCCGCGGCACCAGGCCCTGCTCGCGCAGTGCCGCCCGGCGGGTCTGCTTCAGCGCGCGGTCGAAGAGCACCGCCGCGGACAGCGACATCCCGGCGAAGAACTGGGGAGCGCCCGCGTGCCCGAGGCCCCTGGGCGCGTGCACCCAGTTGAACCAGGCGGCCGCGCCGGCGAACGTCCATACGAGGAGGCGCGAGCCGAGCGCCGCGTCGCCGTGGCTGGCCTCGCGTACGGCGAGGACGGAACAGAACATGGCCGCGCCGTCCAGGCCGAACGGGACCAGGTACTCCCAGCCGCCGGTCAGGCTGAGGTTCTGCCGGCCGAAGCCGACCAGGCCGTGGAAGGAGAGCGCGGCGGCGACGGCGGCGCAGCAGAACAGCAGCACGTAGGAGGCGGTGCCATAGATGGCTTCCTTGCGTCTGCGGCGTTCCTCGCTGCGCTCCCACGAGTCGTCGCTCGCGGTTCCCTTCGCGGCTTTGTCGTGGCCTCGCTTGCCGCGCGCCAGCACCGCCACCGCCACCAGCATGCCCAGGAGCAGGACGCCGCCGGGGAGCAGCCAGTCCAGCGATATGTCGGTCAGTCTCATCTGGGGGTCCCTTGCATCGCGGTAGGGCGTATCGGGCGCCATATTGACCCAACCCGGATGGCCCTCAAGGGGTTTCGCGGCAAGAGGACGCCTTGGGGGTGCGAGGGAGCGCGGACAGCGCACTTTTGCTCGAACTCCCGGCTGGCAGCCTGGTGTTGGGTTCGATTAACCGTGCACGAAAGGGTGGTTCGGGCGGCCGCGGGGGGTCAGCTCGCCGCGGCGGCCTCGCTCAGCCGCACGATGCGCTCGGCGTCGCAGGTGCGCGGGCAGGTGACGCAGGCGTCGTCGGGGCGCAGCGTGTAGAACATGCAGCAGCTCGCCCGGTCGCGGGTCGGCAGCTTCTCGCCGTTGGGCCCCGTCAGCTCCCGGAAGCCGGCCGTGCCGACGTACGGCTTGGTGGCGCCGGGCAGCAGCCGCTCCAGCTCCGTCATCGCGCGCTCCTCCTCGCCGAGGAGGTGGGCGACGTACCAGAGGCCCTCGACGATCTCGTCCGTGGCGAGGCTCCACAGGGCGCGGGAGCGGCGCCGCATCCGGGGGCCGAAGCCGTCCAGGAGCGGCCCGAGGTGCTCGGCGACCGAGGCCCGCACCTCCGCGCGGAGCGCCTCCTCGTCCGGTACGACGCGGGCGCCGGGGAGCGTCGCGGCGGGGTCGTCGGGGAGGCAGGCGAAACCTTCCGCGCGTACGGCCAGGTGGCCCAGCGTGCGCTGGAAGGAGACGTTGGCGACCGGGAAGCGGGGGACGCGGCGGTGCAGGAACCACGGGACCGTGATGAGCAGGGTGGCCGGCCAGGCGTAGCGGTGCAGGCCGAAGCTGGCGATCACGTCGGGGCGGGCCTGCGTGCCGTAGTCCTTCAGGATCTGCGCGTCGTCCCAGGCGAGGAACGCGTCGAGGTCGGCCCCGCCCTCCGCGAGCCGGGCGGCGGTGACCCAGCCGTCGCCCTGCGGGGCCTGTTCCCCGGGGGCGAGCTCGGTGACGCGCAGTCCGGAGTACACCTCGTTGAGGCGGGCGTACGAGCCCGCTACGGCACTGGGGGCGCCCTGGAGGGGTGCGGCCAAGGTGGGTACGGACATGCGGGGGACCACCGAATCGCGATCGATAGCAGGTAAGCCTTACCTTACCCGACGTGATCGAGGTTTCAACTCCGGTCCTGTCCGCCTATGGTGCCTCTCGTACCTTTCAGAGCAGTCGCAAGCGGAGCGGACGGACGTCGTGGAGCTGGAGCAGACCGGAACGCGCGCGGTCCGGGTGCCGGAGCAGGCGGGCGCAGGGGCGCGCCGCGCCGTGCGCCGCAGTTCCGTGCGCGGACAGGTCCTGGCCGCGCTGCGGGCCGCCCTCGTCGGCGGTGAGCTCGCGCCCGGCGAGGTGTACTCGGCGCCGGTGCTCGGCGAGCGCTTCGGCGTCTCCGCGACCCCGGTCCGCGAGGCGATGCAGCAGCTGGCCACCGAGGGCGCCGTGGAGGTCGTGCCCAACCGCGGCTTCCGGGTCACCGAGCGCAGCACCCGCGAGCTGGCGGAGCTGGCCGAGGTGCGGGCGCTGATCGAGGTGCCGGTGATGCTGCGACTCGCCCGCACGGTGCCCGCGGCGCGCTGGGCCGAGCTGCGGCCGCTGGCCGAGGCCACCGTGACGGCCGCGGCCGTCGGCGACCTCGCGCGCTACGCCGAGTCCGACCGCTCCTTCCACGGCGCCGTGCTCGCCCTCTCCGGCAATCAGCAGCTCGTGCAGGTCGCGGACGACCTGCACCGCCGCTCCCAGTGGCCGCTGGCGACCGGCCCCGTGGCGGGCCGCCGCGCCGACCTGATCGCCGACGCGGCCGAACACATGGCCCTCCTCGACGCACTGGCCGCCCAGGACTTCTGCGTGGTCTCGTCCCTGGTGCAGGAGCACTTCACGGGCTCTGGCGGGTAGGGCCCGCTATACGGCGGCCGCCGGCGGCTGCAGGTGCTGGGCCAGCCAGGACGGTACGCCGCCCAGGAGGCGGAAGAGGCGGGCGGCCTCGGCGCGCAGGCGGGTGGCTTCCGGCTCCGGTTCCGCCTCCGCCAGCGCGGCGAGCGCGGGAGCCGTGCCGACCAGATAGCCGAGCTCCTCACGGATGCGCAGGGACTCCGTGAAGCCGTGCCGCGCCTCCGCCAACTCCCCGTCGCGCAGGGCGAGTCCGGCCAGGTGGCGCCAGGTGAAGGAGAGCAGCAGCGGGTCGGAGTGCGCGGTGGCGCCCGCGTGGGCCCTGCGGTAGGCGGCCTTCGCGGACTGCGGCGAGTCCGCGATGTGTTCGGCGATCAGGCCGCGGCGGAAGTCGAGCAAGGGCCGGCCGGGAGCGTTCGGGGCGAGCAGTGCGGCCGCCCTGCCGAGCGCCGTACGGGCCTCGTCGGCCCGGTCGCGTACTCCCAACACCGTCGAGGCGTAAGCCAGTTGGCCCCGCTCGCAGGCCGCGGCGCCCCGGTCGTCGTCGTTCTCGGCGAGGGCCTCCGCGGTCCGCAGGACGTCCTCCGCCTCACCCCAGCCGTCCCCCGTGAACAGGCACCGCTCGACGAGGAGGGCCGCCCTCTGAAGTGCCGCCGCGGCCCCTGCCCGAGAGGCGAGCAGCGCCGCAGCGTCGGTCCAGCAGCCGCGCGAGCGCAGCCGCCATACCGCGGTCTGGAGTGGATCGTGCTCTGCATTCGTTCCGGTACCAGACATGGCGGTATGCGCCACGTTGCCCTCCCCGAGCACACCATTGAGCTGTTGAGTCGTGGGCGAATCTCAGCATGGATCGCGGCGCCCGGCCAAGGGGTCGGGTGAAAGAATTCACAAAGGGCGGGCAAGGAAACGTACCCGGCCCGGCCGGCGGCTCCTCCCCGCAGGCCGGGCCTTCGCCGGATTCCCTCAGCTCATCCGCAGGGCGAGGAAGAAATCGAGCTTGTCCTCCAGGCGCGAGAGGTCACGACCCGTCAACTGCTCGATGCGGCCCACCCGGTAGCGCAACGTGTTGACGTGGAGGTGCAGCCGCGCGGCGCAGCGCGTCCACGAACCGTCGCAGTCGAGGAACGCCTCCAGGGTCGGGATGAGCTCGGCGCGGTGGCGCTGGTCGTACTCCCGCAGCGGGTCCAGGAGCCGCGCGGTGAACGCCCGGCGCACGTCGTCCGGCACGAAGGGCAGCAGCAGCACGTGCGAGGCCAGCTCCTGGTGCCCCGCCGCGCAGACCCGGCCCGGACGGGCGGCGGCGACCCGGCGGGCGTGCCGCGCCTCCTCCAGGGCGCCGCGCAGCCCCTCCGCCGAGTGCACGGAGGCGCTGACGCCCAGCGTGAGGCGGCCGTCGCCGTCGAGACCCGCCGACAGCGGGTCGTGGACGGAGGCGAGGAGCGCGTCCGCGAGCAGACCCGTCTCCGAGCCGTCGTGCTCGCCGGCGATCGCGGGCAGCGGCACGAGGGCGATCGCCTCGTCACCGGTGTGCGCGACCGCGATCCGGTCGGACGGCTCGGGGCCCGCAGCGCGGGGGTCGACGAGGATCTCCTCCAGGAGCGACTGGGCGACCGGGCCGCCGTCGATCTCCCCGCCCTCCCACTCCACCCGGGCCACCACGACCTGCCAGTGCGGGGCCGCGCCGAGCCCCGGCAGCAGCACCGGCGCGGCGACGCGGAGCCGGGCCGCGATCTCCGCGGGCGCCGCGCCCGTCTGCACCAGCTCGAGGACCTCCTGGGCGAGGCGGCGGCGCACCGTGCGGGCCGCGTCGCGCCGGTCGCGCTCCACGGCGATCAGCTGCGTCACGCCCTGGAGCAGGTCGAGCCGCTCCTCGGGCCAGTCGCCCGCGTCGGCCTCGACCGCGAGGACCCAGTCGGAGAGCACCGACTCGCGCACGTCCCGCGACGCGCCGGCCGTGCCGCGCCCACTGGTCCGAATGGGGAACAGCGAGTACGTCACGGAGTCCACCGTGACGCGGTGCGGGCCGCGCCGGCCCGTCCGGACGGCCGCCAGGTGCTCCCCGGCGAGGCGCGCGCAGAGCGGCGCCGGCAGGGCGGTCCCCGCCGCGCTCGACCCGGCGATCACGCGCCCGGCGGGGGAGAGCACCCAGGCCCGCAGGTCCAGGTCGGTGCCGAGCAGGTCGAGGACGACGTCGGGGCCGCCGCCCGCCGGACCCGACGTCATCAGGCGCCGGTGCCGGTCGACGACGGCCGCCAGGTCCCCGGCGCGCTCGCCGGAGACCTGCCGTACGACGTGTTCGGTGATCGTCGCGAAGGCCACCGACTCGTTGACCGCGAAGAGCGGGAGCCGGTGCCGGGCGCAGGCCTGCACGATGTCGTCGGGGATGTCGCCGAGCTCGGCCTCGCCGGCGGCCAGCGCCGCGACCCCGGCGCTCGCGAGGATCCGCACGAAGGGTTCCGTGTCCGAGGCGTCGCGGCGCCAGGCGAGGCCGGTGAGGACCAGCTCGCCGCCCGCCAGATAGCGGCTGGGGTCCCGCAGGTCCGTGGTCATCACACCGCGCACGGTGCGGTCCAGCTCGTCCTCGCCGCCGAGCAGCCGCAGGCCCAGCGCGTCGGTGTCAAGGAGTGCGCGCAGCCGCATGGTGTCGTCGCCGCCGATCTGTCTCGAATGGTGTGTACAAACATGTGCGCTCTGTAGCGCCGGGTCCCCGTGCCGCCGTGCGTCTCCCGTTTCCCGGGGGAATCCGCGAGGTTACTGGGGCCCGTTCTTCATACGAATCTACAAGACGCGCGGCTTGGCCAGCCAACTCCTTCATGGTTTCGGTGACTGACCCCATCGGACGACCGGGCGGTGTACTTGCCCCACTCCGCGTTAACAGCACATGAACGAGCAGTCGAGGGACGAACGGCCCGAGTGGCCGGAACGGAATCCTCCCGTCCCCCGAAGCGAACGACCCTCGATACGAAGAAGAGAGCCTCATGGACTTCCTTCGCCCCGCCAGCTGGGAGGAGGCGCTCGCCGCCAAGGCCGAGCACCCCACGGCTGTGCCGATTGCGGGTGGCACCGACGTGATGGTCGAGATCAACTTCGACCACCGTCGTCCCGAGTACCTGCTTGACCTCAACCGCATCGTCGAGCTGCGCGAGTGGGAGGTGGGCGAGGAGACGGTCCGGCTGGGCGCCTCCGTCCCGTACACCCAGATCATGGAGGAGCTCCGTGCCGAGCTCCCGGGCCTCGCGCTCGCCGCGCACACCGTGGCCTCCCCGCAGATCCGCAACCGCGGCGGCGTCGGCGGCAACCTGGGCACGGCCTCCCCGGCCGGCGACGCCCACCCGGCCCTGCTGGCCGCCGACTGCGAGGTCGAGGTGGAGTCCGTGCGGGGTTCCCGCCTGATCCCGATCGACGACTTCTACACCGGCGTGAAGCGCAACGCCCTCGCCGCGGACGAGCTGATCAAGTCCGTCCACATCAAGAAGGCGGACGGGCCGCAGCAGTACTCGAAGGTCGGCACCCGCAACGCCATGGTCATCGCGGTGTGCGCCTTCGGCATCGCGCTGCACCCCGAGACCCGGACGGTACGGACCGGCATCGGCTCCGCCGCCCCCACCCCCATCCGGGCGAAGGCGGCCGAGGAATTCCTGAACGCGGCGCTCGAAGAGGGCGGCTTCTGGGAGAGCAAGAAGATCATCACCCCCTCGATCGCCAAGCAGTTCGCGGAGCTCGCCTCCGGAGCCGCCAACCCGATCGACGACGTGCGCGGCACGGCGAACTACCGCCGCCACGCCGTCGGCATCATGGCCCGCCGCACGCTCGGCTGGACCTGGGAGTCGTACCGCGGCGAGGGCCGCAGCACTGAGGGAGTCGCATAATGCGCGTGAACTTCACGGTCAACGGCCGTCAGCAGGAAGCGGACGACGTGTGGGAGGGCGAGTCCCTTCTCTACGTGCTGCGTGAGCGCATGGGCCTGCCGGGCTCCAAGAACGCCTGCGAGCAGGGCGAGTGCGGTTCCTGCACCGTCCGGCTCGACGGCGTGCCGGTCTGTTCGTGTCTGGTCGCGGCCGGTCAGGTGGAGGGCCGCGAGGTCACCACCGTCGAGGGCCTCGCCGACTACGCGAAGCACCGCGCCGACGTCCACCCCGGCGGCGGCTGCGTCTCCGGCGCCTCCGGCGCCTGCGGCACCTCCCTCCAGGACGCCCAGAACTGGAGCGCCAAGGGCCAGGACTCGCAGACCGGCGAGGGTGCCGAACTCTCCCCGATCCAGCAGGCGTTCATCGACGCCGGCGCCGTCCAGTGCGGCTTCTGCACCCCCGGCCTGCTCGTCGCGGCCGACGAGCTCCTGGAGCGCAACGACACGCCGTCCGACGCGGACATCCGCGAGGCGCTCTCCGGCAACCTCTGCCGCTGCACCGGTTACGAGAAGATCCTGGACGCGGTCCGCCTGGCCGCGGCCCGTCAGGGAGAGGCGGTCTGACATGGCTGGCACCACCACCGGCATCCCCGCCAACGTCACCCAGGGTTCGCAGACCAAGGGCGGCGTCGGCGAGTCGATGCTGCGCCCCGACGGCACCCTGAAGGTCACCGGCGAGTTCGCCTACTCCTCGGACATGTGGCACGAGGAGATGATCTGGGGCCAGGCCCTGCGCTCCACGGTCGCGCACGCCGAGATCGTGTCGATCGACACCTCCGAGGCGCTGGCCCTGTCCGGCGTCTACGCCGTCCTGACCGCCGACGACCTGCCGGCCGCCAAGAACTACGGCATGGAGTACCAGGACACCCCCGTCCTCGCCTACGGCAAGGTCCGCCACCACGGCGAGCCGGTGGCCCTCGTGGCCGCCGACCATCCGGAGACCGCGCGCCGCGCCGCCGCGAAGATCAAGGTCGAGTACCGGGAGCTGCCGGTCATCACGGACGAGGCGTCCGCGACCGCCCCCGACGCGGTCCTGGTCCACGAGAACCGCGGCGACCACCACGCCGCCCACTCCCCGCACCCGAACATCGTGCACCGCCAGCCGATCATCCGCGGCAACGCCGCCGAGGCCGCCAAGAAGGCCGATGTGATCGTCAAGGGGGAGTACACCTTCGGCATGCAGGACCAGGCCTTCCTCGGCCCGGAGTCCGGCCTCGCCGTGCCCGCCGAGGACGGCGGCGTCGACCTCTACGTGGCCACCCAGTGGCTGCACTCCGACCTCAAGCAGATCGCCCCGTGCCTCGGCCTCCCCGAGGACAAGGTGCGCATGACGATGGCCGGGATCGGCGGCGCGTTCGGCGGCCGCGAGGACATCTCGATGCAGATCCTCGCCTCCGTGCTCGCGCTGCGCACGGGCAAGCCCGTGAAGATGGTCTACAACCGGTACGAGTCGTTCTTCGGCCACGTCCACCGGCACCCGGCGAAGCTCTACTACGAGCACGGCGCCACCAAGGACGGCAAGCTCACGCACATGAAGTGCAAGATCGTCCTGGACGGCGGCGCCTACATGTCGTCGACCCCGTCGGTCGTCGGCAACGCCTCGTCCCTCTCGGTCGGCCCGTACGTCGTCGACGACGTGGAGATCGAGGCGATCGGCCTCTACACCAACAACCCGCCCTGCGGCGCGATGCGCGGCTTCGGCGCGGTCCAGGCGTGCTTCGCGTACGAGGCGCAGATGGACAAGGTCGCCGCGAAGCTGGGCATGGACCCGGTGGCGTTCCGGCAGAAGAATGCGATGGAGCAGGGCACGATCATGCCGACCGGGCAGCCGGTCGACTCGCCCGCCCCGGTCGCCGAGCTCCTGCGCCGCGTCAAGGCCCGCCCAATGCCGCCCGAGCGCCAGTGGGAGTCCAGTGAGGGCGCCGACGTCCGCGCGCTGCCCGGCGGTCTCTCCAACACCACGCACGGCGAGGGCGTCGTCCGCGGTGTCGGCTACGCGGTCGGCATCAAGAACGTCGGCTTCTCCGAGGGCTTCGACGACTACTCGACCGCCAAGGTGCGCATCGAGGTCATCAACGGCGAGCCCGTCGCCACGGTCCACACCGCCGCGGCGGAGGTCGGCCAGGGCGGCGTCACCATCCACGCGCAGATCGCCCGCACCGAGCTCGGCGTCCAGCAGGTCACCATCGCCCCCGCCGACACCCAGGTGGGCTCGGCCGGTTCGACCTCCGCGGGCCGCCAGACGTATATGACCGGCGGCGCCATCAAGAACTCCTGCGAGATCGTCCGCGAGAAGGTCCTGGAGATCGGCCGGCGCAAGTTCGGCTCGTACCACCCGGCGTGGGCCAACGCCGAACTCCTCCTGGAGGGCGGCAAGGTCGTCACCGACGGCGGCGAGGTCCTCACCACCCTCGTGGAGGTCCTGGAGGACGAGGCCGTCGAGGTCGAGGAGGAGTTCAGGCACCGCCCCACCGAGGCCTTCGACCTGCGCACCGGACAGGGCAACGGCCACGTCCAGTACGCCTTCGCCGCGCACCGCGCGGTCGTCGAGGTCGACACCGAGCTCGGCCTCGTCAAGGTCATCGAACTGGCCTGCGCCCAGGACGTCGGCAAGGCGGTCAACCCGCTCTCCGTCATCGGCCAGATCCAGGGCGGCACCACCCAGGGCCTCGGCGTCGCGGTGATGGAGGAGATCATCGTCGACCCGAAGACCGCGAAGGTGAAGAACCCCTCCTTCACGGACTACCTGCTCCCGACGATCCTCGACACCCCGACCATCCCGGTCGACTACCTCGAGCTGGCCGACCCGCACGCCCCCTACGGCGTACGCGGCATCGGCGAGGCCCCCACCCTCTCCTCGACCCCGGCGGTCCTCGCGGCCATCCGCGCGGCCACGGGCCTGGAGCTCAACAAGACGCCGGTGCGCCCCGAGCACCTCACCGGCACGTGATCCCGCCGCGGAGCTGATCCCCCCGCTCGGGGATCAGCACAAGTTCTCCGAGCGGTGTGTGCCCGCCAGGAACGTCACACTTCCCGCCGCCCACACCGCTCGGAGCCCCAACTCCCCTCTCCCCGAGGGAGATGTCGTTCGTCTCGGGCCGTCCCCCGGGTCGTGCAGCCAACGCACCATCCCAAATCCCGCAACTCTGCGGGTGCCCCTGTGAACCTTGGGAGTAGGCACCATGACCCAGTCGTCAGTGGAGCCGAAGACCACCGCAGAGGACGCGGGCTCCGGCTCACGCGTCCCGGCCGGCAGGTCTTGGCTCGACCGGTACTTTCACATATCCCGGAGAGGATCCACGGTCGCGCGCGAGGTGCGCGGCGGAATCACCACCTTCATGGCGATGGCGTACATCGTCCTGCTCAACCCCCTGATCCTGTCCGGCAAGGACGCCGCGGGCGACACCCTCGGCCAGAAGGCCGTGATCACCGCGACGGCGCTCGCCGCCGCGGTCACCACGCTCCTCATGGGCTTCGTCGGCAAGGTGCCGCTGGCCCTGGCCGCCGGACTCTCCGTGTCCGGTGTGATCTCCTCGCAGGTCGCGCCCGAGATGACCTGGCCGCAGGCCATGGGCATGTGCGTGATGTACGGCGTGGTGATCATGCTTCTCGTGGTCACCGGGCTGCGCGAGATGATCATGAACGCGATCCCGCTCGCCCTCAAGCACGGCATCACCATGGGCATCGGCCTGTTCATCGCCATCATCGGCCTCGTCAAGGGCGGCTTCGTGCACCCCGGCAAGGCCACCCCGCTCTCCCTCGGCCCCGCCGGTGAACTCTCCGGCTGGCCCGTCCTGCTCTTCGCGGGCACCCTGCTCCTCATCTTCATGCTGCAGGCGCGCAACACCCCCGGCGCGATCCTGATCGGCATCGTCACCGGCACCCTGATCGCCGTCGTACTCAACGCACTCGACGTGATCGACCCCAAGCAGTGGGCGAACGGCGCCCCCGAACTGCACGGCAGCGCGGTCTCGTCGCCCGACTTCTCGCTCATCGGCGAGGTCGAGTTCGGCGGCTGGGGCGAGGTCGGCGCGATGACCGTCGGCATGATCGTCTTCACGCTCGTGCTCGCCGGGTTCTTCGACGCGATGGCCACCATCATCGGCGTCGGCACCGAGGCCAACCTCGCCGACGAGAAGGGCCGCATGCCGGGCCTCTCCAAGGCGCTGTTCATCGACGGCGCCGGCGGTGCCATCGGCGGCGTGGCGGGCGGCTCCGGCCAGACCGTCTTCGTCGAGTCCGCGACCGGCGTCGGCGAAGGCGCCCGCACCGGCCTCGCCTCCGTCGTCACCGGTCTCTTCTTCGCGGCCTGCCTCTTCTTCACGCCGCTCACCGCGATCGTGCCCCAGGAGGTCGCCTCCGCCGCGCTCGTCGTCATCGGAGCGATGATGATGATGAACGCCCGGCACGTCGACTGGGCCGACCGCGCCACCGCCATCCCGGTCTTCCTGACCGTCGTGCTCATGCCCTTCACGTACACCATCACCACCGGTGTCGCGGCGGGCGTCATCTCCTGGGTCGCCATCAAGGTCGCCCAGGGGAAGGCCCGCGAGATCGGCGCCTTCATGTGGGGCCTGACGGTGATCTTCATCGTCTACTTCGCCCTCAACCCCATCGAGAGCTGGCTGGGCGTCCACTGAGGCGCTGAGCCCTCCGCACACCCGTAGAGCCCCGAGCTCTGTGAGCCCTGAGGAGGCCGACATGCTGGACATCGCCGACGAGCTGAACCGGTGGGTCGGGCAAGGACGTGACTTCGCCGTCGCCACCGTGGTGGCGGTCGGCGGCAGCGCGCCCCGGCAGCCGGGCGCCGCGCTCGCCGTCGACAGCGAGGGCACGGCGATCGGCTCGGTCTCCGGCGGATGTGTGGAGGGCGCCGTCTACGAACTGTGCCGGCAGTCCCTGGAGGACGGCGAGACCGTCGTCGAACGCTTCGGCTACAGCGACGACGACGCCTTCGCCGTGGGCCTGACCTGCGGCGGCGTCATCGACATCCTCGTCACCCCGGTCCGCGCGGACGCCCCGGCCAGGACGGTGTTCGCCGCCGCCCTCGCCGCCGCATCCGCGGGGGAGGCGGCAGCCGTCGCCCGCGTCACGTCCGGGCCCGCCGGACTTCTCGGCCGCGCCCTCCTCGTACGCCCATCGGGGGAGTACGAGGGCGGGCTCGGCGGCCACCCCGAGCTGGACCGCACGGTGGCGGGGGAGGCCCGCGCCCTGCTCGACGCGGGCCGCACCGCGACCGTGGAGATCGGCGAGGACGGCTCCCGGTGCGGGAGTCCGCTGGTCGTCCTCGTCGAGTCGAGCGTCCCGCCGCCCCGCATGATCGTGTTCGGCGCGATCGACTTCGCGTCGGCGCTGGTACGGATGGGCAAGTTCCTCGGCTACCACGTCACCGTGTGCGACGCCCGCCCCGTCTTCGCCACCCCCACCCGCTTCCCCGACGCCGACGACATCGTCGTCGACTGGCCGCACCGCTACCTGGAGCGCACCGAGGTCGACGGCCGCACCGTCCTGTGCGTCCTGACCCACGACGCCAAGTTCGACGTCCCGCTGCTGCGGCTCGCCCTGCGCCTCCCCGTCGCCTACGTCGGCGCGATGGGCTCGCGCCGCACCCACGAGGACCGCAACGCCCGCCTGCGCGAGGTCGGCGTCACCGAACTCGAACTGGCCCGCCTGCGCTCGCCCATCGGCCTCGACCTGGGCGCCCGTACGCCCGAGGAGACGGCCCTTTCGATCGCCTCGGAGATCGTCGCGAACCGCCGCGGCGGCAGCGGAACCTCCCTCACCGGCGCCCACACGCCCATCCATCACGACGGGTCACGCCGGCCTTCGGGCCGCATCGGCTCCGTCGCCTGAAAGGCTTTTTCGCCGGTCGGCGATCAGGATGCGAGGAGCCCGTCCACCGCGCGGCCGAACACCCGCCGGGACACCGCCGACAGCGTCCCGTCGCACAGCGCGGGCAGCCACCGCACGCGGAGGTCCTCCCGCCACACCACCGCGGAGCCCCCGGCGCCGGGGTAGACCTCGATCTCGGCCCAGCCCGTCATGAACGACCCCCGCTTCTCCAGCCGGCACCGCCCGGCCGATGTGCCCTTTGGCGGGCTCCAGTCGACGACCTCCATGACGTCGTCGAAGCCGGCGGGGCCGAGCGCGCTGCGTGCGACGAAGACCGTGCCCGCGTGGGTGGGCGGGGGAGTCCGGACCGTGATGCGGGTGAGCGGGACGACGTCGGCGTGCCGCTCCCACGTGGTCAGCCGGCGCCACGTCTCGGCGGCGGACAGGGGCGTGTCTCGGGTGATCTGGAAGATGGCCACACCCCGAGCGTGCCACGTGGTCTAGCGGTAGATCTTGCCCGGCTCGGCCTTGCCCGGCGCGAGGAGCTGGGACACCGTCACGAAGACGTATCCGCGCTTCTTGAGCTCGGTGATGACGCCGGGGACGGCCGGCACCGTGCCCTTGTAGATGTCGTGCAGCAGGATGATGCCGTCCCGCTTCGTCTGGTCGACGACGCGCTTCTGGATCAGCTTCGAGTCGTTGGTCGTGTAGTCCTTCGCCGTGACGGTCCACAGGACCTCCGAGAGGCCGAGCTCCTTGGAGATCTTGTTGACGTCGTCGTTGGTGCGGCCCTGCGGCGGGCGCATCAGCGTCGGCTTCTTGCCGATGAGCTTCTCGATCGCGTCGTTGGGGCGCTCCAGCTCGCGGCGCGCCTCCTTCGGGCCGATCTTCGTGAGGATCTTGTGCGACCAGGTGTGGCTGGCCACCTCGTGCCCCTCGGCGTCCATCTGCTTCACGAGCTCGGGGTACTTCTCTATGTGGTTCTTGCCGAGCGTGAAGAAGGTGGCGGGGACCTGCTCCTCCTTGAGGATTCTGAGCAGTCTGGGCGTGTTCTCGCTGGGCCCCGCGTCGAAGGTCAGCGCCACGCACTTGGCCTTGCGGCAGTCGACGGTGCCGAACTTCCCCTGCTCCGCGGCCTTCGCGTCCGCCGCGCCGTTGCGCACGGAGCTGGGCGACGTGGTGTCGAGCTTGGTGCACCCGGTCAGCGCGAGGGCGAGAGCCGCCCCCGCCGCGAGGACGGGGGCGGTGCGACGCAACCTCTTGGCCGAGCGCGTCGTCTTGATGGCGGAAGGCATGTTCACGGCGGACATGTCAGCACTATACACCGGGCGTATACACCCCGTTTATAGTGGCCTGCCTGGTGCGTGGGCCTGCCTGGTGCTCCTGCTAGACGGGGATCACCCGGATCGACGGATGGATGGCCGTGTTCAGGTACAGCCGTTCCTTCTTGTTCTCCTGCTCCAGCTCCATCACGAGCCGGTACCGGTACAGGCCGGGCTTCGCGGTGCTCATGACCGTGCCGGCCCAGTAGTAGTAGACCGGCGTGTACTTGTCCCGCATCCGGTCCGGCATCCCGTAGATCTTCAGCTCGTTGAAGATCCGCCGCTCCGCCACGTCCTCCTCGTCACCCAGCTCGGTGTCGAGGAACACGATGTTGTTGATCTTCGGCATGGGCGGCCAGGTGCCGTCCAGACGCTTCTCCATGTCGATCGGGCGGACGATCCAGTTGATCACCTGCCCCTGCTTGCACACCGTCTCCAGCGACGACGTGCCCTGCCCCTTGCCGCCGATGCTGTTGTCCATCATGTACATCGCGTCGCTCAGCGAACCCGTCGCCGTCGCCCGCTCCATGTTGATGAGCGTCACGATGTTGAGCTGGACCGAGTTCAGCTGGCCGGGGTTCTGCTTCTCCACGCCACCGCGCGTAGTGGTGCTCACCCGTTCCTCCTTCGCGTACGCCGTCATGACTGGTCCCTAGCCGACGAGGGACGACGACAGGGTGGTGGTGATCGGCTCGTCCCTCGTGCCCAGCTTGAACCTGATCTGGTACGTGAACGTCCCCGGATCCGTCTTCTTGACCGTGCCGATCCAGTACGAGACGTCGGTGCCGGGGTACACCTTCCGCTCCGGCTCGCAGATCTCGTGGTCGATCACGATGTCCTCGATGGACACGTACGCCTCGCACTCCAGCGCCAGACAGTTCCACAGCAGCCGGTCGCCGCGCTTGACCTTGGTCAGCAGCTCCTCCGTGCCGAACCCGGTCGATCCGCCGACGCGGTTCGTGTCGTACATGTACAGATGGCCGTCCATGTTGCCGGCCGCCAGGGCGCCCACGCAGTCCACGACGGCGGTGATCGAGATCGGCCGCTTCACCGCGGGCTCCCGCGGCTTCGATTTGGTCGTCATCAGGTCCTCCTCCTCGTCCGGTGGGTTCAGGCGCCGTGGGTCGGGCGCGCGGGCGGGATGGGCAGCTGGCCCAGGCCCGCCTTGGTGAAGGCGTTGCGCCGCGGCTCGGAAGTGATCTTCAGGGCCGACGCGCAGGTCAGGTTCACCGGCTCCCAGCGGAGTTCGCCGTTGGTCTGCGACAGCTTGTGCAGCTGGATGCGCATCGTGTACGAGTACGTCCCCGGGCGGGACGTGTCGACCGACGCCGACCAGTACCAGCCGTCGGTCACCATGTCGGGGGAGCCGTACTCCGCCGGATACATGATCTTCGCGTCCACGGCCTCGCCGTAGATGTCGGTGATCACCGGCGCCGGGGGACTGGCCGCCGCCGTGGCGTCCTCGGTGACGACCTGGCCCATGACGTCCACGATCTTCTGCCCGGACATCCGGCCCCGGGTGCGCCGGGTCGTCTTGACCCGGGTGCCCACGCTCCGCCGGATGCGGTTGAGCTCCGCGGCGGCGTCGGCGCCCGGCACCGTCGACTTGGCGGCCAGCTCCTGCAGTTCGGCCAGGGCCTGCTCGTCGGTCTGCCGCGCCCGCTCGACCTCGTAACCGCGCGGAACGGTCGGCGGGATGGAACCCAGGCTGTACGGCAGCCAGTTGAGGACCTGCTCACTGGCCTGCGAGCCGTCCCGCCAGTACGAGCCGTTGATCGCGGTCACCAGCTCGCCGGTCCCCTGGTTCTCGGAGCCGTGCAGCTTCATGTTGTCGAACAGATAGGTGTTGCCTTCGAGCGTGCTGGTGGCCAGCGCGTTGCCGACGTCCACGAGCACGATGATCGCCAACTGTTGGGGCATGATTCCGCCTTCGTCGTCGTTCCCGGCTTTGCCGTCGTCGTGCCGACCGCTACTGACACATCAACGCGGGTGAATCGATGGTCATGACGCTGTTGGCGCCCTCGTACATCTGGAGCTCGAGGCGGTACTGGTAGGGCACGCCCGGGGTCATCCAGTGCGGCACGACGCCGGTCCACACGTCGAGGTCGAGCTTGTCGCCGTCCTGCTCCTGGGAGCCGTGGGCCTGGTGGGGCTGGGGGGTTTGGTGTGCCTGTGCCTGGGGTGTCTGGTGGGGCTGTTGCGCTTGCGGGGCGGCCTGGGTGCCTGTCGCGCCGGGCCCGGGGGCCGGTACGGCCGTGCCCATGCCGGGGGCGCTGGGCGTGGCGGTACCGACACCGACCCGGGTGTCGTGCCCCTGCTGCCCGGCGGCGTAGCCCTGCTGGCCGGACTGGCCCTGATAGCCGGGCAGCCCCTGCTGTCCCTGCTGACCCGGCTGTCCCTGCCGGCCCTCGACGGGCGCGAACGAGATGCTCTTGATCTCCACCGGGGTCTGCAGGTCGACGGCGAGCGCGGTCCAGGACACGACCTGGCCGGGCTTGACGACGGTGACGAGGTTCGGCGTGCCCTGGTGGGTGCTGTCGAACGCGCTGTCGTCCACCATGCAGAGGTTGCCGTCGTACAGCGACTTGATCGACAGCGCTCCGATGACGTCGACGACGGCGATGATGTTCACCTGCGACTTCATTCCGCTCCTGTTCATTCCACTCCCTGTTTTTGCCGGTCCCGCCGGCAGCTAGCCGCGGTCCCGGACCAGCGG
Organism: Streptomyces sp. NPDC029674; assembly: GCF_044903205.1. Classification (NCBI taxonomy): domain Bacteria; kingdom Bacillati; phylum Actinomycetota; class Actinomycetes; order Kitasatosporales; family Streptomycetaceae; genus Streptomyces; species Streptomyces sp. NPDC029674. Next base: position 101,073 of record NZ_JBJDPY010000019.1, read on the forward strand.
GACCTTTCCGACGGCGGTCCGCTCGATCTCGGCGGACAGCCTGGGCACGAACTTGAGCTGGAGGGCGTATCCGGTCTTCTCGACCGACGCGGCGTTCGCCTCGCCGTGGTTGAACAGCGACAGGGCGCGCGGCAGCGCGTTCACGAAGACCTGCTGGAGCCCGTAGGGGCCGAGCATCGTGTCGGCGCGATAGGTCAGCCCGAGCACGTCGTCGACCGCCGCGTACAGCGTGATCGTCCGGCCCTCCCGGTGGTTGACGAACTGGACGTCGTGCGCCACCGCGTCCAGGTCCACCACGTCGGCCGCCTTCAGCTCGTCGCGCAGCGCCGCATAGGCCCGCGCACCCGAGTACTGGCTGTCGTTGATGTGCAGCACGTCCCCGGTGCGGCCCGCGAACTCGAACTGCCGGGTCTTCAGGCCGGGGCCGTCCGTGCGCGGCCGCTGGATCATCCGGTCGCCCAGCTTCAGGCGCAGCAGCGGCGTCTCGTGCGCGTGCAGGCGGGTGACGACGAGCTCGCCCTCCTCGCCCTCGGGGACCTGGCGGCCCTCCTCGTCGACGATCTCGATGAAGTGCAGCCCCGGCACCGCGGACAGCCAGGGCGACGCGGCGTCGAGCTGCAGGCCGATGGTCTCCGCCTGGGTGGCCGCGAAGTAGCTCAGGATCGCGAGGTTCGGGTACAGCGCCTGCAGCTCCACCCGCTTGCGCTGCGGCAGCACACCGCTGCCATACAGGGCGACGCGGAAGCTGTCGCGGTACTCCTGGCGCATGCCCGCGCCCAGCTCGGCGAGGATCGCGATGCCCGCGGAGATGCCCATCAGGGCCTTGGGGCCCCGGTAGGAGAACATGTGCTCAAGGACGGGCGCGGTGACGGGCCCGGCGCCCACGTAGTTGACGCCCGGCACGTGCTGCAGCACGCCGCCGACCATGGTGCCGCTGCTCCACATCTGGTAGTCCGCCAGCGTGGTGAACAGCCACTTGGGATCGGTGCCCGCGAGGTGCCCGGCGAGTTGGTAGGCCCCCATGAAGCGGCCCGCGATCTCGTATGTGTCCTTCAACTCCCGCAATGCGTACACGACTTCCAGCGGCCTGCCGCCGCTGGTGCCGCCGCTGGCGACGATCTCGAACTCGCCGCGGGTGAGCGGCACCACCATGCCGGGACGCGTGTCCATGAAGAAGTCGCGCTGGACGTCCTTGTCCGACAGCGGTATGCGCTGCCACTCCTCGTACGTCTCGGGGGCGTGCGTGATGCCGGCGCCGCGCAGCCGCTCCCGCCACAGCGGGTTGAGCAGCACGGTGTTCACCATCTGCTGGAGGCGGCGCAGTACGACCGCGTCCTGGACGTCGTGCGGGATCTCGCTGTACAGCGTCTGGCAGACCCGCTCGCACTCGCGCATCTTGCTCGCGAAGGAGGGGAGCACGGTGACGGCTTCGACGGATTCCGGTTGCAGCTCCCAGTCGGGGATGAGCCAGTTGGCCAGCTCGCGGGCGCCGCTGGGATCGGGTGCGGGCGGTGGAACATGCGTTGCCTGTGGAGCGTGAGATGTACTCAACATCCGTCCCCTCTACGCTTTTTCTGTTCCCTCTTCGCCGACGAGCAGGTCCCGGGCTGTCCTTTTGATTTCGGAAAGCAGCATCCGGAAGTGCTCACCGGTTATCTGGTGGTTCATCATGACCACGCGCAGCGCCGCCACACCGTCGACGTTCACCTTCGAGATGAAGAAGTTCCCCTCGAATTTGATGCGGTTCCTGATGGCGATCTGCAGGCGGTGCACATCCTTTTTGTCGAGGCCGGCCGGATGGTAGCGGAAGCAGAGAATGTTCGCTTCCGGGCGGTGCAGGGTCTCGAAGTCGGGGTCGGCCCGCACGACGTCGTGGGCCTCCCGCGTCAACTGGCACAGATACTCGATCTTCTCCGCGAACAGGGCCCGCCCGTAAATGGCCCACAGCGCCCAGAGAGTCATGATCATCGGGCGCTTCGTGCACTCGAAGTTCTTTCCACCGCTGTCGAACGCGGTGTAGACGTCCTGCTCCTCCTCGAAGACGTAACTGGCCTTCTGCCGGAATGCCGAGAGCGCGGTCTCCTTGTTCCGGTAGAACAGCATCGTGCAGGGCGCGGGCACGAACATCATCTTGTGCGCGTCCCAGGTCAGGGAATCGGCCTTCTCGATTCCGCGGAGCCGGTCGCGGAGGGTGTCCGAGACGAGCAGGCTCGCGCCGTGCGCGCCGTCGATGTGCAGCCAGAGGTCCTTCTCGCGGGCCACTTCGGCGAGTTCGTCGATCGGGTCGAAGGCGCCCACCGACGTACTGCCCGCCGAGGCGACCAGGCAGAACACCTTGAGGTTCTGCCGCTCGGCGGCCTCCAGGGTGGCGCGCACCTCGCCCGGGCAGATCTGCTGCTGCCGGTTGAGCGGCAGCCGTACGAGCTGGGCGTCGCCGATGCCGAGGACGCCGGCCGCCCGCGCCACGCTGTAGTGGACGTCCGCGCCCACGGCGATGGCCGGCCTGGGCTGCCCGCGCACCGCGGAACCCCCCTGTGACCAGTAGCCGGGCAGCTTCTCGTTCCTGGCCGCCAGCAGGGCCGTCAGGTTGGCCAGCGAGCCGCCCGACGTCGTGATCATGGTGAAGCGGTCCGGGTCCCACCCGATGAAGCGGTTCAGCTCGTCGGCCATGATCCGCTCCACGGCGTTGGGCAACTGGCCCGCCTCGTAGAACGACGCCGGCTGGTTGACCACGGAGCTGACGAAGTCGATGACACCGGCGAGCGGTACGACGCCGGAGAACTGCCGCCCCATGTAGCCGGGGGAGTGCACCTGGATGCCCGTCCGGACGTACAGGTCGATGATCCCCGCGAGACGCTCCTCGTCGAAGGCGGTGATCCTGTCGTGCTCGGTCGTCATGAGAGCCCGCGCGGCCCGGGACAGCGTCGCGGGCTCGATCAGTTCAAGGCCCCTGATCGAAAGGTCCGACAGATGTTTCTCCAGTTTCGCGAGAGCGGTCTCCGAGTGCTCACGGAACTGCTGCGGATCAAAGGCTTCGAGCAGTAGTCCACTCCGGTCCGACAGTGAGCCCCTCCGCTCCGATTCGGGATCGCTCGATCGAGATTCCGTCACTAGGGTCCCCCCTTGGAAAGCCCCCGTGTAACCCGACATGGATGTTCCGGCGCGCGGCGGCCGGACGGGGGCAGGTTTCATCGAGCGGGAGAGCATCGGCTTCCGGCCGGCTGGTCAAACCGGACGGTAACTGTTTCCGGCGGCGCGCGTTCGCGCCGGCCGCACGGATTCCCCCTCGAATGCGTCTGCGCGCACAGCTGTTATCTCTCCGGCATGGTCAGTGCCTGCCCCCACGACAACAACCGTAAGCGGTGCCGATTCAACGAGAAATCGAAAATCCGGGGTCTGTCCGAAAGAGGGCGCGGACCACCTGATGGTTTGTCAATCAACCGCTGCCCCACGCGTATCCGCAGGCATCGGGGGCTCCGGCCCCGCTCCCCCGTTTTCGGACACCATGCCGACGGCATGTGCGGGGCAGATAGGCAGAAAGGCAGGACGGAAGGCGGGTCGGGGGTGGCGCAACCCCTTTCCTGCCATTTTCCGCCCCGCTCGCGGGGGAGATCCCCTCGCCTCCGTGCGGCGTCCCGTTCGGGGCGGGTATCACCCGCTCCGTCACGGGGATCCGGCCACGGGAGGCCTGCGGCGGACGTGAATATCGAACGGGGCACCGGTGGCGCGCGGGGTGGGGGGGGGGGGGCGGGCGGGGGGGGGGGCGGGGGCCCGCCCCCCCCCCGCTCCTCCCCCGGACGGTGGGGCGCGCCGTGGGCGGCACGCCGGGTGGTGACGGTCCCGACGGGGTCAGGAACTCGTCGCGTCGGAGGGCGCGCAGCGGTAGAGGGTCTGCGCGGGGGCGGTCGGGGCGGCACCGTCTCGCGTGCCGGCGTCGCCGGTCCCTCCGTACGCGCGCGGGTCGACCTCGGCGCAGGCCGACGTCACCCAGGAGCTGATCGTCGACGCCTTCGTGCGCTCGCCGCTCACCAGCGCGAAGCGGATGTCGCCGGTGGCGACGAGCTCCCGGTACTCGGTGAGCGTGACGGCCTCCGAGTGCATCCCTGTGAGCGGCAGGACGGGCGTGCCCTCGGCGTAGATGTACGGGGCCGCGGTACTCCAAGTCTCCGTGGACATGGGGTATTTCGCGGTGCCGTCGTGCTCCTGGACGTAATCGAGGAGCCTGCCCTGGGCGGGTGTCAGGGTGGTGCGCACGTCCCGGCCCACGAGGCCCATGCCGTCGGCGTCCCCGCTCACGCCGGGCCGGTGGCTGATGGACGGCTTCCCCGACGGCACCCCGGCCGGCAGCGGCCCCGCCGAGGCGTCGAACGCCGAACCCGCACGCCGCTCGTCCAGCACCGACAGAGACCACGTGGTCGGTGCGGCGAACATGGCCACACACCCGGCCAGCAGTCCGACGACGCCGACACGGCGGGCGGCCCCGCCACCCGAGCCGTGGCGCGGTCCGAGAGTGAGGACGGCGGTGAGCGCGGCCACGATGATCACCGGGATGAGCCAGGGCGCGAAGTCCGTGTAGTCGGAGGCGAGATGGACGGCCCAGGCCGTCTGGGCGGCGATGACCGCGGGCAGCACCCAGACCCGTCCGCCGCCCCCCGCCGTGCGGTGCGCACGCCACAGCGCGACGGTTCCGGCGGCGGACAGCGCAGCGAGCGGAGGCGCGAGGGGAGCCAGATAGGCGGTGTGGGGGAAGTCGAAGGAGCTGAGCAGCGCGCCGACACCGACCAGCCAGACGCCCCACATCACGTAGCCGACGCGTGCCCGGTCGGTGCGCGGGCCCGTGCGGTGCCGTATCAGGCCGAGGACCAGGGCGCACAGCGCGAGGGGGTACAGCCAGCCGATCTGCGGGGTGAACCGCGAGCTGTCGAAGAGCTTGAGCGCGCTGGTCGACCCGTCGTCGGGCGGCACGTTGCTCTCGTGGCCGCTGCCGGCGCCCGGTCCGGCTGCGCCGGTGTCCGGACCCCGCCCGGCGTCGTCCGCGCCGTCACGCCCCTGGGGCGGAGCCTGGTCCCGCCCCGGCTCCCGCTCCTGGGGCCCGGGTGCCGTGCGCCCGCCCCCACCGTCCGCGTCCGCCAGGGCCGCCCCGTCGATCAGCCCCGCGTGCAGCCGGTTGAAGCCGTTGTAGCCGAAGACCATGGCGGCCGCGCTGTTGTCCGTGGAGCCGTCCACGTACGGGCGGTCGCTCTCCGGCGTGAACGTCATCAGGGCCACCCACGACAGCGACACGGAGAACATCACGACGCCCGCCACCACCAACTGGCCGATCCTGCGCCGCAGCCGGACCGGCGCCGCCACCAGATAGCCCACGAAGAGCGCGGGCACGATGATCCAGGCCTCCATCATCTTCGCCTGGAAGCCGAGCCCGACCCAGAGCGCGCTCAGCAGCAGCGACCGCAGCCGGGCGGTGCCCACCGCCTTCTGGTACTGGTCGGCGGCGAGCACGAGGCACATGGTGAGCGAGCCGTCGAGCATCGCGTGGCCGAACATGGACGCCACCACGGGCGTCACCGTCAGCAGCCCCGCGGCGAGCAGCCCGGCGGCGGGCCCCTGCCAGCGGCGTACCATCCGGTACATCACCAGGACGGAGATGACGCCCATGACGCACTGGGGCAGCGTCAGCGCCCAGTCGTGGAAGCCGAAGATCCGCGCCGAGAGTGCCTGCGGCCACAGGAAGCCGCCGATCTTGTCCAGGGTGAGCGTGGCGGACGGATCGACGCTGGTGAACAGGAACGCCTCCCAGCTCACCGACATGCTGCGCGCGGCCACCGAGTAGTAGGGGGCGAAGCCGCTGCTGGTGATGTTCCACGTGTAGAGCAGCGCGGCGAGCGTGGCGATGCCGAGGAGCGCGGGCCTGGCCCACGCCGGCTGGCCGGCGGGGGAGCGCCAGAACACCAGCCGGCGCCGTGACGACGGGCCAGGGGAGGGGCAGGTCGTGCCGGTCGCGGTCGTCGTGAGAGACGTCATGGCCATGCTTCTACCGGTACGGGGTTGTCCGGGGTCGGCCACCACGCACCGGACAACAACCCCCGGACAACAACCCCCGGGCAACGGCTGCCGGTTGGCGCGGTCGGCCCGATGGCGGTGGTTGCGTCAGCGCACGCACGCTCTGCGGGGCCACTCGCTGCCCGGGTCGCCGAGGTACCGGGCGCGTTCCTGGCGGCTGAGGTCCCTTCGCAGGGAGCGGCAGATCCGGTCGACCGCTTCGTCGGCGTTGCGGAGGACGCCCCACAGGCGCAGGGTGCCGTCGTCGCCGCCGCTGGCGACGGTGTGGCCGTCGGGGCTGAACGCGACGGACCAGACCGTGCCCTCGTGCCCGGAGAGCACCGAGTTCCGCAGCCCGGTGGCCGCGTCCCACAGTCGTACCGTGCCGTCCCGGTCCCCGCCGGCGACCGTCCGCCCGTCCGGGCTGAACGTCAGCGACTGCGCGCCGCGCCGCTGCCCGGTGCCGGTCAGCGTGGCGCGGGCCACCCCCGTGGCCGTGTCCCACAGCCGCACCGTGCCGTTCCCGCTGCCGGCGGCGACGGTGCGCCCGTCCGGGCTGAACGCCACCGTCCGCACCGCGGACCCGGTGCCGGTGCGGATGGTGCGGGTCTTCCCCGTGGCGGCGTCCCACAGGCGCAGGGCCCCTGTGTCGCCGCCGACGGCGACGGTGTGCCCGTCGGCGCCGAACGCCACGGACCACACCGTGCCCGGGTGCCCGTCCGACACACCCCGGGTCTCGCCGGTCGCCGCGTTCCACAGGCGTACGGTCCCGTCGTCGCCGCCGCCCGCGACGGTGCGCCCGTCGGGGCTGAACGCCACCGAGCGCACACGCTTGTGATGGCCCGTCAGCGTGGCCCGGGCCTCGCCGGTCGCCGCGTTCCAGAGGCGCACGGTCCCGTCGTCGCCGCCGGCGGCGACAGTGCGTCCGTCGGGGGCGAACGCCACGGACCGCACCGGCCCCCGGTGCCCCGTCAGCACTTCCCGCACCCTGCCGTTGGCGGCGTCCCACAGACGTACGGTTCCGTCGCGGGCGGCACCGGCCACCGTGCGCCCGCCCGGGCTGAACGCCACCGACTCCACCGGACCCTGCCGCCCCGGCACCGCGATGCGCTCCTTGCCGGTGGCCACCGCCCACAGCCGCACCGTCCCGTCGCGGCCGCCGCTGACCACCGTGGCACCGTCCGGGCTGAACGCCGCCGCCGACACCGTGCCCCGGTGCCCGGCCAGCACGGCACGAAGTGACCCGGTCGCCGCGTCCCACAGCCGTACCGTGCCGTCGTGCCCGCCGCTGAGCACCGTGCGGCGGTCGGGGCTGAACGCCACCGATTCGGCGTCCCTGCGGCGTTCGGCGAGCGCGGCGCGCTCCTTGCCGGTGGCCACCGCCCACACCCGCACCGTCCCGTCGCGGGCCCCGCCGGTCACCGTACGGCCGTCGGGGCTGAATGCCACCGACTCCACGGCGCTGCGCCGCCCGGTCTCCGTGACGCGCGTCCCGCCGGTCCTCGTGTTCCGCAGCCGTACGGTCCCGTCACGTCCGCCGCTGGCCACTGTCCGCCCGTCCGGGCTGAACGCCAGTGCGGAGACCGCTCCCTGATGGCTCGTCACCGAGCGGAGTTTCTTGCCTGTCGCTCGTGACCACAGCCGTACGCCGCCGTCCTGTCCGCCGCCCGCCACCGTACGGCCGTCCGGACTGAACGCCACCGCCCCCACGCCCCCTCGCCCCCCGGCCGTCATGACGCGCGACGCCCCGGTGGCGGTGTTCCACAGGCGTACGGTTCCGTCGTCGCCACCGCCCACGACGGCGTGCCCGTCCGGGCCGAACGCCACGGACGACACCGGGCCCCGATGCCCCTTCAACACCTTCAGCGGCTTGCCCGTCACCGCGTTCCACAGGCGTACGGTGCCGTCCCTGCCCCCGCTCGCCACCGTCCGCCCGTCGGCGGAGAACGCCACCGCCCGCACATCGCCCCGGTGCCCGGTCATGCGCTGCTGGAGCGGGAGCGAGGCCGCGGTGAACAGGCCTGCGGTCGCCTCGGCGGTCGGGCGGACGCGGTAGGCGTGCACCGCGAGGAGCGAGGCGAGGTCGGGGTCCTCGGAGAGGAGCGCCGCCGACTGCGCCGCGAGCTGCCGCGACAGGGCGCTGCGCTGCTCGGCGACGGCCTCGCGCCGGTGACCTTCGCTGGTCCGGTACTGGTCCCAGGCGAGCAGGCCGGAGAGGAGCGCGAGCAGGAGCAGGACGGACAGGGCGAAGGTGAGCCGGCGCAGCCGCCGCGTGGTGCGGGCCGCGGCCAGCCGCTCGCGGTCGCGCGCCAGGCCGCTCGCCGTGAGGAACTCCCGCTCCAGGGACGTCAGTTCGCTGCCCGCGTCCCCGAAGGACTCCTCGGCCGCGTCGAGCCGCGTACCCCGGTACAGCGCCCCCGCGTCGCGGCGCTCCCGGTCCCACGCGGTCGCCGCGTCGCTCAGCCGCTGGCGCAGCAGCAGCCCCGCGCGGTCCTCGTCGATCCAGTGCCGCAGCCGCGGCCAGGCCTCCAGCAGCGCCTCGTGCGTGAGCTCGACCGTCTCCGTGTCCAGGGTGATCAGCCGGGCCCCGGCCAGCGCGTCGAGGACCGCCCGCACGTCGGCGGGGCCCGTGCCGAGGAGGTCCAGGTGGTCCAGGCCGGCGCGGGCGAGGCGGCGCCGGGTGGCGTCGGTGCCCTCGCCGATCGCGACGAGGCGCAGCAGGAGGGCCCGGGCCAGCCGCCGCTGCCCGTCGTCGAGCCCGGCGAACACCGCCTCCGCGGTCTGCGCCAGGGCGTGCCGGATGCCGCCCGCGGCCTCGTACCCGGAGAGGGACAGCGTGCTGCCCCGTCGGCGGCGCCAGGTCTCGCGCAGGGCGTGGGAGACCAGCGGCAGCGCGGTGGTGCGGCCGGTGGCGTCGGCGATCACGCGGGCGAGCAGCGCCCCTTCGACGCTGCAGCCCGCGCGTGCGGCGGGCCGGCTGATCGCGCGGCGCAGCTCGTCGGTGGTCATCGGCCCCACCAGCAACTGGGCGTCGCGCAACGCCTCGACGAGGTCCGGATGGCGCGCGCAGCGTGCGTAGAAGTCGGCGCGCACGCCAATTACGACGCGGGTGCGGCTGTTGGGCGCCCGGGCCGCCGTGAGCAGCGCGGTGATGAACCGCGTACGTTCCCGTGCGTCGGCGCAGAGCGTGAAGATCTCCTCGAACTGGTCGGCCACCAGCAGGAGTTCAACCTCTGCCGGTCGGCCTGCCAGCGCCTTCAGGACGGTCAGATGCAGCGCTCGCGGATCCGTCGCCAGATCCCTGCGCAGCGCGGTCGCCGAGCCGTCGGTAACGGCGGCGAGCCGGGCGGCGCACTCCTCCAGGGGATGGGCCCCGGGCGCGAACAGAACGGTGACCCATCCGGGCCCGGCCCCGGCACCTTCCCGTATGCGAGGCAGCAGCCCGGCCCGCAGCAGCGACGACTTGCCCGACCCGGAGGCGCCGAACACGGCGAGGAAGCGGCGGGAACCTACCCGGTCGACCAGGTCGTCGGTCAGCTGCTCACGGCCGAAGAACCAGTCCGCGTCCTCCGGCTGGAAGGCGGCGAGCCCCACATAGGGGGCGCGCCGCTCACCCTCCCCGGCGTCGGGCGCCCCGGCCGCGAGCCGCGCGCCGAGTGCGCGCCACCGGTCTTCCCAGGCGGCCACGTCCCCGCCGCAGGCCCGCACGTAGGCGAGGGTCACCGGCAGGCTCGGCAGCCGGCGGCCGCTCGCCGCGTCGGCCAGCGTCGTCGAGGAGTAGTGGGCGTCGCGGGCAAGGCGGCGGTACGGCGGACTGCCCGCCTTCTCCCGTAACCGCCGCAGGTCGGCCGCGAACTCGGTCAGCACGCCACCGTCGTCCTCCAGCGGACGCTCACCCCGCGGCACCGCCACCACCCCCGCCCCTCATTGTCCGGCCGGGCCGCCCACCACCGAGCCACCGGAACCGGACAATCCGACAGGCAACCGCCGGCTGGTCACGGCATCAGGAGGCGCCGTCGATGACGAAGCTGGTGACCGACTCGGCCGGGACGGTGAACGTCGCCCGCCCGTCCGCGACCGGCACGGGCTCCCGCTCGTCGAGTGCTCCGCTCGCGCTGGTGACGATCGGGGTCATGGTGGCGTCCGGTGAGACGTTCGCGAACTCGGAGAGGTCCACCGTCACCGTCCGCTCCTCTCCGGTGGAGTTGACGTGGACGACGGTGGCTCCGTCCCCGTCGGCGCGGAGAGCCGCCGCGCTGGAGGTGTCGTCCACCGTGACGAGGCGGTCGCCGGGCCGGATGGTGTGGGTGAAGTTGCGGGCGGTGTCGAACTTGGTGTTGGTCCTGATCGGGCAGGTCTTCAGGGTGTCCTTGGCGGTGCAGTCGAAGGGGAGCTGGATGCTGCCCCAGTTGCCGCCCCTCGCGCTCTCGCCGCCGGGCTTCATGTTGTTGTAGTCCTCGACGGGCTGCCAGAACACCCAGGCCGACGGCTCCAGTTCGCGCAGGTCGTCGACCATGTGCTGGGCGAGACCGAGGCCGGACTTCATGTCGGTGAAGTCCTGGCCGTCCGGGTCCCACTCCCCTTCGACCTCGCTCATCCACAGCGGCTTCTCCGCCGCCTTCGCCAAGTCCCGTACGGCGGTGCGCCCTTGGGTGCCGTACGTGTGGACGTTGAGCTGGTGGACGAGGTCGCGGACCTCGGCGGGGTAGGAGTTCCAGTTCTTGGCGAACAGGGTGGGGTTGGTCTCGTCCATCGCGGAGATCTTCGCGTCCGTACGGGACTTCGCCAGCGCCGGGGCGAGCGCGCGGATCACCTTCTGCTGGAGTCCGGGGCCGATGTGCGCGCCCTCCTGGCGTCCGCCGACGGGCCGGCCGTCGGGACCGAGGCGGGTGCTCCAGTAGCTGGTGTTGGGCTCGTTGAAGGGGTCGATCGTGTCGACCTCGATCCCGTGCGCCTTCTCCAGGCGTTCGGTGGCGCCCGTGAGATACGCGGCGAAGTCGTCGACGGACTCCGTCTTGAGCTGGTCCTCCGTGGCGTCGAAGCCACCGGAGACGTAGCCGCTCTTCGTCATGAACCACGGCGGAGAGTTGCTGAACGTCTCCCAGTGGTCGATCTCGCCCTTGATCCGGTCGACCCACCACCGCTGCGTCCGGTCGGCGCGGCGGTTCCAGTCGGCCGGGTCGTCCGGGTCCCACCAGCCGGTGTCCTCGCGGGTGGTGCCCGCCGGCGCCTTCCACCAGCCCTGGACGGCCCCGCCGGGGCGCAGGTAGTCCTTGACGTCGGGGGCGTTGCCGCCACCGATGTTGTAGCGGGCGATGTTGAGCCCGAGCCCGCTGTCGCCGAAGACGAGGTCGGCGAGCTTCTCGCGGACCTCGGCCGGGTAGCCCCCGGTGGCGTTGGCGAACCAGACGAGACTGGTGCCCCAGCCCTCGAACTCCTCCTGCGCCAGGGCCGGATCGGGCCGGACGGTGACGGATGCGGCGGTGCCGTCCTCCGTCGCGGCGGACGACAGGGGCGGTGTCGCGCCGAGGGTGGTCGTGGTGACCAGGGCCGTGGTGCCGAGGGCCGTGAGCAGCCGCGTACGACGTGTGCGGTGTGCCATTGCGTTCCCTTCCGAGGCGGCGTCAGCGTTACGTGACGTTCAGGGGTTGACCGGGCCCAGGTCGGGGGTGTCCACGAGGTGGGCGCGGGTACCGGTGGTGGCCTGCAGCTCCAGGAGGACGAGCTCGTTCGGGCCCGGGCGCAGGACGGGCGCGGGGACGTACAGCGTGCGCTGCGGTCCGCGGTTCCAGTAGCGGCCGAGGTGGAAGCCGTTGACCCAGGCCTGGCCCTTCGTCCAGCCCGGCAGGGAGAGGAACGTGTCGGCGGGCGAGGCCACGTCGAAGGTGCCGCGGTGGAAGGCGGGCACGGAGTCGGTGGTGGCGTCGGACGGTGTGAAGGGCACGGCCGACAAGTCGTCCAGTGCCAGCGGGTGGCAGTCCCAGCCGCGCAGGACGGTGCCGTTGAACGCGACGGGCCCCAGCAGGCCCTTGGGCGCGCCGATCCGGGGGCCGTAGTTGACCCCGCCCATGTTCTCCACGAGCACGTCGAGCGCCGCCCCCGGGCGCGCCACCCGTACCGGCAGGCTCTCCTCGTGGCGCTCGCGTTCGAGTACGCCGACGGGCGCGCCGTCGACGAAGACCTGGGCACGGTCGCCGACACCGCCGGAGAAGTGCAGCAGACCGTCGCCCGCCGCGGGCACGGTGGTGCGGTAGAGCACGTACCCGGCCCGCAGCCCGAGTCCGTCCATCGGCACGGGCAGGTCCGCCCGTACGGGCTCGGCGAGAGCGCGCGCGTACGGCAGGAGCGGTGCACGGTGCGTCAACTCCACCGCCCGCGGCGGCAGTTTGGGGCCGGGCGCCGGGACCGGCTCGTCCGGCACCGGGGTGTGGCGGGCGATGACCTCGCGGAACGCGTGGTACTTCGGGCCGGGGTCGCCGGACTCGGTGAGCGGGGCGTCGTAGTCGTAGGAGGTGACGACGGGGGAGTAGGCGTGGTCGTGGTTGGCGCCGTTGGTGAAGGCGAAGTTGGTGCCGCCGTGGAACATGTAGATGTTGACCGAGGCGCCCGCCGAGAGCAGCGCGTCGAGGTCGGCGGCGGCGTCGGCCGAGTCCCGCACGTGGTGCGGCTCGCCCCAGTGGTCGAACCAGCCGATCCAGAACTCCGCGCACATCAGCGGCCGTTCGGGCTGGTGCTCGCGCAGGCGCGCCAGCGAAGGGGTGACGCGGCTGCCGAAGGTGCCGGTCGCGAGCGTGCCGGGCAGGGTGCCGGCCGCCAGGTGCTCGGCGTCGGTCTGGTCGCAGGTGAACAGCATCTCCTCGACGCCGCGTGAGCGCAGGGCCAGTTCCAGGTGTTTCAGGTACGCGGTGTCGTTGCCGTAGGCCCCGTACTCGTTCTCCACCTGGACGGCGATCACCGGGCCGCCCGACGCCGCCATGTGCGGCAGCAGCGCGGGAAGGAGCAGGTCGAGGTAGCGGTCGAAGGCGTCCGTGAACCGGGGATCGCTGCTGCGCGGCTTGATGTCCGGGTCCGCGGTGAGCCACGCGGGCAGTCCGCCGCCGTCCCACTCGGCGCAGATGTACGGTCCCGGCCGCAGGAGGACGTGCAGGCCTTCGGCCTGGGCGAGCCGCAGGTATTCCGGCAGGTCGAGGAGGCCGTCGAGGACGACAGGACCGTCCGGGCCGGGCTGGTGGAGGTTCCACGGGACGTACGTCTCCACCGTGTTGAGGCCCATGAAGCGGGCCTTGCGCAGCCGGTCGGCCCACTGGCCGGGGTGGACGCGGAAGTAGTGCATCGCGCCGGAGACGATCCGGAACGGCTCGCCGTGCAGGAGGAAACCGTCGGACGTCGTGGTCAGTGCGGGCATGCGGGATCTTTCCTTCGGCTACGGGAGTGTTCGTGAGGGGGGCTATTCCTTGACGCTGCCCGCGGCCAGACCGGACTGCCAGTACCTCTGGAGCAGCAGGAACGCGGCGATCAGCGGGAGGATGGTGAGGACCGATCCGGTGATCACCAGATGGAAGACGGGCTGGCCGCCGGCCGTCGCCGCCTGCGCGTTCCAGGCGTTGAGGCCGAGGGGCAGCGGGTACCAGTCCGGGTCCTTGATCATGATGAGCGGCAGGAAATAGTTGTTCCAGGTGTGCACCATCGTGAAGAGGAGGACCGTCACGATGCCCGGTGCCAGCTGCGGCAGGCACACCCGCAAGAAGATGCGCAGCTCACCGGCGCCGTCCATGCGGGCGGCCTCCATCAGCTCGGTCGGAATGGCCTCGGTGGCGAAGACCCACATCAGATAGAGGCCGAACGGCGAGATGAGGGACGGGACGATGACCGCCCAGGGCGTGTTGGTCAGGCCCAGCTCGCTGAACATCAGGAAGGTGGGGATGGCGAGGGCGGTGCCGGGCACGGCGACCGCGCCGATGACGACCGCGAAGACCGCCCGCCTGCCGGGGAAGGCGAACTTGGCGAGGGCGTACCCGCCGAGGACCGCGAGGACGGTGGCGCCGCCCGCGCCGGCCACCACGTACAGGAGGGTGTTCAGGAGCCAGCGGGTGAAGACGCCGTCGTCGTAGGTGAACGTCTCGGTGATGTTGTCCCACAGCGCGAAGTCCCCGCCGAACCAGAGCCCGAAGGACGAGGCCAGGCCCTTCTGCGTCTTGGTGGCGCTGATCACCAGCCACACCAGCGGCAGCAGCGAGTACACCACCACGAGCCCGGTGAGCGCGGTCAGCAGCACGCTGCGGCGGGGCCGGGCGACGCTGTGCGGCCGCCGGGAGCGCAGCCGGGGGGCGGGGCTGGCCATGGTTCACGCTGCCTTTCGCATGCCGCGCAGCTGCACGACGTAGGCGACCACCATGGTGATCAGGCCCATGACGATGGCGACGGTCGCGGCGTAGTTCTGCTGCTGCCCGTTGAAGGAGAGCGAGTACGTGTAGAGGTTGGGGGTGTACGAGGTGGTGATGGCGTTCGGCGCCAGGTTCTGCAGGATGCTCGGCTCGTTGAAGAGCTGGAAGCTGCCGATGATCGAGAAGATGGTCGCGATGGCCAGCGCGCCCCGGATCGCGGGCAGTTTGATGGCGGTGATGACGCGGAGCTGCCCGGCGCCGTCGATCTCCGCGGCCTCGTACAACGAGTGGGGGATCACGCGCAGCGCGGAGTAGAAGATGAGCATGTTGTAGCCCGCGAACTCCCACGTGACGATGTTGCCGATGGACGCGAGGACGAGGTCCGGCGAGAGCGGGTCGGGCAGGGTGCTGTCCAGGGCGTCGTTCAGGTCTCCGACCAGGCCGAACCGCGTGCCGTAGAGGAAGCCCCACATCAGGGCGGCGACCACCGCGGGCACGGCGTACGGCAGGAAGATCGCGATCCGGAAGAAGCTCTTCCCGTACAGCCGGCCGCTGTCCAGCGCGAGCGCGACGAGCAGCGCGAGGCCCAGCATGATCGGCACCTGCACGGCGAGGAACAGCCCCACCCGCCCGACGCCCTCCCAGAACTCCGCGTCCTGCAAGGCCCGTTCGTAGTTGTCCAGGCCCACGAACGAGGTGCCGCCGATCAGCCGCTCCTGGAAGAGGCTCAGATAGACGGAGTACGCGATGGGGGCGAGGAAGACGAGCGCGAAGACGAGGGCGAACGGGCCGATGAACCCCCATCCGGTCCAGGAGCGGCGCGTCTTCCGTACGGGGGGCGTCTGTCGCGCGGGGGCCGGGCCCGCGGCCGCGGGTCGCAGAGTTGCCATGGTGTGTGGTGTGTCCTCGATAGGGCCGGGGCGGGCTACTTGACGGTGAAGCCCTGTTCCTTGCCGTACTTGACCGACGCGTCCTGCCAGGACTTCAGGCCCTGCCGCAGCGTGGTGCCGCTGACGTACGCCTTGCCGACGGTGTCGTTGAAGACGCTGTTCGCGTAGACCTGGTAGGGCAGGTAGGACCAGCCGGGCACGACCTGCTTCGCCGACTCGGCGAGGACCTGGTTGATCCGCTGGCCGCCGAAGTAGGCGACCTTCTTGTCCCGGAAGGCCCGGGAACCGAGGTGCTCGGTGGTGGCGGGGAACGTGCCCTGGTCGATGCGCGTCTGCACGCCCGCCTCGACCGTGGCGTACTTGAGGAAGGCGTACGCCAGGGCCTTCTTGTCGCTCGCCTGCGTGATGGCCAGCGAACTGCCGCCGTTCTCCGCGGACTTGGCGTCGCCGCTCGCCCACTGGGGCATGGGCGCCACACGCCACTTGCCCGCGGCGGCCTTGACCCCGGACTGCAGGCTGGACGGCATCCACGCGCCGATCACCAGCGTGGCGATGGTGCCATCCCCGAGGCCCTTGTACCACTCGTCGCTCCACGACGTGACGGGGGCGAGGAGCTTGTCGTCGATGAGCCGCTGCCAGGCCGCGGCGAACTTCCTGCTGCCCGCGTCGGCGAAGTCGACGCCGACGGCGGTGCCGTCGACGGTGTAGGGCTTGCCGCCTGCCTGCCAGATCATGCTGGTGGTGAAGCCCGCATCGCCGGTGTCGTTGGTGATGTACGCCTTGGGGTCCGCGGCGTGCAGCTTCTCGGCGGCGGCGAAGTACTCCTCCCAGGTCTCCGGCACCTTGATCCGGTGCTTGTCGAAGACTTCCTTGTTGTAGAACAGGGCCATCGGGCCGGAGTCCATCGGCAGCCCGTACACACCGTCGGTCCCGGCGCGCACCGCGTTCCAGGGGCCCGGCGTGAAGGCGCTCTTCAGCTTGTCCGCGCCCAGCTCGCTCAGGTCGGCGAGGGACTTGGCGAGCGTGAACTGCGGCAGCGCGTAGTACTCGATCATGGCGATGTCGGGGACGCCCTTGCCGGCCTTCACGGCGTTCTGCAGGGCGGTGTACTCGTCGATGTGGGTACCGGCGTTGACCAGGTCGACCTTCACCTTGGGGTACTTGGCCATGAAGTCCTTCGCGACCTGCTTCATCGGCTCGTTCCAGGTCCAGACCGTGAGGGTGCCGCCGGCCTCCAGCGCGGCCTTCAGGTCGGCGTCGGACAGCGGCTCGGCGCCCGAGCCGCCCTCGTCGGAGGAGCCGCAGGCCCCCGCGGTCAGCGAGACCGACAAGGCGGCGCCCATCAGCAGGGCCTGACGCCGGGATATGGCCATGGTGGTGTTCCCTTTCGTACGCGTGCGCGGTGCGGGGGAGACGGGAGTGGTCACGTAGACGGTGGTCACGTAGGCGGTGGTTACGTAAACATGGGCTGTGCGGACAGGCGGCGGGGCGGAATGTTTACGTAAACTTCGGTAGCGCGTACGGTGGCACCCGTCACATCGGCCGGTCAAGGTTTCTCACACGTAAAGTTCCACGCGGTGTCCGCGGGACGGAGGAGGAGGGGCGATGGGGCCGAACGAAGGCGAAGGTGCCCTTCCCGTGCACGGCGGCGCGCAGCGGGGCGGGTCGGGGATCCCCGGCGGGCGGCGCAAGCAGCGCGTCTCCATGGCCGACGTCGCGAAACGGGCCGGCGTCTCCTCCCAGACGGTCTCCCGGGTCTCCAACGGCCACCCCGGCGTCGTCGCGGCCACCCGCGAACAGGTCCTGGAAGCCATGCGGGAGCTCGGCTACCGGCCCAACAGCGCGGCCCGCGCCCTGCGTTACGGCCAGTTCAACACCATCGGCGTCATCCTCCTCAACCTGTCCGCCACGGGCCGCAGCCAGACGGTGGGAGCCATCTCCACCCACGCCGCCGCCGAGGGGTACGCCATCACGATGATCCCCATCGACGTGCCGACCCAGGACAACGTGCTCGGCGCCTTCACGAGGATGGGCGAGCTCGCGGTCGACGCCGTCATCGTCTTCATCGAGGTGCACCTCCTCGACGCGGGCACGGTGACCCTGCCGCCCGGCGTGCACGTCGTCGTCGTGGACACCGACTCCGGCGACCGCTACCGCGTGGTCGACACCGACCAGGTGGGCGGCGCCCGGCTCGCCGTCCGCCACCTGCTCGACCTCGGCCACGCGACCGTGTGGCACGTGGCGGGGCCCGAGGAGTCGTACGCCGCCCAGCGCCGCGCCCGCACCTGGCGCGCCACCCTGGAGGAGGCCGGACGCCCGGTCCCCGAACCGGTGCCCGGCGACTGGTCGGCCGATTCGGGCTACGCGGCGGGCCTCGCCCTGGCCCGGGAGCCGGGCTGCACCGCGGTGTTCGCCGCCAACGACCAGATGGCGCTCGGAGTCCTGCGCGCCTTCCACGAGAGCGGCAGGTCCGT
Source organism: Streptomyces sp. NPDC029674 (assembly GCF_044903205.1). Taxonomy (NCBI): domain Bacteria; kingdom Bacillati; phylum Actinomycetota; class Actinomycetes; order Kitasatosporales; family Streptomycetaceae; genus Streptomyces; species Streptomyces sp. NPDC029674. The sequence continues at coordinate 118,860 of NZ_JBJDPY010000019.1, forward strand.
CCCCGCGGACGTCAGCGTGGTCGGCTTCGACGACGTCCCCGACTCGGCCCACTTCATCCCGCCGCTGACCACGGTGCACCAGGACTTCACGGAAGTGGGGCGCAGGAGCGCGGTGGAGGCGCTGCGCCAGATCCGCGAGGGGACCCCGGCGACACCCGGCACCGACCTGGTGCCGACCCGGCTCGTGGTGCGCAGGAGCACCGCGCCGGCGCCGCGCTGAGGGCCGTACGAGTACACCGTACGAGTACGTCGTCCAATGAGGAGGAAGATGTCACCGTCCCACCGGCCGCGGGCCGCTCTCGCCATGTCGCGGAAGGCGGCCGAGGCCGTCCTGGAGCCGCCGGTCCTCGACGCCCTCGCGCGGACAGTGGCGCTCGAACCCCCGCCCGCCCTTGACGACTTCGGCACCGACCGCGCCAAGGCCGTACTCGCCGGCACCGAACTCCTCGTCACCGGCTGGGGCTGCCCGCCGCTCACCGCCGAAGTGCTCGCCGGAGCACCCCGGCTGCGCGCCGTCGTCCACACCGCCGGCTCCATCCGCGCCCACGTCACCGACGCGTGCTGGGAACGCGGCATCGAGGTGTCATCGGCCGCCGCGGCCAACGCGCTGCCCGTCGCCGAGTACACCGTCGCGATGGTCCTGCTCACCGGCAAGCGCGTCCTGGAGAGCGCCCGCGACTTCCGCGTCACGCGCACGGAGGTGGACTGGCTGCGCACCCCGCGCGGCACCGGCAACTACCGCCGCACGGTGGGCATTCTCTCCGCCTCACTCATCGGACGCCGCGTCATCGAGCTGCTGCGCCCCTACGACCTGCGGGTGCTGCTGCACGACCCGTACGTGTCGGCGGACGACGCCGCCGCGCTCGGCGTGGAACTCGTCCCGCTCGGCGAACTCTTCGCGCGCAGCGACACCGTGAGCGTGCACACCCCGCTCCTGCCCGCCACCCGCGGCCTGGTCGGCCGCGAACTGCTCGCCGCCATGCGCCCCGACACCGTACTCATCAACACCGCGCGCGGCGCGGTCGTCGACCAGGACGCGCTCACCGAAGCCGTCACCGAGGGCCGCGTCCGCGCCGTGCTCGACGTCACCGACCCCGAAGTCCTGCCGCCGGACCATCCGTTGTGGGACGCCGACAACGCCCTGCTCACCCCGCACCTCGCGGGCTCCCAGGGCAACGAGTGGCGGCGCCTGGCGGAGTCCGCCGTCGACGAGGTGCGCCGCTGGGCCGCGGGCGACGGCTTCGCCCATCCCGTACGACAGGACAGACTGGCGTACCTCGCATGAACCGGCACACGGCCTCGCAGGCATGGCAACTGCCGCAGCTCGACAGTGACTTGAGCCCGCACACGGGCTACACGCGCGCCCACTGGGAGGCCGCGGCCGACGGGCTGCTGCGCGCCGCCTGGCGGTGGTCCACACCCGGGTGCGCGCTGCTCGCCCTGCCGGGTCGGCCGTCCGTGTCGGGCGAGCGCTCCGACGGCCTCGAAGGGTACGCCCGCACGTTCCTGGCCGCCGCGTTCCGCGTCGCGGGCGCAGACGGCGAGGACCCGCACGGCTGGCTCGACCGCTACGCGCGAGGACTCGCCGCGGGCACCGCCACCCCGGGCCGCCGCGACACCGAGTCCTGGCCGGTCATCCTGGACCACCACATACAGGGCCAGCCCATGGTGGAGTCCGCCTCCGTGGCGCTCGGCCTGCGCCTGACCCGGCCGTGGCTGTGGGACGGCCTCGACGACACGGCCCGGGACCGGACGGAGGCCTGGCTGCGCGGCGCCCTGCGCCACGTGCCCGCCCCCAACAACTGGTACCTCTTCCCCTACACCGTCGCCGCCTTTCTCGAATCGGTCGGCCGCGGCGACGAGGAGACGCGGCGCGCGCGGGAGCGGGCGCTGGAACTCCTGGAGAGCTGGTACGCGGGCGGCGGCTGGTACTCCGACGGCGACGGCCGCGCCTTCGACCACTACAACGGCTGGGCCCTGCACCTGTACCCGGTCCTGGAAGCCCAACTGGCGGGCGATACCGAGCTGTTGGGACACTTCGGCCCGCGGCTCCGCTCGCACCTCGAGGACCACAGCCTCCTCTTCGGCGGCGATGGCGCGCCGATCCACTTCGGACGCTCCCTGACCTACCGCTTCGCCGCCGGGGCGAGCGTGGCCCTCGGCGCGATCACGGGCCACACCCCTTTGAGCCCCGGCGTCTCACGCAGGCTGATCAGCGGGGCCCTGCGCCACTTCCTGGACCGCGGCGCGGTCGACGACGACGGTCTGCTCACCCTCGGCTGGCACGGCCCGCACGAGCCGACCGTCCAGCGCTACTCGGGCCCGGCGTCCCCGTACTGGGCGTCGAAGGCGTTCGTGGCGCTGCTGGCACCCGCGGACCACGAGCTGTGGACGGCCCGCGAGGAGTACGCGCCCGTCGAGACCGCCGACCGTGTCCGGGCGCTGCCCGCCCCGGGCCTGCTCGTCCAGTCGACGCACGCCGACGGAATCGTCCGCCTCCACAACCACGGCAGCGACGACGTGCGCCCGCACGAGGGGGAGTCGGCCGCGCAGGAGGACCCGCTCTACGGCCGCCAGGCGTACTCCACCCACACCGGTCCCACGGCTGCCGGTAACGTTCCGGACAACCACTTCGCCGTCGAGATCGCCGGGGTCCCCAGCGTCCGCCGCCGCACCCACCCCCTGGTCTGCGGCCCCGACTGGGCCGCGTCCTGGCACCGGCCGGTGTTCACGGCCGGCCCGCCGATGGTGCCGGGCCTGCGCGTGGAGAGCGTGACGGTGGCCAGGGGCAGGTACGAACTGCGGGTGCACCGCGTGTCGGGCGCCCCGCCCGGAGCCCGCGTCACCCAGACAGGCTGGGCTGCGCCACCCGGCGGCCCCGTGCACAGCGCCCTGCACGGCCTCCACGGCTGGACGGCCGAGGACGAGGTCCGCGCACCTCACGGCACGGCGTACGCGCGCTCGGTGGACGTTCCCCGGCTGACCGCGGAGGTCACGGGCCCCGCACTCTTCGCCGCACTGGCCACCCTCACCGCGGAACCGGATCCGGTCCCGCTCTCCGAAGCGGCGAGGGTGGTGCGGGCGGCCTCGGACAGCATCGAGCTCCACTGGTCGGACGGCTGCCGCACGCGCGTACGTTTCAAGCTGGCCGAATACCCTCTTGTGTCCAACAGTTGGTGGCCTGTTTCGCGCGATGCTTAGGTTAGGCTAACCTCTGCGGCGTGCATGAAGGTGAAGAGACCGCCGCGGCCACGCGCCCCCAGGGTCATCAACTGTCGGCCACGGGCGTCACCGTGGCGTACGAAGGCGTCGATGTCGTCCACGACGCCTCGATGACGCTGCGCCCGGGCGAGGTGACCGTCCTGGTGGGGCCCAACGGCAGCGGCAAGTCGACGCTGCTGCGCACACTCGCGCGGCTGCAGCGGCCCCGCACCGCCACCCTCCTCATCGACGGCGACACCGACGGCCTCGCACTCAGCCCCCGCGAGTTCTCCCGGCACGTCGCCCTGCTCACCCAAGGACGCCCCACACCCAGCGGCCTGACCGTACGGGACGTGGTCGAATTCGGCCGCTACCCGCACCGGGGCCGCTGGGGCAAGGCCGACCCGGGCGGCCGGGCCGCGGTCGACCGCGCGCTCGCCCTGACCGGCGTCGCCGACCTCGCCGAACGCGGCGCCGAGCACCTGTCCGGCGGGCAGCTCCAGCGCGTCTGGCTGGCCGGCTGCCTCGCCCAGGAGACGGGAGTGCTGCTGCTCGACGAGCCGACGAACCACCTCGACCTGCGCTACCAGGTCGAACTCCTCGACCTCGTACGGGACCTGGCGGACGACCACGGCATCGCCGTCGGCGCCGTCCTGCACGACCTCGACCAGGCCGCGGCCGTCGCCGACCGGATCCTCCTGCTCGACGCGGGACGCGTCGTCGCGGACGGCGACCCCGCAGACGTACTCACGCCGCAGCGCCTCACCGACACCTACGGCATCCGCATCGAGGTCGACTCCGACCCCCTCACCGGCCGTCTGCGCACCCGCGCCATCGGCCGCCACCACTCGCGAAGCGAAAGGCTCAGTACCACCTCATGAGACGCCTCCTCCTCACCGCGGCGGCCGCCACCGCCGCGGCCCTCGCCCTGTCCTCCTGCGGCACCACCGAGCCCGCCGCCGACGACGCGAAGAAGAACGCCGACTCCATCACCCTCACCGACGGCACCGGCACGAAGGTGAAGCTGGACGGGCCGGCCAAGAAGATCGTCGGCACCGAGTGGAACGCCGTCGAGAGCCTGATATCCCTGGGCGTCGAGCCGACCGGCGTCGCCGACGTCAAGGGCTACAAGACGTGGGACACCGCCGCCCCGCTGAAGAACGACCCCAAGGACGTCGGCACGCGCGGCGAGCCGAGCATGGACACCATCGCGTCCCTCAAGCCCGACCTCATCATCGCCACCACCGACCTGCCGGCCGCCGCCGTCAAGCAGATGCGCGAGATCGCGCCGGTCCTGAACCTGCGCCCCGCCGACGCCGCGGACCCGATCGGCCAGATGACCGAGAACCTCGACCTCCTGGCCAAGGCCACCGGCACCGAGGAGCGCTCCGCGAAGCTCAAGAAGGACTTCGAAGCCAAGCTCGCCGAGGGCAAGAAGAAGCTCGCCGCCGCCGGCCACGCCGGCGCGAAGTACGCCTTCGCCGACGGCTACGTCACCGGCAACCAGACCTCGATCCGCCCGTACACCAGCGGCTCACTCATCGGCGCCGTCAATGAGAAGCTCGGCCTGAAGAACGACTGGTCCGTCAAGGGCGACAAGGCGTACGGCCTCGGCACCACCGACGTCGAAGGCCTCACCAAGCTCGACGAGGACGTGCAGTTCGCCTACATCGGCAACGACGGCGACAAGAGCAGCAACCCGTTCACCGGCGTCCTGAAGAAGGACAAGGTCTGGACGTCCCTGCCGTTCGTGAAGAAGGGCAACGTCCACCGGCTGCCCGACGGCGTCTGGATGTTCGGCGGCCCCGCGTCGATGAACCAGTACGTCGACTCCGTCGTCAAGGCCCTGAAGAAGTAAGGCCCGGAGAGTAAGGCGCTGAAGAAGTAACGCCATGGCCGTCACCGCACCCACCCCCGCCACCCGTCCGTCGACAGCCGCGGCCCGTACGGGCGCGGCCGCGGTGACGGCCGCACTGCTCCTCCTCGTCGCCGCCCTCGCGGTCGTGGACATCACCCAGGGCACGGCCGCCGTCGGCCCCTCCGAGGTGTGGAAGGCCTTCACGGGCCGCGCCGACGCGGGCGACGCGTCCGTCGTCATCGCCTCCCGGCTGCCGAGGATGACCGCGGCGCTGCTCGTCGGCGCCGTACTCGGCACGGCGGGCGCCGCCCTCCAGGCCATCAGCCGCAACGTCCTCGCCTCGCCCGACACCCTCGCCGTCAACGCGGGCTCCTACCTCGCCCTCGGCCTCGCCGCCGCCACCGGCCTCTCGCTGCCGCTCCTCGCCTCCTCCGGCGTCGCGTTCCTCGGCGGCCTCCTGGCGGCGGCCGTCGTCCTCGGCCTCTCCGGACTCGGCGCCGGCACCGTCCGGCTCGTCCTCGCGGGCAGCGCCCTCACCCTCGGCCTCACCGCCGTCACCGAGGGCCTCCTCCTGCTGTTCCCGCAGGAGACACAGGGCCTCTACAAGTGGAATCAAGGCAGCGTCGCGCAGAGCGGCTTCGACGGCGTACTGCAGATGGCGCCCATCGGCGTCGTCGGCCTCGCCGGTCTGGTGCTGCTCGCCCGCAAGGTCGACGCCCTGGCGCTCGGCGACGACGCCGCGCGCGGCGTCGGCGTCCCCGTCCGCGCCACCCGCGTCACCGGCGTCGTACTCGCCGCCCTGCTCTCCACGTCCGCCGTCACCCTCGCCGGACCCGTCGGCTTCGTCGGCCTGTGCGCCCCCGCACTCGTCCGCCCGCTCGCCCGCAGGTTCCGCGCCTTCACCCGCTCCCGGGCGCGACTGCCGCTCGCGGGCCTCGCGGGCGCGGCCCTGGTGCTCGGCTCCGACGTGCTGCTGCGCGCCGTCGTGCCGTCGGACGTGGCGGTCGCCGTACCGACGGGCGTCGTCACCAGCCTGGTCGGCGCCCTCTTCCTGGTCGTCATGGCCGCACGGGTCCGGGACACGGCGGGCGCCGCACCGCCCGACAAGCTCCGCATTCGCAGCCGGACCGTCTTCGTCAGCACGACGGTCGTCCTCGTGGCCGTCCTCGTCGGCCTCACCATCGCCGCCGTACTCGTCGGGGACAGCAAGCTTCTCCTCGGCGACGTCGTCAACTGGGCGCAGGGCAGGGCCGGACAGACCGTCTCCTTCGTCCTCGACACCCGGGTGCCCCGCGTCCTCGCCGCCCTCCTCGCGGGAGCGGCGCTCGCCCTCGCCGGAACGCTCATCCAGGCCGTGACCCGCAACCCCCTCGCCGACCCCGGCATCCTGGGCGTCACGAACGGCGCCGCGGTGGGCGCCGTCCTGCTCGTGACGACGGTGCCGACGGCCGGCTCGTGGAGCATCGCCGCCGGTGCCTTCGCGGGCGCCGCGATCAGCGCGGCCCTCGTCTTCGGCCTCGCGGCGAAGGGCGGCTTCCAGCAGAACAGGCTCGTCCTCGTCGGCTTCGGCGTCGCCACCGGTTCGGCGGCCGTCATCAGCCTGCTCATCATCCTCACCGACCCGTTCAACGCGACGAAGGCGCTGACCTGGCTCGCGGGCTCCACCTACGGGCGGACCCTGCCCGACGCGGTGCCCCTGGCCATCGCCCTCGCCGTGGGCCTGGCCGTCGCGGTCGCGCGCCGCACCGAGCTCGACCTCGTCTCCCTCGACGAGGACACCCCGCGGCTGCTCGGCCTCGACCTGGGCCGCGGCCGCCTCGGCTTCCTCCTCCTCAGCGTGCTGCTCAGCGCCACCGCCGTGGCCGCGGCGGGCACGATCGGCTTCGTCGGACTCGTCGCGCCGCACGCGGCCCGCGCCCTCGTCGGCCGCCGGCACGTGCGGGTGGTGCCGGTCGCGGTGCTCCTCGGCGCGGTCCTCGTCTGCGCCGCGGACCTGGTGGGCCGCACGGCGATCGCCCCGGCCCAGCTCGGCGCCGGACTCATGACCGCCGTCATCGGCACGCCCTACTTCCTCTATCTGCTCGTACGGAGCCGCCGCTGAGGACGGCCGTCGGGCACGGGTAAAATAGGTGAGCCTCGGGTTGGCTCAGTGCCGCCCCGGCGAAGACCGATGTCTGTGGGCGTACGAAGCCCTCCGCTCGCCCCCCTCACGACGCCGGGCGCGCCCGAGCACGACAGGTAACCCTTCTTGCCCACCTCCGCACTGTCCCCGGCCGCGCGGCTGCGCGGCCTGAAGCCCGACTGGCTGTCCGACCCGAAGGTGTGGCGCACCGAGATTTTGGGCGGCCTCGTCGTCGCCCTGGCGCTGATCCCCGAGGCGATCTCGTTCTCGATCATCGCCGGGGTCGACCCGGCGATCGGCCTGTTCGCGTCCTTCACCATGGCCGTGACGATCTCCGTCGTCGGCGGCCGCCGCGCGATGATCTCCGCCGCCACCGGCGCCGTCGCCCTGGTGATCGCCCCCCTCAACCGCGAGCACGGTCTGGGTTACCTCATCGCCGCCGTCATCCTGGCGGGCGTCGTCCAGATCATCCTCGGCGCGCTCGGCGTCGCCAAGCTGCTGCGGTTCGTGCCCCGCAGCGTGATGGTCGGCTTCGTCAACGCCCTCGCCATCCTGGTCTTCATGGCGCAGGTCCCCGAGATGCACGACGTGCCCTGGGCCGTCTACCCGCTGCTCGCCGGCGGCCTCGCGCTCATGGTGTTCTTCCCGAAGGTCACCAAGGCGATCCCCGCGCCGCTCGTGTCGATCGCCGTCCTCACCGCGATCACCCTCGCCGCCGGGATCGCCGTGCCGACCGTCGGCGACAAGGGTGACCTGCCCTCCTCGCTGCCGACCCCCGGCCTGCCCGACGTTCCCTTCACCATGGACACCCTGACCACCGTCGCCCCCTACGCGCTCGCCATGGCGCTGGTCGGCCTGATGGAGTCCCTGATGACGGCCAAGCTGGTCGACGAGATCACCGACACCCACTCCTCGAAGACCCGCGAGTCCATCGGCCAGGGCATCGCCAACATCGTCACCGGCTTCTTCGGCGGCATGGGCGGCTGCGCCATGATCGGCCAGACGATGATCAACGTGAAGGTGTCCGGGGCCCGGACCCGCCTCTCCACCTTCCTGGCGGGCTCGTTCCTGATGGTGCTGTGCATCGTCTTCGGCCCGGTCGTCTCGGACATTCCCATGGCCGCGCTGGTCGCCGTGATGGTGATGGTGTCCTTCGCGACCTTCGACTGGCACTCCATCGCCCCGAAGACGCTGAAGCGGATGCCCGCCGGCGAGATCACCGTCATGGTCGTCACCGTGGCCTGCGTGCTCGCCACCCACAACCTCGCCGTCGGCGTCGTCGTCGGCACGATCACCGCCATGGTCATCTTCGCCAGGCGCGTCGCCCACCTCGCGAACGTCACCGCGGTCCCCGGCCCCGACGCGAGCACCCTGGTGTACTCCGTGACCGGCGAGCTGTTCTTCGCCTCGTCCAACGATTTCGTCGGACAGTTCGACTACGGCACCGACGCCGACAAGGTCGTCATCGACCTGACCGCCGCCCACATCTGGGACGCCTCGTCCGTCGCCGCGCTCGACGCGGTCGAGACCAAGTACGCGCAGCGCGGCAAGGCCGTCGAGATCATCGGCCTGAACACGCCGAGCGCCGAGCTCCACGAGAAGCTCAGCGGCGAACTCTCCGGAGGCCACTGACCCGGTCAGGCGGCCGGGTCGCCCGGCTGATCGTGCGTCGAGCAGTGAATGCCACCGCCGCCGGAGGCGATGGCGTCGATCCGGACCGGCACCACATCGCGTCCGGGGAAGTGCTCCCGCAGGATGCCCCGGGCGCGGCCGTCGGCCTTGCGGTCGCCGAACTCGGGCAGGAAAACGGCGCCGTTGGCGACGTAGAAGTTGGTGTACGTCGACACGAAGTCGTCGCCCTCGCCCGTGATCTCCGACAGGTCGGGCTGCGGCAGATCGACGACCTCGAAGGGCTTGCCCCTGGCGTCCGTCGCCTCGCTCAGGACGGCCTTCGCCTGGCCGGCCGCGCGTGACCAGACGTCGGCGGGCGTGTCCGGGTGCGCCTTGTCGAGGAGCACCACGCCCGGTGCGGTGAACCGTACGAGACTGTCCACGTGCGCGTCGGTGATGTCCTGACCGCGCACCCCGGCCGGCCAGACGACCTTCTTCATGCCCAGGGTCCGCTTCAGCTCGGCCTCGATCCGGTCCCGGCTCCTGCCGGGGTTCCGGTTGTCGTTGACGACCGAGCTCTCGGTGACGAGGAGCGTGCCCTCGCCGTCCGTCTCCAAGGACCCGCCCTCGGCGACCAGCGGCGCCTTCCTGCGGGGAATGCCGTACTCGGCGAGAAGGGCACGGCCCACCCGCGCGTCGTTGGTGTGCTCCTGCTTGCCGCCCCACCCGTTGAAGTTCAGATCGACACCGGTGACCTTGCCGCCGTCCGTCACGAACACGGGCACCGTGTCGCGGGCCCACAGGTCGTCGACGGCCAGCGGAACGACCTCGACGCCACGCCCGCACGCCCGCTGGGCGGCCGCCACCTGTCCAGGCCGGGCCAGCAGCACGACGTGCTCGTACTCCGCGACGGCGCGGGCCACCCGAGCGATGTCCTCCCGTACGGCGTGCAGGGCCCCGCCCCACACGGACCGCAGCGCGGGCCACGCCATGAAGGTGCGGGCGTGACGCTCCCACTCGGCTCCCATGCGCGGCGCGCGGACCGCCGTGTCCCGGTCGGTGTCGCTGTCGCTGTCGCCGGGGCCGCATGCCGGGGCGCCGAGCGCGACGGCGCCGAGTCCGGCGAGCGCGCGGAGGGCGGACCGGCGGGGCGGCAGATGGCGGGGGAGACGGTGCGGCACGGGGAGCTCCGGTCATGGGGTGGGGGCTTCGACTCCCGACTGACTCTGGCACGAACTGAAAATTCAGTCAAAGAAGGGAGCGGGTGGCCCGGTAAGGTGCGGTTCCATGGCGCCCCGCACCACCCAGATCCTCGAAGCCGCCGCGCGGCTCATCGCCCGCCGCGGCGTCCGCGGCCTCCGCGTCGAAGAGCTCGCCGCCGAGGCGAACGTCTCGACCGGCCTGATCTACTACCACTTCAAGGACCGCACCGGGATCCTGCGGCACACGCTCGAGTTCATCAACGCACGCGCCGAGCGCTACACGACCGACCGCGCCGCGGACGCCGGGCCGCGCACGCCGCGCGAGGAGCTGGAGGAGACCCTCCTCCTGGAACTGCAGGACACCCCGGAGGTCAGGGAGAACAGCTCGGCCTGGGGTGAGCTGCGGGCCAGCGCGGTCTTCGACGAGGTCCTGCGCGAGGACCTGGCCAGAGCGACGCTGGTGTGGGTGCAGGAGGTGGCGGCCCTGGTCGGTCAGGTGCGGCCGACGGCCCCGGCCCCCGCCCTCGCCGCGGCCGGCGAACGCCTCACCGCCCTCCTGGAGGGGCTCAGCATGCGCTGGCTCAGCGGCGGGCTGCGGCTCGACCACGCACGCGACCTGCTGCGCGGGGCGGTCCGCGCGGAACTGGCGCTGCTGGACCAGCCCTCCTGAAAATCTGGTCAGCCAATACGGCGGCCGCCACAGGTCGCGAAAGTGGACTAGACCAATGGTTCAAGTGTCGCCGGTGAGGAGTCGGAGCCCTTCCCACGGCCCGGGCGCCCCATGGGGACCCTTGGCAGCACTAGTCACAGCGTGGTATAGACGTATGAAAGAAGCACCTCTTCGGCCGCCCCGGGCCGATGGACGGCGTACCGCCGGAAGGTCTCTCCCGTGCATGCTGACAAACAGGCTCACGCTCCTGCCCCCGCTCCGGCCGCGGCGAGAGCGGGAAACCCCCGCAGGGCGCTCCGGCTGCCGTATCCGGGCACGGCACGCAAGCTGCGGCGTGCGGGCATAGGGTGCGTGACCGTCACCGGCTGCCGGGTCCGCGTCTCCCTCCGCGGTGAGATCACCGCACGCCAGGCCGACTCCCTCGCCGCGCAGCTGTGCGCGCTGGTCCAGGACGGCTGCCGCCATCTGACCGTCGACCTGTCCGAGGTCACCTACCTGGCGCGGGACAGCGCGGGCGTCTTCTTCGGGACGCTCAGGGCCCTCAGGGCGGTGGGGGGCTCCCTCGCCGTGCGGGGCGCCTGCCCCCGTACCGCGGCCACGCTGCACTGCCTGGGCATCGGCCGTCTCGCGGACTAGGGCGTGTCTTTTGGATCAGCCCGGGCCCGCGGCGTCTGGCACGGCGCCTCGCGGCGTTGTCGCATCACCCACGGACACCCGGTCCGCGGGCGGTGCTCCGCCTTGCGATGCACCGCACCAGACGCCGCGGGCTGACCGGACCGATCCAAAAGACACGCCCTAGGCCGGATCAGGCGTCCGCCGCGTCCCGCTTGGTGAAGCGGTGCCACCAGTGCCGGCGCCGGGGATGCACGGCCCGCCCCAGCCGGCGGCCGAGGACGAGGTAACCCAGCAGCGCCCCCGTCGTGTTGAGGATGACGTCGTCGATGTCGAAGGTGCGCCCGGTCACGAACGCGCCCTGCGCCAGCTCGACGAGGACCATGGTCACGGCGGTGGCCAGGCCCACCCGCACGAACCCCCGGGTGCGGGGGAGTACGACGGGCAGCAGCATCCCGAACGGCACGCCCAGCAGGATGTTGCCGCCGAGCTGTTTGACGGTGTCGCGGAAGGCGGGCTGCGCGAGGTACTCGTCGATGGAGTCGCCCGGCGTGAAGTTGCTGTGGGTCAGCGCCTCGGAGCTCGCGGACGGCTCCAGCGTCAGCCGGGCCAGCACCACGCCGAACGCGACCATGCAGGCGAACGCCGCCAGCATGGTCAGCGCACGGGCCAACGGCCGCAGTGGTGCCGCACGCCGGACCTCGGCGTCATCGGCCTGCGCGCCGGGTTTCCGCCAACGCTCTCTTCGTGCCATCAGTGCCTCCTGGGAGGGACGTGTGGGCCGTGGGCCGTGCCGTCTCAGGTCGGTTCGGTGCGGCCGAACAGACCGGCGTGCCCCGGCGGCAGCTGCGTGAGGATGCGGCGCAGCAGCGCGTCGTCCGCCGCCCCCGCGAGGATGCCGAGCACGGCGGTGACGGCGCGGCGCGCCCCGGCCGTGTCCTCGCCCGTCCGGGCGGCCACCGCGTCGACGAACCCGGACGGCGGCAGCGGCTCACTGGCCGGTTCCGCGTCGGACAGCAGCGCCCCGCACCCGGCGGGCAGCAGCCGGGCGAGGTCGGTGCGGTCGTCCCCCACCAGATGCGCCCCGAGGACGACAAGGACGTTCTCCACGGCTCCCGCCGCCTGCTGGCGACTGGCGAAGCCGCCCCGCTCCCGCACCTGATCCAGCAGCTCTTCCAGGGTGGTGTCCATGCTGAGCCCCTTCCGGCCCGGCGGCGGTCAACCGCTCACATAGCGGCGTACGTTGTCGATGTGGCCGCAGCACGCCCGCAGCTGCCGGCAGCGCTCCTCGGCGAACGCGGCGCCCAGCCGGACCCGGCACGCGTGCGTGACGCTCTCGCGGGTGTCCACGAGGAGCGTCCCCTCCGTCTCCCGCGTGTACTCGGTCACCGACGCGACGAGTTCGTCGAGTCTGTCGTCCCAGGCGTGCGGGGCGTCCGCATGGGCCTCGAACAGGTCGAGCAGCGCCTCGGCGGCCTCCTCGTGCGCGGCGACGCCGCGTTCGATGACGTCCTGGTCGATGCCTTCGTACCGGGTGAGTTCGGGGTAGACCTCGGACTCCTCCGCGCGCACATGGGCGACGTACAGATCCGCGAACTCGTGGAGCGCGTGGCAGCGGACGGTCTCCGTGCCGCTGCGCAGCTGCCCGAGCAGATCCCCCGCGATCCGGTGGTCCTTGAGGATCAGCTCGACCACGTCCTGAGATGGGGACATCAGTGCCTGCCTCTCTGGTCCGTTCTGGCTCCGATACCCGGAGCGGGCAACCTGATGCGTGATGTGCGCGCGGGAAGGGACATGTCTCCCCGGGCGGACCGGGCCCGCTCCACCTCGACGGTGAACTGCGCGCCGGCGAGCAGGGCGAGGTTGGACACCCACAGCCAGACGAGGAAGACGACGACGCCCGCGAGGGATCCGTAGAGCTTGCCGTAGGTGCCGAAGACCGTCGCGTACAGCGTGAACAGGCCGGAGGAGAGCAGCCAGAGCAGGGCGGACAGCATGCCGCCGGGCAGGATGTGGCGCCAGCCGCGGGCGGTCGGCGGCGCGTTGCGGAAGAGGACGAGGACGAGCAGAAGCACCAGGCAGACCAGCGCCGGCCACTTCAGGACGGCCCAGGCGGTCTGCCCCGCGTCACCGAGGCCGATGCGCCGTCCCACGCCCTCCGCGATCGAACCCGTCAGGACGAGCAGCAGCGCGCTGGCGACCAGCAGGGCGAGCAGCGTCAGCGCGGTCATGAGGACGCGGTGGGCCTTCCGCAGAGTGGGCCGGCAGTCCTCGATCCCGTGCATCGCGTGCAGCGCCCGCCGGAACACGGCCGCGTAACTGGAGGCGGACCAGAGCGCGCTGACCGCACCGGCGATCACCACCGTGAGCGCCGCTGAGCGGGCCTCCGCCATCTCGCTGAGCGCCGCGTGCAGGGAGTTGCCCGACTCCGCGGGCGCCCAGTCGGTGACCTCGGCGATGAGCTCCTGCGTCGTGGCGGGACTGACCAGGCTGATGAGGCTGACGGTGACGAGCAGCGCGGGGAGCACGGCGAGTATCGCGTAGTACGTCAACGCCGCCGCCCAGTCCGACACGTCGTCGTTCCACATCGACACGGGCGTGCGGCGCAGGGCGGTACGGCGCAGGGGCCACGTCGAGGGGGCGGCGGGGCCGGCGGGCGGTGAACTGTCCATGGGGCCGCTCTTTCTCGCGTCTTCTCGCGTTTTCGGCGGCGTGGGTGCCGCCTTCCTTCCCTTGCTCGGACACGCGGCGCGGAGCCGTGTGACGCAGGGACGCGCCGCCCCCGGGGCGGAAAACAGAAACCCCGGACTCCGACGTGCGGAGTCCGGGGCTTGTCCTGAGCGCTGGGCAGGCCTTGCACCTGCATTTCCCCGCAGGAAGCGGGGCGTCTTTCCTTGGACGACCAACGCCTGTCCCCCGACCGGAAGTCCGGCGCGAGGTGGCGATATTGATCTTATCGCATGACAGCCGGTGCTCCGTACGCGTCCGCCCCGAGCAGCCGCGTCATCGCCTCGGCGGCCCGCACGGCCGCGTCGGCACAGCAGTTGTTGAACAGGACGTGGACCTCCTCGGCCCGGTCGGCGAGGGCGCGCAACCGGGGCAGCCACTCGACGAGTTCGTCGTCGGAGTACGCGTACCGGAAGCGGTCCTCCTTGCTCCCTCGCCCCCACGCGGCACTGCGGCCGTGGAACCGCACGACGGACAGCCGGGACCGGGTGACCGGCGCGCACGGCGGCAGGGCGGACGGCAGCGACTGGTTCATGTCGACGGCGACCGCCGCCATGCCGTGGCCGGCCAGGAGCGCGCGGGTGGTCTCCGCGTTCGCCCCGCGCCACCAGTCGGGATGCCGGAACTCCACCGCCACCGGCCAGCCCCGGGTCCGCCGCGCGGTCGCCGCGAGGAACTCCTCGGCGCGCTCCCCGGGCCGCAGCCACGGCGGGAACTGGAACAGCACACTGCCCAGCCGCCCGGCCGCCCGCAACGGCTCGATCCCGGCGGTGAACCGGGCCCAGGCCTCCGCCATCGCCTCCTCGCTCCGGTTGTCGGCGGGCAGTTCGGCCGGCCAGTCGGCGGGCAGCGTCACACGGGACGTGGGATGCCCGGTGAGCAGCGAGAACGCCTTCACGTCGAAGGTGAAGCCGTCCGGTGTCCGCTCCACCCAGAGCCGGCTGTTGCGTTCACGGGGCAGCGCGTAGTACGTCGAGTCGACCTCGACGACGGGGAACCGCTCGGCGTAGTACCGCAACCGCCCCGCCGCGTCCCGCCGCCCGCGCGGGTACCAGCCGCTGCGCACCAGCGCCGGATCGGTCCACGAACACGTGCCCACAAGGATGTTGCTCATAGGACCCCGGTACCCACCGGCCCGGCACCCACGCGACATGGTCGGCCCGGCTCTTCGCCCTCACACCGGTTCGGGCGCCGGCTGCGGCTCCGCCTGCCGCGGCAGCCGTACCGGCGCGGGCTCGGCCTCCCACGACCGGGTGGTCCGCACATAGGCGTAGATCACCGAGGCCAGCGCCAGCATGACCAGTGGTCCGGCCACCCATGGGTGTTCCGCCATCTCCATCGGCAGATACCGGTACGACACCAGGAGCGCGGCGAAGACGGCGGTGCCGTGTACGACCAGCCGGATGCCCGACCGGTCCCACCCGCGGTCGTACGCGCGCAGCGCTCCCTCGACCGTGAGCGCGAACACCACGCCGGCCACCAGGTCCACGCCGTAGTGGTAGCCGAAGCCGAGCGTCGCGCTGAGCGTGGCGACCAGCCAGAAGGTCCCCGCGTACCGCAGCAGGCGCGGGCCCTTGCGGGAGTGGATGAAGATCGCGGTGGCCCACGCCGTGTGCAGGCTGGGCATGCAGTTGCGCGGGGTGATCCCGTCGTACGGCACCGGGTGCGGGGCGGTGAGGGTCGGCGCCGTGTGCGGCCACAGGTTGGTCACCGCCCACTCCACGCCGCCGGTGCCGGAGGTGCCGGGGCCGTAGGCGAAGATCGGCCCGACCACCGGGAAGATCATGTAGATGCCGGGACCGAGCAGGCCGATCACCAGGAAGGTGCGCACCAGGTGGTGGCGCGGGAAGCGGCGCACGGCCGCGACGTTGCGCAGCTGGTACAGGGCGGCGACGACCGCGGCCACCGCGAGCTGGGCGTAGACGAGGTCGAGGACGTGGGCGACCGGACCGGAGGCCTCCAGGATCCGGCCGGCCAGCCACGACGGGTTGCCCAGCGCGTGGTCGGCGGTCGCCACGTACGGGTCGAGCACGGTCGGCCGGGTCTTCGCCGTGATCAGCAGCCAGGTGTCACCGGTCTTGCGGCCGGCCACCAGGAGGAGTCCCAGGCCGACGCCCTTCAGGAGCAGGATCCGTTCCTCGCCGGTGCGGCGCGTGATCGCGAAGACCGCGCAGCCCAGCATCGCCCACAGCGCGCCGTTGCCGAAGAACTGGCCCTCCGGCACATCGGCGTCGACCGCCCACCGCACCAGCACGAAGACGGCGTCGATGCCGATCGCCGCACCGGCGGCGATGAACCGCTGCCGCCAGGTGAGCACCACCATCATCAACGCGAGACCGCCGTACAGCGGCCCCGGTTTCGGCGGGAAGAGGACTTCCCTCGCCTGGTTGGTGATCGGCCCCGGCACACCGCCGTAGTGCCGGGCGGCGACCTCCAGCGTGATGAGGAAGGCGAGGGTCACCACACCCGCCGCGCCCCACAGGATCGTCCGCGGCCTGCGCAATACGGCGAACACGGTCCCGCGGTCTATTCGTGAAAACACTCACGAACTATAGCCATGGCTGTTCATCGCGGACGGGGCGGGAGTGAACGCGCGGGACCTGGGCACCCGGCCGGTGAACGACGAACGAGGAACGACGTCGAAGAAAGGTGACATCCGTGTCGCAGGTCGAAGAGTCCGTGGAAGTCAACGTGCCGGTCCGTGCGGCGTACAACCAGTGGACCCAGTTCGAGACGTTCCCCGAGTTCATGGAAGGTGTGCAGCGGATCGAACAGCGCACCGACAAGCTCACACACTGGGTGACGAAGATCGACGGTGTGGAGCGCGAGTTCGACGCGAAGATCACCGAGCAGATACCGGACGAACGGGTGGCGTGGACCACGGTGGAGGGACAGGCCCGGCAGGCCGGCGTCGTCACCTTCCACCGCCTGGACGACTCGCGCACCAAGGTCATGCTGCAGATGCACTACGACCCCGAAGGCCTGGCCGAGACGGTCGGCGACAAGCTCGGCTTCGTCAAACGGCAGGTCACCGGCGACCTGGGCCGGTTCAAGCGGTTCATCGAACGGCGGGACGGCGTGGAGACAGGCGCCTGGCGCGGCGAGGTCTGATCCCCGCGTCCAGGAGCTCGCGGGAACTCATCAAGAAGGCCCGGACCGACCGGTCCGGGCCTTCGCCGTGCGCGAAGCGCCTGCTTGACCCTGCTTGACTCTCCCACCGTGTCAGGGCCTGCACTGGGAGACGTGATGTTCACCATCGGAGACTTCGCCAGACACGGCCGCGTGTCGGTACGCATGCTGCGCCACTACGACGCCGTCGGGCTGCTGCGCCCGGCCCACGTCGACCCGTCCAGCGGCTACCGCCACTACCGCGCCGCCCAGCTCGCCCGCCTGCACCGCGTCCTTGCCCTCAAGGACCTGGGATTCACCCTGGACCAGGTCCGGTCGATCCTCGACGAGGACGTCAGCACCGAGGAGCTCCGCGGCATGCTGCGGCTGCGCAGGGCCGAGCTGGAAACCGCCGCCGCCGAGGCCGCGGCACGGCTGACCCGGGTCGAGGCGAGGCTCCGGACGATCGAGAGCGAGGGCACCATGCCTGCCGAGGACGTCGTCGTCACCTCCCTGCCACCGGTCCGGGCGGCCGAGCTGACCGACACCGCCGCGAGCTACGCGCCACAGGACATCGGCCCGGTCGTCGGCCGGCTCTTCACCGAGCTGTGCCGCCGGCTCGACGCCGCGGGCGTCACCCCGGCAGGACCGGGCATCGCCCGCTACGAGGAAGCACCCGGCGAGGAAGCACCCGGCGAGGACCGGATCACGGTGCGGGCCGCGATACCGGTGGCCGATGGGACGGCCGCGGACGGCCTGCCGGTGGTCGAGGTGCCCGGCGTTCCGCTGGCGGCCACGATCATCCACCACGGGTCGATGGACGGCGTCGTCTCCACCGCGCACGCGCTGGACCAGTGGATCGCCGCACACTCCTACGAACCCGTCGGGCTCACCCGCGAAGTCTCCCTGGACTGCCCAGACGACCCCGCCGCATGGGTCACGGAACTCCAGCAGCCCCTCATCCGGCGAGGACAGCGATGACGTACTACGTGGGCTCCGGCCCGTACTGCTACGCCCACTCCCTGACCATGGTGCTCGGTGACACGGCCCCGCCGCCCGCGGTCGTCGAGGTGCTGACCGGTTCGCCGTTCGGCTTCCAGCTGCTCGGTGGCGGGCTGCCGCTGTTCGACCCCTACGGGTGGGACCCCGAGCAGGGCCTGGACGCGGTCGTGTCCCTGCTCGGGGTGGCCTGCGAGCGGACCGCCGGTGGCACGGCCGAGGAGGCAGGGGAACGGCTGCGCGCGGCATCCGCCAGGGGGCCCGTCCTGGTCGGCCCCGTCGACATGGGGCTGCTCCTCCACCAGCCGGGGACTCCCACGAACGAGTCCGGCGCCGACCACTACGTGGTCGTCCTGGGCGTCGACGACGGCACGGTGCTCTTCCACGACCCGCACGGCCATCCCTACGCGACGCTGCCACTGCCGGACTTCCTCGCCGCGTGGGAGGCGGAGACGGTCGAGTACGCCGACGCCCCCTACGTGCTGCGCACGGGCTTCGTCCGGGAGCGGCGGGTCGCGCCGGAAGAGGCGCTGCGGCGTTCGCTGCCGGACGCGCGGCGCTGGCTGGCGGGCCGCGACGACCGGCCCGTACCGCCGGGGACCCTCGGCGGGGCCGCGGGCCTGGCGGCCCTGGCCGCCCGCGCGGACGCCGGACTCGACGCGGAGACCCGCGGCTTCATGGCCCACTTCGCCGTCCGCCTCGGCGCGCGCCGCCTCGCCGACGCCGCGCACTGCCTGGAGTCACTGGGCCTCTCCGACGCGGCGGCGCTCGCGACCGAACAGTCCCGGCTGATCGGCGGACTCCAACACCCCCTGGTCACCGGCGACGACCACACCCTGGCCGAAGGCCTGCGCAGGCTCGCTCCGTCGTACGAGCGGCTGCGTACGGCACTTGCTTCTCCGGGGCGTACCCGTGAAGCGCCCGAATGTCAGCGGGTCGGAGGCGTCAGTGGGTCGGGGGCGTCCTGACGCGTGCGGTAGCCGGTCTGGAAGACGGCGGTGTAGACGTCGTCGCCCAGCGCCCGGCGGGCCTGCTCCTCGCAGGTCCGCCGGGCGGCGATCCACTCCGAGACACCGATCTGCGGTGCGCCGAGGGTGTCCCACATCTGCTGGGCGAGGCCCAGCAGATGGGCGGTCCGCCGCGCGTCACCGGCCGCGGCCGCCGCCGAGCCGAGCACGTCGAGGGCCACGGCCATCCCGAGCGAGTCGTCGAGCCGCCGTTTGGTGGCCCAGGAGGCCCGGCCGTGCTCGAACGCGGCCTCCACCCGGCCGCGGGCCAGCTCGGCGCGTGCGCACATGTAGTCGGCGAAGGCCCGCGACCACTGCTCGCTGTGCCGGTCGCAGTCGGCCCGCAGGTGTTCCAGTACGGCGACGGCCTCGTCGATGCGCCCTTCGGTGATGTACACCAGGCTGCGTACGAAACCGGCCGACTGGGTGGGCTGGGCCATCGGCGTGCACCGGTGCCGGTCCAGGACCGCCTGGGACAGGGCGGCGGCGCGTGCGTGGTCGCCGACCATCACCGCCGCGATCGAGGACAGGGTGTCGGCGCGGTCGGCCGTCGCGGCGCAGCCGAACCGGTCGGCGACCGCCGCGATCTCGGCGACCCGCGCCCCGGCCGCCGCCGGCTTCCCCAGGGTGACGAGCACCATGCCCTCGGCCCACAGGGCCTTGCCGCGCTCCGGACACGGTTCGCGGTCCGCGGCGAGCGCCTGGGCCAGGTAGTACTCGCCCTCCCTCGGAAACCCGCAGGCGTGCCAGAAGAACCACAGGTTCCCCGCCAGCTCCAGCGCGGCATGCCCTTCGGCGCCCGCGGGCCGCAGCAGGCCGAAATCCAGGGCGGCGCGCAGGTTGGTGTGCTCCGCGGCCGTGCGCGCGTACCAGCCGAGCTGCTCCGGCCCGAGCCACCCGGCGTCCGCCTGCCGGACGAACTCCCGGTAGTGGGCGAGGTGCCGGTGGCGCAGCCGCTCCTCCTCGCCCAGTTCGCGCAGCCAGTACGCGCCGTACTCCCGCAGGGTGTCCAGCATCCGGAACCGCTCCGAACCCTGGGGCCCGGGCAGCCAGTTGGCGATGGAGTTGTCCACGAGCACGCCGAGCAGCCCGGGGATGCCGTCCTCGGGCAGGTGCTCGTCGGCGCAGACCGCGACGGCGGCCTCGGTGTCGAAGGAACCGGCGAAGACCGAGAGCCGTGCCCACAGCAGCCGTTCGGCCGGCGTGCACAGTTCGTGGCTCCAGCCGATCGTGGTGCGCAGGGCCCGGTGCCAGGGGGGCACTTCTGCGGCGGGACGCGGCACGTCGCTCACGTCGTTCACGTTGCCCACGTCGCTCGCGTCGCTGCGGGGACGTGTCCCGGAGGCCGGGGGAGCGGCGGCCGCCGCCGGTGCCCCGCCGGTGTCCCGCAGGACGCCGAAGCGGTCCGGCAGCCGCTTGACCAGTTCGTCGACGGGCATCTCGCCCAGCCGGGCGGCGGCGAGCTCGATGGCCAGCGGCAGCCCTTCGAGGAGCTGCGAGAGGCGTAGTACGTTCGCCGTGTCAACGGCGGACACGGCGAAGCCGGGCACTGCCCCGGCGGCCCGCTCCACCAGCAGCGCCACGGCCTCCGAACCGTCCATGTCCTGCGGCCCCCGGGGCACCCGCAACGGCTCCACGGTGAGAACCTCCTCCGCCATGAGGCCGAGGCGGCGGCGGCTGGTGGCCAGGATCTGCAGCCCCGGCGCGGCCCGCAGCAGCGCCTCGGCGGCCATCGCGCACGCGTCGGTCAGGTGCTCGCAGGTGTCGAGGACCAGGAGCAGCTCCCGGTCGGCCAGGTGGTCGGCCACCACGTCGAGCATGGGCCGGGTGGACTGGTCGGCCAGCGACAGCGCCTCGGCGATCGAGTGGGCCAGCAGCGCACCCTCCCGCAGGCCCGTCAGTTCCACCCACCACACCCCGTCCTTGAACAGGGGCCGTAGCCCGGCGGCCGCCCGCCGCGCGAGCCTGCTCTTGCCCACGCCGCCCACCCCGGTCAGCGTGACCAGCCGGGACCGGCCGCACAGCCGTCGCAGCTGCGCCAGCTCCACGCGGCGGCCGACCATGCTGGTGGTCTCCGGCGGCAGGTTCCCCGGCCGCTGCTCAGTCGACTCCATCGAAACGCCTTTCCGGCCACGGGGACATGAGCCGCTCACGGACCACGGTCATGGGGGTCGCGCAGCGGGGTTCACACATGACGAGGGCCAGATCGTCCTGGAGCCGGCCGCCGGCGTGGGCGGTCGCCAGGGAGAGCAGTTCGTCGAGGCACTCCCGTAGTTGCGGCTGGCACGCGGCCTGCCTGACCCGGTCGTCCAGCGGGAACATCGTTCCTTGCGCGTCCCGTGCCTCGGTCAGGCCGTCGGTGTAGAGCAGCAGCCGTTCGCCGACGCCCAGCCGGGCCCGCTGCAGCCGGGGCCGGGGACCGAGCCCCAGCGGAGCCGACGGCGGGCTCGCCGCCAACGGCTCGGCGCGCCAGCCGATGCGGAGCGGGGCAGGATGCCCGCAGTTCACCAGCCGCACCTCGCCCGGCGCGAACTCGGCGAGCAGCACGGTGACGAAGTCCTCCGGCCCGAGGTCACCGCTGATCCGCGCGTCGAGGTGGGCAACCAGGTCCACCAGTGCGGGGATCGCGCAGGCGCCCTCACGGAACGCGCCCACCGTGGCCGCGCACAGCACGGCCGCCTCCGGCCCGTGGCCCCTCGCGTCGCCGATCAACAGGCGTGCCCCGTACGGCGTCTGGACCAGGTCGTACAGATCGCCGCCGAGACCGATGTCCGAGACGGAGCGGTACAGGGAGGAGAAGCCGACCCCGCCGACCTCCGCCGTGAGGGGCCGCAGCACCGCGTCCCGCGACCGCTGCGCGACGCGGATCAGCTCGGCCTCCCGCCGGACGCGACGACGGGCGCCGTGAACGGCCGCACCACCGCCGACGACGACCACGAGGCAGTCGAGGAGCGCGACGGACAGCGCGACGGACGAGGCCACGGACGTGGTGACGGCCATGGTGACAGCCATGGCGACGGACAACGCCACGGCCCAGCCCACGGCGCACGCGGTGGCCCTCGGCCCCTTGCGGGCGCTGACCAGGACGGGTCCGATGAGCAGCAGACCGGGGGTGAGCCGCCACTCCGGGCCGGTGGAGGGGGTTGTGAGGAGTGCCAGGGCTGCCAGGCCGGTCAGGAACCCCATGGAAACCAGACCGGCCAGGGCTCCACGGGTGAGGACCGCCGACGCCCTCGGGGCCCACCGCACCCCACGCCCTTTCCGCCGAGCGGCGATAGCTCCCGACCCCCTCATCTCCTCACGCTCGTCCCCTCACATTCCGTGAGCGGGACAGTAGCCCGGAACGCTCCTGAGCCGATGAAATTGGCCGCAGATGCCGTGAAATGACGGTTCGCGAAAGAAAGGCGTCGCTATCTGTCACTCGACGGTGCACGCGAAAATTTCGCGCGCCACGGGCCCGGGCTGTGATCGTCGGCACAGCCACGGTGTTGACCGGCGGAGTCCCAGATTCCACGCATAGCGTGATCAAGGATCTCCATCAGTACTCCCCCAGCTGATCAGGAAGAACGTGACGTGACTACTGGCAATGGCGCCGACGCGTCCCGGTCCGAGCCGGTCGAGCCGGTCGAGGCAGTCGCGGCGGTCGCGTCCGTGACCGTCCAGTACGGCTCCACGGTCGCCCTCGATGACGTGACCCTCACCTTCCCCTCCGGGGTCACCGGCCTCCTCGGCCCCAACGGGGCAGGAAAGAGCACCCTGTTGTCGCTCCTGAGCACAGCGCGCAGGCCCAGATCCGGGACGGTCACCCTCCTCGGCGACGAGGCGCCGGGCCGGGCGGGGGTACGGCGGATCCGGGAGCGGATCGGAGTGCTTCCGCAGCACTTCGGCTTCTATCCCCGTTTCACCGTCCTGGAGTTCACCGAGTACGCGGCGTGGCTGCGCAAGGTGCCGGCCGCCCAGCGGCGCGACCGGGCCCGGGACGCGCTGCGCCTCGTACAGATGGAGAAGTACGCCGACCGCAGGATGGGTGCCCTGTCCGGCGGCATGCTGCGCCGCGTAGGCATCGCCCAGGCCATGGTCAACGAACCGTCCCTGGTGCTCCTCGACGAACCGACCGTAGGCCTCGACCCGGCCCAGCGCGTCGGGTTCCGCAGCCTGATACGGGAGTTGGGCGAGCGGTCCGCCGTGGTGATGAGCACCCACCTCACCGAGGACGTGGCCCACGTCTGCGACCGGGTCGCCGTCCTCCTCGAAGGCTCGGTCCGCTTCACGGGGACGGTCGCGGAACTGTGCGCGCTGCCGGGCAAGGAGGCCAGGGAGGTCGACGGGGGAGCCGTGGAAGCGGGGTACCTGCACCTCGCCGGGGCGGAAGCGGTGGCGGCCTGATGCGTGTGCTCCTGACGGAGATGCGGCGCGGCGAGGCCAAGTGGGCCGTCGCGCTCATGGGCGCGATCGGTGTCTACTACTTCACCGCCGAAAGCCCCGCCGAGAGCGACTGGATCGGCTGGTGGACCCAGACCAGCCTCCAGGTCCAGCTCTACGCGGTGATCGTGATGGGTTCGGTGATGAGCGCGGTGGCCGCCTGGGGAGCGGGCCGCGCCTTCCGGCACCGGACCAGGGTGTGGGCGGACAGCGCGGCACGGGGCGGCTGGGCGCAGGCGCTGCTGCTGTGGCTGGCGGTGTGGCTGTGGGCGCTGCTCGCGTACGCCGTGCTCGTGGCCGTCGCGTTCTCGCGGACCGCGGAGGTCAGCGACGTCAGCGACCCCGCCTGGACGCCGCTGCTGCTCGGGGCCGCGATGATGGGCCTGCAGATCGCCGCGGGAGTCGCCATCGGTTCGGCGCTGCCGTCCCGCGTGGTCGCGCCCTTCGCGGGAATCTTCTGGTACGGGCTCTTCGTCGTCGCCGCGTTCGTCCCTGACACCGCGCTGGACAAGCTGTTCCCGGCGATAGACGAATTCTGGAGCGCGGAGTTCGAGCCGAACACGGCGCGCATGCTGACGGCGGTGGCGTGGTGCGTGGCGCTCGGCCTGCTCCTGACCGCGCTGCCCGCACTGCGCCGCCGCGCGACGCTCGCCGTGAGCCCGGCCGTGCTCGGGGCGCTCTTCCTCGCCGCCGTCATCACGGGCGGTGTACTGGTCACCTCCCGTACACCGGCGCCCGACTCGTACTGGGCGGTGCGCAAGGCCCAGCCGGCCCGCCAGCTCTGCGCCGCCAGTGGACGTACGAAGGTGTGCCTCTGGCCGGACGACCGCCACCTGCTGCCCAAGGCGCGCGCCGCGGTGAAGACGGTCGACACGCGACTCGGCGCCCTCAAGGGACTCAACCGCTCCTTCTACGCGAGCGGCCTCGAGCGCCCCGCGGGCCGCACCGCCGAGCTGTCCCTGATGTCCCCCGCGGAGACACAGGCCGATCTGACCGACGCCCTGTTCACGGCGGCCCTGCCACAGCCGGAGTCCCCCGACTGCGGACCGCACGTCCTGCGGAAGACCGGCGGCTACCCCGACACCTTCCTCTTCGAAGCCGTGGTCCGCGCCCGCGCCGGAGTGCCCGGTGAGTACTACGGGGAGCGGTTCGGCCGCGCTCTGGCCCGGGTCACCGGAGCCCCGGCGGCGAAGCGGGATACGTGGATAGGGGAGGCGGCGCAGAACATCCGCGCCTGCCGCCCGGTTCCAGAACTTCCGTCACCTCCGCCCCGTCCGGAGGCGCCACGGTGAACGGGGTACTCGCTGCCATCCGCTGCCGCGGCCTGCCCCGAGCCGCGGGCGTGGCGCTGCTGATCGCGCTCGCGGCGACCGCGTTCGCGGGACAGCGGGTAGCGGTGCCCGAATTCCGCTACCTGGTCGACTTCAGCGTGCCGGTGGCCGAAGTCGTGCCGCTCGCCCACGCGGTGATCCTGGCCACCACGCTGTTCTCACCGATGGCCGACCTGGAACAGACGGCGGCCCAGCCGATGAGCCGCCTGAAGGCCGGGTACGTGACGGTGCTGCTCGCCCTGGCCCTGGCCCTCAGCGCACTGCCGCTGCTCACCGGCGCGACCGCACAGGTCTACGCCTCCGCGGCCCGCAACGCCGTCGGCTACCTCGGCCTCGCCATGCTCAGCGCCCGCCTCTTCGGCAGCGGTCTCGCCTGGCTGCTGCCGCTCGGCATGTTCGGCCCCACACTCCTGCTCGGCGTCGACAGCGCCAACTCCCCGGAACCGTGGGCCTGGTCCCTGCACGCCTCCTCCAGCACATCGGCCGCCGCCGTGGCCGCAACGCTGTGGCTGACGGGCGCGGCCGCCGCGACGACGGGCGGGCCGCGGCAGACGGAGCGGGCGGAGCAGTGACCCCATACGGGAATGCCGAGCCCGTCCCGAACTGCCGTCATCCGTAGCGCTTACCGCGAAGGTTTACCCCGACTCAACTCCAGGGTTGAGGAAGTCACTTACCTCCGATGGGAACCTTCTGGGGCGCCGCGAAGGGCGGCGGCTTCAGCAGAGAACCGCGAAGATCCAGGGGGAAATTCATGGCAGTCACGAAGGGTCGCGTAGCCACTGCGGCGGTGGGCGGGTTGCTCATGCTCGTCGCGGGCGTGGGCACGGCAGAGGCCGGATCGGGGCCGTCCACGGCCTCGCGCTTCGCCCAGCAGGCCGAGTCCGCGCGCCTGACCAGCGCGCAGACCACCGCGCTGCAGGCGGACGTGGACCGCTACCTGAAGAAGATGGGCGGCACCCAGGTCGCGCTCAACAAGATCGACCTCAACGGCAAGGGCGAGGTCCTCGTCGCCCTGCCGGGCGAGGCCCACCCGCGCGACTTCGCCTCGGGCAACGGGATGCGCGCCGCCGCCGACCCGTGCCTGGACGTTCCGGGCGTATCCGGGAACTTCTGTGCCTACCAGAAGAACGAGTTCCAGGGCACCATCATCAAGATGCGCCAGTGCAACACCAAGTACTACGTGTCCACATGGGGCGCGGGGGGTTCCTGGGTCAACGACCAGACCCGGAACGTGGAGAGCCGCCGGGCCCGGATGTACAACCCCAGCGGCACCCTGGTCTACAAGACGCCGCGCGCCTACAGCTCGGACGCCTACGGTGACTGGAGGCCCGTCCGCTACGTGATCCCCTGCGGCTAGGACCTGCGGCCGGCCGCCACCGCGCACCCTTATTGGTGCGGGTGGAGGCCTGGTCCTCTTCCTCCCGGCTGGAGGCGGACGGGAGTGTGGGGACTACAGCCGGTCCCGTCGCTTGAAGATGAAGTACAGGCTCACGCATACCACCGCCATCAGCAGGATCGCGAAGGGATAGCCGAGCGCCCAGCTCAGCTCCGGCATCGTGTCGAAGTTCATGCCGTAGATCGTGCCGACCAGGGTGGGGGCGAAGAGGATGGCCGCCCAGGACGAGATCTTTTTGAAGTCTTCGCCCTGGAGGTTCTGACCTGGTGTTATGTGCCCAGCGGGCCCTCTGGCCTGGGCGGGAGCACCTTTCAGGTGCTTTCAGGGTTCGCCAGCTTTACGTGGTCGATTCTCCCCAGGCGCTCCCCAGGGCAGCCAAACTCCCCACATTCTCCCCAGGGGTGGCCCTTTGCTGAGGGGGCCAACGGAGTGCAAACATTACTCACCGGTTAGGCGCCGGTTCCACGCACCCTTCACTGTGCGTGCTCGCTGAACGGGTGTGGCCTGAGTCCGTAACAGTTAATCGGCCGACTGGTTGCGGTCGACGGTCTGGTCTCGGCGACAGCGCCTTCTGGACATTGCGCGTGATGAACCGGGCGGGCCGGAGGACCGATGATGGCGTGCTGGGCGGGGCGAGCATCCGGTGGCAGCGACGTTCCGTTGGCTATGGCACGCCATCGGCACGACGTCCCAGGTCGTCGTCCCGGAAGGCAAGCTGGTCAACGGCAAGACGTACACCTTCCGCACCACGACGGACGACGGCACGCACTGGAGCTCCGGGTGGTCCGAGCCGGTGACCTTCACCATAGACACCAAGTGGAAGCTCACGCCGGAGCTCAAGGCTCTCGGCGCGGTCAACTCCGCACTCGATGCCGCGGACGTCACCGCCGCGACCACCAGCGACAGCAAGTACGCGGCTATCGCCACCAGCGAGGGCAACACCGTCGGGCTTCCCCGGAGTGGCGACGACACGGTCTCCGTGAAGTCGAACGACCACGGCACCCTGGGCATCGCCCTGCCCACCGCACAGCCGCGCGGCGTCAACGTGAACGGCAACGTCGTCTACCACAACCCCGACGGCCCGGTCGACACCGTCGCCCAGCCCAACACCGAGGGCGCCGCCAGCATCTTCCAGGTCATCAAGAACGCCAAGGCTCCTCGTGAGTACACCACCGACTTGAAGCTCCCCGCCGGAGCATCGTTGAGCACGCTGGAAAACAACCGCATTCTGATCTCGTCCGGGACCGGCGATGACACCGTGACCCATGGGGTCATCGACACGCCCTGGGCGACGGACGCCAACGGCAATGCTGTGCCCACCGCGTACCGGATCGAGGGCAGCAAACTCGTTCAGACGGTCGACTTCGACAGCAAGACCGCCTTCCCGGTTGTCGCCGACCCCAAGATCAGCTTCGGCTGGGGTGTATACCTGGCCGCCAGGGGCATGGAATGGAAGGTGTGGTCCAGCACGATCGTCACCGCTGGATATATTGGGTCGCTGTACACCTGCACGGTCGCGAAGCTTCCGGCGAAGATCGCGGGCATCGCCAAAATGGTGTGCGGTGCGGCATCCCTGAACGGCCTCAAGAACCTCCTGAAGGTCCTGAAGCAGATCAAGAAGAAGAAGCTTGATTCCAAGGGCTGCTACCAGACCAAGATCCTTCCTAGCAACGGGAAACTGAGCAAGGTGAGCAAGAAGAAGTGCTAACAGGTCACCGTCACGAAGGATCTCCCATCATCCTGCGCACACCCTGGTGGCTCAATCTGATCGCGCTGGCAGCGGCGGTCATCCCCTGCTTGGTCCTCGACCTCCCGTGGTACATCGCCGGCATCGCGGCGCTGATCACCGGAACCATCGCCGACCGGGCTTGGGCTGCGCGCCAACGCCGTCGTAGTCGCAACGCGTAGGTCTGGCCCGGCCCGCTGCGGCCCGTTTGGTGAGCCCCCAGGGACTGACTACGGCCTCGGCCGATCAGCCATGACTCAGGCCACAAGGCCCCGGATCCCGAGTACGGGATCCGGGGCCGCTGCGCGCCCGAAAGAAGCGCCTGCAGCCCGCGGGGAACGCTGCCACTGAGGCGGGAGCTTGAAAGAACGGCCTTGGCCTTGGAGGAGTGCTCGTGCAGCCGGTTGGGCTGCACGATGTGTGATTCCACACCGGCGCCTGGTCTTCGAGGCCGGACCAGTCGTAGACGCCGTACTAGGTTCTGTCGTCAAATATCACGCCCACATCAGGAGTGATGCGAGGGTGACGGCCGCTTCGAAGGACTGGGCTGTTTTGTCGTAGCGGGTGGC
>NZ_JBJDPY010000020.1:0-108400 GCF_044903205.1 Streptomyces sp. NPDC029674
GACGCCCGTGAGCGCCTTCGACAGGGGCATTGCGGCCCTGGCGCAGTACAAGGCCCGCACGGGCTCTGTGAGGGTCCCCAGGGGGCACGTAGAGGCGTTGCCGGACGGGACAGAGGTCCGGCTTGGGGTGTGGGTCATGAACCAGAAGACCCGCCGAACCAAGCTCACCACCGACAAACTCACCACACTCGCCAACCTCGGACTCGAATGGGCAGCCGCGGAAGGAGCGGTGTGATGGCCTCGCGGAGCGATGAGCAGCGGGTGCAGGAAGACGCCAGGCTGGGGTCGCTGCGCCGTGCGGCGGAGGAACTGCATTTATCGCAGCCGGCGCTGAGCGAGACACTCCGCAACCTGGAGCGGGAACTGGGAGTGGAGCTTTTGGACCGCAAGCGTTCCGGAGCGAGGATCAGCCACGAAGGGCGTGAACTCCTGCCGCACATCGCCGTGCTGGAAGCGGTCGGCCGGCTGCGCCAGGCGGCCGACGAGCAGCACTACATCAGCCGCACGCTTCGGCTGGGTACGGTCAACGCGGTCACGGTCATGCTCCTGACTCCGGCCATCCGTGAGTTCCGCGCCGCGCATCCGTCGATTCGGGTGGGAGTGGTCGCGGACCGGCAGGACGGAATCCAACAACTCCTCGCCGAGGGCGGGTTCGGCCTCGGACTGGTCAGCTACCTCAGAGACGACGATCTTCCGCCTGGCCTGCACACTACCGAACTGCTGCGCGGGCGCCCCATCGTCTGTGTCCGCCCGGACAGCCCGCTCGCCGCGCTCAAGGCGGTCACCGTCGCCGACCTGCTGGCCCGGCCGTTGATCATCATGCGATCCGGTTATGTCATGTACCGCTACATCCACCGGCTTCTCAACGGTCATACGCCGTCGTTTTCATACTCGGCCGACGGCGCCGAAATGGGCAAGCTGATGGTCGCCGAGGGGCTCGGCGTCGCTGTGTTGCCCGACTACAGCGTGTTCGGCGACCCGTTGGAGCGCAGCGGCATGATCACCTGCCGCCCGCTGGCGGACCACACCACCGAGCTCTGGGTGATGATCCAGCGGCGTCATGCGCACTCGGTCCCCACGGCGGCCCGGGACCTACACGCCATACTCGTACGCCGGGCCGCGGAACGGCGCACGAGTCAGTCTGCTGGTGCGTAGACAGGCCCCGCCGGCGTTGGCCGGCAACGGGTCGGCGTCCTGTGGGCCATGCTCCGCGACGGAGTGTGCCACCAGGTACCACCAGCCGTTACGCCGGCGGCTCGGCCAGTTGCTAAACCGCTCTGTGCCGGGCCGAGTTGGGTCCTGTTGCCATGGGGCGAAGTAGCCGTAGCCCCTGTCCCAGGGCGAGAAGTCATGCGGCTGCGTTGAGCAGCTCACCGGACTCATGCGGCGCCTCGTGCTCGAGCAGCAGGGCCGCCACCGAGCTGATCGCCGGCGCCTACGGCATGCCTCACAGCCCGCGCTGACACAGGACAGGCAGCCTGGTATACGCGGGTGGCCACGATGACGGCGTCGGTCTGGGCTCCCAGGC
The DNA here is from genome assembly GCF_044903205.1 of Streptomyces sp. NPDC029674. Lineage (NCBI taxonomy): Bacteria > Bacillati > Actinomycetota > Actinomycetes > Kitasatosporales > Streptomycetaceae > Streptomyces > Streptomyces sp. NPDC029674. The sequence goes on from NZ_JBJDPY010000020.1 coordinate 1,529, forward strand.
TCACGGCGCGGGCGAGGAGGCGTCGTGGGGGGGGCCGTGGCGAGCAGCGCTGCCGCGGACAAGCTGTGCGGTGTGAGTACGTGGGTCCGGTGGCCGCGGGTCAGGAGACCCGAGGCGGTGTGCTCGGCCGGGAGGGCGCCTTCGCCGGGAACCCGGGCGTGACATGTGACGCCACCTCAGAGACGAAGGTCCCTGGGATCAGGGACCTTCGGCGGCAGTCGATCACGTTCGATCCGGGAAGCACCGGAGTTAGTCAGTGATCATCTGTCATGGCGTCAGGAGACACTGTGCGTGCCTTGGGCGCCCGCTGGGAGTGTGCTGTGCCGATACCTGAGCCCCAAGCCGTTGAGAAGCAGTCTGGAACCGAGCCGGGAACTCACCCGGCAGGGACGACCGCTGAGGCCGGAAGGACGGCCGGTGCGGGCGGCCAGGTCACGAGAACCGCCGAGCCCGTCGTGCGGAAGTACCACTCGGTCCCGATGGGCTCCCTCTTCCGGGGCGCCGAACCGGTGGAACAGACGCCCGCTCCGGCCCCGGCGCCGACCTGCGCCGTCAGGACGCGTCGGCCCGTACCACCTCCTCGGCCCGAAAAGGATCTCGTCGAGCGGCGCGGGCCGGCTTGTTCCGGATGGTGGGCGGTGCTCTGCGCGCTCCTCGCGGTTGCCGGGGCGGGCGTATTGGTCTGGTCCGGGGGGCTCGTGCCCCTACGGCTGGCGGAGCTGCTGCGGCTGCCCGAGCGGTCCGCGGACGGGCTCTTTCTCTGGCAGTGGGCCGCCGTCGGCGGCTGCGGAGTGGTCGCGCTGCTCGCTCTGGGCGGGCTCACCCGGGGCCGGGCCGGCTCCGCGTGGGCTCTGTCGCTGTTCGGCCGCTACCGGGGCAGCGTCCGGCGCACCGGCCTCGTATGGATCAGCCCGTTCATGCTGCGCCGTCGAGTGGACGTACGGCTGCGGCACTGGCGCAGCGAACCGATGGCCGCGGTCGACGCGCAGGGCGTGGAACTGCGGGTCGTGGTGCTTGTGGTGTGGCGGGTCGTGGACACCGCGCGGGCGCTGCTCGCCGTCGACGATCACGCGGCGTATCTGCGCGAGCAGGTCGAAGCGGTGACCGCGCGGGTCGTCTCGCAGCTGCCCGCCGACTCCTTCGACGCCTCCTCCGAGGACGCCGAGACCCTGCGGGACGCCGAGGCGGTCGGTGACACGCTCAGCCGGATCCTGGCGGCCGAGTGCCGGGCGGTCGGCATCGAGGTGTTCTCGGCGCGGCCGACGCGGATCGAGTACGCGCCCGAAGTCGCGGCCGCCATGCACCGCCGGCAGATCGCCGCGATCGACGCCAGGCACCGTGAAAGCGTGCTGACCTCTGTGCTTGATGCCGTCGACGACACCGTCAGCCGGCTCACCCGGCGGGGGCTCGTCGCACTCGACGACTACGAACGGAAGGCTCTGGTCAAGGACTTGACGGTGGCCTTCTACACGGCGCGCGGCAGCGCTGTGGACACTCGCTGAAAGGAATCTCTGTGCGGACACCCGAATTCACCGAGGAGACACCCGTCGACTGCGCCTGCCCGGCCTGCACGGCACCCTCCTCGGCCACTCGTGCTGACCGGCGCTGCACCATCCGCGGCGCCGTCGTGGCCGCCGTCGGAGCGGCCGTCCTGGCCGGCGCCACCGCCGGCACCGCCTCGGCCGAACCGGCCCCGAGCCACGCCGGCTGGGACGGCTCCAGATACTGGTACAAGGACGCCACGGGCTGGTGGCGCTGGACGTCCCATTATGACAAGTACGCCGCGCACTCCGGCGGCTCCGGGAACTCCCGCGAGGCATCCGGGGGCTCGCCGTCCGGCCGGGCCTCCTCATCGGAGCCGACGTTCCGGGGCGGCGGCGGTTACGACGCCGTCGACGGGGTGTACTGGTACCGGAAGGGCGGTCACTGGTACTGGACCAGCCACAAGTGGAAGTACGAGCGGTACCGAGGCGGTTCGAGCTCTTCGGGCGGTTCTTCCGGTTTCGGTGCTCCTGTGCGGTATGGCACCGAGGCTGCCGTCAGCTTCGCCATGGCCCACCTCGGCGACACCTATGTCTGGGGCGGCAACGGCCCGCGCGGATGGGACTGCTCCGGCCTGGTGATGGCTGCCTACCGCCGCGCCGGGATTTCGCTGCCCCGGGTGGCCGCCGACCAGTACCGCGCCACCGCCCCGGTCTCCCGCGGTGACCTGCGCCGCGGAGACCTGGTGTTCTGGAGCGGCAACGGCGGCTCGTCCGGCATCCACCACGTGGCGATCTATCTGGGCAGCGGCCAGTACCTGGAGGCCCCGCGCCCCGGCAAGCGGGTCCGGATCTCCTCCTTCGACTGGTACGACCCGAACATGTACAGCCGGGTGCGTTAAGGCCGTTCTCCTCCGCGGGGTCCTCCGGGCGTCGCTGTCGGCGCCTGGACGGAGGGCCCGTGCCTGGCGGACAAAGGTCCTCGTTCCCTCCGGCCCTCCGCCTCTACCATTGAACGGTAAACTTTATATGTTCGGGGGAAAGGTAAGGACATCTGCAAACGGAAGAGCGTTATGCCGAACTCCTCAGCTTCGACACCTTCCTGGCGCATGCCGCTACCGCACACCCCTGCCGCAGCCCCCATCGCCCGGACCCTGGTCCGTGCGGCTCTGACGGCCTTTCCCCGTACGGAGCCGGGGCTCGGTCATGACCGGCCCCGGCCCTCCCCCACGGACCGCGATCTCGCCGAGCTCCTCACTGCCGAACTGGTCGCCAACGCAGTCGAGCACACCTCTCCTCACGCCCCTCTCGAACTGGTCCTGGAAGTGCTGCCCACGAGCTTGCGAGTCGAAGTCCATGACCACGACCCGACTCCCCTGCCAGGGCTGACGGGGGCCGGCTCACCTGAACACCGCGATCCGCTGAGCGAGCGAGGCCGCGGCCTGTCGCTCGTCCGCGAGCTCAGCTCATCGGCCGGCTGCCGGACCACCGAACTGGGCAAGGTTGTGTGGTTCAGGCTCTCGCTGGCACCTGGCAGCCGCACTCGCGTGACTCGGACGAGCTCGCGTGAGAAAGAAGCCGGCTGAACCGCGCGCCGCATGCGTACGGTCATGCGAAAGCCTCGACCGATCGAGAACGCCTCGCGGCATCCGGGCGCGGCCGGTCCATGGCTGCGGTGCAGGCATCGAGGTCGGTGAGGCCCCGTTCCCCGGGGGGTCGGCGCGCCGTGGTGCGCCGACCCGCCGGGGTGCCGGACACGTCCTGTCCGGAAAGGCCGCCGGCTCCGGTGACGAGTCAGATGGTCACCGTCCGCCCGGCGTCTGCCGCGCCTCGACGAGCGGCTCCCACCATGCTCGGTGGGTGCGGTACCAGTCCACGGTGGCGGCGAGTCCCTCATCGAAGGCGTGGCGGGGCGCGTAGCCCAGCTCGTCGCGGATCTTCGACCAGTCGACGCTGTAGCGGGCGTCGTGGCCCGGCCGGTCGGCGACGTACTCGACGTCGTCCCAGTCGGCTCGGCAGGCGGCCAGGATGCGCCCGGTGAGCTGGCGGTTGGACAGTTCCTGTCCGCCGCCCACGTTGTAGACCTCCCCGGGCCGCCCGTCTTCGAGGACCAGGCGGATCGCGCGGCAGTGGTCGGCCACGTGCAGCCAGTCGCGGATGTGAGCGCCGTCGCCGTACAGCGGGACGGGCCGGCCGCGCAGCAGGTTGGTGATGAACAGTGGGACGATCTTTTCGGGGAACTGGTAGGGGCCGTAGTTGTTGGAACAGCGGGTGACACGGACGTCGAGGCCGTGCGTGCGGTGGTACGCCAGCGCCAGGAGGTCGGAGCCGGCCTTCGAGGCGGAGTACGGGGACGCGGGTGCGAGCGGGTGGCTCTCCGGGCATGATCCGGCCGGGACGGATCCGTAGACCTCGTCGGTGGATATGTGCAGGAACGTGACCGGGTGCGGGGCGCGGACGGCGGCTTCGAGGAGCGTCTGGGTGCCCAGGGCGTTCGTGGCGGTGAAGGCGCGGCCGCTGCCGATGGAGCGGTCGACGTGTGATTCGGCGGCCAGGTGCACCACGGTGTCGTGGTCGGCCATCAGCGCGGTGACGCACTCGGCGTCGAGGATGTCGCCGTGTACGAACCTCAGGCGCGCGTGGTGCGCGGCGCTGCCCAGATTGGCCCGGTTGCCGGCGTAGGTGAGGGCGTCCAGGACGGTGACGGCATCCGGTCCGGGGCCGTCGCTCGCGTTCGGGGACAGCAGCGACCGGACCAGGTGGGAGCCGATGAATCCGGCGCCTCCGGTGACGAGGACTCTCATAGGGGCGGGCGTCTTTCGTAGCGGGGGTTTCAGGGGGCGCGGGCCGGTGTGGGGGCCGGCCTCTCAGACTGCTACTTCGATTCGGCTGTGGTCTCCCAGCACCAGCCGGTGTGCGTGCGGCCTTCGTACGGTGCCGGCGATGCGGACGGAGCGGCCGATGAGGGAGCCCTCCACGCGGCCCGCGTGCTCGATGCGCGAAGCGCGCAGCACGATGGAGAACATGATCTCGCTGCCGTAGACGGTGCAGTTCGCGTCGATGGATGTGGACGGGCCGATGTAGCTGTCGCGGATGACCGTGTCTGCGCCGATCAGCGCGGGGCCGACGATGCGCGATCTCTCGACTTGGGCGCCCTTCTCGATCCGCACCCGGCCCACCAGTTCGCTCGCCGTGTCGACGCTGCCCGCGATCTCGGGGGAAAGGTCTTCCAGGACACAGCGGTTGACCTCCAGCATGTCCGCGACGTTGCCGGTGTCCTTCCAGTAGCCGGTGATGGTGGTCGCGCTGACGGTTCGGCCGTGGTCGACGAGCCACTGCACGGCGTCGGTGATTTCCAGTTCGCCGCGTGGAGAGGGGGTGCAGGCGGCGACGGCTTCGTGGATGGCGGGCGTGAAGAGGTAGATCCCCACCAGGGCGAGGTCGCTGCGGGGGCGGGCGGGCTTCTCCTCCAGGCGCGCCACCCGCCCTTCCTCGCCGAGTTCGACCACGCCGTAGAGGGAGGGGTTCGGGACCCGGGTCACCAGGATGCCCGCGTCGGGGCGCTTGGTCCCAAAGGCCCGCACCACGTCGCTGATGCCGCCGATGACGAAGTTGTCCCCGAGGTACATCACGAAGTCGTCCTCGCCCAGCCAGTGGCGGGCGAGGCGTACCGCGTGCGCGAGACCGAGCGGGCGTTCCTGCTGGAGGTAGGTGACGTGGGCGCCGAACCGGGAGCCGTCGCCGAGGGCAGCGCGGATCTCGTCTCCGGTCGATCCGATGACCACGCCGATGTCGGTGATGCCTGCCGCGACGATGGCCTGGATGCCGTGGAACAGCACGGGCTGTCCGCCGACGGGCACCAGTTGCTTGGCGGTGGTGTGGGTCAGGGGCCGGAGTCTGCTGCCGGTTCCGCCGGCCAGGAGCAGGGCCTTCACCGGGCACCAGCGGAGACGGCCGCGGCGGTGCTGTCCGCCAACTCGCGCAGCAGCAGGGCCAGGCGGGAATGTACGGTGCGGACCAGGCGTGCGATCCGCTCGGCGTGGGCGGCGTCGGCGCACCGTACGGGCTTGGCGAGGACGAAGGAGCGGCCGCGCCGGGTCAGCACCAGATCCGCTTCGTGGGGCGCGGTGTCCGCCATGGCATCGACCAGGGCCGGCAGCACGTCGCCCCGTGCCCCCAGGGGTTCGACGAAGTCGCCGGATGCGGCGAGGCGTTCCAGCCATGCCTCGCAGTCCTTGCGGTGTGCGGCGCGCAGTGCTGCCGCGTGGCGCCGGTCGGCCACCGCCCGCAGTGCGCTACGGGCGCGGGCCGGGTCGTCGAAGGCCGCGACGGGCACATGGTGAAGGGCCGGGATCCGGTGCCTGCGGGTCGAGGCATCGTCGAGGATCACCGTGGTGGGGTGGGCGACGGTGGTGAAGCGTTCGCCCGCGTCCGTCAGCCGCAGCCACAGGTCCCAGTCCTCCATGCCGGCGCCCGCACGCCAGCCGCCGACGCGTTCCGCAACTCCCCGCCGGTGGGCGACCCGGGACGGTTCGAAGATCGCACCGAGGATCTGGAACTCGGGGTGCCAGCACATCTCGTACGGCTGGGAGACGGCCGTGGTCGTACCGTCGGCGGCACGCAGTTCGAAGCCCGTGGCCACGAGCGTGGCGCCGGAGTCGATGGCGGTGAGCACCGCGGCCAGATGGCCGGGGTGCCACTGGTCGTCGTGGTCGAGGTAGGCGATGACGTTGCCGCGTGCCTGTGCCAGGGCGATGTTGCGGGGTTCGGCGGGGTGGCCGTGGTGTGCGGTACGCGTCAGGCGGATGCGCGGGTCCGCCGCGGCGGCTGCGCGTACGTGGGTGTCGGTGTCGTCGGTGCTGCCGTCCGAGATCACGATCAGTTCCCAGTCCCGTACGGACTGCGCCCGAACGGAGTTCAGGGTCTGTGTGATGGCCGCTGACCGGTTGAAGGCGGGGCAGACCACGGAGACACGTGGGGCGGGGGCTTGCATGTCCGTTCACCTTCCGCGCGCGGGGCGAGCACCGAGGCTAACGACGGCTGGCCGCACCGGCTTCCGCCGTCGGTCGGGGTCCGCCCCCGTCTGCGGGCGGGCAGGCAGGGCGGGGCCCGTGCCGCCCGCGGCGCGCAGGGCGTCCACGACGCCCCTGGAATGCATCAGGGCCGCGAGCTGTGCGCGGTCGCGGCACCGCAGCTTCTGCAGCACATTGGAGACGTGGAACTTCACGGTGGAATGTCCTATGACGAGTCGCTGAGCGATCTCCGAGTTGGACAGGCCCTGTGCCACCAGGAGAGCGATGTCCCGCTCGCGGCCGGTCAGCCGGTCCATGCAGTCGGCCGGCTGCGCCTGCCGCCGTTCCTGTACCGGCATGCCCGCCAGGACGCGCGGCACCAGTTCGGGCGAGAGCCAGCCGCGCCCGCTGAGCACCTGGGCCACCGCGTCGACGAAGCCCTGGTCGGGGTCGTCGCGGTCGATGACGCCCCTCGCCTTGCGTACGTACGGGGACTTCCAGAACGTGTCGTCAGCACCGTCCACCACGACCAGGAAGGGCCGCTCGCACCAGGGTGGTTGCGGATGCCGGGCAAAGGATCCGGATTCGACGAGAATGACATCGGCGGCAGATCTTTCGGCAGCAGGGGACAGCTCCCAGTCAATCACTTGCCACCCCTTTGAAGTGAGCACATCGGTTAATCGGCGCTGGAGCGACGGCGTGGCAGTGACAAAGGCTATACGTTCCACACTTCCCGGTCTTTCTTGTTGCCTGGAGCCCGGGCCGGATGGCACTCACAACTCTCGCATTGCCGATATGAAGCAGCAGGCAGGGGGCGATGTACTGGTTCGGGCCGAACCCTCGGTTCCGCGCGGAGGCGCCGGAATCGGCCCTGGGGTACTCGGAATTCTGCCATGCCCGGAGTCCATTCAGATCTCCGAATCGGGGGCGCAAGGAATTTCCTGTGCGGTGATAAGGATTCCCTTTCACCGCGGCCCCTGCCCCGTGCCTCGCGTCATGGCGGCGCGGTCACAGGAACGGGTGCCCCGAGCTGTCGTCGCCGAGTGCCGTGTCCAGCACGCCCAGGATGCCGGCGGTTCCGGTGGCCAGGTCGGTGGAGACCCGCAGGCACTCGGTGCCGAGGAAGGCGGGGCGGTTCTTGAGGCGTACGGCGTGCAGGCCGAGCCCGTCGAGATGCCGGCGTACCGCTTCCTGGTCGGGCCGGCCGTCGGACAGGCGCAGGAGTGTCATCAGGACCCCGGCGCGGCCGTGGAACAGTCCGCCCTGCGCGGTGAACGACAGCGCCGTGGCCCGCAGGATCGCGTCGTGCGCCTCCAGCAGTTCCGGCCGGGTGCCGTCGAGCCGGGCGAGCAGGTCGTGCAGCACGATGCCGGTGCCCCCGCTGCCGCCCGCGAACAGCGGCAGCCGCCCCGCGGCGTCCTCGGCGAATGTGCCCTTGCGCCAGCCCAGCCCCGCCAGGTCGGCGCGCACGCGTCGCTCGGCCGCTGCCAGCAGGTCGGTTTCACCGCTGTGTTCGTACATGCGCAGCAGGAACAGTGCTCCACCGGCCGGGCCGCGTACCAGCCCGTACGCCGCCGGGTCGGCCGCGGGCCGCTCCAGCATGCGGGCGGCGAGGCCGTGTGCCACGGCGAGCAGGTCTCCCTCGCCCGTACGTAGTGCCAGGTCCAGGTGGGTCAGACCGATTCCGGCGAGTCCGTCGTGGAGGCTGTCGTCGGCCCGGTCGAGGTCGGCGGGCGTGATGCGGCCCAGGAGTTCCTGTGCCTCCTCCTCGCGCCCCAGGTCGGCCAGGGTGTGGGCGATGCCCGAGAGTCCCCGGTGAAAGCCCGGCGGGGGTTCCTCGGCCGACCGTGCGGTGGTGGTCAGCCAGTCGAGGTGCTCCGGCGGTACCCGCGTCCCGGTGTGGTGCAGGGTCCACAGGACACCGGCCGCGCCGTACGCGAAGGCCGCTCCGCCCAGGGAATCCACGAACTGTTGGGCGTCGCCGGGAAACAGCCGGTCGGTGCGCTCCGGGGTGGCGGCGTCGAGGATCCCGTCACGCAACTCGCCTCGCAGGGCGGGCCATTCGTCGGGGCGGGGCGCAGGCCAGAGGGGCTCTTGCCGCGCCGTGGGCACGGTCGGGGCGAGGGCGGTCCCCAGATCGGCGTACACCTTGGCGGCGAAGTCGTCGGGCAGCGGATAGTGCGCGGCCAGCAGGTCCAGGAGCTGTGCGGCCTTGTGGTGCGGGGACCACGTCAGCGCCCCGGCCAGCGGGGCGAACACAGCCAGGCGCAGGCAGCCCAGTGCGTAGCGGTCGACGGCACGTCCGGTGTATCCGACGGGGGCCATGAAGCCGACCGCCCCCATGTGCTGGGCGGACTGGCTGTCCGTGTCGCTGGCGGTCTCGAAGTCGATGAAGGTGACCGTGCCGTCCTTGTCGACGAGGACGTTGCCCGGGTGCAGATCGCCGAAGACGACACCGCGCTCGTGCATGCCCGCGACGCCCGCCTCGATCTGGTCGAGCACCCGCAGGGCCCAATGGGCGTACTCGGCGAACCGGGCGTGATCCCTGCTGCCGCGGACCAGCGGGTTGCGCCGGGTCATCTCCTTCGAGAGCGGTGTTCCCTCCGCGTAGGCGCGGATCAGGTAGTAGTGCTCGTGCCCCTTGCGGTGGTCGATCAGTTCCGGGACGCACGGCGCGCCCCGCAGCCGCTCCAGGGCGCGGTGTTCCCGGCCAAGGCGGGTGACGGCGTCCTGGCCGTCGCCGTCGAGTCCGGCGTACGGGCGGGCCTCCCGGATCAGCACATCGCGGCCGTCGCGCGTGTCGACGCCCCGGTACACGCCGCCGCCGTTGGAGAAGTGCAGGGCGCGGGTGACGCGGAACGGGAAGTCCCGCAGGACGCCGGAGTTACGGTCGGCGACCGCCTCGCGCAGGCAGTCGGGCAGCGTGACCCACTCGGGCGGCCGGAAGCCGGGGCCCCGCCGGTCGGGCACGAGTTCGCCGTCCGGGTTCTCGATGCAGTACACGCTCTCGCCGGAGGAGGTCCGCTTCGCGCGCAGGACGAAGCCGCCGTAGCGCACATACAGCGGGCCGGAGCGCCAGCGCAGATCACTGAGGATGTACGGGCCCGGCTCGCCGTGCAGCAGGTCCCCCAACTCGGCGAGTACGCGGGCCAGGTGCGTCTCGTTGAGCGGGTAGATCGTCACGAACTTGCCGCTGCCGCCGCGATCGCCGTACTTGCCGTTGCGCCGCTTGAGCACCCCCGGGCCGCGCAGGAACTTGAACATCACCCGCTCGGTGGTGCAGTACTTCGCCACGGTATCCAGCACGTGCTCGGCGTTGTCCGGCGTCGCCGAGACGTGGATCTTCCAGCCCTGCGCCGGGAGGCGGGGCTCCGGCGGTGCGAGGACCACCCATTCCGGGCCGATGGTGCGGGTCCAGCCGTCGGGCGGCTCGGCACCGCTCAGGGGGTAGTCGGCCTCGGCGGCTCCGCGAGCGGTGGGCACGTCGAAGTAGGGGGTGCCGGGCGGGCAGAACTCCAGGTACCCAATGATGTCCATGATCTTCTCCGCTCCGGAGGAGCAACGCGGTGAATGCGGTGGAGGCCGGACTCAACGCCAGGCGGGTGCGATGTAGTTGAGGTAGAGCCAGGTGCCCAGGGGGCGGTTTCCGGCGGCCACCCGTGCCGTGCCCACCTCGTCCGGTTCACCGGTGTCCACCCGCAGGGGAACGTGGTAGGCGGGCACGGGCACGGTGTCGCCCTCACGCACGGGCACGAACGCCGACAAAGGTGCTGTGCCGTGCTGCGCGGTGGGCGTGGTGATGTGCGCGGTGGCGAGATCGGTATGGGTGACCGCGCCCCGGCGTTCGAGAGTGACCTTCGCTCCCTCGCGCAGGGCGGCCCGGTCGGCTGTCGCGGGCAGGGTGAGCGTCGTGCGTCCTGCCTTCGTGACGTAGCCGCCGGTGATCGTGTATGACACGGGCACGAAGGCGGCCGCGGCCGCCACGGCACCCGCGACGAGCAGCCAGACGACTGTGATCCGGCCGGTGCGGGCGCCCGCGTCCCGTGCCTGCCGGGTCAGCCGACGGGCCCCGGTCCAGGCGCGGTGCCCAAGAGCGCACACACCCGTGAGGATCAGCGTGGCGCCGATGAGCCCGGTGCCCTGGATGAGGCCGAGCCAGAGCGAAGCGGCGAGGGCGATCAGGTAGAGCGGGAAGACCATGGAGGCCAGGCCGAACGGCACCGACCACCGCAGTCGCGGGAGTTCGCGGGTGTATCCGGTGCCGCCGAAGAGGGCCTTGGCCAGGAAGGAACGGGCGTCCGTCATGGTCCGGTCGCGCAGGTGCGGCAGGTCGAGACGGCTCATCAGGGCGATGTAGCCGTCGAGTTTCACGAACGGCAGCAGATTGAGCAGGCCCGTCGTGTACGTCAGGACGGCGAAGACCAGGACGGTGTCCCAGGCGTCGAGCACCCCTCCCGTACCGCCGGCCGCCCACGCGGTGAGCGCAGCGGTACCGGCGATGACCATCTGGGTGGCGATGCCCGCGGCGGCCACCTGGACGCGCTGTCGGCGGTGTGGCAGCCGCCAGCCGTCGGAGACGTCGCAGAAGAAGGCGGGCATCAGGTAGAACAGCATGACGCCCATGCGGCTGGGCTTGCCGCCGTGGTGCGTCAGGACGACGCCGTGCCCCAGCTCGTGCAGCGCGGTGGTGGCGACCGAGGCGCACGTCAGGGCGATGAGGTGGCTGAGCGGCAGCGGCTCCCCGAGTGCCCGGGACACGTCGGGGGCGTGCAGTGCCAGGGCCAGTGCGCCACCCACGGAGAGCGCCAGGGCGAGGCCCGCGCCGGTCCGGCCTGCCAGCGCGCCGAGCTGCGGCGTCAGACGCCGCAGCAGGCGCTCCGGTCTGACCACGGTGAACTGGAACGTCAGTGGGGGCACGTAGGTGAACCGGGATCCGCCGCGGTGGCGCCTGGCTCCGTCTTCGAGCAGCTTCATCCGGTCGAGGCGCTCCACGGCCCGTGCGACATCGCTCTCGCGCCATGGCGGCCCCAGCGCCTTCACCAGAGCGCGGTGGTCACGGGCGCCGTCCATCGACCGCAGCAGCCGCACGATGTCGGCGCCGACCCTGATGTAGTGCTGGGACCCGCGCTGGACCAGCCAGGGTGTGCCTTCCTTGAGGGGCTCGTGCACCTGGAGGTCGGGAGCCGGACGCGGGCGCGCCAGCAGGGCGGCCCGCTCCTCGGGGGTGGGTGCGGCCGCCCTGCCGCGGAGGCGGGCCGGCAGCGTGCCGCCGGGCTTCACAGCACGTCCCGGCGGTGCAGGAGCCAGTGGGCCGCGCACCCGGCGGCGGTGAGCCAGCCGGCGATCACCAGGAACGCCCAGGGGGCACCGAGCAGTTCGGGCTTGCCGTCGCGGTACACCGAACTCATGGCGATGGTCATGGTGAACTTGCCGACGGCCGGTGCCGCCGCCAGCAGTGCCTCGTCGACGAACAGGCTCAGTCCGAGAACGACGGCCACCGCGGCGGCCTGTTTGCGCAGGATCCAGCCGATCAGGGCGCCCCACGGCGCGGCGAGCACCGTCACCACGAATATGCCGACCAGGGTGAGCGTCGTTTCCCGCGTCCACACCGGGTCGTGCCGGGTGCCCCGCAGGAAGATCCACGGTGAGAGGGCCGCGCACCCGGCGGCCAGCAAGCCGAAGGCGACTCCCATCGCGGTGCCGACGGCGAGCTTCGCCCCGAACAGCCGGGTACGGCCGCCGCTGAGCAGGACCGACCGGCCGATCGTGCCCGCCTGGTACTCGCGACTGACGTAAACGGTGCCGAGCAGCGCGGAGAGCACCAGCATGGCGAGCCAGCACCGCACCAGTTGGTCCGTGACGTCCTGGATGGTGGTGGTGCCGTTGGCGATGCCGGCGTCGGCGCCGGTGGCGTAGCCGCCGGCGGCCAGGACGCCCAGCACGAGGCCGATCAGGGCCATCGACCAGGCGGCCCGCCCCGACCAGATCTTCGCCCATTCGGCGGCCAGCAGATTACGCATGGGCGCTCTCCTCGGTCGTGGCGACGTCGACCAGCTCGAAGAAGCGGTCTTCCAGCCGGATCTCGCCGCCACAGGTGAGGTCGTGCAGGGAGCCGCTGTAGCGCAGGGAGCGCTGGATGACGACGACGTCGTCGACGGTCTGTTCCACCTCGGCCAGCAGGTGGCTGGAGATGAGGACCGTGCGTCCTTCCTCGGCCAGGGAGCGCAGGAAGGTGCGCAGCCAGCGGATCCCGTCGGGGTCGAGGCCGTTGGCGGGCTCGTCGAGGATGAGCAGTTCGGGGTCGGCGAGCAGCGCGGATGCCAGGGCGTGGCGCTGTTTCATGCCGGTGGAGTATCCGTTGGCCTTGTGGTCGGCCCGGTCGCCGAGACCGACCTGTTCCAGGACCTCGTCGGCGCGGTGTGCGGGCAGGCCCAGCATCCGTGCCCAGATCCGCAGGTCACGCCGTCCGCTGAGGCCGGGCAGGGTGCCGATGCCGTCCATGCTGACGCCGATCCGGTGGGCGGCGTGCGGCAGTTCGGCGTAGTGGTGGCCGAAGACGGTGGCCCGGCCCGCTGTGGCAGCGGTCAGTCCCAGCAGCATGCGCAGGGTGGTTGTCTTGCCCGCGCCGTTGCGGCCGAGCAGGCCGACGATCCGGCCGGGGCTGACCGTGAAGGTGACGTCCTGGACGGCCGTGACCTGGCCGAAGTTCTTGGTCAGTCCCGTGCAGGTGACGACCGGGGCGCCGCTCATGTCTTCCTCTCCGCGCGCGCGTTGAACGCCAGACGGATGACGCAGCCGAGCAGAGCGAGCGTGAGGACGCCCCGCCCGATGTCGGCCGCAGTCCCGCTGAGCGCCGTCTGGCAATAGGCTTCCCCGCAGATCAGTAGCGCAATGGCAATGGCGATCCGCTGGTTGGCCCTGGTTCGTGTTCGGCTCTGTTTCTTGGACATGCCTTCCCTCTGGGTTGCTTGGCCCGCGCCTCATGACCGCGGGCCCGGTCGCGGGTGGGTCAGCTGCCCGCGTTCGGGGTGGCCCCTCCGCCCGCGGCCACGGCTCGGGGTGTGACCGCGGGCGGAGGGGTGTTGCTCAGGTGGCAGCGATGGCGACGGCGCCGTAGACGCCGCTCACGGCGACGGACACCGTCACACCTTCCTTGAAGTTGTCCCAGACGCCAGGGGCCTCCATGGCCTCCAGCTCCTGCATGTCCAGCTCCAGCGCGGGCATGTCGGGGGTGTGCTCCTGCATGTTCTTCACCTCCTCTGCGAGGACTCGTGACGGACCGGTGGTTCCGGCGGCCGTGCTGCGACGGCTCGGACCGGGATCAGGTCAGGACGGTGGCCACGACGCTGTATGTGACAGCGCCGCCTACGGCGGCGCCGCCGACGTAGCTGGCGATGTCCCCGATGCCCGGGGCCTCCATGGCCTCCAGCTCCTGCAAGCCGAGTTCCAGCGCGGGTGTGATGCCCTGCGCGGCGTTCTCGGTCGTGTGCATTTCTCTCACCTCCTCGTGGGTGGTTCCTCCAGGGCAGCCCTCGTCGCACACCTGGGCCTGCGACGAGGGGAGCCTGTGGGCGGGCCTTGTTCTTACGACGTCCCGTTGCGGGTGGCCCGGCGCAGCAGGTCTGTGATGTCGGTGCTGGTGAGGCCGTCGAGCATCGGCAGTCCTGCGCCCCAGGCGCGCAGCGCCCGCGCCGAGACGGCCTTCAGCTGGGCGTCGTCGGCCGTGAGGCGACGGTCCACCTCCCAGGCATCGGCCAGCTGGGCCACGCCGGTGGCCGGGTCGGCGGACAGCTCCCGTGGCCCGTTGGTCCGCAGCGCCTGCCACAGGCCGGCGAGGCGGCGTGCGGAACCGAGCCGGGTGTCGCCGTCGGTGACGGCCCGCCACAGAGGCGGCAGGAGCGCGGCGACGGCCGTCATCTTGCGGACGCCGAGAACCGATGACAGCTCGTTGGCGAGGTACCAGCCCTTGCTCGCGTACGGCGGACGTCCCAGCACCACCCAGCCCGCGTGGCTGAGTCCGCTGACCTTGGCCGTCTCGGCGCGCAGCCGGGCGTGTCCGGCCCCGTCCCCGGCCGCCCGTGCCGCGCGCAGCTCCCAACCGAGCTCTACCGCACGCAGGGCCAGAGCCCGGGCCAGCGCGTCCTCGGTGGGGGCATCCGTGTGGTCACCCGCGTACAGCCCAGCCAGACGGAACACGACCTCAAGGACGCCTTCCGCGACGAGTTCGGGCGGCAGGGTCGACGTCGCCAGCGGGTCGATCACCGCCACGTCCGGGGTCAGCGACGCGCCCATGACGAGCCGTTTGGCGCCGGACATGGTCAGACAGGCCACCGAGCTGGACTCGGAGCCGGTTCCGAGTGTCGTCGGTACGGCTACGAGTGCCGCGCGGGCCGACACCGGAACGGTCGGCAGCAGCACCAGACCGCTGCGCTGGGGTGCGGTGAGCCTGGCCCGTGTCGCGGGAGCCGCGTTCAGCAGCACGGCCAGCTTGGCCTGGTCGAGCAGCGAGCCGCCGCCGACCGCGACGACGAGTCGTGTCCCGGACAGGCGGCGCGCCAGTGCCGTCACCTCCGGGAGTTCACCGGAACCGGTGAGTTCGACGGTCGCGACGGCATGGCCGGTCCGGGCGAGCTGTTCCCGGACGAGGGCGGTCACCGGAGCGTCGGCCACCGCTCCGTCGACGACGAGCGCGCTGACGCGTTCCGCACGGCCGCGCAGCCACGGAGCCAGACCGTCGCAGCCGTACATCATCAGGGTCGGGCAGTGCCAGCCGAGGGTCATCTCCCTGCCTGCGCTTTCTGTGCCGTTGTCGCGTAGGCGGTCAGGCCCGTGCGGACGCACTGCATCAGCTCGGCCAGTTCGGCCTCGGTGTAGGTCAGTGCCGGGACAAGCTGGATGCCGTGCGGCCCGGGGTGGACGACGGCGCCCGCGTCACGGATCGCGTCGACGAGTGCCGGCACCTCCGTGCGCGTGTGCAGGGCCGAGCCGTCGGCCCCGCACACGCGCACGGAGCGGAAGCAGCCGGTCCCGGTGGTCGCCGACACGTGGGGGTGCTCGGCGACCAGCCGCCCGAGTTCGGCGTCGAGCCGGTCGGCGAGGCGTCGGCCGCGTGCCACCGCGTCCAGGCGGCGCATCTCGTCCAGCGTCGCCAGGATCGCGGCACAGGTCACCGGTGTACCGGCTTGCGTCTCCCCATGCGTCACAAGGGCGCCCGCCGTCGCGAACACGTCCGCGACCCGCTGCGAGACGACCACGACGGCGGCCGCGCAGGTGCCGTTGGTCAGGCCCTTGGAGGCGACGAGCAGGTCCGGCCGGCCGGGCCAGCGCTGGGAGGCGAAGAAGCTGCCGGTGCGGCCGAACCCGGTGGCCACCTCGTCGGCCACCAGCAGGAACCCGTGGGTATCACGCAGTCGGCACAATTCGGCGACGTAGGCGTCGTCCAGCGGTACCGCTCCGGCGCCGAGCACCGGTTCGACGACGACCGCGGCGATCTGTGCGCCTTGCCGCTCCAGGAGGGTGGCCAGCTCGGCCGGTTCGTTCGGCGTGACGTGGCGCACCAGCCGCTGGTCGACTCCATACAGCCGCTGTCCCAGGTCCTCACCGGTCAGGGAGAACGAGCCGTAGGTCAGGCCGTGGTAGCCGCCGCGGAGTCCGACCACGATTTTGCGCCGGGGCGCGCCGCGCAGTGCGTGGTACTGCCGGGCCAGCTTCATCACCAGGTCGTTGGCCGCACCGCCGGACGTGGAGAACAGCACCTTGCCGTAGTGCTCGGCGCCGCACACCTCTACCAGTGCCGCCGCGGCCCGGCGGGCGTAGAGGTTCTCGTACCGGAACACGCTCAGGTACGAGGCGTCGCGCAGGGCCTGGGCAGCCGCGTCCGCGATCACGGGGTTGCCGTAGCCGAGGTTGGTGTTCCACAACCCGCTGGTCGCGCACAGCAGTTGGCGGCCGTCCGCGAACCGGATGCGTGCTCCTTCGGCGGCGACCGCGCACAGGTCGTCCCTGCCGTACCGGCCGGGTGGCAGCAGGGACGGCCACAGGGCGGTGGTTTGCCTGGCGGCTGCGGGAAGCCGGCGTTGCGTACCGGTGGTGCTCATGCTGTGGCCTCCATTTCGAGCAGGACGTCGCGATGACGCGTGCCGCCCGTGGACAGCGGGTGGCGGGCCACGAGCGACAGTCCGGCGGCGGCCATCTCATTGATGAGCAGGTCGGCGGGGAGGATCGCGATGGAACTCGCGAAAATCCGCACCGGGCCGTGCGGCACGGTGTCGGGGTCGGCCGGGAAGACACTGACCGTGCGGACCGGGGCGCCGCGGGGCCAGTACTCGTGCATGCGGTACGCACGCCCGCTGGCGCCGGAGAGCGCATAGACGCGCTCGTCGGGACCGGTGGCCGTGCCGCCGTCGCCGTCGCCGGTGAGGGCGTCGTCCACGGTGGAGATCAGGAACCGCCCGCCCGGAGCGAGGTGCTCGCGCACGGCCGTGAACAGCCCTGCCCTGCCCGGTGCGTCCAGGAGCGACACGGACGTCGTGCCCAGGACGATGGTGGCGAAGCGCTGCCCCAGTGCGAAGCGGCTCATATCGGCGCGCACCGTGCGGCAGCGTTCGCGCAGCCGCGCGGGGGCCGCGGCGAGCCGGTCGTGCAGGACGTCAAGCATGCCCGGTGCCAGTTCCAGCGCGGTCACAGCGCGTCCCACGGCGAGCAGGGGCAGTGTCAGCCTGCCGGATCCGGCGGCGAGTTCGAGGATCGGGCCGGAGGCTTTCCTGACCAGGCGGACCAGGTCCCGCACCTCGTGCGCGTCATTCGCTGTGATGTCGTGGTAGACCGCTGAGCCGTGCTCGTCGTACAGGTCGTGCAGTTCGGCCCGCTCGCCGAGTTCTGCCAGCAAGGTGCCCGCTCGTCCCGGCAGTGGGCCGGTCCCGGTGGCCAGGTCGGCGCAGGACGTCATGTCGCGGCTCCCGCCAGCGCGTCTTCGGTGCCTTCCGGCGTACCGCGGGAAGGCACCAGCCGCACTCCGGCGGCCGCGAAGCCGCGGAGCGCCTCGTCGAGCAGCGCCCGGTCCGTGAATGCCGATGCCGAGGCGGGTGAGCCGCAGACCAGCAGGGCCTCCACCGCTTCACCTGCCGCACGGTTGATCCGGAACGTCCGGCCCCGCGTCCGGACGAACGCGGCGTCGTCCGTCCACAGCAGCAACGGGGCAGCGGCGTCCTGGCAGTCGGCTCCGGGCGCGCCGCACCGGGCAAGCGCCGCGGTGAGCCGTCCGCCGAAGCCCGATACCCGGACCTCCGACTCGCCTCGTGTCCGCAGGTCACGCACGGCCTCGATCGCCGCCAGCCAGCGTCCGATCCAGGGACGGGCGAGCAGCTCCCGGACGCGCAGGGTGTCGTCGACGGTACCGCCGAGGTCAGTAGCGCCCGGCAGAGCGCTGAGCGCGCTCGTCTCGCGCCACTGTTCGGTCACGGCGCCGAACAGGCGGGGGCCCCGGTCGATGCGTCCCAGTTCCAGGCCGCTCGGTCCGGTGCTGATGGTGCCGTCGGCCCGTACGTACAGCCGGGTATGCGGGCCGTCGTCGGCGTGGCCGCCTCCCAGGGCGGTGACATCGGCGAGTTGGACGGCGGGGTCGGTCACGAACGAGGCGAACGTGCCCTCGCTGAACGCGGTGTCGGCGTCGGCCAGGAACGCCTCGAAGTCGGCGTCCTCCATGACCCGGACGAGCGTCGCCCCGATCACCGACAGGTAGGCGGATGTGCCGTAGTCCTGCGTTTGCAGGAAGAACGAGTCCGCGTCCTCCTCCAGCACGAAGTCGCCGCCGGGTTCTCCCAGCGTGCCCTCGTACCCCATGACGAATACCCCGCGTCCGTCCGCGTCGGCCGGGGCTCCCGGGGCTCCCGGGGCGAAGACGGCCGAGCCGGGACCGACGAGGTCGGAGGCGAGCACAGCGGTCAGGTGGGCGTCGCTCTCCAGGACGACCGTGGCACTGGCCTGCGTGGCGGTGTGGGCCGCACGCGGCAGCGGCTGCCCGGTCCCCCAGGACATCAGGTGCCGTCTGGCCAGAGAAAGCCGGTCCCCGCTCACCTTTTCCACCATTTCCGTCTCCATCATATGAGGGCGCCCAGGATTGTCTTGAGGTCCCTCAAGGCAGCTTTAGGCCCGTATGCGTTGCACACGCCCGTGAGGTTCAGAATGATTTCGCCGACACCGGCCTTACGGTATTCCGAAAGACCGCTCACTACCTCGTCGATATTGCCGTGCACAAATGCACCGCCATCGATGATTCGACGTGCCGCAGCCGACGGGTCAAGGCCGGTGATGTCGATTCCGGCCCTCTTCAGCATGTCGATGTAGTGCGGGGCCTGCATATGGGCCGCATTACTGGCGATCACCATGTCCGCGGGCGCCCGGTCCGGCCGGTCGAGGGCCACCGGCACGATCGCCGAGAGACGAGGCGCGGCCCGGGCACAGGCGGCCGCGCCCTCGCGCAGCGCGGGCAGCACGGCGTTCTCCAGGTATGACGCCGGGGTCAGCCAGGTGATCGCGACGTCCGCGATCTCACCGGCCAGCCGTGCCATGCCCGGACGCAGTACGCCGAGGCCGAGCTCGATCGGGGGTGCGATGGCGGGGCCCATCCGTGCGTGGCAGGTGAAGTACTCGCCCCGCACCTCCACCTGGGCTTCGTCGAGCAGCCCGCGCACGATGGCCAGGTACTCCCGCACCGCGGTCAGAGGGCTGCGGTACGGGGCGCCCATGAGACTGCTCTGGAAGGACCGGCCCCCGGGCCCGAACCCGGCCACCACCGGCTCACCGGTGGCCAGGGCGAGCGAACGCACTTGGTGGGCCGCCTCGTAGGGGTGCCGAAGCGGCATGAGGGTGACCCCGAGTCCGGTCGGCACCCGGAAGCCGGCGCCGGCCGCGGAGGCGAAGCCCTGGAACGGCTCCACCAGCATGGCCTGCCCCTGCCACAGCCGGCGCGCCCCGGTCCACTCCACGAGCGCGGCGTACGGCAGCAGTTGCTCCGGCCTGCGCGGCAGGAACGGCATGAGGACCGAGTACTCGGTCATATCCTCTCGGACCTCCTGATGTTGCGTACCGGTGACTCGGTGCTCCGGCCGCGCGGACACTTCGATGGGCGCCGTGGCCGGTATGTCCCCTGCGCCGGCCGATATGGGGAAATCTAATGTCTGAGGCATACGGAAGCCCCCTCCGTGAGACCGGTTGCCCCCATACCGCAGACGGGGCGAGCGACCTCACGGAGGGGCGTCGGATCATTTGATTCCGCAAGAATGGCCAGGAAACCGGGCGCGAGCATAGCCTCACGCCAAGAAAAGCACTGCCGCCCCCGGCCGCCGCATCCCTCACGTCCACTGAATCCGCTACTAATCCGCAATGGAAAGGTCTGCCCATGCCCCGTTTCTCGGTCGTCTGCCCTGCGTACAACAGGGGTCCTGCGGTCCGCGGACCGTCATGGCCATCCCAGCGGCCCGGGCAACCTGGCCCTGGCACGCGCCCGGGGCGAGTACGTCGCCTACCTGGATCACGACGACAGGTGGCTTCCCGAGCACCTGGCCGTGCCGCTGACCGCCTTCGACCAGGGGGCCGAGGCCGTCGCCACCGGCAACGTCACGGTCGACCGCAACGGCCTCCGCACAGCCGCCTCCACCCCCCTGGACATGTGCTGGCACCCTGAATTCCAACTCATGGTGCCGCTGTTCGAGCCCTCGCGGGTGGCTCACCGGCGTGGGCTCGACGACACGGGAACCCGTCGCCACTGCACGGCCCGCCCGCACCGGCTACCGCTTGTCGTGCTCGACGATCCACGCGCGGCACGCCGCCTGTTGCAGTCGCTCCACGATCCCGCCAGGGACGCGGAGCTACGGGCGGCCTGCGCACGGGATCTGCGGGCGTGGTTCCAACGCACCTGCGCCACTGCGCAGTTCGTTCGCCCCAACGGCTGGCAGGGCGACTTCCTGCCAGGAATTGACCGTATGGTCCACGGCCTGGAACCTCTGTGGCCCGACCTCGTGGTCGTCCCCCACCAGGGCGGTGGATACGCCCTGTCCCAGCGCCTGTGGTGCACGATCCGCGGCCACGCCATGCACATCCGCGCATTGGCATACAAGGTGTATCGGGAGCAGCTCGCGCTGCTCCCGGCGTGGGGAAGCCGCGGTGGTTCCTGATTTTGTGGGCATGATGCCGGAAGGGCCGGCAGAGGGCGTCAGTCGCGGTGGGCCCGGGACCATGAGGTATCGGCAAGGTGGTGGCGAAACAGCTGCAGGTCAGTGAGTGTTCGGTGCGACGCCGGCGCCGCGCCTGGCAGGGCGGCGGGGCTGGCTGTCTGCGTCCCAGGGGTTCGGCGGCCCGGCCCAAGCTGAGCGAGAAGCTGTTGGTGGTACTGGAGTCGGAGAGGCAGCGCAGCAGCCGCACAGTGCGGATGACACGGCCGACCTCGTGGAAGGCCGTGTACGTGGCGTTCTTGCGCGAGCTCGCCCGCAGGCGCCGCAGCAGGGTGGAGGAGATGGCTCCTTCGCGCACCGAGGCGGCCACTCGCATCAGGTGCCGGAACTGGGACTCGAACAGGTCGAAGTCGATGATTTGCGGCCCAGCTCCCCGAACAGGGCGTCGATGTGCATGTGCTGCGTCTGCTTGGCGCGCCGCCAGTGCAGCCAGAGCCCCGAGATGGTCATCGTTGGTCAGCTTGGCATCTACAGCTCCCGAGGCTGGGCCGATCCGCCACGTGCGACGGCGTTTGCCTCGGAACTCCCCGGCTGCGAGAAACACTTCACAGCCTCACAAACTCACAGATCCCCGAGCCAGGCGCGGCTACGTTTCCTGGGTGTCGCCGCCGGTGGGCAGCTCCTGCTCGATCTCCCGTGCCGTCCGCATGAGTTCGAGGGCCTCGCGGCGCAACTGGCTGGCGCGCTCACGCAACTGCTTCACGCGCCGGCGCTGCTGCTGGGGGCTGAACGCATTGACGTACTGTCCGCGCGGGCCGGTCAGCAGTCCTTCGGCGATCAGCTGGCGTACGGCGGCCGCGGCTTCCTTGCCGCCGATGTCGAAGTGCTGGCCGATGTCGTAGCGGGTCATGAACCGCTCACCGGGCTCGTAGCTGCGGTGGATCGCAGTGCGCAGCAGCCGGTAGGCGCGCTCGCTCTCGGCTTCGTCGTGCCGACGCTGTACGGCCGTCGGCAGGCGGAGGTCCGCCGCGATCTCGGCCAGCGCGGGCAGATGGGTGCCCGGCTCGGTGCATGAGAGCCGCACCCAGCGGCGCACCGCCTGAACGTTGCCGTCACCCGCCACCACGTTGTCCGTCGTCTCCATGTCCGTGCCCCCTGTTCTCCGGTGGTCCTATGCGGGACCAGCCTGGTGGGTGGCGCGGCGCCACGAACTTGCCGGGGTTTGCCAGGGGGTGTTGTTGGTGAGCGGGGCCACGAGGGTCGCGTCCGGGGCGGGCAGGACGTCCGGTTGTGAGGGCAGCTTGTACTGCCAGCGGACCGGGTGACCTTGCTGGGTTCGCATAGGGATGCTGGACGTCAACTCGCCGCAGTACGCATGAGTTTGATGGCGCCCAGGATCTGGCTTGATCTTGTCTCGACCCCGGTGAAAGAGTGTTCGCGTATCTCTTGCGCCCGCATGTTTTCGCAGACAGGGACATTTGTCATGAGCACTCTCGGTATCGCCGGAAAGTCATCCGTCGCCGTGGCACTGGCCTGCGCAGCCACGCTGTTGATGCCGGCCACTCCGGCCGCCGCCTCGGACTGGGACCGGAACTGCTACAGCATCTCGGCCCCCTACAAGGGCATCAGCGAGATCATCGGCAAGGCCGGCAAGACCCGCAGCGGCTGCACGGATGCCACCATCTCCCTGCAGCGTCACCGCTGGTACGGCTGGGAGGAAGTGGACTGGACCCCACTTGAGAGCGGCACCAAGATGGCGTGGTGGACCTGCACGGGTTCCGGCACCTACACCTACAAGACCGTCGTAAGCGTCGACTACAACCTCGGCACCTACGAAAGCGCCGAACGTCGGCTGACCTGCTAAGACGCCATTCCATTCGGCCATTCGGCGGCGGCATACAAGGGTTGCTGCGATGGCGGTGATGTGCCTGGTTCACCCTCCGCCACCGCCGCTACCTGCACCGACTAGAACAGAGCACCGCGGCCGCCGCCATCGTCACCGGCAACGGATCACCACACTCCCGGCAATACCGCCGGACCGCCCCGCCAACCCCCGCATCCCAGATCATTCAGCCTCCTCTGCCCTACGGCCAGAGTCAAAGACACCTACTGAGTGCACCGGGAACCGCCCTCGAACCGGAGTTGGGACGGCGTGACAAACAGGGCTCCCGGGCGCAGGGCGGCCCGGGTTCCTTCGCCGTCCGGGTCCAGCGGCACCGCGCCCAGGCCCTACACGCACTGAGGTGCGATGCCCGGGGGTTCTGAGCCGCAAGCATCGCGCTGGTGTGCGTGGAGGCCCCTGGGATCTGAGGCTGCTCCCCCTCTAGCTGCGACCTGGTGCGGAAGACGCTGTCGTCGCCGGATTCCGCCAGGATCCGACCGCCACACCGTTCTGACTACGCGCCATCCCTGCCGGCACGTTCTGGACGCAGCGCACGGTGCCCTCGATCGGCACGGACAGCCGGCCTTCTGCCTCGCGCAGGACGACGTCAGCGAGCGCCTTGGGCCCGCTGCCCTTGGGCAGCGGGTCGGCGCGGCGGCGGACGCCGGAGGCGACCGCGCGGGCGTGGCCGGTGAGCTGGAGGGCGATCTGCTCCAGGTCCCGGGCCGTACGAGTACCTTGTCGGTCCATGCGAGGACGGCCTTGACGAGGCACTCGTAGGGTTCGCGATCGAGCGGGAGCCCGGCTTCGATCAGGCCGTCGGGGTCGTGCAGGACTGTGTGAGTGCTGGAGCGGCCGGCGTCACGAGCACGGCGCCGGGCGTGGCGCTCGTGGACACGGGCGCGGACGCGGTGGAGCAGGTGGCCCAGCTCCTGGGCGAACACCGCGTGTGGGCCGCTTCCCGGCCGCGCTCTGACCGGCGCCCCACGCTGGACGCCCGGGCCCGCCTGGCCTGGGCGTCCAGCAGTCAGTGAGGTCAGGGCGTGTTGACGGAGAAGACGACCCGCCTGCCCGCCGTGGAGTTGATGCGTTCGTTGATGCCCCACAACCGGTCCGTTGACCAGGAGTAGCCGAGGTTCTGGGTGTATACGGGGGCGGCGGTCATGACGTGCGGCGCGGTGTTGGCCTGTGCCTTGTGGATACAGGAGTACGGATCGTCCGTCGTACCGCCACCCGCGCCCGTCGGGCAGGTCCCGGACATGTACCAGTTCGTGCCGTCGGTGGCAGCGCCCTGCATGGACCAGACCGGGGAGGAATACGCGGCGGAGGCATGGCCCTTGGGGAACTTGGTCGTGGCGTCGAGCGGCCAGCGCACGACGCGGCCGCCCGCCGCGTCCTTCTTGTACTCGGCCGAGACGAGGGCGTCCTGGCCGCCGGTGCGGTCCAGGCTCAGGGAGTTGAGGCAGGGCGTGGTGCCCGCGGTGACCGTGCAGGCGGCGCTGCCGGTCGTGGTCCGGTACATCGCGACCATGGGGACGGCGTAGTTGTGCCACAGGCCCGAAGAGGTGGTGCCGGTGATGCCCACCTCCTTGCCCTGCTTGTTCAGCTTCCATATGTGCCGCAGGTCGTAGACCTGGAGGTAGCGGCCGTTGGCGACGAAGGCGCGGTCGCCGTACCAGACGACACCGTCGACGTGATTGCCCGGGACCACACGGAAGGTGCCGGTGCCGTCCGCGTTCACGGCAGGCTGGACGAGGAGCAGATTGTGGTAGTTGGGCGTCCCGCTCTTGGTGCTCACCAGCGAGAGCCGGGCGTACTCGTCACCGCGCCGCTTGGACGGGTCGGGGTTGCCCATGTCCGTGCCGTGGTGCCAGGTGGCGGCATAGGCGGGGACGCCCTTCCCCTGGCCGTCGGCGGCGGGTCCGCTGTCGCTGTACGGCAGGGAGAGGCCTTGGGGCGTCCAGCCGCCGTCCGTCGCGTTCCAGTTGCTGGACCGGTCGTCCTCCGGCTTCCAGCAGTAACCGCTCGGCTTGAGGCTCGCGGACAGGCCGGTGTCGTGACAGAGGCCTGCGATACCCGTGTTGCCGCCCGTGTTGAGGACCGTACTGACGTCGACGTTCTTGACGGCTCCGGTCTTCTCCACGGCTGCGACCGCGGCGTCGGTGCCCTCCGCGCCGCCAGGGGCGAGGACTTGGTTGAGCTTGAATTGCGAGACGGTGGCGGGGTCCACCGACCCGAACGGCATTGCCGCGGCTGCTGGTTCCGCACTCGTGAGCGTCGCGGCCACAGCGGCCGCCACGGCGCCGGCCGCGGTCAGTCTTCTTCTCCATGTATGAGTCACGCAATGACGATAAGGCCACCGGACTCACCGACTCCGCGCGCGTGGCTGGCCAGTTGGAGCACGGGCTGCTTGTAGTCGCGCGGGATGAGGTTCGCACGCAAGGACAGCAGTGCCGAGCGTTTCGTACGGCGCGCGGTCCAGCGGGAGTTCGGCGGCGACCAGGCCGTGAGGGTCGTGAAGCACGGTGTGGGTGTCGCTGCTCATAGCTGCCTCGCCGCATCGTCCTAGTAGTGCTTCGTCAGGTTCTGGGTCTGCTGGTGGCAAGGGGTCGGCCGCAACACCCACGCAGGCCTCTCCAGCGCGTTCATCCTGATCGAGACTCCGGAGCACCAACGAGTCGCCTGCACCGGAGCGCAACGTGGCAGCCAGCTGATTGCCGCCCCTGACGATGTGTCCATTCCGGAGCGCAAGTATGTGATGCTGCAGACCCAGGCCCTCAACGCCGATGTAGCCGGGGCCCTGTTGGACCGTTTGATAGGAGAGCAATGAGCACGGCATTGCAGTGGTTCAAGTCCAGTTGCAGCACCGGACAGGGCGGTGCCTGTCCGGAGATAGCCGCAGCCCCATCGGCTCTTTGCATCAGGAAATCCAAGGACTCGCGCGGAGCGCACCTCACCGTCACTCCCGCCACCTGGGCCGCCTTCCTGGCGCTCCCCCAGAAGCCCGGCGCCTGACCGGCACATGAGGTACTACCTCTACCTCTCCACCGCCAAGGTGGACATGCTGTACGGGCAGATCCCGCCCAGGCTGCTGAAGCGCCTCGCCGTCGAGGCGAAGGTCGACCTCAAGGTCCTCAGCCTGGCCGTACAGTCGCCGCGTACCGAAGCGAGCGCGTACGACCGGCTGGACATCGTCGAGTCGTACCTGGAGCGGGAGTTCGACGTCGGCTGGATGACGGAGCCCACCGCCTGGTTCCGGGGCGATCTTGCGCTGCGCATCGCCGGATACGGCGAGGTGAACAAGCCGACGCTGATGACGGGCCGCGACGGCGACACCGTGGTCGCGCTCATCGGCTCCGCCCACCACCTGGTGGGCTACGAGGCGCCGCCGGAGATGGGCCGGATCGGCTTCTCGGGGCTGCCGTCGCTCTTCCGGCTGCTCCAGGACACCCCTCCGGAGTGGGAGAGCCAGTTCAACGTGCAATCGCGCGGCGGCCGGATGCCGAGCCGGGAAGGGGTGGCCCACGACGTGCTGCACGCGGCCGAGGGGCTGACGGTGCCGCCGGTGTACTGCGACTTCCTGGCGCGGCAGTTGATACGTTCCACCGTGACGCGACAGGACGGCGAGGAGCTGACGATCGTCGTCGGGACACCGCTGTACGTGGCGATGTCGGACCAGGTGCACGAGGGCGAGGGGGCCTGAGTGGAGCGGGCGGCGTCCATCTCCGAGGTGATGCGCATGCGCATGGAGGGCGACGTGGCGGGGCTGTGCCGGGCCACGTGGTCCGAGAACCATGACGCCGCCGTGTACGCCACCGCGATGCTGGGCAGCGCGGTACGCACACCGGAAGTCGTCAGGACACTGCACCTGTGCCTCACGCGTGGGGACGAGCCGCTCCCCGGACTTCACTGGCACGCCCTCGCATCCCTGGGCAGGCTGCGCGTGGAGCGGGCCGTGCCCCTGCTGCTGCGTACCCTGGCCGAGGCGGACCACAACCGCCGGCAACTGGACGAGGTGGCGTGCGAAGCCCTGCTGGCCATCGGTGGACCGGAGGTCGTCCGCGGTCTCGTGGACCTGTGCGAGCAGTTGCCGTCCGGCCGGGGGTACTGGACGGTACGGGTGCTCGACGCCCTTGCCGCGCTGCGGGCCTCGGAGGCCGTGACGCCCCTCCTGGCCACGCTGTGGGGGTACCTGCCCGATCTCGCGGTACGCGTCGTGCGCACGCTCGGCGCGATCGGGGATCCACGGGCCGCCTCCGCCCTGCTCGTCCTCGCGCACTCCCCCGCCTCGGACACGCACCTGCGCCGCGCCGCGGTCGAGGCGCTGCACGCGCTGCCCGCCGCCGGGTGGCCGCCCCCGCACCGTCACCCGTCTGTCGAGCGACTCCTCCACGCCCCCCAGCGCGACCCGGACCCCGACACGGCGCGCCTGGCGACGGCCCTGCTCGCCAGGACCGAGGACGGCCGGGCCCACCTGTGGGACGTGCTCCGCGGCGCGGCGGAGCAGGGCGGCCCCGACTGCCCGCCCCACGCCGTGGCGGCGGTCTGCGCGCACATCGCGGCGGAGCCCGGCCTTTTCGCCGTATCGGACCCCGGCGAACACCACGCCCTGCTCGCGCACCTTCTGCGCGCGGCGGCGCCGGCTGTGCGCCGGGCCGCCGCCGGGGCGCTCGCCGCGTCCGCGGGGGCCGGGGCGGCCGGTGCGCTGGTGGCGGTGCTGGGCGACGCGCACATCGACGACACGGTGGCGGACCTCGTGGCCGCGCTGCCGGAGCCGGTGCTGTCCGAGCTGGTGCTGTCCGAGCTGGTGGACCTGTTCACGCGCCCCGGCGGATCCGTCGCCCGACGGCAGGGTGTGGCGCGCGTGCTGGGCCTCGCCGGACGCACGGACGCGGCCCCGGTGCTCCTGTCGGCCTTGGCGGACGACACGACTCCGGTCGGGGTACGCGCGTCCGCCGCCGACGCGCTCGGCGCCCTGCGGCACGCGGCCGCCGCCCCGCTCCTCGCGGCCCTGGCCACGGACGAGGAGCAGCCCGGCACCCTGCGGGCGCACGCCGTGCGGGCCCTCGGTTCGATCGGTGTGCCGGACACGCTGCCGGTGGTGCTCGCCTGCGTGCGGTCGCCGCACGAGGCGGTGCGGGGACGGGCGGTCGTGGCCCTGGGCGCGTTCCCGGTGCCGGAAGCCGCCCGGGTGCTCGGGGAGTTCGTGACGCCCGGCGCCGGGCCGGGCCTCGCGCGTGCCGCCGTGCGGGCGCTGCGGGAGATCGGCGGCCCGGCGCTGCCGGTCCTCGTCCGGCTCGCCGCCGGCGCGGACGGCCTGCCCGAGGACGTGGGTCACCGGCTCGTCGGGGCGCTCGCCGCCCACCCCGGGGCGGAGGTGACCGGGGTGCTGCTCGGGCTCGCCACGGCGCCGCCGGACCGGAGGGACGGGGCGACGTACGCGACCTGCGGTGAGCGCCGGTTGTCCAGATCGGCCCCGGTCCGGGAGGTGGCGTCCCTCGCGCTCGTCGAACGCGGCTCGGCGCGTAACCTCACTCCCCTGACGGCCCTCCTGGGCCCCGACACCTGGTTCGGCGCCCACGAGCCCGCTGTACAGGCCCTGTTGCGGATCGGCACCGAAGAGGCGTACGAACACGTGCTGGCGTTCTGCTCCAGGACGAAGCACTTCTACACCTGGCACGTCGGCGCCCTGGACGCCGTCGCCGCAGCACGCGGGGTCCGGCTTGGCCCCTAGGACCAGGTCGTGGCCGCCGTTGGCTCGGGGCGAAACCGCGGGCGGCGCGGGCCAGCAGCGCCGGGGAGGGCCGGCTGAAGTTCGTCTCACTCGTTTTATTCGTCGCGCAGGCCGTCGGGACGCATCATGCGCCACATCGCCGGCAGGCTCAGCAGCGTGACCAGGAGGACGACTGCGCCACCGATCCCGGCCATCCCCGCGATGCCGGCCCAGGCCACCGCGAGCGGCAGGCCCGCCATCTTCAGCAGCATCGAGCCGAGACCCAGGCCGCCGACGACGGCCAGAGCCAGGCCGAGCAGCACCGGCAGCGCGGTCTGCCACAGCACCGACAGAGCGAGCGTCGAGCGCCGGGTGCCGAAGGCGACGAGCACCGCGAGCAGCTTCCTGCGCTCGCGGAGCTGGTCCAGCATGGTCACGAGCATGCTCGCGCCGATCAGCAGCAGCGTGACGGTCGCACCGATGAACAGGCCGCGCTTGATGTTCGTGAACTCCGGTGCCTGTTCGCTCTCCACGTTCTCTTCGACCTGGAGCAAGGGGTCGATCCGCGCGGCGGTGTTGCGGACCCGCTCGGCCGCGTCGCGGTCGGAGGGGTCCAGCTTCACCAGCAGTTCCGTGCCGGCGTCCGCCAGGTCGTGGGTCCTGATCGCCTCGGGCGTGGCGAAGACGCCGGTCGTGAAGGACCCCGCCGGGTCCGGCACCACCTGTGTGGCACGGGCGGTGGCAGGGACGGTCCACAGCTGGGGCGCGGCCTTCGGGGAACCCTCCTCCGAGGCGGCCAGGTCGACCTGTTCGCCCGGGTCGGGGGTGTACACGCCGCCCTTCAGGGGGTCCTCGCCCGACTCGTCGGCGACGGTGTAGACGCTGCCGGGCCGGCAGCCTTTGGCCTCGACGATCTGCCGCAGGCTCGCGCAGTCACCGACGATCACGAAGGCTCCGGGCGCGTCGCTGCCGGGCTCGGCGGCATGGCCGAGCGTGTAGGCCAGGGCGGATGTCACGCCGGGCGTGGCCCGCAGGGCGGCCATGTCCTCGCGCTGCCGGTTCTCGCCCTCGTACGCCCCGGTGATCCGCAGCTCGCCGCGGACCGGGCTGCGGCCGGTGGTGTGCGTGTACCGGCTCTCCAGGCCCGAGAACAGCATGTGCACGGCGATCGCCCCGGCCACCGCGAGGGTGATGCCGCTGACCATGCGCGCGGCCGTGCCGCTGTCCGACTGCAGGCGCCGGCCGGCGAGTTGCAGCGACAGCGGACCGCCCCGCAGCCGTGCGACGACGGCCTCCATCGCCCAGGGCAGCAGCGCCGTCACCCCCGCGAGGAGCAGGACCGCGCCCACCGCGATCTTCGGTTCGTTGACCCGGGTCTGCGGATCAAGGCCGTCGATCATCGGGAAGAGCAGCGTCACCCCGGCGGCCGGCAGCAGCAGCCGCCACCACAGCCGCCGCTTGACCGTACCGGCGTGCCGTACGACGCCGAGCGGTTCGACGGCGACGGTGCGCAGCGCGAACAACGTGACGGCGACGGCGAGGACCGGCACGCCGGCCACGATCAGCGCGGCGAGCACCGGGTCCGGGGCCACGTCGGAGGCGAAGACGCTGATCCGCCACAGCTCGACCGTGCCGACGAGCCGCCGCCCGCCCACGAAGAGCCCCAGGCCCACGGCGAGTCCCGTCAGCGCGCCCACCAGGGCCTCACCGGCCGCGATGCGCCGGATCGTCGCGGTGTCCGAGCCGACGAGGCGCAGCGCGGCCAGCCGCCGGTCGCGGCGCTCGCCCCCGAAGCGGACGGCCCCGGCGATGAGCACCGCCACCGGCATCAGCAGCACCACGATGGCGATGACGACCAGCAGCATGAGGAACGAGTCGAGGCCCTCGGAGGGGCTCGGGCCGCCGAAGTGGTCGGTCCGCGTGGGGTTGTCGCCCCTCGGGGTCAGGTCGTCCGCCCCCGCGTAGTAGGCCAGTTCGCGTGGGCCGAGCAGTCCCGCCTCGCCGATGGTGCCGGTGACGCGATGGTCCAGACGCTTCTTGAGCAGGGCGCCCTCGGCGGAGTCGAGCAGTTTCTTCAGTTCGGGGGAGACGACCATCTCGCCGGGGGCGGGCAGTTCGTCCAGGCCCGGCGGGAGGACCGGCCTGTCGCCGTCCGGCCGGACGAGCCGCCCGTAGATGTCTTGGCCCCGGTAGGCGGTATTCGCCCCGCCGGTGACGACCGTCTCGTCGCTCGGTCGCATCGGCGCGCCGTACACGAAGTCGTCGCGGGCCGCGCCGCGGTCGTCCCGGGCGCTCAGCACGGCCGGAACGGCGCAGGCGAGGAGCAGCAGGGCCACGCCCAGGCCGACGCCGACGGCGGTCAGCAGCGTGCGGGTCCAGGCCGGGCGTCCGCCGCTCACCGCGAACCAGGCGCCGAATACGAGGTCGCGCGCCCAGGCCGCCGGGCTGGTACGGGCCTCGCCCCGGGCCGCGCGCCGGGCTGCGCGCCGGTGCTTGAGGCGGTCGCGGGTGCTGTGGGCGCGCCTCACGCGGTGGGCTCCATGTCCCGGGACCTGCCGTCGCGTACGACGATCTCGCGGTCGGAGTGGGCGGCGACCCGTGCCTCGTGGGTGACCAGGACGACGGCCGCGCCCGTGTCGTGGGCGGCTTCGGTGAGCAGCCCGAGGACGAGTTCGCCGGTGAGGGAGTCCAGGGCGCCGGTCGGCTCGTCGGCGAACAGGACGCGGGGCTGTGCGACGAGGGCGCGGGCGAGGGCGACCCGCTGACCCTGACCGCCGGATATCTCCCCGGGACGCCTGCGGGAAAGGTGGTCGATCTCCAGGCGCTCCAGCCATGCGAGGGCTCGGCGCATGGCGTCCTTGCGGAGGGTTCCGTTCAGCCACAGCGGCAGCGCCACATTCTGCAGACACGTCAGTTCGGGCACCAGCTGCCCGAATTGGAAGAGGAACCCGAACTCGCTCCGGCGCAGCCTGCTGCGTCCGGCGTCCGACAGCGTCGACATGGCCCGGCCCTTGTACCTGACCCGGCCGGCGTCAGGCAGGACGATGCCGGCGAGGCAGTGCAGGAGGGTCGACTTTCCGGAGCCCGACGGGCCCATGACGGCGACGATCTCGCCCGGCCGGATGCTGAAGTCGGCGCCATCCAGGGCGTTGGTCGAGCCGTAGGCCTTGCGCAGGCGGGTGGCGGCCAGGATGGGGGCGCTCATGGACGGATCTCCGTGGCGAGGGGGCCGAGACGGGCGGCGGTGAACTGTCCCGCCCCCAGAAGTGCGGTGCGGGCGCGACTGCTTGACATGCGGCGCACTCTACATGGCATGTATACCCGGCATGTATAGCTGCCTGGGCTCTCGGTCGGGCGGGGGGGGCTTCGGCCGTCTTGGGGGCGGGGCTTGAGGCTTGGGGCGGGGCTTGAGGCTTGGGGCAGGGCTTGAGACTTGGGGCAGGGCTTGAGGCTTGGGGCGGGGCTTGAGGTGGAGGTCCAGGCCGTACGGAAACGGTAGTGCCCACCACTGACAGAACGCCAAGGGACCTTGGCCGGGTCCGCCGCGACCGCCTCGCCGCAGCGGGCGGCATCGGCACGACACAGCGACACCGAGGGCCCTGGCAGGCTTGACGACGACGCGCGTGAACGGACGAGTTGGTGCGCGCGGGATCGAAGCCACGGCGCGACGAGGCAGAAGGCAGAGACAACACCAGGGCCTGGACGCGGCACGGCGGCGGCAGGAGCTTGCAGCGGGTGATGAGACTCGGAGTACTGATCGGGAACGGTCCGTACCCCGCCCTGGAGGCGCTGCCATGCCCGCCCAGTTCGTCCCCCCCTCGGAACCGCTTCGCTCGTCCCGGGGTCTTCAAGCGGCGCACCCTTGTGCTGCCTGAAGTCCGTTGCACCGGTGACGGCCCGACCACGGACAAACAGCGGACGGGCCGCTGCAGGGGGGCACGGGCAGAGGCCGGGAGCGGTGAGAGCCGGCACAACACTGCGCGACCGGTGCCGAATTCGACGGGGACGGACGGGGAGTGTGAGCTATCTGCTGACGCGCACAGGGGCGCCCTGGCATCCTGATGGCGGCCGGTTTCTCCGGCCCTCTGCCCCGCGTAGCGCGGGGATGGCTGCCGGTAGTACTCCAGCAGATCACCGTGCGCACCAACCGGTACTCGGTGCCGGTCCGGCTGATCGGCAAGACTCTCCGAGTGCTGCTGCACGCCTCCGAACTGGTCGTCTTCGACGACGGCCGGGAAGTCGCCCGGCACGAGCGGCTCAGCACCCAGGGCGGCTCCCGCCTGGTCCTGGACCACTGCCTGGAGTCCCTGGTCCGCAAGCCGGGCGTGTTTCCCGGCTCGACAGCGCTGGAGCAGGCCCGCGCGGCGGGCCGGTTCACGCCCGTCCATGACACCTGGCTGGCGGCGGCCCGCGGCGACCGCGAAGGCACCAAGGCCCTGATCGAAGTCCTGCTGCTGGCACGGCACATGAAGCACGAGCACCTGGTCGCCGGGCTCGCGACCGCCGCTGCGGGCCGGCGCGGTGACCGCGGACGCGGTCGCGCTGGAGGCCCGGGAGATCGCCGACAGCGATGCGCGGGACCAGCCGGTGCCGACTGCCTCGCCGGATCCGGGGCCGGACGGGCCGGCTGGGGCGACGGTCACCTTCCTTACCGACTGGCGGCTGGCGCATCTGCCGCCCGATACTCGGCCGCTGCCCTCGGTGGCGGCCTATGACCAGCTGCTGCGATGTCGTGGCGGGAGTGCTCCGAGCGAGGGAGAAGCGACATGAACGCCAAGCGCAACCGCAGACTCACCGAGGAAGCCGCGACCACCGCCATCGACCAGGCGTGCCGGATGCTGCGGCTGCGGCTGCGGCTGCGGCTGCGGCTGCGGCTGCCCACGATCCGGGGCCAGTTCCCCGACCTCGCCGGATCCGCGTCCCGCGAGCAGATGTCCTACCGGGGCTTTTTGGCCGAACTGCTGCTGGCCGAGTGCGACGACCGCGCCCGGCGCCGTTCCGAGCGGCGCATCGAGGCGGCTGGGTTCCCGCGTGAGAAGTCGCTGCGGGCCTTCGACTACGACGCGCACCCCAGCATCGACGCGGCGACCATCAACACACTCACCACCTGCGAAAACGAGCTGGTCGAGGCGATCGGCCGATACGGGCGCGTCGATCTCTTGTGCATCGATGAGATGGACGAAGACCTTCACCGATCCGCGGCTCTGCTCCGCGATCGTCGACCGCCTCACCTTCGGCGGCAGCATCATCGAAACCGGAACCGACTCCTACCGCCTCGCTCAGAGCCGGGCACCACAGCAAGTCTCCGGTTGGAGCCTGCATATGAGGGGGTGGAATCAGTCCTTTCGCCCAGTCGCGGCGACCGTGACGCCGAGGCCAATCATGGTGAGCCCACCGACCCCGCCGACCAGGGAGAGCCGCTGGGGTGAGCGGGCGAACCAGTCCCGGGCGGTGGACGCGACCAGCCCCCACACCATGTCGGAAGCAATGGCGATGATGTTGAAGACCAGACCGAGCACCAGCATCTGGACCGCGGCATGTCCCTGGCCTCGATCGATGAACTGCGGCAGTAGGGCGGCGAAGAACACGATGGTCTTGGGGTTGGTCACGCCGACCGCGAACCCCTCCCAAAACGTCCGCAGACCACTCTGCGCAGCCCCCACGCCTGTGACCGCGGCATGCAGCGAACCACGTTCCCGCCAAGCCTTGACGCCGAGATACACCAAATATGCGGCACCGGCCAGCTTGAGCAACGTGAAGACAAGAACCGAGCGTTCCACCAGCGACCCGATCCCGAATGCCACGGCGACGATCAGCACATAAGCGCCGAGCGTGTTTCCCACGACCGTGGTCAGTGCGGCACGGCGTCCCTGCGCCAGCGCCCGCCCGATCACGAACAGCACGCTGGGACCGGGAACCACGATCAGCAGGAACGACATGGCTGCGAAGGCGAGTAGACGGTCGACAGCCACCATGAAGCTATGCAAGCACGGGGAGTGCTCACCCTTCCAGCCGGTTTTGACCTGTCGCAGCGAAGGTTGAGTGTTCTCACCGAACATTGAGTGCCATCGGGTCGGCGCGGTCGGCGGCCACGGCCCATGCGCACTCGGCCGAGGCCATCGCCGCGGGTGTCCTCGTGCTGGACGAGCCGTTCAACGCGGCCGCCTGCGGGAGTAGCGCCGATCCGGCCGGGCAGCGTGCCGGCGGTCCGTCGGCCCCGTCGTCAACTCCGGCTCAGTCGCCGCGCCATGGCCTCCAGCAGCTCATCCAGCGCCGCCTCGTGCGTCCGCCCCCGAGGCCGGGCCAGCCCTACCCGGCTCGGTGAGACCCCGCGGACCGGACGGAACACCACGTCCGGGTGGGAGTAGAAACGGGCCGCCGACGCCGGGGCCAGTGCCACGCAGCCGCCCGCCACCGCTCCGAGCCACTCGTCGGGACGGCTGGTGACGGCGCCGACCCGGACGGGGTGCCCGTCCCGCTCCTCCGCCGCCAGCCAGTGCTCCCTCCAGGCTCCGGTCTCGGCTCCGGCCGCGACGAACGGCTCGTCCCACAGCTCCCAGAACTCCACCGTCTCGCTGTTCGCCAGCGGATGCCGAGCTGGCAGCAGCACCCCGCACTCCTCGACGAACAACTCCCGCACCGCCCACCTCTCCTGACCCGGGAACGGCAAACGCACCACTGCCGCATCCGCCTCACCCCGGGCCAGGCCGGCGCTCGGGTCCGACCAGTCGAACTGCCGCAGTTCCACTCGCCACTCCGGCCGCGCTCGGCGGAACTCGGCGATGACCTCGGGGACGGCACCCACCGCGCCCGCGTCCAGGAAGCCCAGGCGCAGCACCCGCGCCGCCCGGCCGGTTGCCTGAACCGCCTCGTCCCAGCCGCCCAGCAGTGCGGGCACCCGCGACGCGAACTCACGGCCGGCCTCGGTCAGCGCCATCCCCGACCGCGAACGCGCGAAGAGCCGTACCCCGAGACACTCCTCCAGACGCCGGATCTGCTTGGTCAACGCAGGCTGCGAGACGAACAGCCTCTGCGCTGCCCCGGTCAGGCTGCCCTCCTCCGCCACTGCGGCGAAGTACCGAAGCAGGCGCGTGTCCACGTCCATGCCACCAGGTTATAGAAGCAGGTATTGGACGGTGCCAAGGTGCCCGCGGACCCTGCAGACATGACCGGTACCCAGCTCGCGCTCCTCGTCGTCACCCTCCTCACCGCCGCCGTGAACGTCGGTAGCGCCGCCGCCGACCTCGCCGGGGCGCGCTTCGTACTGACCAACTCGGCGGAGGTGGGTGTCCCTCGATCCTGGCTGCCCCGGCTGGCCGCCCTCAAGCTGGCCGGTGCGGCGGGCCTTCTCCTCGGCCTCCACGACGCCGCACTGCGCCCTCTCGGCGCCGCCGCGGCCTGCGGCCTCGTCCTGCTCTACCTGGGCGCGCTCGCCTTCCATCTGCGCGCCCGCGTGCTCTACAACCTCGCGTTCCCCGGTTTCTACTTCGCCACCGCCGTCGCCTCGCTGGCCTTGACCGTGTCCTCCTGATGGCGGCACCACTCAACGTTCGATGAGAACACTCAACCTTCGCTGCGACAGGTCAGGTTTCCTCATCCGGGTCGCTGTTCCCTGCCCGGCACAGGCTCTCAGGCCGCCATCCGCCATCCGCCATCCGCCATCCGAAGTCAGCAACAAACGCCTCCCGCTGACACCTGCATAGCCGGCTACTGGACGTTCTCCTGTCCGATCGCGCGGAGGACATCGGCGAGCCAGACCAGGTGGTGGCCCACGGCTCGGTCCGGGTCGGCGAGCAGGTCCTCAAGGTGCTGCCAGGACTCGGACAGCTGCCCGATCGTGATCGTTCTCGGTTCGTTGGGGACGTCGTAGAGTTCGTCGCCCGCAACAGACCAGAAGTAGTCGCGTTCGAGCGCCACAGTGCTGCCGGCTGACGCTTCGATGTGTCGCAGTGCCAGCTCGAAGGCGTCGCCCGCTCCGCCCGGGGCCGGATCAACTCCGGCCGCACGCCGATTCGTGCGGACACGGTCGCCGACCGCCTCCCCGACACTGCCTGGCACCGGCAGAGCGCCGGCAACGGCGCAAAGGGGCCGCGCTATTACGACTGGGCCTGGATCCATATCGGCACCGGCGAGCATCGCCATCTGCTAATCCGCCGCGACCCCGCTGCGAGGAGATTCGCGTTCTGCCTGTGCTGGTCACCCACTGCAGTGCCCCTGGCCGCCGTCGCCGCTGATACGGCCCCCGGCCGGTTGCCCGAACCGGATCATGACTCCTGGGTGAGCAACCCGCTCTCGCTGACCGTTCCGGAGATCCGCCACCTATTCAGCGCCGTCCTCAACCCGCCAGTCGTGTCCCCGGCGAGACTGCTGCACTGGTCGAACTGGCGCAGACGCCACCGGCAACAGCCAGGCGCAGCCACTCCCGACGACGCCCATCCCACGAAGCGAGCGGATAGATCACGAAACCGCACTGGAGTATTAGTAGTCGAGATCCAGATAATCGATGTCGTTGATTTCGACGTCCGAGAGTCCCATAGCGCGGCTTCCGCCGTCCTGGAAATAGACTTCCTTGAACCCTTCGGCGATGATCCCGCGCATCTGCTGGTCGCCGGCCCCGGCGTCGCGGGCGTCGAACAGGCGCTGCGCGTACGGCGCGGGGAGGTGCACGGTCAGTCGCCGGAAGCGTCCGTCATCGGTCGTACCGACGGGTGCGGTGTACCCGAAACGGGCGCGGGTCTCCACGGTGATGCCGCCGGTGGCGGCGGCCTGGCGCCGGCGGCGTTTGCGGACCTGCGGCTGCCAGCGTTGGCGTACCGCGTTGTCGATTTTTGCGGCAATGTCGGCGCGGGCGTGTTTGCGGGCGCCGCGCCGGTAGCGGTTGACGGAGTCGGCGGTGACACCGATCTCCTGTGCGACGGCCTTGGCGCTGCCCAACTGCCGCAGCAGGTAGCCGATCTGGGCCTTCAGTGTCTTGGGCGGCTGGCGGGTGAACGCCTCCCGGTCCGCCCGCTCGATGGCGTCCTCGATCTCCCCCACCGCGCTACTCCCCTTCGTCCAGGACGGCGTCGCCGCCCTTGATGTGGCGGGCCGGGTTGAGGCCCTTCTCCATCAGGTCGACCGCCCACGCCATGCCCTGGACGCCCTCCAGCTTCGCCCGGCCCGGCGTGGTGCCGAGCCGGAAGGCGCCCGGTTGCGGCTTGCCGGAGGCGGCGTAGGGCAGGAAGTCCAGCGGTGAGGGGCCGGGGCTGGGGTAGACGACGCAGTCGGAGAGCACGGCGAGCGGGTACAGGCCGGTCAGCTTCACCATGTTGGTGAGCTTGCGGTGCATGTTCACGCGGGCCTTGCTGATGACGGCGGCGCGGATGTCGGGCCGCCAGGTGGGGCGCTCCAGGGCCGGCCACCGCTCGCCCGCGCGGTACTGCTTGCCCTGCGGGCGCTCCCGGAGCTTGCCGACTCCGCCCTTGACCGTGGCTTTGATGGCGGCCAGGACGGCGGCCAGGGCCGGGTCGGTCTGCTGGTGCTGCTCCATCGCGGCCAGGAACTGGTGGTCGTCCAGGTCCTTGGTGACGCCCAGATCGGCGAGGGTGTCGGCGTAGGCCGCCTTGAGGCGTTCGTGCCACGGGTCCAGGTAGCCGCCGGTCTCCCGGCGCAGGTAGGCCTCGATGGGTGCGACGTTGTAGCCGAGCTCCTGGGCGTAGGCGACGGTGTGCGTCTGGTACCAGGCCGGGCCGCTGGGGCGGGTGCCGTCCGGTGTGAACGGGCTGGGCAGGCGCGGGTCCAGTTCGATGTGGGACAGATCGACCAGCCAGGAGCCGGGGATCTTGGGGTTGAACGTCGGGGTGTGGAAGTGGTCGGGGGCGTTGAGGCCGACGACCAGGCGGGCCGCGGCCGCCAGGAAGGCGGTGTTCAGGTCCAGGCCGACCACGAACGGCAGTGCGCACTCGTGACCGCTGAGCGAGTCCACCGACCGCACCCATTGAAAGGCCTCTTCGTCGAGAAACCCGCCGTTCCAGCCGGAGTTGATGACGACGGGGTGTTCCGGGGTCGCTTCCGGCGGGGCCGGGTCGACCGGCTCCTCTCCGAGGCTGCCGGGGTTGTGGCCGGACACCCAGGTGCCGGTGGCGCGGTCCTGCACGGCGCGGGTCGGCGGCCGCATGGCGGTCATGAGTTCCAGCCCGCAGACCGCGGTCGATCCGCAGGGGGTGATGACGCGCTGGGCGTAGAGGCCGAGGACGCGCGCGATGTCGGCCGGTTCCATTTCTGTGACGCCCGGCCAGGACCTGGCGTCCAGGGCGTCCCACGACAGGACGGCGAACTGCACGCACTGGCGCTTTTCGCCCTTGGTCTTGGGCGGCAGGAAGACACGTGCCCACGGTCCGAACCCGCGCTGGGTGAGTTTCCATCCCGCCTTGGTGACCTGCTTGACCACAAGGTGGTCCTCCGGCAGGCGCAAGGAGCGGCGCTGCTCGTGGCCCTCCAGGCGCTCGGGCAGGCCGAGTTTCACGGCGGCCGCCGCGGTCAGCACGATCAGTGGGTCACGGTCCTTGCCATGGCGGTTCAGCTTGGAGGCGCCGAGACCGGAGTCGCGCAGCGTCCAGTGCACCAGGTCCATGACGGTGGTCGCCGGGCAGTCCAGCACTGTCCCGTGGGCCGCGTACGCGCAGCCGTCACCGTCCAGCACGGCGAGCGGGCCGTGCGGAAAGCGGGGGTCGGCGGCAGGCTTGGCGGTCCTCTTCGCCGCCGGGCGGCGCGACGTCGCCGGGTGCGCGGGACGCGCGGGTGCTGCCGGAGTCTCCGGCGTGGATGTGGCCGTCTGCGCGTCGGCGGTCGCGGGGGCGGCGGGGCCGGTGGGTGTTCTCGGCTCTGCCGGCGGTGGCACGGGTGCTGCGGCCGGGGCGGGCGGGGTGGCGGGGGCTGTGTAGAGGGGGTGCTTCGCCGCCCATGCCTTCAGCAGTCGCTGGTAGGCCTCCAGGCGCGGCGGCTTGGGTTCGGAACGGCCGTTCTCCCAGTTCTTGACCGTCTGCGTCGTGGTCTTCAGCGCGCCGGCGAGGCGGGCCTGCGTGATGCCGGCGGCCTGGCGCAGTCTGGCGCGCTCTGCCGGGGGCGGGAGCTGTGGCTCCTCCTCCAGAAGGGCGTCGATGTTGGCGAACAGCTCTTCCTCGGTTGCCATGTGAGCCTCCTTCCGCGCCCGAACCGTAGCACCACTTACCTCTCTCTTTAACCTGCGCCTTTAACCCGTTCGGCTTCTCTTTGCGGAGCGGTGGACGCCGTGGGCGGGCTGCGGGCCGCTGATACGGTCGTGTGCGCGGTCATCACAGGCCAAATGGGGGCGCCGGGTGCGGTGTTGGGCAGGGCCGAGGCGGCGCCGGGGCGTGGGCTTCGGTGCCGTTACGCTGGCGTTGCTGGCGTTGCTGGCGGTCGTGGGGGCGGGCTGGTTCTTCCTCGGTGATGGCTACGACCGATGGCGCGATGAGGAGTCCGTGGCTGATGTGTGTGCTGGCTCGATGGGACGCCGGGCGGGCCGGACGGGCCGGGCGAGTACAGAGCGCGGGCGACGGTCCGGATGGAGTGGCGTTCCAAGGCGTGGGGCCCGCACGTTCTCTCCGGGCGCAGGGCCAACTCCTACGCCGCTGTGCTCCCGGTGCCGATCGGCCGGGGCTGGTCGGGCATCGTGAACCCCAACGGGGAGGACGGTGCGACGGCCACCGTTGTCCTTGCATGCCGGAACAAGACTGGCCGCGCGCCGGGGACAGCCTGTCTCTGTTCGTGACGAGCCGGGGCTCGCGTCCGTACAAGGAAGCTGCGCAGCGTGTGCGGCTGGCCCGGTTCGCGACGCAGACCGCGCAGGCCGCCGCCCGTGAGTACGGCTGTGATGCCCGTCCCGGCGGCCGCATCGAGCGTGTCGCGCCCCTCGACCGCGGGCGCCGGATTTACCAGGACGCGCCGGCTCTGGCCCGGGCCGGGGGGTACGTGTGCGGGCATCCGGCCGGGCTGGGTGATCACGCGTGCCCATGGCACCCCGGTAGGCCACGCACCCGTCTAGGCCACGCACCCGTCGAGGACTGCCTGTTGGTCGACGCCCAAGGCCGGCCCCTGTTCCGCCTGTCCGCCTATTACGGCACCTTCGCCGATGACCAACGACTCAGGACACAGACAACGACCCCGCACCTCAGCGCCGGTACGCGCGAACAGCCCTGCGGGACTTCGCCGAGCGGTCCGCGGCCCGGCACGGCTGCACGAACGTGAGGCTCCTGTGAGAGCTCCTGGCAGATCGGAGGCCTCCGATCCCGCGGCCTGAAAGCGAACAGCCCGCAGGCTGTACCGGCGTCATACGGCCCGGCTTGACCGGTTGACGGTGTGAGGTGTCTGTCTACCGCCTTGTCCCCACCCGAGTCTCAGTCCGAGCCCGAGCCGAGGAAGCGGCCAAGGCCGGCCAGCCGGCTGGCTGGCTGGCTGGCTGGCTGGCTGGCTGGCTGGCTGGCTAGTCCAGGTTCTCGCTGAACGGCTCACCGTCGTCGGGGTGTTGGCCGGCCACCATGTGCTGCTGGCGGTCCTCCGCCCCGAATGGTTGTCGCAGCCACGCGGCGAGAGTTGCATAGTCGCCATCGGTGAGGCCAAGGCGGGCATCGACTCGGTGGACCAGGGCGCGGTCCCCATGACGGGCGGCGATCCAGGCCCGGTCCGTGCCCGTTACCTCGTCATCGACCCATACGAACGGCCGTCCTGCCGCCCAGTCGACAAGGGCACGGGTCTTCCAGTGCAGCCCATCGCGTGCGTCCTGGTCATCGGCGTCCGACGGCTCCGGCCAGGCGACCACGGCGAGCTGCTGAAGACCGAGCAGCGGAGCGATGCACTCGTTTGCTTCATCCATCCACGTCGTGGCCCAGACCACCTCACAGGGAAGCGCGGCCAGCTTGGCCCCGTGCTGAGGATTGATCCTGGTCAGGAGCGGGCTCGCATTGACCCCACGCAAGTGGGGGCCGAGCTCATACGTCGGATACTGCTGCGGCTCCGCTCCGAACGGGATAAGCGGTCCGTCGACGTCGAGGAACAGCAGCGGAAGCTGCACAGGGCCAGTCACAGCAGCACAGGGTAGCGAGGCGCCCGCCGCCGGTCGCTCAACAGGAGGGCTGCCCAGCACAGACCCGCTGTCGCTGTCCGAACCGACAGACACACGCTGTTGCTTGAAAGGGTGCTGCGGAGCGCTACTCAAGTGAGCCCTGCTGAAGGAAGTCAGTAAGTGCAGAGGCCAGCACTTCGGGCGCCTCTTCGGCGACATGATGCCCGGACTCGATGCCGTGACCGCGGACGTCCTGGGCCCACCGGCGCCAGATCGCGCGGGGATCACCGTACAGCTCTTCCAGGCCGTCCTGGAGCGACCAGAGGACCAGCGTCGGGCATGCACTTCAGCCGGTGCACCGAACAACGGTGGACGTGGGACATCCCCTACATCCAACCCGCAGCCGACGGCGGCTACTGGGTATCGGGACCTTTGCGCTCGCAGACCGTGGGGCCCGCCGCGACGGCCGCGCAAGCCGTTGCCATGGTCGTGGAACGCCTGCCGGCCGGTTGCGGCCCCGCTTTTCTCGGCACGCCGGATGAACTCGTCGCCCACGAGAAGGCAACACAAGGCCGCCGCCTCAGCGGCTGAACGGCGGGGCTTGGTTCCCTTCTCGCAGCCGTCCACCCCTGCCCGCAGCGCCGTGTCTGCGCACTGGGCAGGCGCGGGCCGCGAGCGTCGTGGAGGGCCGTCGTCGGCTGCGCCACCACCCGCCTTCTGCCGGTGCCTCATTACCCCGGACGTAATCGACCACCGTGCGGCCGGGCGGCAGTCTTGCGTCATCGCCCCGCAGGACGAGAACCACCTCACAGGAGGCCGAACCGCCATGACCGCACACGACACCGCCGCGTACGAGACCGCCGTCGCCCGCTACTTCGAGGCCTGGAACGTGGAGGGCACCGAGAACATCACCAAGGCCGTGGCCGCCGCCTGGACCGAGGACGGCAGCTACACGGACCCGCTGGCCGACGTCTCCGGGCACGAGGGCGTCGCCGCCGTGATCAACGGGGCCCACGAGCAGTTCCCCGGCTTCGAGTTCCGCCGGACCGGCACGGTCGACGGGCACCACGACATCGCGCGCTTCACCTGGGAGCTCGTGTCGCTCGCGGACGGGTCCGCGCCCGTCGCCGGGTTCGACGTCATCACGCTGGCCGACGACGGCCGCATCCGTACCGTGCACGGGTTCCTGGACCGCGTGCCCACGGCCTGAACGAACGAAGTCCGCCCTGCGAACCGTGTCGGTTCGCAGGGCGGATTGGTGTTGGTGCGAGCTGGGCCGAGTTCCGGCTGGGTGGACCAGTACAGGTCGCGCGGTCGTGCAGGGGAAGCCTGGAGACGGTGAAGACGCACGTCGGGAATGTGCTGACCAAGCTCGGTGGGGACACCTCTCCCCCAGGCCACCTCCGAGGTGAGTTGTCGGTACGGCTCCGGCAGTCGCGGGCCGGGTGAGCGAATGAGGAGATACTCCAGCCTCGAGAGGCGGGAG
Organism: Streptomyces sp. NPDC029674; assembly: GCF_044903205.1. Classification (NCBI taxonomy): domain Bacteria; kingdom Bacillati; phylum Actinomycetota; class Actinomycetes; order Kitasatosporales; family Streptomycetaceae; genus Streptomyces; species Streptomyces sp. NPDC029674. The sequence continues at coordinate 44,334 of NZ_JBJDPY010000020.1, forward strand.
ACGTGCCGGAGCGTCGTGTTGCCGGATACGAACGTTGACCGGCCACGGTCGCCTGTGGCCCTGTGACCCTGCGGTACCCGCCACAACAGCGACGCGGTGCGGTAACCGTCCGCACCAGCCGGCGGCGCCAACGGGTCGTGCCCATAGCCCGTGCAGCCCGCGTAGTCCCAAATCGCTCTGCACCTGGGCGAGTTCATGTAGCCGGACGAGAATCAGATACCCGTCTATTGACGCGCTCATGGTCAGCCTCTAGCTTCCAGGGAAAGCGCTTTCCCTGTATGGATGCGATACCCGGATCCCTGGCACGTTCATGTAGTCGAACCGTCCGCGCGCCCGGTTGTCCGCGCCGTCACGTCACCCGCTCCGACGGCACCGTTCCCTGGACTGCTGCACGGCTTTCCGGCGGGGGCGAACCCGCCAACCCGAACCCACCAACCTGGAGGAACAGGATGCAGCTGAGACCCGTTGCAGCGTCCGTCGGCCTGCTGGCCGGCACGCTTGTCGCGTTGGGCGGCACCACGGCGCACGCCGCGTCCAGCCGTTACGAGGCCGAGGTGTCGCCGACGGTCTGCACCGGCACCATCGACTCCGACTGGTCCGGGTACTCGGGCAGCGGATTCTGCAACGGCACCAACGCGGCGGGTGCCTATGCGCAGTTCACCGTGAACGCCTCCGCCGCGGGCACGGCGACCTTGAAAGTCCGCTTCGCCAACGGGGGCACCGCCGCACGCCCCGCGGACGTCGTGGTGAACGGCTCGGTGGCCGCCTCGGCCTCGTTCGAGGGCACCAGTACGTGGGGGACGTGGGTGACCAAGACCGTGACGGTGCCCCTGAAGGCGGGCGGCAACACCGTCCGCCTCAGCCCGACCGGCGCGGGCGGGCTGCCCAACCTCGACTACGTCGACGTCGAGACCGGCGACACGCCGCCTCCCTCGGGCACCGCCCTGTACGTGGCGCCGAACGGCAAGGACGGCGCGGCCGGCACCCAGGCGGACCCGACGACGCTCACTTCGGCGATCGCCCGCGTCCCCGCCGACGGGACGATCTATCTGCGCGGCGGGACCTACGGGTTCTCCAAGACGGTGACCATTCCGCCGGGGAACGACGGGACTGCCGGCGCCCGCAAGAAGCTGCTGGCCTACCCCGGGGAGAGCCCGGTACTGGACTTCTCGGCGATGAGTGAGGACCCGGCGAACCGTGGGCTCGCCGTCAACGCCTCGTACTGGCACATCAAGGGCATCGTCGTCGAGCGGGCCGGTGACAACGGGATCTTCGTCGGCGGCAGCAACAACGTCATCGAGCGCACGGTGACGCGCTTCAACCGGGACACGGGGCTGCAGCTCTCGCGGATGGCCTCCACCACGCCCAAGGACCAGTGGCCCTCCAACAACCTCGTGCTGAGCGCGGAGTCGCACGACAACGCCGACTCCGACGGCGAGGACGCCGACGGGTTCGCCGCGAAGCTCACCGTCGGCTCCGGGAACGTCTTCCGCTACGCCGTGGCCCACAACAACATCGACGACGGCTGGGACCTCTACACCAAGACCGACACGGGCCCCATCGGACCGGTGACCGTCGAGGACTCCCTCGCTCACCACAACGGCACGCTCAGCGACGGATCGCAGGCCGGCAACGGCGACCGCAACGGCTACAAGCTCGGCGGCGAGGACATCAAGGTCAACCACGTCATCCGGCGCAGCATCGCCTACGACAACGGCAAGCACGGCTTCACCTTCAACCGCAATCCCGGCACGATGACGGTGTCCGACAACGTCAGCATCGACAACGCCGAGCGCAACTTCTCCTGGGACGCGGGGACATCGGTGTTCCGTGGCAACACCTCGTGCCGCAGCGGCAGCGGGTCCAACGACAAGACCGTCGGTGACGCCGACGGCTCGAACCAGTTCTGGTCCGGCACGAACGGATCCCGGTGCTCGGCCTATGCCGGGGCCCTGAGGTGGTCCTACGCGGCGGACGGCCGGCTCGTCGTGACCTTCGGCGGCTGATCTTCGACGGCCGGCCCTCGGCGGCGGCACTGCGGTGACTCCGTGGCCGAGGGCCGGACCTACTTCTTGCGTGACTCCACTCGGTCCGTCACCAGGTTCGCCACGATCCCGAGCAGGGTGACCGCCGCCGCGGGCAGCCACGGGTTGGTGGCGTGCAGGCCAGGGGTGAGTTCCAGTACGAACAGGGCGGCCCGGAGCAGGGTGCCCGGCCGGCTCGTCACTGGACGGGGGGTGGGGCTCGGTGTGGCGGGGGCTCAGTCGATGCAGAACTCGTTGCCTTCGATGTCCTGCATCGCGATGCAGGACTCGTTCTCCTCGTCCGCCTCCAGCAGTTGTACGCGTACCGCGCCGAGTGCGACCAGGCGTGCGCATTCGGCCTCCAGGACGGCGAGGCGCTCTTCGCCCGCCAGGCCGGTGCCTGTCCGCACGTCGAGGTGCACGCGGTTCTTGGCGGCCTTGCCTTCGGGCACGCGCTGGAAGTACAGGCGGGGGCCTACGCCTGAGGGGTCGATGCAGGCGGCCCATGAGCCCTGGGTCTCGGGAGGCTGGGTGCGGTTGTACGCCTCCCAGGTGGCGAAGCCTTCCGGTGGCGGCGGCAGGACGTATCCCAGCACCTCGCACCAGAAGCGGGCGACGCGCTCGGGGTCGGCGCAGTCGAAGGTGACCTGGAACTGTCTGATCGATGGCATCGGCGCACGATAGCAGGGGGGTTGTGCCGTCCTTTGACGAAGGCGGCCCCCTCGGACGGTGTCCGGCGGGGCCGCCTCGTGGGTGGGTGTCAGTGCCCCGGATCGGGGCGCGGACCTCGGGGTGGGCTAGCGGACGTCGACGTAGTCCTCACGGCCGTAGTCCGCGTAGTGGGTAGTGACCGTGTCGGTGTAGCGCATCTGCCAGGTGCCGTCCTGCTGGGCGGTGAACTTCTTGCTGAACGTGCCGTCGCTCAGCGTCTTGGTGCTGCCCAGTTCCTTCCACGCGGAGCCGGTGGCCGCGGCCTTGAACCAGACGCGAATCGTCTGCCCGCCGTACGGACGCCAGGTGGATCCCGGCTTCCGCATCAGGCCGCCCTTGGCGGTGACCTTCGTGCCCTTGCGCACGCCCTCGGGCGTGACACCGTCGTTCCAGACCTTTGTGTAGGTGCGGCCCAGCTTGAGACTCGGGCTGTTCACGCCCGCGTTGACCAGGCGCAGCCGCCACTGGGAGCCGGAGTCGGCCTTCTTCGGCGAGGAGGCGGTGAAGGAGGCGCCGTAGGTGGCGTCGAAGGTGCCGGTGCTGGTCCAGGATCCTCCCTCGGGGCGGTGGTCGATGGAGACCTGCGCCGTGGTTCCCGCCGGGAACGAGCCCTGGGTGACGCCGAGTTCGCCGGTGAAGGTGACCTTGCGGTACTTGCTCACCTTGGCCTTCACATCCGACAGCTTGCTCGTGCGCGGGGGTGTGGCCAGCGTGAAGGAGTGCGGGGACGGCGCCGTGAACCAGCTCGACGTGGTCGGCCGGACGGCGACCGGTCCGCTCTGTTTGACGGTGTATCCCGTGGAGAAGACGCCGTCCTCGCCGCTCACCACGGTCTTTGTCGTGCCTCCCACGCCCCCGGTGACGATCTCCACCCCGTCGGCGAGCGGCTTCTGCGTGCCGTCGTCGGCGATGCGGCTGAGCCTGCCGCGGACGGGGATGTCACTGCCGTAGGGGGCGGTGACCGTGCCGACGGGCGCGTCGACCGTGAACTTCAGTTCCTGCTTGCGGAAGGGCAGGGTGAGCGACTCGTACTGCTGGTCGAACATGTACTCGTAGGTGGTGTCGGTGCTGGACTGGCCGAAGTACCCGGAGGTCGTGAAGCGTCCCTCCTCGTTCGTCCACACCCATCCCTCGCTGCGGGCCTCCCGGGCGCGGTAGTACATGCCCACTCCCGCGAAGGGCTTCACCTCGTGGGTGTTGGGGTCCTCGGCCACCAGGGACCCGGTGACCTTGACGGAAGGTTTGTCGTAGGAGATCCACGGGTGTTTGCTGGTGAGGGTCAGCTTGGGACTGAGGCCGTAGTTGAGGTAGCCGGTGGAGCGCTGGACGACCTCGTTGGGCCGGCCTTCCCGCGCCACGACGTCGATCACGTAGGCACCCATGGCGGGCAGGGTGACCGGCTCGGACCGGAAGGTGGCCTCGTAGCACTCGCCCGAGTCGGGGCAGGTCTCGGTGCCGTCCAGGCGGAGGCGGGCCAGGACCTCGGGGTCGTTCTTCGCGTGAATCTGGAGCGTGACGTCCTTGGGGTGGAAACGCGCGGACATGTGCTCGTAGAGGGCGTATATCTTGCCGCCCTCCTGCAGGGTCTCCGTGCGGCTGCGCGAATCGCCGTCGCCTGCGTGCGCCGCGGGTGCGGCGACCAGTGTGGCAGTGCAGACCACGAGGCCCGTGGACAGCGCTGCCGTGAACTTCTTCAAGACTCCCCCATCGGATCTTGCTGTGCGTGACGCGCGTTTGACCGGCGGGGTGGGCCAATGGTTGTGCGACGGCCCGCGGCACATGTCGCATGTCGCCTGTCGCCTGTCGCCTGTCGCAGGACACCTATCGCCTGTCGCATGTGTGTCAGGGGGCTCGGTCCGCGGTCCGTGTGCAGCAGTCGTGTCCGTCGGGCGGCAGGCCCATGACGTTCAGCACGGGTTCTCCGCCCTCGAGGACCTCGAAGGTGAAGTTCGCCCGGGAGGGGAGCGCCACGAGCGAGCACTGGGTGCCGAAGGTCGGCGGAGGGTAGGGCGCCCAGGGGCAGTTGGCCCTGTCCAGGGCGGACACCACTTCCGCGTACGTGATCCCTGCCGGGAAGGTGCCCGTCCCCCCGGCGGCAGGGGCAGGCACTCAACTCCAGGTCGGGGTCGTACATACGCAGCAGGGTCCGGATCCACGTGGGATCCGGACCCTGCTGTTGCAGTAGCGGGGACAGGATTTGAACCTGCGACCTCTGGGTTATGAGCCCAGCGAGCTACCGAGCTGCTCCACCCCGCGTCGGTAGACCCAACAGTACGCCACTTCGGACGGCCCGCACACCACGGTGGTCGCCGAGCGGCTTTGGGCGTAGCTGACTCGTCGTCGGAAGGAAGCCCTCTGAGGAGGTTCCTTGAGGAAGTCCCTTCGTCAGAAAGGGGTGGGGCGGAGGTGGTGGGGAGGTTTTCCTTTTCCGGCCATGGAGTTCACGGTTCCGTGAAAGGAGGCGACAACCTGGCCGTTCCGTACTGTCCGTACTGGCTGCTGAAATCGCGCAATTAAAGCGTCCACTCCCGCGTCGGCGGCCGCCATTCCTTTCGGGGACCGGCTGAAACGGGATGTCAGCCGCCCAAAGGGCCGTGCCGGAAGCATTGTTGACGAGGTGTCCGCCGTAGACCTGAAGGTGAGGGTTGGGGCTGACTCGATGGGAGCAGTGCAGGTGGCGTGCGGCGGTCTGCCGGCGGTAAGGCCGCCGGGATGATTCGCGTGCGTGCCGGGTGAGCCGATGTCCTCCCTGTCTCCAGACTTCCGGAACCTCGGGGGCAAGATGACCGTTCTGGTGCGGAATGCCACCTTTGCGGGTGTCCGTATTCGAGCAAATTTTACTTATTGAGCAGTTAAGAGCATATGCGGGGTTTGCCTGCTCTGTGGGGTAGTTGAGCGGAATACCGCGCTGCCGCTGCCCAGTGAAATGTGTCACGCTCGCGGGTCCGTGGCTCCGCGAGCCGCTGAGCGGTTTTTCGTTCAGCGCAAAGTGAGTTGGGTTTTCGATCAAAGAGGGGGCGGGGTTCCGGTCGCCGGGATTTGCCCTCGCGCATTCCCTTCGCCGGAATTCCGGTCTTGTTCGGCACGGGGTTTCTCGCCTAACGTCACCGTCAATCCGGATGGAACGCCGAATCCTGCCGCTGTCCGGAAACTCGCCCACCCACTCACTTACGCACGGCAGGAGCGGGGGACCCAGGTAAGCCGCCGATCCCGGTTCCGGGACGGCTCGGGGTGAAGTCGCATGCCCAGCGACCGGACATCTCCCGTCCGAACCCGACAGCTCACCCCGCAGGCGACGGAGAGGAATTCGTCATGCCCGCAAAGGGTAAGCACCGCCGTCCCAAGTCCAGCTCGCTCACCCGGGGCATCGCCGCCGCCGGCACGGGCGGCGCCGTGCTCGTTCTGCCGGTGCTCGGCGCGACCACGGCCGCCGCGGCGCCTGCCGGCGCGGCCGCCAAGCCCGCCGCGGCGCCGAAGACCTATGTCGTCGTCGCGGGTGACTCCCTCGCCGAGATCGCCCGGGAGCACTCCGTGAGCGGCGGCTGGAAGAAGCTGTACGAGGACAACCGCGGCGTCCTCGGTGGCGACCCGGCGCTGATCCACCCCGGTCTGAAGCTCACCCTGGGCAAGGAGTCCGCCGAGGCGTCCGCTGAGCGGGCGGACCGGTCGAAGCGCGACGACGCGGCCGCCGCCGAGCCCGCCGCCGCCCCGGCGAAGAAGTCCTACGCCAACAACCTGGACGGCTGGATCCGGGAATCGCTCGACATCATGGCCCAGCACGGCATCCCCGGCTCCTACGAGGGCATCCACCGCAACATCATGCGCGAGTCCTCCGGCAACCCGATGGCCATCAACAACTGGGACTCCAACGCTGTCGCCGGAACCCCCTCCAAGGGCCTCCTGCAGGTCATCGGCCCCACGTTCTCCGCGTACCACGTGCCCGGCACCTCGGTGGACAGCTTCGACCCGGTCGCCAACATCACCGCCGCCTGCAACTACGCGGCCGACCGGTACGGCTCGATCGACAACGTGAACGGCCCCTACTAGGCCCCACGACCACATCTGTTTTTCTGTCCCGGACAGCACTGAGCCCCGGCACGCGATGCGTGCCGGGGCTCAGTGCTGAAGGAGATGAAGGACCCGGTCGAGTCAGACCGCTGTGCCGCTCGTGCTGCTCGTGCCGCTCCTCGCCCACTCGATCACCAGGCGGCGGAAGGGGATGACGAGGACGGAGCAGATGACCACGAGGCCGCCCGTGAAGAGCCAGATGCCCTGTTCCTGGTCGATGGACAAGGCGATCGCGCTGCCGACCACCGCGCCTGCGGGCAGGCCCAGCAAAGAGCGCCAGTCCGCGCCGCGCAGGGCGAGGAGAACTCCTGGGAACACGGCCGCGAAGCCGCCGACCATGAGGAGTATGTCCCTGCCGTTGTGCTCTTCCCTGCCGGGCTCCGTCGAACAGTAGCGCTTGCCTGCCGTGCAGTCGGCCACGTCGATCGAGTGCGCCACCCCCCAGGCCAGCGCGACGACCCGTGAGGCCCGTAGGTGTGTGCGGTCACTGCCAATGCGGCTGCTTTTTCACGGGAGTTGAGCGGCATCGCCTGCGGGGTGGCAGTCGGCATTGATGTCACGGCCCTGGACCAGGTGCCCGGGGGCGACGCATGCTGTCTCACCAGTCGGCAGAGCTCTTCGAGCAGTTGGCAGCCCTGCCTGCGTTGCCGGATCTTTGCAAGCCGGGGGCAGTTCACCGCACGCTCAAGGAGAATGGGCCGCTCCGGTTGTCCGTACTATCGCTGTGTCAGGGCATCTGTGCACTGGATCCCGTTGCCGCGCCGCCAGGCCCCGGCCCGGCCCCGGTCTCGGGAGGCACACATGTGCAGCAGGCTCTTCAACTCCGGCCTCAGGCCCGGGAAAGGTTGTGCGCCCCATGTCCGAGAACGTTTCCGCCACCGAACTGACATCGCAGTACTCCGCTCAAGTCCACGCCGACCTCGAACGCAACACCAAGGAACAGCACCGCATCGGGGCGGAAATCGCCGCCTTGCAAGAGCAGTTGGCGGCCCATCAGCGCGACCACGCGGTGCTGGTCAGCATCCAGCAGGCCCTCGACGCGGCCCCGGCGCCGGTGGAGCCCGCGGTCCTGCCGGAGCGGGCCGCTGTCCCCGCCCCCCGCGACGCCGGGAAGAAGACCTCCGGGTCCGGCGCGGGCAAGCGGACGCAGGGGAAGAAGGCCGCTTCCCAGCCCCGGCGCGACACCGCCGGGAAGACGAACGCAGGGAAGACGAGCGCGGGGAAGCCGAGCGCCGGGAAGGCGAGCGCGGGTAAGACGGCCGGCGAGAAGGCGGCCAGCGGGAAGGGGGCCGGGAAGGCCGAGTCCGGGAAGACGGCGCAGCCGACGCTGGTCGAGCTGATCCGTGGTCACCTCGCCGAGCAGAGCGAGCCGCGTTCGGCGGCCGAGATCGCCACCGCCCTGGGGCAGGCTCACCCTGAGCGCAGCGTCAAGACGACCGTGGTGCGCACCACCCTCGAAGGGCTGGTCGCCAAAAGCCAGGCCCAGCGCAGCAAGCAGGGCTCGTCCGTCTTCTACACCGCCGGCGCGGCGGTGTCGGAGCAGGCGGCACCGGCGCAGGCCGAGCAGCAGGAGCGGGAGCGGGAGCAGGGCCAGGGCCAGGAGCAGCCCGCGTCGGCCGGCGCATGACACCACCGCCGCGGCACGCCCGGGCCGGTCGGGCCGGGCGCTGTGGCGTGGGCGGGAATGCCGGGCGGGGCTGTCTTGCGCTGATGCCGGCAGCGACTGCACCGGCACCAGCATCGGCGTCGGTACCGGTGGGCAGGTGACGGCAGGCCGGCCCGGCAGGTTGTGTCCTGCCCGGCCGGTCCGCCGGCGGCCCCGGCCGTCCGAGCCGAACCCTTCTCGGGCCGGGGTGCGCGTGGCGCGAGGCCGACTCCGCATCCCCTGTACGGCTGACGGATCTGGTGGATGCCGCCGTGCCGAGCCGGGCCAGTCCTTCTCGGCCCGGGATGCGCTGTAGCGCGAGGCTGACTCCGCAGCCCCTGTACGGCTGACGGATCTGATGGGTGCCGCCGTGGGGCGGCCGGTCGGCGGAGTGGGTGAGGGCGCCCCGGACGGCGCAGTACATGTGTCCCACAAGAAGTCGTGGGGTACCGGTCGTCACGCGATATCGCCCCTGCCGCGTGTCACGTACGCCGGTGCGTGGCACGGTCCCGTCGAACGATCGGAAACCAGTGAGCGAGAAGAAGAACCCGGTGGCGGCCGCCGCGGAGAAGGCTGTGGAGAAGGTCCAGGACGCCATGCGGTCCGGTAATGAGATTCCCGGTGCGCCGGGCCCTGAGGCGGCGCCGGTGGAGGAGCCCACCCGGCCGCGTGAGCCGTTGCCGCCCAAGGCCGACCAGCGTGGTCCGGATACGTACAGCCCCACGGGGCAGCCCACCGGGGTGCCGCAGGACAAGGTCGCCCAGGAGGGGGCCTACCTGACCACCGCGCAGGGGGCGCGCCTGTACGAGACGGATCATTCGCTGAAGGCGGGGCCGCGCGGGCCGGTGCTGCTGCAGGACCACCACCTGCGGGAGAAGATCACCCACTTCGACCACGAGCGGATTCCCGAGCGGGTGGTGCATGCCCGCGGGGCGGCGGCGCACGGGGTGTTCCGGGCGTACGGCAGTGCCGCGGGGATCACCAAGGCGGGGTTTCTCGCCGAGGGGGTCGAGACGCCGGTGTACGTGCGTTTTTCCACCGTGCTCGGCTCGCGCGGCTCGGCCGACACGGTGCGCGACACCCGTGGCTTCGCGACGAAGTTCTACACCGACGAGGGCGTCTTCGACCTGGTCGGCAACAACATTCCGGTGTTCTTCATCCAGGACGCGATCAAGTTTCCCGACATCATCCATGCCGGGAAGCCGCATCCGGACCGGGAGATCCCGCAGGCGCAGAGTGCCCACGACACGTTCTGGGACTTCGTCACCCTGCACACCGAGGCCACCCACCACACGCTGTGGAACATGTCGGACCGGGGCATCCCGCGCTCCTACCGGATGATGGAGGGCTTCGGCGTCCACACCTTCCGGCTGGTCAACGCCGAAGGCGCCACCACGCTGGTGAAGTTCCACTGGAAGCCGCGCCTGGGCGTGCATTCGCAGGTGTGGGAGGAGGCGCAGATCACCGGCGGGGTGGATCCCGACTTCCACCGCCGTGACCTCGCCGACGCGATCGAGGCCGGTGCCTTCCCGGAGTGGGAGCTGGGTGTCCAGACCTTCCCCGACACCGAGGACCAGATGTTCGAGGGCATCGATCTGCTGGATCCGACGAAGATCGTGCCCGAGGAGCTGGCGCCGGTCCGCCCGATCGGTCTGATGACGCTGAACGCCAATCCCTCGAACTACTTCGCCGAGACCGAGCAGGTCGCCTTCCACCCGGGCCATCTCGTGCCGGGCATCGACGTCACCGACGACCCGCTGCTGCAGGGGCGGCTCTTCTCCTACCTGGACACCCAGATCAGCCGGCTGGGCGGCCCCAACTTCGGCCAGCTGCCGATCAACCGCACCCACGCGCCCGTCAACGACATGCTGCGCGACGGCATGCACCAGACAGCCGTGCACCGGGGCGCCGCGCCCTACCGGCCCAACTCGGTGGACGGGGGCTGTCCCTTCCTGGCGGGTGCGGACACCGGGGCCTACATCGAGGTGCCGGCCGAGGTGCCGGCCTCACGCAAGGTGCGTGACGCGGCGGCCACCTTCGACGACCACTTCAGCCAGCCGCGGCAGTTCTGGCTCAGCATGACGCCCCCCGAGCGCGAGCACATCGCCGCCGCCTACACCTTCGAGCTCGGCAAGTGCTGGAACGAGGGGATCAAGAAGCGGGGCCTGAACGTGCTCGCCAACATCGACCCGGAGCTGTGCGCGCAGGTCGCCGCGGGCCTGGGCCTGCCGGTGCCGGAGCCGTCCGCGCCGCTCGCCGCGGTCGAGCCGAGCCCCGCGCTGTCCCAGCTGGGCCAGGAGTGGCCGGTCGACGGGCGGATCGTCGGCATCGTCACCGACGGCGTCAGCGACCTGGACGGGGTGCGCACGGTGCGCCGGGCGGTCCTGGACGCCGGGATGGTTCCCCTGGTCATCGCCCCGGCCGGCGGCACCCTGGACCCGGACGGCGACCCGGTGACCGTGCAGCGCACCTTCACCACCGCCCGGTCCATCGAGTTCGACGCCATCCTGCTGGCCGGGACCCCCGCCCCGGCGCCCGACGCGTACGGGGCGCGGGATGCCAAGGTCGACGACGGCGCGGCCCGGGCGACCGGCATCGAGCCGCGGCTGCTGCTGATGCTCACCGAGGCGTTCCGGCACGGCAAGGCGCTGGGGGCCTGGGGGCGGGGAGCTGCCGCCCTGGAGGCGGCGGGGCTGCCCGCGGACGCGGCGGGCGTGGTCAGCGGTGACTCCCCCGAGGCCGTGCTGCGCACGGTCACCGGCCTGCTTGCCGGGCACCGGGCCTGGGAGCGGTTCAGCCCCGCCCTGTGAGGTGCGGGGCCCGGCCCGGTCGGCCGGGGGCGGTGGCGGAGCACGGGCCGTCGCCGCCCCCGGCCGTTTGGTGGGGTGCGGGGCTCGACTGGAGGGTCCTGGCGGTGGGGGTGACAATGCTGAATTGTGGGGGAATGCCGATCTGAATCGGGGGCACAAGGGGCGGTGCATCCCCCCTGCGAGTAGTGGCTATGAGGAGGCCTCTGATGCTGATGGCACATCCCGTGGTGCTGAAGAACCTGGTCGAGCAGTACGAGACGCTGCGCGCCCTGCATGCCGAGAAGGGCACCAAGGAGGCCCTCCAGCGGGTGGAGGACGTCGCCTACACGCTGTGCGTGTCGACCGGGACCCGCGACATCGGTGCCGCCCTCACGGCCGCCCGCAGCCAGCTGGCCGTCTCCCCCGCCGGGGGTGACACCGCTCTGGTGTCGTAGGAGGCCTCCTGCGCGTTCAGCCGGCCCTGTTCCTGGCCGCCGCTCCACCGGGAGCGGCGGCCTTTTCGTTTGGTGGCGGCCCGTGCCGCGTCTCAGAGCCTGTCTTTGAACCCCCGTCGTCCGCGCGGAGCGCGGGCGCAGCGGCGTTCGGTGCGTGCGATCGGCGTGCGGCGCCCCCGGTCATGTGGCGGAGCCACCTGTCCGGGGGCGCCGTGCGGCGAGCGTGCGTGCCGGGCGTCGGGGCGCAGGCGGGGGTTCAAAGACAGGCTCTCAGGGTGTGGTGGTGAAGGAGCGGCGGTAGGAGCGGGGCGGTACTCCCCTGCGGCGTACGAACTGTTCGCGCAGGACGGCCGCGCTGCCGTAGCCGACGCGGCGGGCGATCTCCTCGACGGGCAGGTCGGTGGTTTCCAGGAGTTCTTCGGCGCTGCTCAGGCGCAGGGTGCGCAGCCAGGCGTGGGGGGTGGTGCCGGTGGCGGCGGTGAAGCGGCGGGCGAAGGAGCGTTTGCTCATGACGGCGCGGCGGGCCAGTTCGGTGACGGGCAGCGGCCGGTGAAGGTTTTCGCGGGCCCAGGCCAGCACGTCGGTGAGGTGTTCGTCGTGGCAGTCCTGGGGGGTGGGGGCGGCCAGGTACTGGGCCTGGCCGCCGTCGCGGTGGGAGGGCAGTACCACGTCCCGGGCGACGGCGTTGGCCATCGCGGCGCCGTGTTCCCTGCGGATCAGGTGCAGGCAGAGGTCGAAGCCGGCGGCGGCTCCGGCGCCGGTGACGATGCGGCCTTCGTCGATGTAGAGGGCGTCGGGTTCGACGGTGACGGCGGGGTGGCGGCGGGCGAGCAGGTCGGCGAACCGCCAGTGGGTGGTGGCCCGCCGGCCGTCCAGGAGTCCGGCGGCGGCCAGTGTGAAGGTGCCCACGCAGTGGGCGGCGATCAGGGCGCCGCGCCGGTGGGCGGTGTTCAGGGCGTCGAGTACGGCGGGGTTGGGTGGTGTGCGGAAGGCCGCCCCGGGCAGGGCGATCACGAGGTCGGCGCGGGCGAGGCGGTCCAGGCCGTGGGTGAGGGTGAGCGGGATGCCGACGTCGGTGGCGAGGGGGCCCGGGCGGTCGGTGCACAGGGCGAAGTCGAAGCCGGGCAGTGCCGTGCCGTGCGGGCCGAAGGTCTCGGCGACGATGCCGGCGGCGAGCAGGCCGGCTCCGGGCGGGGCGTAGGCGGCGACGGTGGTGAAGGGGGGCACGCGCACAGTGTGGCAGCCGGTGTGGCAGTAATCCTGCGATCAGCGGCAGATGTGCCACTCGTGAGCGGTCGGGGCGGCCGCAAGGATGAGGGACATGACAGACGCACCGCTCGGCCGCAGCGCCGTATACACGATTTTGACCACCGGTTACGTCGGCTCCACCGGCCCCGGGGTCGCCGCCACCGTCTCCTACGTGTCCGATGCCGGACGGCATGTGATCTTCGATCCGGGCATGGTGGCGAGCCGCGAGGACATCCTGGGCCCGCTGCGGGAGCTGGGCCTTGGCCCCGAGGACATCACCGATGTCGTGCTCAGCCATCACCACCCGGACAACACCATGAACGTGGGCCTGTTCGGGCGGGCCCGGGTGCACGACCACAAGGTGGAGTACCAAGGTGATCAGTGGCACAACCGGGACGCCGAGGGCTACGAGCTCACTCCGTCGCTGCGGCTGATCCGCACGCCGGGCCACAGCCCGGAGGACATCACGCTGCTGGCGGGCACGGACTCGGGGGTGGTCGCTTTCGCCGGTGACCTGTGGTGGCACGCCAAGGGCCCGGCGCAGGACCCGGTGGCGCCCGACCTGGGGGTGCTGCGCGCCTCCCGGCTGCGGGTGCTGGCCGCGGCGGATCTGATCGTGCCCGGCCACGGCGGCCCGTTCCGGGCGGATGAGAGCACGCCGCGCTAGGGCCTGTCCGGCGGATCAGGTCGCGGCGGGGTGGCGGCCACCCGTCGGTGCAGGTGAGCGGGGTCTGGTGCGTCGAGATGCAAGGCGGAGGAGGGCGGCAACGCGATGGGGGTGCCCCCTGCTCGAGCGGAGCCGAGAGCTCGGGGGAGTTGACAACCGACGACAACGCCGCAGGGTTGGGGTCTCCCCTGCTCGAGCGAAGCCGAGAGCTTGGGGAAGTGCCAGACCCCGCGGCCCGCGGCATGATCCGCCGGACAGGCCCTAGCCGCTGCGCTCACCCGCTCCCGTATTCCTGTCGTGTTCCGGTGTTTGCGTGCTCACGCCATTTCGGGCTGGGGTTCTGGTTGCTGGGCCGGTGCGGTCTTGGGTTCCCACAGCCGGGTGGTCCGTACGTAACCGTGGATCACCGAGATCATCGCCAGGACGAGGAGCGGTCCGAATATCCACGGGTGGTCGGCCATCTGCACCGGCAGATAGCGGTAGGAGACCAGCATCAGCGTGAAGACGACCGTGCCGTGGACGACCAGCAGGATTCCCGAGCGGTCCCAGCCGCGGTCCAGGGCGCGCAGGGCCGCGTCGATGGTGAAGGCGAAGACCACGCCGGCGACGATGTCGGCGCCGTAGTGATAGCCGAATCCCAGGGTCGCGCCGAGGGTGGCGATCAGCCAGAACGTGCCGGCGTAGCGCAGCAGGCGCGGGCCCTTGCGGGAGTGGATGAAGATCGCGGTGGCCCATGCCGTGTGCAGGCTGGGCATGCAGTTGCGGGGGGTGATCTCGTCGAACGGTATGGCGTGCGGGGTGCCCAGCGGTGGCGGGGTGTGGGGCCACAGGTCGGCCAGCGCCCACTGCTGGCCGCCGGTGCCGAAGGCGCCGGTGCCGTAGGTGAAGATCGGGCCGACCACCGGGAAGATCATGTAGATGGCCGGTCCCAGGAGGCCGATGACCAGGAAGGTGCGCACCAGGTAGTGGCCGGGGAAGCGGCGCTCGGTGGCCACGTTGCGCAGCTGGTAGAGGGAGACGGCGACCGCGGCGACCGCGAGCTGGATGTAGACCCAGTCAAGGACGTGCGCGCCGACGGGGCCGGTGGCCTCGACGATGCGGCCGGCCAGCCAGGACGGGTTGCCCAGGGCGTGGTCGGCGGTGGCCACGTACTGGTCCAGGACGGTGGGGCGGGTCTTGGAGGTGATCAGCAGCCAGGTGTCGCCGGTCTTGCGGCCGGCCACCAGGAGCAGGCCCAGGCCGACGCCCTTGAGCAGCAGGACGCGTTCCTGGCCGGTGCGGCGGGTCAGGGCGATGGCCCCGTATCCCAGGATCACCCACAGCGCGCCGTTGCCGAACATCATGTCGGCGCCGACGATCCAGCGCACCAGGAAGAAGACGAGGTCGATCCCGACGGCGGCGGCGGCCGCGACGGCGCGCTGGCGCCAGGTGAGGACCACCATCATCAGCGCCATGCTGGCGTACAGCAGCGGGCCCGACTTGGGGGCGAAGAGCACTTCGCGCGCCTGGTTGGCGATCGGTCCGGGCAGGCCGTAGTGGCGTGCGGCGATCTCCAGTGCGATCAGGAACGCGAGGGCCACCGCACCGGCCGCGGTCCACAGCAGTACCCGTGGGCGGCGCAGTGCGGAGAGCAGAATTCTGCGATTTTCTTGCGACTTTATTCGCGTTGCTATCGATATCAAGGGCTTGGCCGATTTGTTAGATTTTAGTTAAATGGCTCACTTTTTTGTGCTAGATAGCGTGTATTTCTGGGGCCGGTCGGGCTATCAGGGCGATCGTCGTGAGTTCGATCATGCTAGCGGAGCGGTGCGGGTGAACCATCTTCCCGAACGAAAGAGCGGGCGCGGCTAGGGTGAGGCAGCGCCGCGGGCCGGGCCGGTCCGCGCGCGGCGGATTTCTAGGTGCAGGGGTGGAGCGAGGGTATGAAGCGACCTGGTCGGCTGGGGAAGATACCGGGTCCGGGAATCCGGGTGGCCGCGGCCTTCGCCGGGCCGCAGCCCGGGCGGGCGCGGTCCGCGCTCGCGCTGCTGCGCCGGGCCGCGGGCAGCGAGGCCGTGTGGCTGGGCGCGGCGGCCGCGCTCGGCGCCTCGGGCGGGCGCAGCGCCCGCCGGGCCGCGCTGCGCGGCCTGGGCTCGGTGGCGATCGTCACGGCGGTCAGCCGGACGCTG
Organism: Streptomyces sp. NPDC029674; assembly: GCF_044903205.1. Taxonomy (NCBI): domain Bacteria; kingdom Bacillati; phylum Actinomycetota; class Actinomycetes; order Kitasatosporales; family Streptomycetaceae; genus Streptomyces; species Streptomyces sp. NPDC029674. Next base: position 60,109 of record NZ_JBJDPY010000020.1, read on the forward strand.
GTCAACCCGGCCGCCCGCCGTCCCCGTCCTCTTCTTCGGCCCCGTCCCGCGGCGGAGCGTCCCCTGGCGGCTTCGCTGCCCGCCAGTCCGCTGGCGTCGGCCGCCGCCTTCGCCTGCGGGGTCGCTTTGGAGTCGCCCCGGCACGGCCTGGCCGTGCTGCCGTTCGCCGCGGGCCTTGCCCATCTGCGCGGCCGCGGAAGCCTGGGCCACCGGGGCCGGGTGGCCGCCGGGGTGGTCGTGGGGGTGGGCGCCGCGCTGCTGACCTGCCGCTGGTGGCCGGTGAAGCCGGAGGCCGCGGCGGCCGCCGCTCCCCCGCGCCGGCCCGCCCCCGCGCTGCCGGACGGCAAGGGCCTGCACCTGGTGGTCAACCCGTCCTCCGGCGTCGCCTGGTCCAAGGACACCGCCGAGGCGCTGCGCACGCTGCTGCCCGAGGCGTCGATCACCGTGTTCGAGCCCGGTGACGACCTCGTGGCGCTGCTGGACGAGGCGGCCGGGCGGGCGCTTGCGGACGGCGGGGCGCTGGGGGTGTGCGGCGGGGACGGCACCGTCAACGCGGGCAGCGCGACGGCCGCCCGCCACCACGTGCCGCTCGCGGTCTTCCCCGGCGGCACCTTCAACCACTTCGCCGCCGACCTCGGCAACCAGAGCCTGGAGGACGTCGCCCGCGCGATCCGGGCGGGCGAGGCGGTCACCGCCGACGTGGGCCGGGCCTCCTCCCCCGCCGCGACCGCCGCACCCGGGGCGCCGGGGCCCGGGGGCGCGGAGCAGCAGCTCTTCCTCAATACGTTCAGCATCGGGGTGTACTCCGAACTCGTGCACGCCCGCGAGCGGCTGGAGAAGCGGATCGGCAAGTGGCCCGCGCTCACCGTGGGGCTGGCCAAGGTGCTGGCCACCGGCAGCCCGCTCTCGGTGGTCATCAACGGCCGGCGCCGCAGCATCTGGCTGCTCTTCGCGGGCAACGGCATCTACCATCCGGCCGGTTTCGCCCCCACCTACCGCACCCAGCTCGACGACGGGCTGCTGGACGTGCGCGCCGTGGACGCGGGCACCCCGCTGGCCCGCACCCGGCTGCTGCTGGCCGTGCTGAGCGGGACCCTGCACAGCTCCCGGGTGCTGACCACCGCCCAGGTGCGCCGGCTGGAGCTGGAAGTCCTGGAGGGCGAGCCGCACTTCGCCTACGACGGCGAGGTGACCGACGCCACCTACCGGCGCCTGGTGCTGGACAAGCTGCCCAAGGCCATCACCCTGTACCGTCCCGCCGACCAGGAGCAGTGGCTGCGCTGAGAGCCTGTCTTTGAACCCCCGTGGGCCCGCCCGTCGTCCCGTTGCGGTGGAACGCCCGGCCCACGGCGCCCTGTTCGCGGCCGGAAAGCGCCCCCCGTCGGCGGCTGGAATTCGGGGCCGGTCATGACATGACGGGCAGGGCCCGATACGGTCGCTGCAGCGTGTGTGAGGAGCAGTCCCGGCTGCGGAACGAGCTGGTCGGGACCGGTGCCGGCGTCGACGGCCGTGCTGCTCACCGACCGGCGAGACGGCCGTAAGGGTGCGGCCTGGGGAGAGAGCTTGACGACCGTTTCGACTGTGCCCCCGTCGCCCGACGAACAGCCCGACGCCCGGCTCCCTGCCCCGCCCGGGGACGAACTGGAACAGCTGCGCGCCACCGCCGAACAGCTGCGCGGACAGGTGGCCGAGCTGGAGGTCCAGGCGCGGACGCGGCCCAGGATCGCGCTGGCCGAGGGCATCCTGGTCGAGCGCTACCGCCTGGCCGAACCGCAGGCGGCGTTCGCACTGATGCGCCAGGCGTCCCAGCGGGCCAACATCAAACTGCACCAGCTGGCCGCCGCGGTCGCCCGCACCCCGGGACCGGCGCCCGGAGCCGAGGTGTGGCTGCCCCGGCGGACCCGGCACCCGGCGCCCGACCTGACCGCGCTGAGGGCCGGCACGCTCGACGCCGCCAACCAGGGCGAGGTCCTGGGCGCCGCGCTGCGCCGCGTCATGAGCGTCACCGAGACCGACATGGGCAACGTGCAGCTCATGGAGGACGACGTCCTGCGGCTGGCGAAACACGCCGGGCACCCCCGGCACTTCACCGACTACTTCGCGTTCGTCGAGGGCAACACCGCCTGTTCACGGGCGGCCGCCGCCAGCCGTCAGGTCACCGTCAAGGAAGTCGAGTCCTCGCCCGGTTTCGACGACGAGACGCGCCGGGTGATCCTGACCTCCGGCAGCCGCGGCGTCCACAGCATCCCCCTCCTCGACGGCCAGGACACCGTGCGCGGCGTCATCTCCTCCCACCACGCCCGCCCGCTGGCCGGCTTCACCCAGGCGCAGCTGCGGGAGCTGGGCACCACCGGCCGCACCATGGGCTCCTGGATCACCTGGCACCAGGGCACCGTCCTGCTGGACGCGCTGGAGGACCTCCACCGGCTCGCCCTCACCCCTGGCCGGTGAGGGCGGCTCCGGTGGCGTAGCGGGCCATCGACGGCCGCAGCCGACCGCCGCCTGCCGCACCCGCCAGGGGCCTCAGTACGCTCTGCGCATGGGGACACGCCGCCGCAGCCAGGCCGAACGGGACGCGATCACCGTCGAGATCGGATACGCGCTGCTCAGCGCCTGCTTCCTGGGGGCGGTGGTGTTCGGGGCGGTCGCCGGTCCGGTCTTCCTGTGGCAGCTGCCGGCCGCCCTGGACAAGAGCCTGCCGCTGGTGGGCGCCGCGCTCGCCGTGCCCCTCGCGGTGCTGCGGGTCGTGCACGTGCTGTGGCGCTGCGCGGGAGACCGGCAGCACTGACACCGCGCGCGCTCCCGGCATGCCGGAACGTGTGTCCTGACTCAGGCTGGATACGCGATGACGTCACGCAGACGGCCGGGACGAGGGAGCAGAGCGCCATGGGAACCGATGTGTTCCATTCACCAGTGCCCATGAAAGTGAACGGCAGGCCGTGCGAGCCCGTCGTCGATCACCGCTCCACCCTGCTGGACGTCCTGCGGGAGCAGCTGGATCTGACGGGCGCCAAGAAGGGCTGTGACCACGGGCAGTGCGGTGCCTGCACCGTCCTGGTCGACGGGCGGCGCGCCAACAGCTGTCTGCTGCTGGCCGTCGCCCTGGAAGGGTGCGACATCACCACCGTCGAGGGGCTGCGGGCCGCCGGCGGTAAGGGCCCGCACCCGCTGCAGCGGGCCTTCGTGGAGCGCGACGCGTTCCAGTGCGGGTACTGCACCCCGGGGCAGATCTGTTCGGCCGCCGGTGTCCTGGCGGAGGCCGCGGCGGGCCATCCCTCGCACGTGACGGACCCGGGCGCGGCCGCCGGCGCGCCGGTGGCGCTGAGCAGGCCGGAGATCCGTGAGCGGCTCAGCGGCAACCTGTGCCGCTGCGGCGCCTATCCGCACATCGTCGAGGCCGTCGAGGACGCCGCGACCGCCGAGAGCCCCGGGGCCGCCGGGAGCGCCGAGGGGGCGGTCCGGTGAAGTCGTTCATGTACGTACGGGCCCACAGCGTCGACGAGGCGACCGCCGCGCACGCCGGCCGGCCCACCTCGCGCTACCTGGGTGGCGGAACCAACCTCGTCGACCTGATGAAGCTGGGCGTGGAGCGGCCCCGCACGCTCATCGACGTCAGCCGGCTGCCGCTGGACAGGGTCGAGGAGCTCGCCGACGGCTCGGTGCGGGCCGGTGCGACGGTGCGCAACAGTGACCTGGCCGCCCATCCGCTGGTGCGCAGCCGCTATCCGGTGCTCTCCCAGGCGCTGCTGGCGGGCGCCTCCGGCCAGCTGCGCAACATGGCCACCACCGGCGGCAATCTGCTCCAGCGCACCCGCTGCCCCTACTTCCAGGACCTGGGCAAGCCGTGCAACAAGCGCGAGCCGGGCACCGGGTGCGGGGCGCGCGAGGGCGTCCACCGCGACCACGCCGTGCTGGGCCATTCGGCGCAGTGCATCGCCACCCACCCCTCCGACATGGCGGTCGCGCTCGCCGCGCTCGACGCCCGGGTCGAGCTGCAGGGCCCGCGGGGCGCGCGGACGCTGCCGGCCGCCGAGTTCCACCGGCTGCCGGGCGGGCGCCCGGAGCTGGACACCGAGATCGCGCCCGGCGAGCTCATCACCGGGGTGCTGCTGCCGCCCGCGGCGCCGGGAGCGGTCTCGGCCTACCGCAAGGCGCGCGACCGTGCCTCCTACGCCTTCGCGCTCGCCTCGGTCGCCGTGGTGCTGGGCGTGCGGGAGGGGGTGGTGGACCAGGTGCGGATCGCGTTCGGCGGGCTGGCCCACCGGCCCTGGCGCGCCCGCCGTGCCGAACAGGCGCTGCTGGGCCAGGCGGTGGGCGAGGAGGTGTTCGCGCGGGCCGTGGAGGCGGAGCTCGCGGACGCCGAGCCGCTGCGGGACAACGCGTTCAAGGTGCGCCTGGCCCGCAATCTCGCCTGCGACGTCCTGCGGCGGCTGAGCGCCGCGCCCCCCGCGCCCTGACCTGCGCCCGCCCTTTGTGCCCCTCGCCGTGCCCCTCGCTCCAGGGAGAAACCTCATGCCGGACACCGTCAACGCGCTCGGCGCGGACCTCGAGCGCAGGGAGGGCCGCGACAAGGTGCACGGGATCGCCCGTTACGCCGCCGAGCACACGCCCCCCGGGTGCGCCTATGCCTGGCCCGTCGCGGCCACGGTGGCGCGCGGCGAGATCACGGCCCTCGACGACCGGGCGGCGCTGGCGCTGCCCGGCGTCATCACGGTCCTCAGCCATCTGAACGCGCCGCGCCTTGCCGAGCCGGACGACGCGACGCTGGCGGTGCTGCAGAACGCCCGTGTCCCGCACCGGGGCTGGTATGTGGCGCTGGTCGTCGCCGACAGCCTGGAGGCGGCGCGCGAGGGCGCCGCAGCCGTGCGGGTGAGCTGCGCCGAGGAGCCCCACGACGTCACCCTGCGCGCCGGGCATCCCGACGCCTACGTACCCGAGGACTCGGACGGCACCTCGGGAGAACATGTGCGCGGCGACGCGGAGGGGGCGTTCGCGGCCGCGCCGGTGCGCGTGGATGCCCGCTACCGGGTGCCGCCGCTGCACAACCACCCCATGGAGCCGCACGCGGCCACCGCCCACTGGCAGGACGGGCGGCTGAGCGTGTACGACTCCAGCCAGGGCGCGAGCACCGTCCGCGATGTGCTGGCGGGCCTGTTCGGGCTGTCCAAGGAGCAGGTCACGGTCGTCTCCGAACACGTCGGCGGCGGTTTCGGCTGCAAGGGCACGCCGCGTCCGCATGTGGTGCTCGCCGCCATGGCCGCCCGCGAGATTGGCCGGCCGGTCAAACTCGCCCTGCCCCGGCGGCAGCTGGCGGCCGTGGTGGGGCACCGCGCGCCGACGCTGCACCGGGTGCGGCTGGCCGCCGAGCGCGACGGCAGGCTGACCTCGGTGATCCATGAGGTGACCGCGCACACCTCCCGCGTCAAGGAGTTCATGGAGACGGCCGCCGCCGCCACCCGCGTCATGTACGCCTCGCCGCACGGCCGCACCACCCACCATGCGGTGCCGCTCGATGTGCCCACCCCGTCGTGGATGCGGGCCCCGGGCGAGACGCCGGGCATGTACGCGCTGGAGTCGGCGATGGACGAACTCGCCCTCGCCCTCGACATCGACCCCGTCGAGCTGCGGCTGCGCAACGACACCGGCACCGAGCCCGACAGCGGGCGGCCGTTCAGCAGCCGGCACCTGGCCGAGTGTCTGCGCGAGGGGGCCCGCCGATTCGGCTGGTCCGGGCGCGATCCGCGGCCCCGCACGCGAGCCGAGGGGCCGGTGCTGGTGGGCAGCGGGGTCGCCGCGGCCACCTACCCGGTGATCGTCGCACCGTGCCGGGCCAGTGCCCACGCCCACCCGGACGGGCGGTTCGTGGTCCGGGTCAACGCCACCGACATCGGCACCGGGGCCCGTACGGTGCTCGCGCAGGTCGCCGCCGACGCGCTGGGAGTGCCGGTGGAGCGGGTGCGCACCGAGATCGGCAGCAGTGACCTGCCCACGGCGCCGCTGGCCGGCGGCTCCTCGGGCACGGCGTCGTGGGGGTGGGCGGTGCACGAGGCCTGTACGCGGCTGGCCGGGCGCCTGTCGGAACAGCGGGGGCAGCAGCTGCCGCCGGAGGGGGTGGGCGCCACGGCCGACACGGCGGGCAGCGCCGACGCCGGCAGTGACTATGCCCGGCACGCTTTCGGCGCCCACTTCGCCGAGGTCGGCGTGGACACGGTGAGCGGGGAGGTGCGGGTGCGCCGGCTGCTCGGCGTCTACGCCGCCGGGCGCATCCTCAACCCCCGTACCGCCCGCTCGCAGTTCATCGGCGCCATGACGATGGGGCTGGGGATGGCGCTGACGGAGAGCAGCACGATGGACGGCGCCTTCGGTGACTTCGCGGAGTGCGATCTGGCGTCGTACCACGTGCCCGCGCACGCCGATGTGCCCGACATCGAGGCGCACTGGATCGAGGAGGACGATCCGCACCTCAATCCGATGGGCAGCAAGGGCATCGGGGAGATCGGCATCGTCGGGACGGCGGCGGCGATCGGCAACGCGGTGCACCATGCGACCGGGGTGCGGCTGCGGGAGCTGCCGCTCACCCCCGACCGGGTGCTGAACAGCGCCCTCTGAGTTCAAGGAGAAGGCTCTCAGGGGGTGGTGCGGGCGCGGCCGGCCCGGGTCCAGGACAGGACTTCCTCGGCCGTCCAGGTGGTCACCACCCGCTCGGCCGGTACGCCGCACTCCTCGGCCCGCGCGCATCCGGTGATCTGCCAGTCCAGCTGGCCGGGCGCGTGGGCGTCGGTGTCCACGCAGAACAGCGTCCCGGCGTCGACGGCCCGGCGCAGCAGGTGGCGGGGCGGGTCGAGGCGTTCGGGGCGGCTGTTGATCTCCACGGCCGTTCCGGCGGCGGCGCAGGCGGCGAACACCTCGTCCGCGTCGAACTGGGAGGGCGGCCTGCCGCGGCCGGTGACCAGGCGGCCGGTGCAGTGGCCCAGCACGTCGGCCCGCGGGTTGCTGACGGCGGCGACCATGCGCCGGGTCATCGCGGCGGCGTCCATGCGCAGTTTGGAGTGCACCGAGACGACCACGACATCGAGCCGGTCCAGCAGCTCCGGCTCCTGGTCCAGGGAGCCGTCCTCCAGGATGTCGCACTCGATGCCGGTCAGCAGGCGGAAGGGGGCCCACTGCCGGTTGAGTTCGGCGATGACCGCCAGCTGTTCGCGCAGCCGGTCGGGGGACAGTCCGCGGGCGATGGTCAGCCGCGGCGAGTGGTCGGTGAGCACGGCCCACTCGTGGCCGATCTCGCGGGCGGCGCGGCCCATCGCCTCGATGGGGCTGCCGCCGTCGGACCAGTCGGAGTGCAGATGGCAGTCGCCGCGCAGCAGCGCCCGCAGCCGGGCGCCGGCCTCGTCCTGGGCCAGCGGGGCGCGGGCCTCCTCCTCCAGGCGCTCCAGATAGTGCGGCACGGTGCCGGCCAGCGCCTCGCGGATGACGGCGGCGGTCTTGGGCCCGATGCCCTTGAGGGCTTCCAGGGAGCCGTCGGCGGCGCGGCGCGCGGTCTCGCCCTCGGCCAGCCGGCCGATCACGTCGGCCGCGGTGCGAAAGGCCCGGACCCGGTAGGTGGGGGCGCGGCCGCGTTCGAGCAGGAAGGCGATGCGTTCCAGGGCCTTGACGGGCTCCATCGGCGCCTCCGTACCTCTCGTCTGCCAAAGGAGGGCGGGTGTGTGCCGCTTCCAGCCTCGCCCCTCTCGTCAGCGGGCGCCGCCCCGGGCGGCCTGATCGGCCCGGCCCCCCTCGCCCAGCGGGCCGCTCTGGGCCAGGGGCAGGCCGGGGGGCCGGTGCTGGAAGCGGGCCCGGGACAGGCGGGTGACCAGGGGCGGCAGCAGGGCCCGGCCCGCCTGTGCCAGCCGGGTCCAGGCGGGCAGGTAGAGGGCGGTGCGGCGCTCTTCGACGGTGCGGGCGAGGCGGGCGGCGACCTGGGCCGTGGGCAGGAGGCGGCGGGCCGGGGGCGGCAGGAGACGGCGTGGCTCCCTGAGGCCCGGGTGGGTGTGGACCTCGCGGAGCATGTCGGTGTCGACCCAGTTGAGGTAGGCGATGCCCACCGCCATGCCGCGGTGGGCCGTCTCGGCGCGCAGGGCGTGGGCGAAGGCTTCGGCGCCCGCCTTGGAGGCGCAGTAGGCGCTCAGCAGGGGGACGGCGCCCAGCGCGGCCGTGGAGGCGATCTGCAGGTAGTAGCCGCGGGTGTGCAGCAGGTCCGGCAGGAAGGCCTGGGCGGTGAATGCGCTGCCGGTGAGGTTCACCTCGATGACCCGGCGCCACGCGCGGGGGTCGGCGCTCTCGATCGGCCCGGCCTGTGCGATGCCCGCGTTGGCGATGACGGCGGACGGCCGGCCCAGGCGCTCCCGCACGCGGTGGGCGGCGCTGCGCAGGGCGGCCGGGTCGGTGACGTCGACCTCGAGGGCCAGTGCCGGGGCGGGCAGCGCGGCCGCCAGCTCCTCCAGGGCGGCCCGCTCGTGCCCCAGCAGGGCGACCCTGGCGTGCCGGCGGGCCAGTTCCCGGGCGAGCGCGGCGCCCACGCCCCGGGCCGCCCCGGTCACCACGACGGTGCGCCCGCTCAGCGGGCTGTCGCGCATGCCGGGCTCCTTCCTCGACGGGCGGCGGCGCGCCGGTTAGGGGCGGGGGTGCCTGGTGCCGGTGCGGTCGCGGGCGGTGAGCCTGCGCTGGGCCTTGGACAGCAGGGGCAGCCGGCGGCGCAGGGCGGCGCGGGCCGCGTTGGCGCCGGGGGCTCCGTGGACGCCGCCGCCGGGGTGGGCGCCGGCCGAGGCCAGAAAGAGGCCGGGGATGGGGGTCTCGGGGCGGCCGGTGCCCGGCGAAGGGCGGAAGAACAGCTGCTGGTGCAGGGAGGTGGTGCCACCGTTGAGCGCCCCGCCGTGCAGGTTGCGGTCCATGGACTGCAGGGTGGTGGGGGCCAGGATGCGGCGGGCGCGGATGAGGGCGCGAAAGCCCGGGGCGAAGCGCTCGACCTGCTCCTCGACGCGGTCGGCCATCCGCTCCTGCTCCGCCGGGCTCCAGGCGCCGGTGATGTGCTGCCCGCCGGCGTCGGCGCGGATGTCCTGCGGCACGTGGGTGTAGGCCCAGGCGGACTCGGTGCCGGCGGGTGAGCGGGTGGCGTCCGCGGTCGTCATCTGGCCGAAGAGCAGGAAGGGCCGGTCGGGTACCTGGTGCATGGCCAGCTGCGCGGCGAACCGGGTGAGTTCGTCCACCCCGTCGGCCAGGTGGACGGTGCCCGCGCCGGCGGCCTCCTTGGCCTGCCAGGGCACCGGCCCCTCGAGCGCCCAGTCGACCTTGAAGGTGGCGAAGTCCCACTGGAAGCGGCGCAGGTCGGCCAGGAGCTGGCCGGGCAGGTGCTCGGCGGCGACCAGTTCGCCGTACAGGGCGGGCACGGACACGTCGGCCAGGACGGCGCGGGCGGCGGGCACAGTGTCGCCGTCCGCGGTGCGCACCGCGACGGCCCGCCCGCCGCTGACGATGATCTCCTGGACCCGGCGGCCGCACTGCACGGTGGCGCCGCGCGCGTGCAGGCGGGCGACGAGTGCCTGGATCAGTTCGCCGGCGCCGCCGACCGGGACGGGAAAGCCGTAGCTCTGGCCCAGCAGGGCCATGAGCCAGCCGAAGCCGCCGCTGCCCGCCGCCTCGGGCGCCAGGTCGGCGTGCAGGGCGTTGCCCGCCAGCAGCAGGCGGCCGCCCTCGCCCCGGAACTCCTCCTCGCCCAGGCGGCGCACCGGCAGCACCAGGGTGCGGGCCAGGTGCAGGGCGCCGGCCGTCTTGAGCCGCCAGGCCAGGCGTGCGGCGGCCCGCACCGGCGGGAAGGGGGTGAACAGGGCGTCCAGGATGTCGGGGTGGATGTCGTGCCACAGGTCGTGCAGGCGCTGCCAGGCCGCGCCGTCGCCGGCGGCGAAGGCCTCCAGGGAGTCGGCGGTGACCTCGACCCGGCGGTCCAGGACGGCGCAGCTGCCGTCGCTGAGGGGGTGGGCCAGGACGTGCGGGGCGTGGCTCCAGTGCAGGCCGTACTCGTGCAGGCGCAGCCGCCGCAGGATGGGCGAGGCGGCGGCCAGCGGATAGAAGGAGCTGAAGAGGTCGTTGACGAAGTCGGGGTGCACGCCACGGTCGTGGCGCACCGCGCCGCCGGGCTCGCTCTGCTCCTCCAGGACCGTCACGCTCCACCCGGCATCGGCCAGGAGGTTGGCGGCGACCAGTCCGTTGGGGCCGGCCCCGATCACCACCGCGTCAGGCATGCGCTTCGCCGCCCTGCGGGCCGGTCACCGTGCCCAGGGCGCGGCGCGGGCGCTGCGCCTCGGCTTCGCAGACCTGGGCGAGGCGGGCGAGCATCGCGCGGTGGCGCAGCTGGATCAGTGCCTCCACGCCGGCGTTGTGCAGGGCGCCGCCCATGCCGCGCAGCGGGTGTTCGTCCACGATGACCAGGCAGTGTTCGCCCCAGGGCCGCAGTTCGATGGCGATCCGGGCGGTGCCAAGGACGCCTGCCTTGGCCTCCAGTTCCAGGGTGGAGCCTTCCTCGCAGCGCCGCACGACCGTCTCGTTGGTGGCCCGGACGGGGCCCAGCCGTACCTGGTATTCCAGGGCCGCGCCGACGGCGGGCCAGTGGCCGCGCACCGGCTTTGAGGAGGCGGTTCCCACCACCCACTGGGCATAGCGGCTGCCGTCGGCGAGGACGGACCACACCGTGGCCGGACTCACCCTGATCAGTCGATGACGCAGTGCCATCCTTTGCCTCCCTGACTCGCCGTCATCGCCGAGTGCCCCGAACCACCCTTTTCAATATCGTGCGGGAGGAGGGCCGCGGCCGCGCCTTGAGGGCGTGTGTCGCGGTGCGGGGCGCGGCGGGTGAGACTGCGGGGGTGAAGCGGCCCCGCTCCCCCGGCACCGAAACGAGGCGGCAGCGCACGTGAGCGAACACGAGGAGGCACCCGCCCAGGAGCCGTCCGCCCAGGAGGCGTCCGGGCAGGCGCGTGGGCAGGTGCCCGCGGGCGGGCGGCACGTCCTGGTGACGGGCGCCACCGGCTACATCGGCGGGCGGCTGGTCCCCGAACTGCTGGCGGCCGGCCACCGGGTGCGGTGCCTGGCCCGCTCCCCGCACAAGCTGCGCGATCACCCGTGGGCCGGTCGGGTGGAGGTGGTGCGCGGCGATGTGACCGACGCGCGGTCGCTGGCCGATGCCCTGCGGGGCATCGAGGTGGCGTACTACCTGGTGCACGCGCTGGACACGGGCGCCGGATTCGAGGACACCGACCGGCGGGCGGCGCGTACGTTCGCCGAGCAGGCGCGGGCGGCGGGGGTGGCCCGCATCGTGTATCTGGGCGGGCTGACCCCGGCCGGGGTGAGCCCGGCCAGGCTCTCGCCGCACCTGCGCTCGCGGGCCGAGGTGGGCCGCATCTTCCTCGACTCGGCGGTGCCCAGTGCGGTGCTGCGCGCGGCGGTCATCATCGGCTCGGGTTCGGCGTCCTTCGAGATGCTGCGCCATCTCACCGAGCGGCTGCCGGTGATGGTGACGCCCAGCTGGGTGCGCACCCGCATCCAGCCGATCGCGGTGCGCGACGTGCTGCGCTACCTCGTCGCCTGCGCCGGCCTGCCCGCGGACCTGAACCGCGCCTTCGACATCGGCGGCCCGGACGTGCTGACCTACCGGGGCATGATGCGGGCGTACGCCGAGGCCGCCGGGCTGCCGCACCGGCTGATCGTGCCCGTCCCCCTGCTGACGCCCCGGCTGTCGGGGTACTGGGTGGGGCTGATCACCCCGGTGCCGCACGCCATCGCCCGGCCGCTGGCGCAGTCGCTGCGCCATGAGGTGGTGTGCCAGGAGCACGACATCGCCCGCTACGTTCCCGACGGCCCGGGCCGGCCGCTGCCCTTCGACCGGGCGCTGCGCCTGGCGCTGCGGCGGGTGCGCGACGCACAGGTCACCACCCGGTGGTCCTCGGCCTCGGTGGCCGGGGTGCCCAGCGACCCGCTGCCCACCGACCCGCACTGGGCCGGCGGCAGCCTCTACACCGACCGCCGCACCAGGGTGGTGGAGGCCTCCCCGCAGGCGCTGTGGCGGGTCGTCGAGGGCATCGGCGGCGAGCACGGCTGGTACTCCTTCCCGCTGGCCTGGGCGGTGCGCGGGCTGCTGGACCGGCTGGTGGGCGGGGTCGGTCTGCGCCGGGGCCGGCGGGACGCGCACCGCCTGCGGGTGGGTGACTCCCTGGATTTTTGGCGGGTGGAGGAGATCCTGCCGGGCCGGCTGCTGCGGCTGCGGGCCGAGATGCGCCTGCCCGGCCTTGCCTGGCTGGAGATGTGGGTGGAACAGGACGGCGCGGGCCGCACCCGCTACCGCCAGCGCGCGGTGTTCCACCCGCGCGGCCTGCTGGGGCATCTGTACTGGTGGTCGGTGGCGCCGTTCCACGCGGTGGTCTTCGGCGGCATGGCCCGCAACATCGCCAAGGCGGCGCGCCGGGAGGCTGATTGACCCTGCCCGGGCGGCCGTCGTACTCGCCGGGGTGGACGGTGACGACGACGCCGTGGGCGGGGCCGACGGCGTCGCGGCCGAAGGGCGGCAAACCGGTGCGGGCCGTCCCGCCGGGCAGCGCCCGGCAAGGCGAACCGTTGGCCCGTGCGACCTTGTGCCCGACCGGACCGTCGCGAGCGCCGCCGAGGCCGGCTTCGGCAGCTTCGGCAGAACCTTCATCCACCACACCGGCCTGCGCCCCGACGCGTACGGACGAGGACGAGGACGGGGCCAGGGTGGCCTGTTCGGTCCGCCGGGCGGGGCGCCCGTGTGCGTCAGCCGTGGGCGGCCGGGCACAAGGCGGCGGTGGCGGCCGGGACGGTGAGGCGGTAGCCGACGCCACGGACCGTTTCGATCCACTGCGGGGAGCCGAGTTTGCCGCGCAGGGAGCCGACGTGGACGTCCAGGGTGCGGGTGGAGCCGAACCAGTTCTCGTCCCACACCTGGGCCATGATCTCCTCGCGGCGCAGTACCGTGCCCGGCTCCTCCAAAAGCATCGCGAGCAGGTCGAACTCCTTGCGCGTGACGCGCACTTCACCGTCGTGCAGGTGGACCTTGCGGGTACGCGCGTCCAGACGCAGCGGGCCGGCCCGCAGGTGGCGCTGTTCTGCCTCCAGATGGCGCTGTTGGGTCTCCAGGTGGCGCTGTTGGGTCTCGGGGCGGCGCTGTTGGGTCTCGGGGTCCGGTCCCTTCGCCGGTGCGGGGGCGGCCGCGGCGCGGGGCGGCGGGGCGGCGGCGGGCTCGGGGCGGACGGTGAGTTGGGGGCGGGGGGCGCTCTGGGGGGTGAGCGGGCGCCTTTGGGCGGGGACGACGGGCGGGGGGACGGCATCGGCGGCCGGGCCCCCGCCGTGCCGCAGGCAGCCCGCGCCGCGGCGCAGCACCGCGCCGATGCGGGCGAGCAGTTCGTAGCGTCCGAAGGGCTTGGGGACGAAATCGTCGGCGCCGGAGTTCAGGGCCAGGACCTGGTCCAGTTCGTGGTGGCTGCCGCTGAGCACGATGATCGGTACGCAGGACTGTTCCCGGATGCGCCGGCACACCTCGTGGCCGGCCAGGTCGGGCAGGACGAGGTCGAGCAGTACCAGGTCGGCGGCGGGCAGTTGGTCCAGGGCGGCGGATCCGGTGCGGGTGTGCTGGGTGGCGTAGCCGTGCATGCCCAGCATCTGCTGGAGCGCCTCGGCCATTCCGTCGTCGTCCTCGACGATCAGTACGTTCATCAATCTCGCACGCCTTCCCGAGGAGTCCGTGGGTGGGACGGAGCTTCCCGAGCCTTGCCAGGGGGTGCACGCAGCGTCAACGCGTTTATGGCGCCGGGTGGCAAGAGGGGGGCGGGAAGGCGGGATTCCTGCCCGCGTCCTGTCATGGCGGGTGCGGGCGGCGGGGGGATCTGTCATGGGGTGGCCGGGGCGGGCGGGCGACCTTGTCATACGACTGGGATGCCGCGCCGGACACCGGCACGCTCCGTGACCGGCCGCCGCCCGCCCCGCCCCCCTTCCTTCTTTCAGCGTGCGGGTGCGGCGTTCACCGTCAGTTCGCTGCGGCCGCAGGCCAGCGCCTGGGCCAGGGCGGTGAGCCGGTCGGTGCCGGCGGGCCAGGACGCCGCGACCGTAACGCCGCGGCGCAGGCCCTCACCGGCCAGGCGGGCACGGTCGGCGGCCAGCGCGCCCAGGGCGCGGCCCACCGCGGCCGGGATCGCCGCGCCGATGCCCGCCCGGTAGGCGGCGGCCGAGGTGACCGACGCGAAGAAGTCCAGGGGCAGTTCGGCCGTGGCGCGGTCCAGGTGGCCGGCGCCGGTGACGGTGTCGGCCAGCGCCTGGCGGGCGCCCGCGGCGGACAGCCGGGACAGCGGGCGGGCCGCGCCGGGGTCGGCGCAGTGCAGCACGCCGTCCAGGCCGCCGAAGTGGTGCAGCGCCGTGCGGACGGCGGCGCGTACGTCGTCGTGGCGGGCGAGCCGGCCCCTGGCCTGGACGAGGCGGGCATCGGCCGGCAGCGGGCGGTGGGACGGGGCGAGCAGCACGATGTGGGCGCGGTGGCGGCGGGCCAGTGAGAGGGCCAGACGGGTGCCGGTGCCCTCCCCCGCGTCGGTGACCAGGTAGCGGCCGCCGGTCCGCAGCGCGGCGGCGGGCGCGCCGGGGCGCGGGCCGGGCGCGGCGCGCAGCACGCGGACCTCGCGGCCGGTGTCGGCGTAGCGGACCTCGCCCAACCCGGGGCGGGGCAGGGCGAGTTCGGCCAGCGCCAGCCGGAAGGGGTCGCCGGCCCAGGACGGCAGCGTCTGCACCCCCAGGGACACGGCGTCCAGACGGCCGTCCTCGACACCGGCGACCTGGGCCACCGCCCCGAACGCGGCGGCCAGTTCGGGACGGGCACGGCCGGTGACGAGGAAGGCCAGCCGCAGCGGATCACGCCGGACGGAGCCGCCGCACAGCGCGCGCAGGACCGGCAGGACCAGCTCTGCGGCCCGTTCCGGGGTCGTGGTGGCGGCCGGCAGATCGAACACCAGGACACGCGGCTCGTGCCCGGCCTCGCACAGGCCTTTCAGGTACGCCGTCCAGGAGGGAGCACTGCCGGAGATGTCCCGGCCGACACGGACGGTACGCACGCCGAGCGGAGCCCAGGCCCGGCCGGTGTCCCGACTGTCCACGATCAGCAGACTGCGGGCCGCTGCGCGGGCGGACGGCTGCTGGGGGCGGGTGGCGGCGGGCACCCAGACGGGGGTGTGGTGAAGGAGGAGGCCGCGCGGAGCACGGGGCTCCGACTCCGGCTTCCGCCCCGGCTCCCGTTCCCACGTCCGAGGCGGTGCGTCGGCCGCTGCGGCGCTGGCCGGGCGGCCGTACCGGGTGCCGAACTCCGGCTGCGGCTCCTGCGTCGGCTCCCGAGGCGGTGCGTCGGTCGCTGCGGTGCGGACGAGGCGGCCGCGCCGGATGTCGGCCTCCGGGTCCGGCTTCCGCTTCTCTGACAGCATGTCAACCGCTGCGGCCCTGGCCTTCATCGCTTCCACCCCGTCGTCGTCTTCCGGCTGCCCCTGGCCCGGTCCGTGGTGGCCCGGACCGGCCCCCCGTGGGCCGCGTCGCTTGGGTGGTGCCGGATGTGGATTTGCCGCCCAGCATGGGCGAGGGTGCGCCAGCGCAGGGGCAGGGTGAGGTCAGCGGGGGTGCACCGGCGGGCCAACACTGCGCAGGTCGCGGCCGGTCGGGTGCGGTGGCCGCCCCGGGGGCGCGGTGCGGGGCGGGGGGACTTCGGTGACTCTCTTGGCCTGGTTCTGACATGGCGCTGGCACGGGATTCCTTACGGTGGCCGAAATCCCGCCCCCAGCACGCGGTCGCTTTGGAGGCAGTTCATGAGCCAGGCGTCAGCCGACCCGATGAATTCCCGTGTACGGCCCGTGCGCGGGGCCCGGGCGCCGGGCGGCATCCGTGCGGCGCGTACTGCCGCGGTGCCGCTGGATCCGGTGCGGCGGGCGGGGGCGTACGGCTGGATCGTGCCGGTGGGCAATCCCGGGGCGGGGAGGTCCGGGCGGGCGGGCTGAGGTCCGGGGAGCGGTTCGGCAGCCGGTATGGGGCAGCCGGTATTCGTAAGCCGGCGTCTGGCGTTTGGCGTCTGGCGTTTGGCCTGTTCGGTGTTGGGCGTTCGGAGGGGGTGCGTGCGGGGTCCCCTCGCCGCTCCTCCTGCCCCTGGTCCGCGGGCCATGTGGTGCGTACGAGTTCTTTCGCATGTCGTTGGTGTACGGCTTTTGCGCGTGTCCCGTCCCTGGCGCGGCAGCCAGGGGTGACCTCGCGCGAGACTACGGGGGATAACAGATGAATCAGCGTGAGCTGCAAGTGAACGTCGCCACCCGCGCCCGCACCCGTACCCGGTGCGAGGGGGTGGACTGTGTGCGGGGCCGGGACGGGGCGGTGGCCGTCGAGGGGCTGCGGTTGTGCCCGGGGTGTCTGCGGCTGCTGGCCCGGCGCCTGCAGGAACTTCCGTGCCTGTACGAGGAGTTGGCGCAGCGCCTGGGAGGCGGCGGCGGTACCGGCGTGCGGGAGCGGGTCAGCGGCGGGCCCGGGCTGCCGGGGATGCCGTTCAACGGGGCGGCCGCCGATGTGCGCGCCTCGATCATGGCGACGCTGGGCTCGTGGGCCGGCCTGGTCAGTGCCCAGCGCCGGGTGCCCGCGCCCGAGCGCAGCGTCGAGCGGCTGGCCTCCTTCCTGCTGCTGCACGGTGCGTGGCTGGCCGCGCATCCGGCGGCCACCGAGGTGACCGGGGAGATCTCCCGGCTGGCGGCGGCCGCGCGCCGGGTGGGGCGGGAGCGGGCGCCGCGCCGGGTGCGGGTCGGCCCGTGTGTGTCAGAGGGCTGCGGCGGCACGCTGGTGGCCGACTTCCGCGGGGCGGGCGGGGATTCGTGCACGGCGATCCGCTGTGACGCCGACGCGGAGCACGCCTGGTCCGGTGAGCTGTGGACGGAGCTGCGCCGGGCCCTGAGGGGGCAGGGCGAGCGGTGGCTGACGGCCGGGGACGTGGCGCGGCTGTGGTCGGTCAGTACCGGCACGGTCTACCGGCTGGCCAGTGAGCAGCACTGGCGGCGGCGCAGCCGGGCCGGGCGTACCTCCTACGCGGAGTCCGACGTGCACGCGTGTTTCGCGCGCCGCCGCGACGGGCGGGCCGGCAGTGGTGGGGCGGTGCCGTTTCCGGGGCCTGGGCAGGGCGTCTGAGTTTTCTCTGACGTTCTCTGACGTTTTCTGGAGAGTTCCTGACGCGGTTCTGTACTTTCCGGCATTGAATTCGGGCCGCCGGGCGAAGAAGGTATGGAGCAGAGTCCGGTGAACTGTTCCCGGGCCCCGTCGCACCGGGTGGGACTGGCCACGCCGTCCCCTCGTCCCGCCGGCCCTCGCCCCATCGGCCCGCCGCGACGCATCTCGACTCTTCTCCGCTCTTCTTCATCTTCTTCATCTTCTTCGCTCTTCTTCGCTCTTCTTCGCTCTTCTTCGCTCTTTCTCTGCGCGGCCCGGCCCCGAAGGCCCCGGCTCGCCCAGCCCCCTTCCATCAACGGGAGACA
This sequence comes from Streptomyces sp. NPDC029674, assembly GCF_044903205.1. Taxonomy (NCBI): domain Bacteria; kingdom Bacillati; phylum Actinomycetota; class Actinomycetes; order Kitasatosporales; family Streptomycetaceae; genus Streptomyces; species Streptomyces sp. NPDC029674. The sequence goes on from NZ_JBJDPY010000020.1 coordinate 77,682, forward strand.
GCCGATGCACAGCACTTTGATCGTGGCGCGCATGGATGCCGGCGCCGGCGGTGACGTGGCGCGGATCTTCGGGGAGTTCGACCGCACCGGGATGCCCGACCTGATGGGGACCCGGCGGCGGCAGCTCTTCTCCTACCGCGGTCTCTACTTCCATCTGCAGGACTTCGACGCCGACCACGGCGGCGCGGCGATCGAGGAGGCCCGCTCGCATCCGCTGTTCATGAAGGTCAGTGACGACCTCAAGCCCTACATCGGGGCCTATGACCCGGCGACCTGGCGCTCGCCCGCGGATGCGATGGCCGAGCGCTTCTACCACTGGACCCGTTCTTCGTGACGCTTTTCCCCCGGAAGGGAGCGCCGTCCGCATGGGACGCGACGTAGTGATAACCGGCATCGGGGTGGTGGCGCCCGGCGGTGTCGGTGCCAAGGAGTTCTGGAACCTGCTGAGCAACGGCAGGACCGCCACCCGGCGCATCACCCTGTTCGATCCGGCGGATTTCCGTTCGCGGGTCGCCGCCGAGGTCGACTTCGACGCCGCGCAGCACGGGCTGAGCCCGCAGGAGATCCGGCGCATGGACCGGGCCGCGCAGTTCGCGGTGGTCACCACCGCGGAGGCGATGGCCGACAGCGGTCTGACGCCCCAGGAGATCGACGCGCACCGCACCGGTGTCACCATCGGCAGCGGGGTCGGCGCGACGATGGCGCTGGATCGCGAGTACAACATCGTCAGCGACGGGGGCCGGCTCGAGCTGGTCGACCACCGCTATGCGGTGCCGCATCTGTACGACTACTTCGTGCCCAGTTCGTTCGCGGCCGAGGTGGCCTGGCGGGTGGGGGCGGAGGGTCCTGCCGCGGTGGTCTCCACCGGCTGCACCTCGGGTCTGGACTCGGTGGGGTATGCGACCGAGCTGATCCGGGAGGGCAGCGCGGATGTGATGCTCGCCGGTGCGGCGGCGGCGCCCATCTCGCCGATCACGGTGGCCTGTTTCGACGCGATCAAGGCGACCACGCCGCGCGACGAGGAGCCCGAGCGGGCCTCGCGGCCCTTCGACCGGACCCGCAACGGGTTCGTGCTGGGCGAGGGGGCGGCCATGTTCGTGCTGGAGGAGCGGGAGCGGGCCGAGCGGCGCGGGGCGTACGTCTACGCCGAGATCTCGGGCTTCGCGACGCGCTGCAACGCCTTCCACATGACCGGTCTGCGCCCCGACGGGCGGGAGATGGCCGAGGCGATCCGGCTGGCGCTCGACGAGGCGCGCATCAACCCCGAGCAGGTCGACTACATCAACGCCCACGGTTCGGGCACCAAGCAGAACGACCGGCACGAGACGGCCGCGTTCAAGCACAGCCTGGGCGCGCACGCCTACCGCACCCCGGTCAGCTCCATCAAGTCGATGGTGGGGCACTCGCTGGGCGCGATCGGCTCCCTGGAGATCGCCGCGTCGGTGCTGGCCATCGAGCACAACGTGGTGCCGCCGACGGCGAACCTGCACGAGGCGGACCCGGAGTGCGACCTGGACTACGTGCCGCTGGTGGCCCGCGAGCAGCAGACCGACACGGTGCTGAGCGTGGGCAGCGGCTTCGGCGGCTTCCAGAGCGCGATGGTGCTGCGGAGGGCGGCATGAGCGGGCCGAGCGTCGTCACCGGGATCGGGGTCACCGCGCCCAACGGGCTGGGCGTGGAGGCGTACTGGGATGCCACGCTGGCCGGCAAGAGCGGCATCGGGGACATCAGGCGTTTCGACGCGGCCGGCTATCCGGCGGGGCTGGCCGGCGAGGTGCACGACTTCGTGCCCCGCGACCATCTGCCGGGCCGGCTCATTCCGCAGACCGACCACATGACGCGGCTGGCGCTGGTGGCCGCCGACTGGGCGCTGGCCGACGCGGGTGTGGATCCCGCGACCTGGGACCCGTTCGACATGGGGGTGGTCACCGCCGCCTCGGCGGGCGGCTTCGAGTTCGGCCAGCGCGAGCTGCAGAACCTGTGGTCCAAGGGCGGCAGCCATGTCTCCGCGTACCAGTCCTTCGCCTGGTTCTACGCCGTGAACACCGGGCAGATCTCCATCCGCAACGGGATGCGCGGCCCCAGCGGGGTCGTCGTCGCCGACCAGGCCGGCGGCCTGGACGCGCTGGCGCAGGCCCGCCGGCAGATCCGCAAGGGCAGCCGGCTGATCGTCTCGGGCGGGGTGGACGGCTCGATCTGCCCGTGGGGCCATGTCGCCCAGTGGGCCGGCGGCCGGCTCAGCACCAGCCGGGACGCCGAGCGGGCGTATCTGCCCTTCGACGCCGCGGCCGCCGGGCATGTGCCCGGCGAGGGCGGGGCGCTGCTGGTGGTGGAGGAGGCCGGTGCGGCCGCCGCGCGCGGCGCCGAGGTGTACGGGGCGATCCGCGGGTATGCCGCCACGTTCGATCCGCGGCCGGGCAGCGGCCGCGAGCCGGGGCTGCGCCGCGCGATCGAACTGGCGCTGGCCGATGCGGGGGTGAGCGCCCGGGAGGTGGACGTGGTCTTCGCGGACGCCGCCGCCGTCCCCGAGCTGGACCGGATCGAGGCGCGGGCGCTGCAGGCGGTGTTCGGGGAGCGGGGGGTGGCGGTGACCGCGCCCAAGACGATGGTGGGCCGGCTGCTGTCCGGTGCGGCCTCGCTGGATGTGGCCACCGCGCTGCTGGCGCTGCGCGACGGTGTCGTGCCGCCCACCGTGCACGTCACGCCGGATCCCGCCCACCGGCTCGACCTGGTCACCGGGCAGGCGCGTGCGGCCCGGCTGGAGACCGCGCTGGTGCTCGCCCGCGGTTACGGCGGGTTCAACTCCGCGCTGGTCGTCTCCCGCTCCGCCACGTGAACACCGCCCGTACCCGGCAAGGCATGGCAGGACCCGGCAAGGCACAGCAAGCAATCCGTCCCGAGAGAGGGTGGCGCGTATGCCCAGCAAGGTCATGGCCGGCGGCCAGGCCAGAAAATCCGACAAGGTCCAGCACTGCGACGTGTTCATCCTGGGCTCCGGGCTCGCGGGCTCGGTGGCCGGGGCGATCCTGGCCCGCCAGGGCGCCGACGTGGTGCTCGTGGACGCCGGCCAGCACCCGCGGTTCGCGGTGGGCGAGTCGATGACGCCGCAGCTGATCGAGTGGCTGCACATCCTCAAGTCGCGTTTCGACGTGCCCGAGCTCGGCCATCTGCTGAACGTCAAGGCGGTCGCCGACCATCTGGGCCCGCACCACGGCCGCAAGCAGAACTTCGGGTTCATCAAGCACGAGGCGGGCCGCGAGCCCGATCCCGAAGAGGCGACGATGTTCGTCATCCCCAAGGCGCTGACCGATGCCAGCCACCTCTTCCGCCAGGACAGCGACCAGTACTACTTCAACGTCGCGGCGAAGTACGGCTGCCGCACCCGGCAGAACTGGTTCGCCACCGACCTGGACTTCGACGAGGACGGGGTCACCGTCAGCGGCAAAAACGGCGAGGTGTTCCGGGCCAAGTACCTCATCGACGCGAGCGGGTTCCGCTCGCCGCTGGCGGAGAAGTTCGCGCTGCGCGAGCAGCCGGCCCGCTTCAAGCACCACGCCCGGTCGCTGTTCACGCACTACATCGGCATCAAGCCGTTCGACGACGTCTCGCACCACCCGGTCAGCAAGCGCCCGCCGGCCCAGTGGCACAACGGCACCCTGCACCACCTCATCGAGCGCGGCTGGTTCTGGATCATCCCGTTCGACAACGTCAAGGGCTCCAGGAACCCGATGGTCAGCGTCGGCCTGACCATGGACGAGCGCACCTACCCCAAGCCCAAGGACCTCACCCCCGAGGAGGAGTTCCGCTCCTTCCTGGACAAGTACCCGGCCGTCAAGCGGCAGTTCGTGGGCGCCAAACGGGTCCGCGAGTGGATCTCCACCGACCGCCTGCAGTACTCCTCGGCCAAGTCGGTCGGCCACCGCTGGTGTCTGATGTCGCACGCGGCCGGCTTCCTGGACCCGCTGTACTCGCGCGGGCTGTCCAACACCTTCGAGGTGGTGTACGCGCTGTGCACCCGCATCCTGGACTCGATCGAGGACGACGACTGGTCGGTGGAGCGCTTCGAGTACGTCGAGCAGGTCGAGCGCGGGCTGCTGCGCTACAACGACGACCTGGTCAACAGCTCCTACATCGCCTTCTCCCACTTCCGGCTGTGGAACGCGGTGTTCCGGGTGTGGGGCGGGTTCTTGACGCCCGGCGTGATCCGGCTGCACCGGGCCCGGGTCCAGTACGAGCTGGACGGCAACGAGCAGCACCTCAAAGACCTGGAGAACAGCGCCTATCCGGGCCTGTGGTGGCCGCAGGACGACTTCAGGCACATCCTCGAACTGACCGCGGAGACCTGCGAGAAGTACGAGGTCGGCGAGGTGGACGGGGACACCGCCGCGGACATCATCTTCGCGGCGCTGCGCGACTGCGCGAGCCTCAACCCGGTCTTCGGGTGGAAGGACGAGGAGTCCACCCGGTTCGTGTACCCGAGCACGGCGATGGTCGCCAAGTTCATGCACTGGTCGCTGCGCAAGGCGCCGGCCGGCGAGATGCGCGACATGGCCCGCTCGCTGCTGTCCAGCTCCGTGCGCTCGGCCCTCAAGGGCAAGAAGCCGCTCTAGATCAGGAAAGGGGGGCCCGGCCCCATGGCGCAGACCCTGCCGGACACCGAGGACGCCCAGAGCACGGCGCTGTCCTCGTGGTCCTCCACCCGGCCGCAGATGGAGAACACCAATCCGCTGGTGGAGGCCTTCACGCGGTTCAACGTCTATCTGTACTCCAAGCCGCCGAACAAATACGTCAAGAAGGTCAACAAGTCCTTCCTGCATCTGCACCTGTTCCTGTACCGGGCGTCCAAGGGCCGCATCATGGGCCACTTCGGGCGGCTGGACGCGATGCTGCTGACCACCACCGGCCGCAAGACGCGGCTGCCGCGCACCCTGCCGGTGGGCTACGTCTACGACAACGGGCGCTACATCGTGTGCGCGGCGCCCGGCCACTTCGACGTGCCCGGCGGCCCCAAGGCCACCCATCCGGCCTGGTTCCACAACGTGCGCGCGACGCCGCAGGTGCGCGTGGACATCGGCCCCGAGCAGTTCGCGGCCACCGCGCGGATCCTGGCCGGCGACGAACGCGAGCGCAGGTGGCGCGAGTTCACCGAGGTGTTCCCCTTCATCGCCGAGTTCCAGGAGCGGGCCAGCCGCCCCATCCCGGTCATCGAGATCACCCCGGACGATCTCGACCCCCACGAGCTCTGAGAACTGTGAGAATCCGAAAGGGACGCACATGAAGATCGAGGCACTGGACCCCGGCACGCCGCTGATGAAGCAGTTCCAGGCGAGCACCGGGCCGATCACCCTGGTCAACGTCTTCGACGTGCCGCCGGAGCTGTACGAGGAGTTCCTGGCCGTCTGGCGCCAGGACGCCGCGTACATGAAGAACAGCCCCGGCTGCATCCAGACCCAGCTGCACAAGGGGACGGCCGGCAGCCGCCTGCTGGTCAACGTCGCGGTGTGGGAGTCCACCCAGGCGCTGCTGGCCGCGTTCAGCACGCCGGAGTTCCAGCAGGCGGCCGGCAAGTACCCGGAGGGAATCACCGCCTATCCGCACGCGTACGAGAAGGTCGCCGTCGAGGGGATCTGCGTCGCCTGACGCACAGCGGGTGTGGCGTGCGTCTCACTGGCGGCCGGGCATGTCACACCGCGCGCGTCCGGGCCCTCTTGGGTGCACCACCACACGCTGTGAGCGGCCTGGACGCCCACTAGGAGAGGAACATGACTCAAGTACGGCAGACAAATCCGTGGGCGGTTCTGAGCGTCTTGTGCCTGGGGTTCGTGATGACCCTGGTGGACCTGACGATCGTGAACATCGCCATCCCGGACATGACCGACGACCTGGGCTCCTCGCTGGACCAGGTGCTGTGGGTCGTCAACTCCTACACCCTCGTACTGGCCACCCTGATCATCACCGCCGGTCGGCTGGGTGACATCCACGGCAAGGGCAATCTCTTCCTGTCCGGCGTGGCCCTGTTCACCCTGGCCAGCCTGGCCTGCGGACTGGCGCAGGATCCCGCCCAGCTCATCGCGTTCCGCGCGGTGCAGGGCGTGGGCGCCGCGATGCTGATCCCGCAGACCCTGTCGATCATCACCGATGTGTTCCCGCCGGAGAAACGCGGCGCGGCCTACGGGGTGTGGGGCGCGGTCGCCGGTGTCTCCGGGGCGATCGGCCCGACCCTGGGCGGCCTGCTGGTCACCCATCTCGACTGGCGCTGGGTGTTCTTCATCAACATCCCCATCGGCATCCTGGTACTGGTGCTGGGCCTGCGGGTGATGCCCCAGCACGTGCGGGTCATCAAGCACCGCTACGACCTGCCGGGCGTGCTGCTGGCCTCGGCGGCGCTGTTCTGCCTGGCCTTCGCGCTGACCGAGGGCGAGCGCTATGAGTGGAACACCTGGATCTGGACGCTGGTGGCCGCCTCCGTCGCGCTGATCGGGGTGTTCCTTGTCTACGAGCGCGGCCAGCAGGACAACGAACCGCTGCTGCCGTTCTCGCTGTTCAAGGACCGCAACTTCTCCCTGATCAACCTCGTCGGCATCGCGGTCTCCTTCGGTGTCCTGGGCATTTTGCTGCCGACGACGATCTATCTGCAGTCGGTGCTCGGCTTCAGCCCCATGAAGACGGGTCTGGTGCTGGTGCCGCTGGCGGTGGGCTCGCTGTTCACGGCCGGCCCCGCGGGCATCCTCTCGGAGAAGTTCGGCGGCAAGTACATCCTGACCGCCGGCCTGTCGATGTTCGGCATCGGCATCACCTGGATCCTGCTGGTCGCCGAGACCGACAGCAGCTGGACGGCGTTCGTCGGCCCGCTGTTCGTCGCCGGCCTCGGCGCCGGGTGCACCTTCGCGCCGATGGGCTCGGAGGTCATGCGCAACGTGCCGCCGCACCTGACCGGCGCCGCCTCCGGCGTCAACAACGCGCTGCGCCAGGTGGGTTCGGTGATGGCCGGTGCCGTCATCGGCGCGGTCCTGCAGGCCCAGCTGGTCTCCGCGCTGCGCGAGGAGGCCGCCGCCAGTGCCGGGCAGCTGCCCGAGCCCTACCGGGAGGACTTCACCTCCTCCTTCGCCGAGGGCGCCGAGGCGGTCGGGGTCGGCACCGAGCAGGGCGGCGGTTCACTGCCGGCCGACGTGCCGGGCGAGGTGGCCGACACCTTCCAGGAACTGGCCGGCAAGGTGTTCTCCAACGGCTTCGTCGAAGCGCTGCAGCCCACCATGCTGGTGCCCGCTGTGACCATGTTCGCCGGCGCCGCGCTGTGCCTGGCCCTCAAGGGCGGTGCCACCCCCTCCGGCATGGGGCACGGCGCGCCCGCCGACCCCAAGGCCACGACAGACACGACAGACACGACGGATACGCCGGGCGCGACGGAGGAGGACAGCCCCGTCACCCGCTGAGCACCCCGCACCTTCCCGAACCGAATCCGCCCCCGGCCCCGTAACAGGGCCGGGGGCGCTCGTGGTTGGACACCCACATGATCAGTCGAAGAACACTCCTGGGCGCCTCCGGCGCCTCCCTGGGCCTGATCGCGCTGCGGCCCGCGGCCGGGCACGCCCTCGAGAGCGTGCCCTGGTCCCGGCTCCGCGGCCACCTGGGCGGAGAGCTGGTCCTGCCCGGCGACGCCGGCTACGCGCAGGCCAAGCAGCTGGACTCCCGCCAGTACGACGCCATCAGCCCGCGGGCCGTGGCCTACTGCGAGAGCCCCGCCGATGTGGCACTGTGCCTGGCCTTCGCCCAGGACCACGCGCTGGCGCTGTCGGTGCGCAGCGGCGGCCACAGCCTGGGCGGCTACTCCACCACCACCGGCCTGGTCGTCGACGTCTCACGGCTGAACTCGGTGATCCTCTCGGGCACCGGCGCGGGCGCCCGCGCCGTGCTGGGCGCCGGCGCGCAGAACGTGGACGTGCTCAACACGCTGGCCCCGGCGGGCCTGGCGGTGACCGGGGGCGCCTGCGCCACGGTCGCGGCCGGCGGGTTCATCCAGGGCGGCGGCGTCGGCTTTTTGACCCGGGCGCTGGGGGTGGCCTGCGACGCGCTGACCTCGGCCCGGGTGGTACTGGCCGACGGCCGCTGGGTGACTGCTTCCGCCAAGAGCCACCCCGACCTGTTCTGGGCGCTGCGCGGCGGTGGCGGCGGCAACTTCGGCGTCGTCACCTCCTACACGCTCAAGCCCTCCGCCGTCACCGACGTGGCCACCGCCACCCTCCTCTTCGCCTGGGACAAGGCGCTGGACATGGTCGAGGGTTACGCCCGCTGGCTGGTGGACGCGCCGCGCCCCATCGGCGGCGCCTGCGTGATCACGCTGCCCGACGCGGCCCCCGGCGCCACCCCCGTCCCGGCGATCCGCCTGGTCTCCACCGGCACCCAGGCCCAGCTGGACGACGAGACGGCCCGCCTCCTCTCGCTCACCGGGACACCGGTCAGCCGCAGCGCCGCCACCGTGGCCCACCGCGATCTGATGATGGGCATCTACGGCTGCGCCACCAAGACCGTCGCCCAGTGCCACCGCGCCGGGGCCACCGCCGAAGGACAGCTGCCCCGGCCCGCGTACAGCCTGGAACGCAGCCGCATGTTCACCTCCCCGATGTCGCGCACCGGCTGGGCCGGCGCGCTGGCCGTCTTCGACGCCGAGCGGCGGGCCGGCCAGATGCACCAGCTGCAGGTGCTGCCGGTGGGGGGCGCGGCGGCGGACCTGAGCCGCACGGCGACCGCCTATGTGCACCGCGACAGCATCTGCACCGTCAACTACCTGGCGGCCATCCCGGGTTCGGCCACCCCCACCGACGCCGACAAGGCGGCCGGGCAGGCCTGGGTGGACCGGGGATTTGCCGCCATCGACGCGCACTCCTCGGGCGAGACGTACCAGAACTTCATCGACCCCGCCCTGCGCGACTTCCAGCGCTCCTACTACGCCGAGAACCACCCGCGGCTGCTCGCCGTGAAGCGGGCCTACGACCCGCACCGGCTGTTCACCTTCGCGCAGAGCATCCGCTGACCCGCCCCCCCCTTTTCGCTTCCCCACCTCTTCCCCTTTTCAGGAGGCGTGCATGACCGCGACGCCGACCAACACCCAGCGGCCGCGGCCGCCGGTGCCCATCGACGGCAAGACGCTGCGCAGTGTGTGCGGTCTGTTCGTGACCGGCGTGACCGTGATCACCAGCGGCGGCGGGGAGCGGGCGGCCGGCACCACCGTCAACTCCTTCACCTCCGTCTCCCTGGACCCGCCCCTGGTGCTGTTCTGTCTGCACCAGGCCTCCCGGCTTCGCGCCCTGGTGGAGGAGTCCGGCGCCTACACCGTGAACTTCCTGGCCGGCCGGCAGGAGCCGCTGGCCTGGGCGTTCGCGGGCCGGCACACCGCCACCCTGCAGGACGTGGAGCACCGCTACTCCGCCGTGGGGGTGCCGGTGCTCAGCCAGGCCATGGCGTTCTTGTCGTGCCGGCTGGTCAACGCCTTCGAGGGCGGCGACCACACCATCTTCGTCGGCGAGGTGGCCGAGCTGGGCGTGCCGCGCGCCGACACCGAACCGCTGATCTTCTTCCGCGGGTCGATGGGCTCCCTGGAGGACGAACCGCGCGGCCCGCACCCCATGTTCGACAGCTAGCAGTCCCCTACCCGACCAGCAAAGGGAGTCGTGGATGTCCGGCACCACCCGAGCCTCCGGTCCGTCCGGTCCGTCCGTCCAAAGGCGGCTGGCCCGTTTCAACCGCAGGTTCGCCAACCGTTTCGTGGGCCCGGTGCTCACCCGCATGCCGGGCTTCGGCGCCGTGCTGCACCGCGGCCGCAGGTCGGGGCGCGTCTACCGCACCCCGGTCAAGGTGTTCCGCCAGGGCCCCTACTACGTGATGTCGCTGCCCTACGGTCCGCAGTCGGACTGGGTGCGCAACACCCTGGCCCATGACGGCTGCGAGCTGCGCACCCGGGGCCGGCACATCCAGCTGACCCAGCCGCGGGTGTTCGTGGACGAGCGGCAGACCGTCGTCCCGGCGCCGCTGCGGCCGCTGCTGCGCCGCTTCAAGGCCTTCGACTTCATCGAACTGCGCCCGGTGGACGGCGGTGGGGCGGCCGGGCCCGTCCAGCGCCCCTGACCCGTTGTGCCGTGCTGTGTGTGGAGGCTGGAGGCGAGATGGCATCGGGCGAGGCCCTGCCGCTGGAAGCGATAGTCCTGATCGACGTTGCGATCGTCCTGCTCGCGGGGGCGGCGATGGCCCGCTGCGTGCGCAGACTGCACCAACCACCCGTGATCGCGGAGATCGCGGTGGGCATCCTGCTCGGGCCCAGCCTGCTGGGGCTGCTGCCGGGCGACCTGCCCGCGCTGATCTTCCCCGACGATGCCCGGCCGCTGCTCGGCGCCATCTCCCAGGTGGGGCTCGTGCTGTTCATGTTCCTGGCCGGCTGGGAGCTGGACCTGACCCGGCTGCGCGGGCGGGGGCGGGCGGTGGGCGCGGTGGCCGCCCTGGCCATGGCGGTGCCGTTCGCCATCGGCGCGGGGGCCGCGGCGATGCTGTACTCCTCGCAGAGCAGCCAGGACGTCGGCGCCGGCACGTTCATCTTCTATGTCGGCACCGCGTTCTCCATCACCGCCTTCCCGGTGCTGGCGCGCATCATCCGCGACAGCGGCCTGTCCACCTCCCGGGTCGGCACGCTGGCCATGGCCTGCGCGGCGATCGGTGACGTGGCCGCCTGGTGCGTGCTGGTGCTGGTGGTCGCCGTGGCCGGGGCGGGCGGCACCGGCGAGTTCTTCTCCGTGCTCGGTCTGACGGTGGCCTACGGTCTCGCGATGGCCTTCGTGGTACGGCCGTTGCTGGCCCGGGCGCTGCTGCGCGGGCCGGGCCGGACGGAGCGGGGCACCCTGCTCGTGCTGATCGTCTCGGGGGTGTTCGTCTCCTCGTTCGTCACCTCCTGGATCGGCATCCACGCCATTTTCGGCGCGTTCGCCTTCGGGCTCGTCATGCCGCGGCGGCGCGCTCCCGAACTGCACCATCAGGTCGAGGCGCCCATCGAGAAGGTCGCCGGGCTGCTGCTGCCGGTCTTCTTCGTGGTCACCGGGCTGTCCGTGGACATCGGCGCGCTCGGCTCCTCGGGGCTGCCGGCCCTGGCGCTGATCGTGCTGAGCGCGGTGGTGGGCAAGTTCGCCGGTGCGGTGCTGCCCGCCCGGGCGGTGGGCCTGGGCTGGCGGGAGGCCACCGCGTTCGGGGCGCTGATGAACACCCGCGGGCTGACCGAGCTCGTCATCTTGGGCATCGGCCGTGAACTGGGCCTGATCTCGGCGCAGATGTTCACCATGATGGTGCTGATGGCGCTGGTCACCACCGCGATGGCGGGTCCGCTGCTGCGGCTGCTGGGCATGGGCCCGGGCCGCCAGGACAGCGGCCCGCAGCCGCCGCCCGGCGCACCGGACGCCGCCGGGGCCTCGGTGACGGTGGCCGCGGGCGGGCGGGGCGAGGGCGCCGGGGCCGCCGGCCCGCACCCGGCCTGAGCGCCCCTCCCGGCAGGGCCGGTTCACTCCTGGGCGTCCGGCCCGGAGCGCACCCGCGCCAGCTTGTCGGGGTTGGTGACGGCATAGATGCCGCGCACCTGGTCGCCGCCGGGGGTGAGGTCCATGACGATGACGGCGTAGGGCGACTCCTCGGAGAAGACCACCGCCGAGGCATCGCCGTTGACGTGCCGGTAGTGGATGTCGATGTCCTTGGGCGCCTGCTCCGCGTATCCGGCCAGCATCCGGCAGACCTTGTCGCGGCCGATGACCGGCCGCAGCCCCGCGGTGCGCACCTTGCCGCCGCCGTCGGTCCACATGGTCACCTCGGGCGCCAGCATCTCCATCAGCGCGTCCAGGTCGCCGCCCAGGGCGGCGGCGACGAAGCGTTCGGCGACCTCCTGCTGGACCTGCGGGGTGGACTCGTAGCGGGGGCGGCGCGCCTGGACGTGGGCGCGGGCCCGGTGGGCGAGCTGGCGCACCGCCGAGGGGCTGCGGTCCAGGATGGCGGCGATCTCGGTGTGCGCGTAGCCGAACACCTCGTGCAGCACGAACACCGCCCGCTCCAGCGGGGTCAGCGTCTCCAGGACCACCATCATGGCCATCGACACCGACTCGGTGCGCAGCGCATGCTCGGCGACGTCGGGGGCGGGTTCCTCGGCGGCGCCGGTGATCAGCGGTTCGGGCAGCCAGGGCCCCACGTACGTCTCGCGCCTGCGGGTGATGGCGTCCTTGCGGGCCAGCGCGTGGTTGACCGCGATGCGCACCAGGTAGGCCCGCGGGTTCTCGATCAGCTGGCGCGGCGAGCGGCGCTTCTTGCCCGACCAGGACAGCCAGGTCTCCTGCAGGACGTCCTCGGTGTCGGCGACGGAGCCGAGCAGGTTGTAGACGATGGAGAAGAGCAGTTCCCGGTGGCCGACGAAGACCTCGGTGGAGGCTTCCAGGGCGTCGCCGGCCGCGCCCTCGCCGATGAGGTCCTCGTCGGTGCAGCCTTCGCCGCCCCGGTCTGCGAAGTCTTCCGCGGTGAAGTCTTCTTCCGCACTGTCGGACATGGTGCCCCTCCCGTGTGACGCGCTCGCTCCTGAGAGGACCTTGACGCGGTGGAGTGTGACATCGGCACGGCGAATGTGTTTCACCTCACAGCGGGGGCCGTCGATGTCACAGACGGCCCTGCCGTTCCCCTCTCGTTCGCGAGGGCATCCGGCCGCGAGGTACCTCCCATTGTTGACCGGCGGGGGCCGGTCGTCGACGAAAGGAACGGCACACCATGGCAGTTGCACAGCAGGCCCCGATCAACTTCGCCGTCATGTACGCGACGCACGACGCGTTCCGGCGTGACCTGGAGAGGTTCGCGGCGGCCGTGGCGGCCGGCCGGGCCGGCTCACCCCGGGTCCGGGCCGGCTGGGAGAACTTCAAACGCCAGCTGCACGTGCACCACACCGTGGAGGACGCCGTGCTGTGGCCGCGGGTGGCCGCGCAGGTCACCGACCGGCCCGAGGACCAGAAACTGCTGGCGGAGATGGAGTCCGAGCACGCGGGGCTGGACGCGGTGCTCGCGGCCGTGGACGCGGGCATGTCGCAGGGCGCCGCGGACCTGGGCGAGCGGGTGGACCGGCTCGCGCAGGCGCTGGGCTCGCACATGCGGCACGAGGAGGACGCGGCGCTGCCGCTCATCCAGGACGTGCTGACCAACAAGGACTGGGACGCCTTTCGCGGTGCCATGGCCAAGAAGCAGGGGCCCAAGGGCGCGGCCGTCTACATTCCCTGGGTCATGGACGGCCGTGATGTCGCCGAGCGCAAGCGGTTCCTGGACTGCATGCCCGCACCGGTGAAGGTCCTCAACAAGCTGTTCTGGGAGTCCAGTTACCAAAAGCGCGGGCTGTTCTCCGCCTGAGTCCCCTCCCCGGCCGGCTCCTCTTGGCCGGCCCGCGAGCGGCCCGTGACGGGCCCCGCCCCTCAAGCGCGCCCCTGCCGGTGTGAATCCCCCGCCGCCGGCAGGGGCGTTCGTCTTGCCGGGGCGGGGCCCGCCCCTCTTTCTTCTCTGTGGCTTTCTTCTCTGTGGCCGTACGCAGCTGTGTGCTCCGTGCGGCCTTTGTGCTGCCCGCACCGAACGATCCGCCCCTCTCGCACGATCCGCCCATCCGAAGGGATCCCACCATGAGCACGCCCACGTTCGCCCTCGCCGATCTCACCCGCATCCTGCTGGAGGGGGCCGGCGCCGATGACGGCGTCGACCTGGACGGCGACATCCTCGACCGCGACTTCGAGGACCTCGGCTACGAGTCGCTGGCGCTGCTGGAGACCGCCGGGCGCATCGAGCGCGAGTACGGCATCGCCCTGGACGACGACGTCTTCGCCGAGAACCGCACCCCGCGCGCCCTGATCGCGGCCGTCAACGGCCGGCTGTCCGCCTCCGCCGCGGCCTGAACCCGCCGCGCCCACCCGCAGGGAGAACTGATCATGCAGCAGGACCAGCGTGTCGCTCTTGTCACCGGTGCCACCAGCGGGATCGGCCTGGCCGTGGCCCGGCTGCTGGCCGGCCAGGGCCACCGGGTGTTCCTCGGCGCCCGCACCGCGGAGAACGTCGCCTCCACCGTCAAGCAGCTGCGCGAGGAGGGCCTGGACGTGGACGGCGCGGCCCTGGACGTGCGCTCCCCTGCCGCGGTGGCCGCGTTCGTGGCCGCCGCCGTCGCCCGCTTCGGGCCCGTCGACGTCCTGGTCAACAACGCCGGGCGCTCCGGCGGCGGGGTCACCGCCGACCTGGACGACGCACTGTGGGACGACGTCATCGACACCAACCTCAACAGCGTCTTCCGCATGACCCGCGAGGTCCTCAACGCCGGCGGGATGCGGCACAAGGACCGCGGCCGGATCATCAACATCGCCTCCACCGCGGGCAAGCAGGGCGTGGTGCTCGGCGCCCCCTACTCCGCCTCCAAGCACGGCGTCGTCGGCTTCACCAAGGCGCTCGGCAACGAACTGGCGCCCAGCGGCATCACCGTGAACGCGGTCTGCCCCGGCTATGTGGAGACACCGATGGCCCAGCGGGTGCGCCAGGGCTATGCCGCCGCCTACGAGACCAGTGAGGAGGCGATCCTCACCAAGTTCCGGGCGAAGATCCCGCTGGGCCGCTACTCCACGCCCGAGGAGGTCGCGGGCCTGGTCGGCTATCTGGCCTCCGACACCGCCGCCTCCATCACCGCGCAGGCCCTGAACGTCTGCGGCGGCCTCGGCAACTTCTGACCCCCGGCCCCGGCCTCCCCCAGCAGCCCACCAACCAAGGAGAGGTGACCATGACGACACGTCAGGTCGAGCACGAGATCACGGTGGCGGCCCCGGCCGCCACCGTCTACCGGCTGATCGCCGAGGTGGAGAACTGGCCTCGGATCTTCCCGCCCACCCTCCACGTCGACCATGTCGAAAAGGGCGAGCACAGCGAGCGCATCCGCATCTGGGCGACGGCCAACGGCGAGGCCAAGCAGTGGACCTCGCGCCGCACCCTGGACCCGCAGGGCCTGCGGATCGGCTTTCGCCAGGAGGTCTCCACGCCGCCGGTGGCGGCGATGGGCGGCACCTGGCTGATCGAGCCGCTCGCCGGGAACAGCGCGCGGATCCGGCTGCTGCACGACTACCGCGCCGTCGACGACGACCCGGCGGGCCTGAAGTGGATCGAGGAGGCCGTGGAGCGCAACTCCCGCGCCGAGCTGGCCGCGCTGAAGCAGAACGTGGAACTGGCCGTGGCCGATGAGGAGTTGACGTTCTCCTTCGAGGACAGCGTGCAGGTGCACGGCAGCGCCAAGGACCTGTACGACTTCGTCAACGAGGCCGGCGCGTGGGCCGAGCGGCTGCCGCACGTGGCCAGCGTGCGCCTGCAGGAGGACACCCCGGGCCTGCAGAGCCTGGAGATGGACACCCGGGCCAAGGACGGCTCGGTGCACACCACCAAGTCCTACCGGGTCTGCTTCCCGCACCACAAGATCGCCTACAAGCAGGTGACGCTGCCCGCGCTGATGAGCCTGCACACCGGGCACTGGACGTTCACCGAGACCACCGGGGGCGCAGAGGGCACAGAGGGCACCACCACCGCCACCTCGCAGCACACCGTGGTGCTCAACACCGCCAACATCGCCCGGGTCCTGGGCGCGGACGCCACCGTCGCCGACGCCCGCACTTACGTGCACGGGGCGCTGTCCGCCAACAGCCGGGCCACCCTGGGCCACGCCAAGGACTACGCGGAGAAGCACTGACCATGGCCGTGGACCGTCTCGAGAGCGAGGTCGTCGTCGTGGGCGCGGGGCCGGTGGGGCTGATGCTCGCCGGTGAACTGCGCCTGGGCGGCGCCGACGTCGTCGTACTGGATGAGCGCGCGGGCCCCACCACGCAGTCGAGGGCCTCGACGCTGCACGCCCGCACCATGGAGCTCCTCGACGCGCGCGGCCTGCTCGGCGCGCTGGGCGCTCCGCCGTGCGAGATGCGCGGGCACTTCGGCGGGCTGCCGCTGGATCTGAGCCTGCCCAGCAGCCACCCGGGGCAGTGGAAGGTGCCCCAGACGCGCACCGAACAGCTGCTGGGCGACTGGGCGGCCGGCCTGGGCGCCCGGCTGCGGCGCCGGCACACGGTGCGCGCGGTGCGCGCCGGCCCGGCCGGGGTGGAGGTGGTGGCCGCGGGCCCGGGCGGCCCGGTGCGGGTGCGCGCCCGCTATCTGGCCGCCTGCGACGGCGAGCACTCCACCGTGCGCCGCCTCATGGGCGCCGCCTTTGTTGGCCAACAGGCGGGGCGCGAACTGCTGCGCGCCGACGTGGCCGGTCTGGACATCGCCGAGCGGCGCTTCGAGCGGCTGCCCGCCGGGCTGGCCATCGCGGCCCGGCGCGCCGACGGGGTGACGCGGGTGATGGTGCACGAGTTCGGCGTGCCGGCGCGAGCGCGCAGCCGGGAGCCGGAGTTCGACGAGGTGTGCGACGTGTGGAAGCGGGTCACCGGCGAGGACATCAGCGCCGGCCATCCGCGCTGGGTGAACTCCTTCGGTGACGCCTGCCGCCTGCTGGAGAGCTACCGGCACGGCCGGGTGCTGTTCGCGGGCGACGCCGCCCACCAGCAGATGCCCATCGGCGGCCAGGCCCTGAACCTGGGCCTGGCCGATGCGGCCAACCTGGGCTGGAAACTGGCCGCCGTCGCCCGCGGCCGGGCCCCGCAGAGTCTGCTGGACAGCTACCACAGCGAGCGGCACCCGGTCGGGCGCCGCGTGCTGGACAACATCCGCACCCAGGCGCAGCTGCTGCTGGGCGGCGCCGAGTCGGACTGCCTGCGCGCCCTGCTGGGCGAACTGCTGGCCAAGGACGACGTCCGCCGCCACCTGGCCGCGATGGTCGCCGGGCTGGACGTGCGCCACGCCGTGGGGCCCGGCACCCATCCGCTGCTGGGCGCCCGCCTGCCCCACCTGCGGCTGACGGTCGATCAGCAGCAGGTGGACAGCGCGGAGTTGCTGCGCGGGGGCCGGGGCGTGCTGCTGGCCCTGCACCCGCGGGCCGCCGAGCTGCGGGCGGTGGCCGCGCCCTGGCAGGACCGGGTGACCTGGGTGGCGGCGCGGTGCACCGGCCCGGCAGCCGGCGCCCGGCCCGAGAGCGACGCGCTGCTGGTGCGCCCCGACGGGCACATCGCCTGGGCCCGGCCGGGCCAGGAGACCTCGCTGCGCGAGGCGCTCACGAACTGGTTCGGCGCGCCCCTGCCCGCGCCCGGCACACACCCCCTTCCCGCGACGTCCCCTGCTTTTGGAGAGTGAGCCATGAACACCACCGACCCGACGCACGAGCGCTACGACGTGGCCATCCTGGGCGCGGGCATGGCGGGCGGCATGCTGGGCGCGGTGCTGGCCCGCAACGGCGTCAAGGTGCTGCTCATCGACGCCGGCCTGCACCCGCGCTTCGCGGTGGGCGAGTCGACGATCCCCTACACCTCGGCCATGACCCGCATCGTCGCCGAGCGCTACCGGGTGCCCGAGATCGAGGCGATGGCCTCCTTCCGCGGCGTGCAGGACAAGGTCTCCCCCATGTCGGGGCGCAAGCAGAACTTCGGCTTCGTCTACCACCGCCAGGGCCGGGAGCAGCAGCCCGAGGAGATCAACCAGCTGGTGGTGCCCGAGTGGCAGCGCACCGAGAACCACCTCTTCCGCCAGGACACCGACGCCTACCTCTTCCACCTGGCGGTCTCCTACGGGGCCACACCGCTGCTGGGCACCCGCATCAGCGACATCGAGACCGGGCCCGAAGGGGTGCTGCTGCGCTGCGCCAAGGGCGGCGAGCACCGGGCCCAGTACCTGGTGGACTGCGGGGGCTACCGCTCCCCGGTGGCGGAGAAGTTCCAGCTGCGCGAGGAGCCGACCCGGGCCCGCCACCACTCCCGCTCCCTGTTCACCCACATGGTGGGCGTCACCCCCTACGACCGGGCGCCCTCGGCCGCGGGCCACAAACAGCCCAGCCCCTGGCACCACGGCACCCTGCACCACGTCTTCGACGGCGGCTGGCTGTGGGTGATCCCCTTCGACAACCACGAGGGCGCACTCAGCCCGCTGTGCAGCGTCGGCCTCACCCTGGACGAACGCACCCACCCGGTGGGCGAGTCGACGCCGCAGCAGGAGTTCGATGCGTTCTTGGACCGCTTCCCGCAGATCGCCGAGCAGTTCACCGGCGCGCGGGCGGTGCGCCCCTGGGTGAGCACCGGGCGCCTGCAGTACTCCTCCACCCGCACCGTGGGCGAGCGCTACTGCCTGACCGCGCACGCCGCCGGATTCACCGACGCCCTGTACTCGCGCGGCCTGACCAACACCCTCGAAGTCGTCAACTCCCTTGCCTGGCGGCTGATCGAGGCCGCCGGCGACGGCGACTGGTCCACCGAACGCTTCGCCTACATCGACCGCCTCCAGCAGGGCCTGTACGACGTCCACGACGACCTGGTCTACAGCTCGTTCGTGGGCTTTGGCCACTACGACCTGTGGAACGCGGTGCTGCGCGTGTGGGAGGCGACCAGCATCATGCCGACGATGACCGTCGAGCGGGCCTACCGCGCGTTCATGGAAGAGCACGACGAGCAGATCCTGCGGGATCTGGAACAGACCAGCACACCCGGCCTGCCCTCCCCCGTCGGGGAGGACATCAGCGCGCTGCTCGCCTTCACCCGCACCACCTGCATGGCCGTCGAGGCCGGCGAACTGGCCGCGGCCGATGCGGCGCAGCGCATCTTCACCCGGGTACGGGAGTCGGCGTTCCTGCCCGCCCCGTTCGAGCTCGGCGACCCGGACAACCGCTGCTTCGAGGCCACCCCCCAGCTGCTGGGGCAGGCCCTGGAGTGGGGCCGGACCCAGGCGCCGCCACACATCGCGCGGCTCTTCGGCTGACCCATGCCGAGCCTCGCACCGGACATCGAAGGAAGGTCCAGCATGGACGCGGACGTGATCGTGGTCGGGGCGGGCCCGACCGGGCTGATGCTCGCCGGAGAACTGCGCCTGGGCGGGGCGCACGTCATCGTGGTGGAACGCCTGGCGGAGCCCACCGGGCAATCGCGCGGGCTGGGGTTCACCGCCCGCGCGATGGAAGTCTTCGACCAGCGCGGGCTGCTGGCGCACTTCGAGGAGCTCGAGGTGGCCGCGCGCGGCCACTTCGGCGGCGTGCAGTTCGACTACACCGTCCTCGAGGACGCCCACTTCGGTGCGCGCGGCATCCCGCAGTCGCGCACCGAGGACGTCCTGGAGCGGTGGGTGATCTCGCTCGGCGCCGACCTGCGGCGCGGCTGGGAGTTCCTCGAACTGGCGGAGAGCGCCGGCCACGTGGAGATCACGGTGGCCACCCCGCGCGGCGTGCAGCGGCTGAGCGCCCCCTACCTGGTGGGCTGCGGCGGCGGCAGCAGCGCGGTGCGCCGCGCCGCCGGCTTCTCCTTCCCCGGCACCGGCGCCACCCGCACCATGTACCTGGCCGACGTGGCCGGGTGCGAGCTGCGGCCCCGGTTCCTGGGCGAGCGCCTGGAGCACGGCATGGTGATGGCCGCGCCGCTGGGAGCGGGCGTGGACCGCATCATCGTGGTGCCGGACCGGGCCCCGGCCCACGAACACGAGCGCGCGGTGTCCTTCAGCGAGGTCGCCGACGCCTGGCAGCGGATCACCGGGGAGGACATCAGCGGCGGCCGGGCCCACTGGGTCAGCTCGTTCACCGACGCGACCCGGCAGGTCACCCAGTACCGGCGCGGGCGCGTGCTGCTGGCCGGGGACGCCGCGCACATCCACCTGCCCGCCGGCGGCCAGGGCCTGAGCACCGGCGTGCAGGACGCGGCCAACCTG
The DNA here is from genome assembly GCF_044903205.1 of Streptomyces sp. NPDC029674. Lineage (NCBI taxonomy): Bacteria > Bacillati > Actinomycetota > Actinomycetes > Kitasatosporales > Streptomycetaceae > Streptomyces > Streptomyces sp. NPDC029674. The sequence continues at coordinate 97,518 of NZ_JBJDPY010000020.1, forward strand.
GGCTGGAAACTCGCCGCCCAGGTGCGCGGCGACGCCCCGCCGGAGCTGCTGGACACCTACCACACCGAGCGGCACGCGGCCGGCGCCCGGCTTTTGATGAACACCCAGGCCCAGGGCATGCTGTTCGTCGGCGGACCCGAAATGGACCCGTTGCGCGCCCTGTTCGGCGAACTCATCCAGTACGACGACGTCAAACGGCACCTGGCCGGGCTGGTCAGCGGCGTCGACATCCACTACGCCACGATGCCCGGCCCGCACCCCCTGCAGGGCCGCCGCCTCCCCCCTCGCACCCTGCACGGCCCAGACGGCCCCACCAGCACGATGGCACTGCTGCACCCGGCCCGCGGAGTACTCCTGGACCTGACCGACAGCCCGGCACTGCGCGCGGCGGCAGCACCCTGGCACGACCAGGTGCACACGGTGACGGCCCGCCCGGACGAACAGGACACCACACTGGCGGGCACGGCCGCGCTGCTGGTGCGGCCGGATGGTTATGTGGCGTGGGCGGTGCAGGAGGGCTCGGTCGATGACCCGGGCCGGGCCGGGGCCAGCGGTTCGGGCGGGGCCGAGGAGCTGGATGTGGCCGGGCTGCGGGCGGCGTTGGAGCGGTGGTTCGGGCCGCCGCGTGCGGACGGGGGCGGCGCGCGGGCCGGCGCGGCGCAGGTGCGGGTGCCGTGAGCGCGCTTCCGGCGCGCTCCCGCGGCGTGCGGGGCATCACCCTGGACGCCGCGGGCCTGCCGCTGTCCGGGCTGCTCGGCACGCCGCCGGGCGCCGCGCCCCGGGCCACCGTGCTCGCCCTGCACGGCGGCGGCATGAGCGCCGCCTACTTCGACGGGCAGGCACACCCGGACCAGTCCCTGTTCACCCTGGGCATGCGCCTGGGCTACCAGGTGCTGGCCCTGGACCGGCCCGGCTACGGCGCCTCGGCCGGCCCGCTGCCCCAGGGCCAGACGCTGGCCGCCCAGGCCCGCACCGTGCGCGCCGCGCTGACCCGCTTCGCCGCCGACCACCCGGTGGGCGCGGGCGTGTTCGTGCTGGCCCACTCCTACGGCGGCAAGCTGGCGTTGACCTGCGCGGCCGGGCCCGCGCTGCCGGGCCCGCTGCTGGGCCTGGACATCTCCGGCTGCGGCCACCGCTTCGCCGTACCCGCCGCCCAGCTGCCCTCGGCCGCCGGACACGGGCACTGGCGGCACAACTGGGGTGCGCTGCGGCTGTATCCGCCGGACACCTTCCGCGGCTGCGCGGACATGGTCACCGCCATGCCGGTGCGCGAGCGGGTGGAGGCCGGACGCTGGCCCGACGCCTTCGTACGCCTCGCGGCGCGGGTGCGGGTGCCCACCCGGCTGACCTTCGCCGAGCACGAGGCGTGGTGGCGCCACGACGAGGCGGCCCTCGCCGAGCTGCGCGCCCACCTGTGCGGCGCCGAGCCGCTGGTGGTGGAGCGGCAGGCCGACGCGGGCCACAACATCAGTCTGGGCTGGTCGGCGCGTACCTACCACCTGCGGGCGCTGGCTTTCTTGGAGCAGTGCCTGGCGCGCCGCGCGGCGGCGGCGCCCGCCCCCCGGCAGGCGGCCGCCTGAACCCCGGGCAGCCTCCCCTCCCCGCCCCGCCGGCCGGCCCTGCGTCCCACCGTCCGCCCACACCCGCCGACCCCGCGCCGGCACCGCGAACCCCAACCGGCCGACCCGCACCGGCACCGGCACCGGCACCGGCACCGCGGACCCCAACCAGCCAACCCGCACCGGCACCGCGGACCCCAACCAGCCAACCCGCACCGCCACTGCGCCCCCACCCCCACCCCCACCCACACCCTCAGCACCAACCGCCCCCGCCCCACCCCCACCCCCACCCGCAAAGTCCTGCGCCCGCGCCCCACTCGACGGAAGCGACACGACCATGGCTGCCTCCCATCCCGATCCTTCTGTGCTGTTCGCCTGGCCCCGCGACGTGTCCGTGCTGGGCGCCATGGACCTGGAGCTGCGCACCCGCACCGTGCAGCGGTGGCTGTGCCGGGCGCTGGGGGACGCGCTGGGTGTGCCGCCGGCGCACCGTGTGCGGGCCGATCGGCCGCTGCGTGTGCTGGGCGTGGACGCGCTGCTCGCGCTGCACCTCAAGCGGCAGTTGGAGCAAATCCTGCACGTCCGGCTCAAGGCGCACGACCTGCTGCGCGAGGACACGCCCGCGCAGCTGGCGGCGCAGCTGGCCGAGCTGGCGGCGCGGCCCGCGGCGGCGGCCGTGTCCGTGTCCGACGAATCTGCCCGTCTGGGAGGAGTGAAGCGATGGACAGCCCGCGCAACGCGGTCGAGCAGCTGAGGGACATCAAGGAGCGGGTGCGGGAGGGCCCGGACGCGGCGGCCACCGAACGCCAGCACGCCAAGGGCAAGCTGACGGCCCGTGAGCGTATCGGGCACCTGGTGGACAAGGGCAGCTTCCGGGAGGTGGAGGCGCTGCGCCGGCACCGGGCCACCGGTTTCGGCCTGGAGGCCAAGCGGCCCTACACCGACGGGGTGGTGACCGGCTGGGGCACGGTGGAGGGCCGTACCGTCTTCGTCTACGCGCACGACTTCCGGATCTTCGGCGGCGCGCTGGGCGAGGCGCACGCCACGAAGATCCACAAGATCATGGACATGGCCATCGCGGCCGGCGCCCCGCTGGTCTCCCTCAACGACGGGGCCGGCGCCCGCATCCAGGAGGGCGTCAGCGCGCTGGCCGGCTACGGCGGCATCTTCCAGCGCAACACCAAGGCCTCCGGCGTCATCCCGCAGATCAGCGTGATGCTCGGCCCGTGCGCCGGCGGCGCGGCCTACAGCCCCGCCCTCACCGACTTCGTGTTCATGGTGCGCGAGACCTCGCAGATGTTCATCACCGGACCCGACGTGGTCAAGGCGGTCACCGGTGAGGAGATCAGCCAGAACGGGCTCGGCGGCGCGGACGCGCACGCCCGGACCTCGGGGGTGTGCCACTTCGCCTACGACGACGAAGAGACCTGCATCGCCGAGGTCCGCTACCTCATCTCGATGCTGCCCTCCAACAACCGTGAACTGCCGCCGCGCGCCCGCGGCGAGGACCCCGTGGACCGCCAGTGCCCGGCCCTGCTGGACGTGGTGCCGGCCGACGGCAACCGCTCGTACAACATCCGCGAGGTGATCGAGGAGATCGTCGACGACGGCGAGTACCTGGAGGTGCACGCCGCCTGGGCGCCCAACCTGGTGTGCGCGCTGGCCCGCCTCGACGGCGCCACGGTGGGCATCGTGGCCAACCAGCCCGCCGCCATGGCCGGCGTCCTGGACATTAGGGCCAGCGAGAAGGGCGCCCGGTTCGTGCAGTTCTGCGACGCCTTCAACATCCCCCTGCTCACCCTGGTCGACGTGCCCGGCTTTCTGCCCGGCGTCGACCAGGAGCACGAGGGCATCATCCGGCGCGGCGCGAAACTCCTGTACGCGTACTGCAACGCGACCGTGCCCCGGGTCTCGGTGGTGCTGCGCAAGGCGTACGGCGGCGCGTACATCGTCATGGACTCGCGTTCCATCGGCGCCGACATCGCGCTGGCCTGGCCCACCAACGAGATCGCGGTGATGGGCGCGGAGGGCGCCGCCAACGTCGTCTTCCGCCGCGAGATCAACGCCGCCGACGACCCGGAGGCGATGCGCGCGCAGAAGATCGAGGAGTACCGGCGCGAACTCGTCCACCCCTACTACGCCGCCGAACGCGGTCTGGTCGACGACGTCATCGACCCCACCGACACCCGCGCGGCCCTGATCAGTGCCCTGTCCATGCTCGAGGCCAAGGACGCGGGCCTGCCGCGCCGCAAGCACGGCAACCCGCCGCAGTGAGGACGATCATGAGCGACGACACATCACCCCCGCCGCAGCCGCAGTCGCAGCTGCTGGTGCGGATCGAGCGGGGCGATCCCACGCCCGAGGAACTGGCCGCGCTGCTGGCGGTGTTGCGGCTGCGGCTGAGCCCGGGCGACGGGGCGCGGGCGCCCGAGCTGCGGGCCCCGGCGCGCTGGTACCGGGCGCAGCCCACCCCCTTCGAGCCGCGGGCCTGGCGCAGCAGCGCCTTCCGCCGCGCCGCCTGAATCCCCGCCCCTCCCCCCCTGATCACCCCGGGCGCCCCCCTGTCCTTCGGGTCAGGGGCTGCCCCACCCCTGCGAAAGGACCGACCATGTCCCTGCTGGAGGACGACGCCACCGTGGCGGCGCTGCGCGATCAGCTGCGGCTGCTCAACGACCGTCTGGAGGTGGTCCAGTTGTGTGACCGCTACGTCATGCACCTGGACAAGGACCGCTCCCACGACGCCTGGCTGGAGACGGTGTTCACCGACGACGTGCAACTGAGCTTCCCCTTCGGCCAGTTCCAGGGCATCAAGGGGCTGGCCGGTTTCCAGGAGATGGCGCGCACGACGTTCGCGCGCACCCATCACCTGTGCGCCAACCACGTCGTGGACCTTCAGGGGGACAGCGCCCGGGTACGGGCCCACCTGATGGCCGTGCACGTGCGGGAGTCCGACGAGCCGGCCGGGCACTTCGACATCGGCGGGCACCTGGAGGCCGAGACGGTGCGCACCGAGCGCGGCTGGCGCATCCGCCGGTTCACCTTCGACCTGGTGTGGCAGTCCGGCCGGGCGCCGGCGGCGAAGGCTGGCGGCTGAGGGTGCGCGGTGCGCGGTGCACGAGGAGCGGCGGTGCGGCCGGGTGCCGCACCGCCCGGCGGCGGCCGGCGGGCCGGCGCCCGTTCGCGGAAGGGTGAGTGAATGTCCACTTCGGCACGTGCCTACCCGGCCCGGGCCCGGCTCCTGGACGCCGCCGAGCAGCTGCTGCGCGAGCGGGGTCTGGCCGCGGCCACCACCAAGGCGATCGCCGCCGACGCGGCGTGCTCGGAGGCAGCGCTCTACAAGCACTTCACCGGCAAGGGCGACCTGCTGGGCACGCTGCTGCGCGAGCGGCTGCCGGCGGCGGGCCCGCTGCTGGCGGGTGCCGGGCGCGAGGAGGACGCCGAGGCGTGCTGTGTGCGCCTGGCGCGCCAACTGGTGTGGTTCTACGAGCGGTCCATGCCGCTGATCGGCGCGCTGTTCGCCGATCACGCCCTGCTGTCCGGGCTGCGGCCCCCGCTGCCCCGTGGCACCGCCGCGGCCCCCGACGAGCTGCTGGAGGCGGTGGCGGGCCAGCTGCGCGCGCTGGGCGAGCGCGGCGGCATCCGCGCGGACGCCGATGTGCGGGCGGCCGGTGCGCTGCTGCTGGGCGTCTGCTTCCAGCGCGCCGCGCTCAGCCAGGTGGCCCCGCACGGCCGGCCGTGGTCCACCGAGGAGTTCACCACCGCCGTGGGGCGCGCCGTGGCGGCCTCGCTGACGTACGAGCAACACAACCTCGCCGAACACCCCGCCTGTTGCAAGGAGTTGGAATGAAACACAGCCCCCTGGCCACCGTCTCGCGCTTCGCGGGCCTGATCTTCGCGGGGATCTTCGCCGGTTTCCTCGTGGCCGTCCTGGTCCTGGAGACCTCGCTGCGCGACTACGACGCCAAGGTGTACGCGCAGGTGCGCCAGGTCGAGCTGGACGCCCTGGACACCCTGGCCTCGGCGACCCTGATCCCGGCGATCCTCGCCACCGTGCTGCTGGTCGTCGCCTCCCGGCGGGCGGGCGGCCGCACCCTGTGGCTGCCGGTGGCGGCGCTCGCGCTGCTGCTCGTGGTCCTGGTGGTGTCCTTGACCATCAACCTGCCCATCAACGGCGACCAGAAGGACTGGGACGTGGCGGCGCCGCCGTCCGACTGGGCGGACGTGCGCGATGAGTGGCAGAGCGCGCACGTGGTGCGCGTGATCGCGGCCGTCGGTGCCTTCGCCGTACTGATCGTGTCCGCCCTGCTGCGCCCGGCGGCCCCCGCGGCCGCTTCCGGCGCGTCCAGGCCCGTGTCCGCCGGCCGCCGGTAGCACCCGCGGCCCTCTCAACGGTCCCTTCGTGCCCCCTTTTTCGGGGCGCGGGGGGACCTTTTCCATGCCCGGAACACATCCCACACATCCCACACATCCCTGGAAGGACATCCGAGATGACCGCATACGTCATAGCCGAGGCCCAGCTGACCGGTGACGCCGAGGAGGTGGCGGCCTACAGCGCGCAGCTGGTCTCCACGCTGGCCCCGCACGGCGGCCGCTACCTGGTGCGCGGGGCGCCCGCGCAGGTGCTGGAGGGCGACGGGCAGGCCTTCACCGGGGTGATCGAGTTCCCGGACACCGAGGCCGCCAGGCGCTGGTACGACTCGCCCGCCTACCGGGCGATCGCGCCGCTGCGCATCCGCAACACCCGGGGCCGGATCCTGGTCTTCGAGGGGGTGACGGCCGGCCCGGCGCAGGTTTCCTGAGTCTCACAGGGTGCCGGTGGGGCGGCGGGCGAGGGTGGCCTGCAGGCGGCGGCGGTCCAGCTCGCCGCTGCCGGTGCGCGGCAGGCCGCCCAGAAGTTCCAGGCGGGCGGGCAGGTGGGCGGGGGCGATGCCCTGGTCCAGCAGGTGCTCGCGCAGTGCGCGCAGGGTGGGCGGGGCGCCGTCGGGGACCACGGCGGCGCAGGCCAGTTCGCCGTGCTGGGCATCGGTGCAGGCCACCACGGCGGCCTCGGCGACGCGCGGGTGGCTCAGCAGGCGCTCCTCGATCTCGGTGACCGGGAGGAGGAAGACGCCGCCGACCTCCTCCTCGTACCGCCGCGGCCGGCCGCTCTCGTCCAGGTCCGCCCAGGCGCCGCGGCCGGTGCCGGCGTCCGGCCCCCAGGCCGGGCTCGGGCCGCCGCTGTGCGGGCGCCACACCGCCAGCGGCGCGTAGGGCCGGTGCGGCGGCCGGCCCGGCTCGCCGCCATGGCCTGTGCCGGAGGTCCCGTCGTCCGCCCGGAGGGCGGGCTCGGCGGCGTCCGGTGCGTGCGGTCGCAAGGCGGAGGGTCGCCCCGGCAGCGGGTGTACCGGGGTGATCCCGACAGCGCCGCCGGGCTCCCCGTGCCCTTCAGGCGCAGGGGACTGCGTGCCGGGCGTCACCAGGCAGACGGGACTTGCGGCACCAGCCCTGGGCGCGGGCTGCGGCACGGCGCGCAGCGGCACCCGCAGGCACTGGCGCACCCGCCGGGCCAGGGCGGCGGGCGGCGGGCCCGGCGGGCCGCCGGTGAAGGCGGTGCGCAGCGCCATGAGCGGGCGGGGCCTGCGCTCCTGGGCGGCCGCGAGCTCCGCCCACTGGGCGGGGGTGGCGTGGGCCTGGCACACGCCGGCCCGGTCCATCAGGTCCAGGGCGGCCTCGGGGTCCCACAGCTCTTGCAGGACGACGGTGCCGCCCCGGGTGAGCGGGCCGATCACCGTGTGCAGGAGGGCGGGCAGCGCGGCCAGCGGCAGCGCGGTGAAGCAGGCGCCCTGCCCCGCCCCGGCCGGGGCGGGAAGGCTCGCGTGCAGGGTGTTGGGGGTGTGCAGGGCCATGCGGTGGGCGGCGTGCAGGCCCAGTGAGGTGACGGCCAGACAGATCCGGTCGGCCGGGCCGGGGGGCAGGGGCAGGCCGGCGTCCGCCCGGTGGCGTTCGTGCGCGGTGCGCACGAAGTGCTGGGCGAAGTCGAGGACGCCGCTGCCGGCGCCCGCCGGCTCGCCGAGCACGGCCCGGTGGCGCAGCCAGGGCAGGCCGGGTGCGAGGTCGGCCAGCAGGCGGGCGGGGGCGATGCCCACCCACTGCTCGGACACGACGCACAGCCGGGGCTGGGCCGCGCCCAGGACGGCGGCCAGGTCGCGGGCGCCGTAGCCGGGCAGGACGGGCACGGCCACGGCGCCGGTGCGCAGGCAGGCCAGCAGCAGCGCGCAGGTCTCCCAGCGGTTGGGCAGCTGGAAGGCGACCGGGTCGGCGGGGCGTATCCCCAGCGCGTCCAGGGCGTGGGCGAAGCGGTCGGTGCAGGCGGCGAGCTGGGCGTAGGAGATGCGGGTCACCCGGCCGGGGGCGGGGCGGTGCGCGTGGTGGGAGACGATCGCGGTGCGGTGCGGGTGGCGGGCCGCGCCGCGGTACACGTCGTGCAGCACGGTCTCGGCGCGCCACCAGCCCCGTTCCGTGAAGGGCCGGACCAGCTCCGCGGGCGGGCGCAGCGCGGCCAGGTGCGGGGCGAGCGGGCCCTCCTCGTACGGCGCCCGGGGCGTGCGGGCCGCGGTGCGGGCGGGGTCGCGGCGGGATTTGCGCGGGGAATTGCGGGGCGGGTTGCGGGGCGGTGTGGCCATCACTGTCTCCTGCCGACGGCCCAGGCGACCTGGACCCGTGAGTTGCAGTCCAGCTTGCGCATCACGTGGCGGACGTGGTTGACCACCGTCCACTCGGCGATGTCCAGCTGGTGGGCGATCTGGCGGTTGGTCATGCCGTCGGCCACCAGCAGGGCGACCTGCAGCTGGCGGGGGGTCAGGGCGCCGGTGTGGCCGGGGTCCTCGGCGCGGCCGGGTTCGGCCACGGCCAGCGCCTCGGCCGCCATCGCCGCCGGGCGCAGCCGCAGGCCCTCGGCCCAGGCGGCGGCGAAGACCGGGCCGCCCAGCCGGCGGCGCAGTTCGGCCAGGGCGGCGGGCAGCCGGTCGCGGGCCGGGCCGTCGGCGCCGGCGCCGGTGCGGGCGCGCAGCGCGTGGGCGGCGGCCAGCAGCCGGGTGGCGCGCTGGGGCCGGCCCGCGCTCTGGTGCAAAAGCAGCGCGAACTGCTCCAGGACGGCAGGCAGTTCGGTGCGCTCGTCGATCGACTCGTACAGGCCGATGCTCTCGCGCAGCGCGGCGCGGGCCCCTGCCTCGTCGCCCTCGTGCAGGGCGAGCTGGGCGCCGACGCGGACGGTGCGGGCCAGGTCGCGGATGGCGCCGTGCTGGCGCTGGATGCGCTCGGCCCGCTCCAGCAGGGCGCGCGCCTGGTCGGCCTCGCCGCCGGCGAGCAGGACCTCGGCCAGCGCGGTGGCGGCCTCGGCGGAACCGGCGGTGTCTCCTTGCACGTTGAGGGTGGTGCGGGCGGCGGCCAGCAGCGACTGCCCCATGGCCCGGTCGCCGCAGCGGAACAGGGCGTGGCCGCGGCGGGCGGAAGCCAGCGCGCCGGCCCCCGGGTCGCGCAGCCGCTTGTACAGGTCGACGGCGCGGCGGTGGCGGTGCGCGGCGCCGTCGTGGTCGCCCAGGGCGGCGGCCAGCACGCCGGCCCCGGTGTAGAGGCGGGCGCGGGCCCGCAGCCGCTCCTCGCCGTCGGCCATCTGCAGGGCCCGCCCGGTGGCGTCGAACCAGCGCAGGCCTTCGGTGAGTTCGCCGCGGATGAGCCAGGGGTAGAGGCAGGCGCCGACCAGAGCGGCCCGTTCGAGCAGCGCGCTCTGCTCGGCCGGCTCGTGCCGCTCACGCTGCTCATGCCGCTCGCGCTGCTCGCGTTGCTCGGGCTGGTCGTCGTGCTGGTCTTTCAGGTGGTGCAGGGCGGCCAGGACGTTGTCGTGCTCGGCGGCCGCGGCCCGCAGCCAGCGCTGCTGTTCCGAGCCCTGGAAGCGGCCCTCGATGGTGTGCAGCAGCTTCTGGTAGAAGCGGGCGTGGGCCTGGCGGGCCGCGGTGGCCTGCTGGGGCCCTGCCTCCTCCAAGAGGGCCAGGCCGTAGGCGCGCAGGGTGCGCGACATGGTCAGCCGGCTGTCGGTGCGCGGGTTCTCCCGCAGGGCCAGCAGGTTGCGGTCCAGCAGCGCCTCCAGGGCGACGGCGGTCTCCCCCGCGCCCAGCGGGGAGATCTTCTCGGCGGTGGCCAGGGTCAGCCCGCCCTGGAAGAGGGCGAGGCGGGCGAGCAGGGCGCGCTGGCCCTGGCTCAGGCCGCGGCAGCTCCAGTCGGCGATGGCCAGGGTGGAGCGCTGGCGCGGCGGTACGTCGACGGGGCCGGGCAGGTGGCTGTCGCCGCCGCGGCGCAGCCAGGCCCGCAGCTCCTGCGCCGGGTACAGGCGCAGCCTGCGGGCGGCCAGTTCCAGGACGAGCGGGACGCCTTCGAGGAGGTTGCAGATGTCGACGACGGCCCCGACGTTCTCCGCGGTGAGCGCGAAGGCGGGGTTGGCCTCGTGGGCGCAGCAGGTGAACAGCCGGACGGCCGGATTGTCCTGGACGTCGGCGACGTCGGGCTCCAGCAGCGGCCCGGGGACGGGCAGCGCGGCCACGGGCACGATCCGCTCCCCGTACAGGCGCAGCACCTCCTGCCCGGTGGCCAGCACGGTGAGCTGGGGTGTCTCGGCGAGGTGGCCGGCCAGGACGGGGGCGAGCCCGCCCGCGACGTGCTCGACGCCGTCGGCCACCAGCAGGGTGCGCCCGCTGCTCGCCTCCCGGGCGATCCGGTCGATGTGCTTGAGGGCCTGTTCCAGGTCGGCGCAGGCGGGCAGGTCCAGGGTGTGGATGCCGCCCGGGAACAGCGCGGCACCGGCCCGGGCGGCCTCGGCGGCCAGCCGGCTCTTGCCCACTCCGCCGGTCCCGGTCAGGGTGATCAGGCGGACGGCCGGGTCCTGGAGTCTGCCCTGGACACCGATCAGGTCGAGTTCCCGGCCCACCAGTTCGGCTGCCGGATGAAGCGCCCGCGGATCCGTCGACATGTTCCCCCTCATGACTGACTGACCGGCACCGCGCCGGAATCCGTGCGTGTCCGGGACCCCCGCCGCGGCGGTTGTGCACCGGTGCCGGGTCCCGCCGCGGTGTACGTCTGTGCCCGGGTCCCGGCGCGGTGTGCGTCTGTGCCTGGGTCCCGGCGCGGTGTACGCCGGTGCCCGGGGCTCGCCGCGATGTGCGGCTGTGCCCGGGTCCCGGCGCGGTGTACGCCGAGGCCCGGGGCTCGCCGCGATGTGCGGCTGTGCCCGGGTCCCGGCGCGGTGTACGCCGAGGCCCGGGGCTCGCCGCGATGTGCGGCTGTGCCCGGGTC
>NZ_JBJDPY010000020.1:108498-122559 GCF_044903205.1 Streptomyces sp. NPDC029674
GCCCGGCGCGGTGTACGCCGAGGCCCGGGTCCCGGCGTGGTGTGCGCCGGGGCCGGGGTCCCGGCGCGGTGTGCGCCCGGAAGCTACGGACCGTGACTTAAGCGGCCCTGAAGTCGCCGCCCGCCTGCCGCCCGCCTGCTGCCCGCCTCCGCTCCGCCGCTGCCCGCACAGTACGCCCGGGGACCTGCCCACCGTGCGAAACCACCACCCTCCGAAGCCCGCCCGCCTGCCGCCCGCCTGCCACCCCGCCACTGCCCGCACCGCACACCCGGGGCCCCGCCCACCGTGCGAAACAGCCGCCTCAGAAACCACCGTTCGCTCCACCGCTGCCCGCACCGTGCACCCGGGGCCTTACCCTCCGCGCGAAACAGCCGCCTCAGCCCGCTCCTTGGGTGCCGGGCCGGGCGGCCGGGGGCGGCAGGGATGCCCGTACGGGCACGGGGTGCGGCCGGCCGGCGGGCCGCGGCTCCCGCGCGGGGAGTGACTGTGCGTGGAGGCCGTCGGCCGCCGCCCGGCACGGCACGAGGTGCGCGACGATGGCGCTGACCGTGGGGTGGTCCCACACCAGGGTCGGCGCGACGATCAGGTCCTTCTCCTCCTCCAGGTCCCCGCACAGGCTCAGCGCCCACACCGAGTCCATGCCGTACTGGGCGAGCGGCGTGTCATGGTCGATGGCGCTCTGCGGACGGGCCAGATAGACGGCGAGCCGCGCCGTGAGCCAGCCGCGCAACTCCGTGGCGTACGCCGCCTGTCCAGCGGTACGAGTCGTCATGTCCAGGGCTCCTCGGACAGGCTGCCGGGGGGGGTGGGGCCCGGCCAGATTCGACGGGAGCACTAAAGCGTCACTTGTGGTCGGCGGTCGCGCCCCCTCTCCTCTCCCACTCCTCCCCCGCCCTCCCTCTCCCTCCCCCTCCCCCGGGGGATCGGCCGGGGACTCCCCTGTCCGGGCCACAATCACCCCAACCCCGCCGCAGGGCAGCTGCCATGCCCGTCCGCTTCCCCTAGGAAGGGACGGATGACCGCACAGGTGGCTCTCTCGCACGACCAGGAGGGCGCGGCGGGTGGCCTGCGTTCCCTGCTGCGCGACGCGCTCGGCGACGTATCGGGCCCGTGTCCGCCGCTGCCGGCGAACGGCGGCCTGCCGATGCTGGTGTCAAGGACCTGCGTCGTGGACCCGCCCTTCTACGGTGACGGCGACATCGGCTGCGCCGCGGTGTGCGGCACGGTCAACGAGCTGGCGGCGGCCGGCGCGGTGCCGCTGGGCCTGTCGCTGTCGGCGGTCGTCGAGGCGGGCCTCGCGCTGCGCCAGGTGCGGCGGGTGGCCGACTCCGTGCGCCGGGCGGTGCGCGCGGCCGGTGTGGTCGTCCTCGATGTCGATGCGCGGGTGGTGCGGGCGGGCGAGGCCGACCAGATCTACCTGCACACCACGGGGCTGGGCCACCGCCCGCCCGGGGCGCCCGCGCCGCGTGCCGCGCCCGGCGACCGCCTCGTGCTCAGCGCCCCGCTCGGCGGTTTCGGCGCCCATGTCCTGTCGGTGCGGGGCGGGTTGGGCTACGAGAGTGTGATCCCGGGTGGCTGCGTCCCGCTGACCGGGCTGCTCGCGCGGGCCCGCGAGGCGGTGCCGCAGGGGGCGTTGCGGGCCGTGCGCGCGGTGGGGCGCGGCGGGCTCGCGGCCGTACTGCGGGCGTACGCCGCCGAGACGGGCCACGGGCTGCGGGTGGACGAGGCGGCGCTGCCGGTGCGGTACGAGACGCGGATCGCCCTGGAGGTCCTCGGCGTGGACCCGGTGCACGCGGCGACCGCGGGCTGCGCACTGTTCGTGGTCGCCGCCGGGGCCGTCGACCCGCTGCTGACCGCGGTACGCGCCGACCCGTGCGGGCGGGCGGCCGCCGTGGTCGGCGAGGTGACGCGGACGGGCGCCGCCCCCGTCGCCCTGGCGTCCGCCACGGGATTGGCGGCACCGCTGCGGGCGGAACGGGAGCCACCGGTACGGCCGGCCTGAGCCACCTGCGACGCCGGCCTCGGATGGGGGTTAGGGCTGCGGCTCCGGTTGCGGCTGTGACCGTGACCTCGGTCGGAGCCGGCGCTGTGGCCTCGGTGCGGGAGCCACCAGTGCGGCCGGCCTGAGCCACCTGCGACGCCGGCCTCGGACGGAGGTTAGAGCTGCGGCTTCGGTTGCGGCTGTGCCCGTGACCTCGGTCGGAGCTGGGGCTGTGGCCTTGGTTGGGGTTGCGGCCTCGGCTGTGACTGTGGCTTCGGTTGTGCTGTGGGTGTGGCCTCGGTCGGGGCTGCGGACGTGGCCCCGGCTGAGGTGGGGGCCGTGCCTCGGCTGGGCTGGGGCTGCGGCCTCGGTCAGGGCTGCGGACGTGGCCCCGGCTGAGGTGGGGGCAGCGCCTCGGTCGGGGGTGTGGCCGTAGCCGTGCCCGCCCGTGTCTGTATCCGTGGCCGTGCCGTTGCCCATGACTGTGCCCGTGTGCCTGTTCCCATGACTGTGCCCAAGTCCGCGGCCCATGCCCGTAGCCGCGCCTGTGCCCCTGCCAGTGGTGACCATGCCCCGTAGCCGCCTGTGGCCGTGGCCGCGCCTGTGGCCGTTGCCCGTGTGCCTCTGCCCATGACTGTGGCCAGGTCCGCGGACCATGCCCGTAGCCGCGCCTGTCCCCATGGCTGGGCTTGTGGGCTTGGCCAAGCCCGTAGCCCGTAGCCCGTACCCCATGGCCCGTAGCCGTGACTGTGGCTGTGGCTGTGGCTGTGGCTGTGGCTGTGGGCAGGCTCGTTGCCCGTAGCCATGCCTGTGGCTGAGCGTGAGGGCAGGCCCGTGGCTACGACCACGTGTTCCAGCCACCCGAGGCAGGTCCCCCTCCCCCGGCGCGCCGGCCCGGATGGCCGGTTCGCACGGATGGCGGCAGCCTCAACGGGCCCTGACCGGCGGCAGTTCGGCGCCCCGCAGCGCCCGGCCTGGGCGGGCGCGGCCGGTGCGGGGTCCCGCACGGCCGGGCGGGATGCGCCGCGTCCGCCGCGCCAAGCCCCGCGAGGGGCGGCCGGAATGGCGGGACGCGAAGGCAGACGGCAGACGGCAGAGGTGGCAGTACGCAGCGAAGCCCCTGGTCATGCCGGACGCGGCGGACCCCTCACCATCCGGCGAAGCACGCGAGGCGGAAAGCCATCCGGAATACGATTCCGGCACCCCGAGCAGAAGAAGTCGACCGCCGCCAACTGCCCCTCCCCGACACCGGTACCGGCACCGCACCGAGCATTCCGCCGCCCGGCCGCACCGCGAGTTCATGAAGAACTCCCCATTCCGCTAAGGGAATACCGCCCGCCCTCTCAAGCCCCGCCCTTGCCCACGCATTCGCACCGGGCGCTGCACACCCCACTGCACACCGCACTGGAGAACCAGCGGATTATGGCCAGATTCCTTCTGGCACAGGCGCAGGCGATGGCCATGGCGCAGGTCAGGGAAAAGGGAAAAGGCCCGGGCCGCCGAGCCGGGCCCTCGGCGGCATCCCGGCGCGGCAGCGCAAAAAAAGGGGGGCGGGCCACCGCATGCCGCGGTGCCCCGCCCGCCTCGCTCACGTGCGCGTCACATCATTCCCGGCTCAGCCCCAGCCGTCGTCCTCGGGCCCGGCCGCCTGCGCCGTCCCCTGCGACGCCGCCACCGTGACGCCGCCACCGGGCGCGGTGTCGCCCCGCGCGGCCCCCGCCGCCGGCACCCCCCATACGCCGATGGCAACGATCGCCCCAACAACCTCTCTCCGCATGCCGGAAATCCTCATGACTATCCCCCAGTCGGTGTTGAGTTGTTCGGCGCACAGTCTGCACACTCCGGCAAAGTCCGGCTATGAGTCGGCCAGTGGCGTAAAGTTGCATGGCAACTAATTCTCTTTCCATCGGGGGATGTTGCAGCGATGTCTGAAAGTTCCCCTTCTGGCCCACGTTTTGATGAATTGGATGAGCGGGCCATCGCGGCCTACCGTGCCGCCGTCCAGGCAGGCAAGTACGCCCCGCAGGACATCGCGGCGACGCTGGGGATGACGGAGGAGGAAGCCGCCCGGATCGCGCGGACGCTGCTGGGCCTGCGGCTGCTGCACCCGGTGCCCGGTGACCGGGACACGCTGGCCCCGGCCAGTCCGGATGCCGCCGCCGCGGACCTGGTCGGCCCCGCCGAACAGCGGATCAGGGACCTGCAGCAGTCCGTCTCCAGCACCCGCAACAGCCTGCTCTCGCTGCTGCCCGTGTACTTCGAGAGCCGCCGCAGCCGCAACCGCATGGAGGCCTTCGACGTCATCACCAACATCAGCGTCCTGGAAGTCATGATCGAGGACTTCGGGGCGCGCTGCCAGACGCAGGCCCTGACCGTCCAGCCCGGCGGCCCGCGCCCCCCGCACCTGCTCGACGGCGCCCTGCGGCGCACCATGGAGCGGCTGGCGCGCGGCATCCGGGTCGAGCACCTGTACCAGCACACCGTGCGCAGCGATCCGGCCACGACGGCCTACATCCGCGAGGTGAGCGCGGCCGGTGCCGAGGTGCGCACCACGGACCAGCTGATCGACCGGATGATCATCTACGACCGGGAGATCGTGTTCCTGCCCGAGCAGGGCGAGCTGGACCGCCGCCCGGGCGCGATCGTCGTACGCGAAGCCACCCTGGTGGCCTTCCTGTGCAAGCTCTACGACCAGCAGTGGGCCAGAGGCACGGTGTTCGAACCGGACGCGGAGGACACCACCGCCATCACCGACGACGTGAAGCGGTCCATCATCAAGCTGATGGCCCAGGGCTACAAGGACGAGATGGTGGCCCGCCGGCTGGGCATGTCGGTACGCACCTGCCGCCGCCACATCGCCGAGATCATGGACGACCTGGACGCCACCAGCCGCTTCCAGGCCGGGGTGAACGTCGCCCTGTCCGGCACGCTGGACGAGGCGGCCGGCCCCTCGCGCCCCGCCGAACCCTAGGAGCCCCGGCGCCACAGGGCACCGCGGGACGCCGCGGGGCCCCGAACGGGGCCTGGGTGAGGGCCGGGACTTGCTGACGTACAGCTTGCTGCCACCTGATCTTCCTGGCCCTGCCCGGTCCCGGGCGCGACGCTGACGCCAGGGCGCCGGGCCCCCGCGCGAGCCGGGGGGGGTGTGCCACGGGGCGGGGCGGGTGGCGCGGGGTGGCGCCAAGAGGGGGGGCGGAACGCGTGAGTGTTGACGGCCCATCACCGACCGACCGACGGCCTGCCCCACCGACCACCCCACGCCCTACCGCCCCACAGACCGTCCCACAGACCGTCCCACCGCCCACCCCGCAAGCCACTCCCCGGATCCTCCCGCTGGCCGGCCCGCCGGGGGTGGGCGGCGGCACGCGCCGCCTCGTGCACCGGGCCCGCTCGTGGGATCCGCCGGAGCAGGCCGACGCCGCGGGCCCGGTGCACGAGGAGTTCGTACTCACCGGCGAACTCCCGCACCACGCCCACCCCCTGTTCGGCGACGGACCACACCGTTTCCACGACCTGCAGGCGGGCGCCGAGGCCGTCCGCGAGATCGGCGAGTTCCTCGGCCAGAGCCTGTTCCGGATACCGGCCGACCGCACCGGCATCTTCTACCGCTTCACCCTCACGACCCCCGACATCTCCACCTGGCGCGCCGAGGCGGGCCGCACCGCGCTGCTGACCACGCGCATACGGGTGCGTCCGGACAAGGTCATCGACGGGGTGCCCCGCGCCCTGGAGTTCCGCACCGACCTGCGCATCGACGACGTGCCGTGCGGGACGGGCACGGCGAACGTGGTCTTCCTGCCCCCGGTGGTGTACCGCAACCACCTGGCGCACAGCCGCACGTCGGCGCAGCCCGGCCCGCCGGGAAGCGCCAAGCCCCGAACGGCGGTGGTGGATCCGGCCGAGGTGGGGCGTACCCGGCCGGGCAACGTCCTGGTGCACGGCCCGTCCCCGCTCGCCCACGGCCGGCTGTCCGTCGGGGTGTCCGTCCCCGCGGCCTGGCCGCTGCCCGCGACCACCGCGCACGGCCATGTGCCCGCCACCGTCCAGCTGGAAGCGCTGCGCCAGACGGCGCTGCTCTGCACGGGCCGCACCCACCGCCTCGCTCCCGAACGGTGCACGCTCTCCCGCCTGGAGGTGCACTTCCGCGGTTACGTCGAGCCCGGCACGGAACTGCGCTGCGCGGCGGTGGCCGGCCCCTGCGCGCGAGACGCCCGGGGACGCAGGCAGTCACCGGTCACCCTGACCCTGACCCAGGCGGGCCGGGCGGTCCTGGAGGCGGTCGCCACGGTGACCGAGGACTTCTGACACCGCCCGCCCGCCTCGCCCCCCGGTCCTTACGGGGCGGGTCGACCGGGTTCAGTCCGAGGGTGAGGCGGGCGGGGCGGGGGCGGCCGGGGTGGGGGTGGTTGGGCCGGGAGTGGTCGGGGTGGTGAACCAGTCGTCCTGGAGGAGTCGTTCGACGTGCCGTGCCGGTTCGGTGTCCAGGGGGGCGACGGCGGTGTCGGGCGGATGGGTGCGGGCGGCCGGGGTGCGTTCGGTTGCGTGGGCGTCGATCAGGACCGGGCTGCTCGCGTCGATCCCCAGTCGCTCGGCGATCGCGCGCATGTCGGCGTCCTTGGGCCGCCGGTGGGTGTTGGTCCCGGTGAGGGCGTCGTTCTCGCGTGGCAGGGCGTAGACGGGCGGCGGTTGGTTCCCGTCGGTGCGGGCGAGCAGGGCGCCCCGGGCCGCCAGTTGCCTGATGGCTGCGTGCAGCGCGGCATGGGGGCCGCCGGGCCGGCCGGGGCGCGCCTCGGCGCCGCCGTCCGGCGCCCCGGCCCGCAAGGGGTCGTCGAGGCCGAGGGCCAGGCGCTTCTTCGTCGGGCCGCTGCGGGCGCGCAGCAGGTGGCCGACCTCGCGTGCGTACGCGGCGAGCAGCGCGTCGCTGAAGGGCGCGCCGGTGGCGTCCGGTCCGGTGTCACGGGCCGGGCCGGTCTCGGCGACGAGCGGGTCCAGGTCGACCGCGGCGATGCCGGGGTGGGCGGCGGCGAGCCGCAGCAGCTCGGCGTTGAAGTCCCGCCACAGCGCGCAGAGTTGGGTGCGCGGGCGCTCACCGACGAGCTGGTGGGTGTGGGTGCGCAGCAGGGGCAGCGTGTTCAGGACGAGGGTGCCCTGTCCGCGCCCCGCGTGGGCGACGGCCATCGCCCGCAGCCGGCCGGCGAGCCGTGCGCAGGCCAGTTCGGCGTCGGCGACGTCCCAGGGCACGGCCAGCTCGTCGAAGACGGCGCCGGCGTCCAGGACGCACAGCGTCATGTCCGCCCGTACGTGGACCAGTTGGCCGTACGGGTCGGTCAGGTCGCGCAGGTAGGCGCCCTGTTCGCCGGTGACCAGGCGCAGCGGCAGGCCGTGCCGGGCCAGTTCGGCGGTGAGCGGGGCGGTCAGCCGCGCGGTGGGGGCGTGGCCGGTGAGGACGACGGTGACCAGTGGTGTGGCCGGGTGGTGGCCGCGTACCTCGGCGGCATCCACCTCCGCCAGGATCCGGCCGCAGGCCAGCAGTTCATCGAGGACCGCGGCCCGGTCGCGGCCTCCGGGGCCGGGGTCGGTGACCTGTGCGAGCAGCGGTGCCACCTCGGGCCAGCAGGCGGCCAGCCGGCCGTCCTCGCGCAGGGTGCGCAGCCGCTGCAGGGGTGAGGACCGGCGGGGCGGCGGTGTGTTCATGGGCCGGTGTCTCCTTCGGGGAACTCTCCTCGGAGCGGGGTGGGGCGGAGCGGGGTGAGGTGGGGTGGGGTGGGGTGGGGCTGTCGCGGGGTCCTCCCTGCCTCGGGCCGCCGCTCCACGTCGGCTGCCGCCGTGCCGCACCTCGTGGCCGCGCTGGTCGACATCGGCTCGGCCCCCTCGGGGCGTTCGGGCGTACGGAGCGTTCGGGCGTTCGGGGCCGCGTTGGGGTGACGGCGGGCAAGGAGGCAGGCCCGTGGTGACGTTCCGCACCCTGCCCAGCACGGCTAAAGCGGGCCTTGTGGTGGCTTTGTACGCCGCCCGGGGGCAGGGGGCGAGGCCGGGCGGACAGGGGTCGGGGCGTCCGCTGCCGGGGGGCCCGGTCCGCCTAGCGTGGGCCCTCGCCGTACGCCCGGCCCGGCAGGGCCGGAACCCGCCGCGTCGAGCCTGGCCGGGCAGGGCCGGGTGGCGCGCGGCAGCCGAGGGGGCCGGGGGGGGCGGATGCGATTCAGGGTGCTGGGACCGCTGGAGGTGCGCTCCGCGCGGGATGCCCAGCGGGTGACGCCCCGCGCCGCCAAGATCCGCAGCGTGCTGGCGACGCTCCTCGTACGGTCCAACGAGGTGGTGTCGGTGGACAGCCTCGTCGACGAACTGTGGGGCCGGCGGCCGCCGCGCACCGCGCTGACGACGCTGCAGGTCTACATCTCGCAACTGCGCAAGCTGCTGCGGGAGGTGGCACCGGAGTTCGGCCGGGAGGCGCTGGTGACCCGCGCTCCCGGCTATCTGCTGCAGGTGGGCCCCGCCCAGCTGGACCTCGTCCTCTTCGAGGAGCTGCACCGCGGCGGCCGGCAGGCGATGGAGCGGGGCGAGCACGCGGCCGCCGCCGACCTCCAGCGCCGGGCCCTTGAACTGTGGCGCGGCCCGCTGCTGTCGGACACCCGGCACGGCAGTCTGCTCAGCACCACGGCCGTACGCATGGACGAGGTGCGCATCGCGGCGCTGGAGCAGCGGGTGCGGGCGGAGCTGGTGCTGGGCCGCCACAAGGAACTGGTGGGTGAGCTGCAGGCGCTGGCCGCCGAGTTGCCGCTGCACGAGGAGTTCCACGCCCACCTCATGGTGGCGCTGTACCGGGCGGGGCGGCAGGCGGACGCGCTGCACACGTACA
Source organism: Streptomyces sp. NPDC029674 (assembly GCF_044903205.1). Classification (NCBI taxonomy): domain Bacteria; kingdom Bacillati; phylum Actinomycetota; class Actinomycetes; order Kitasatosporales; family Streptomycetaceae; genus Streptomyces; species Streptomyces sp. NPDC029674. The sequence goes on from NZ_JBJDPY010000020.1 coordinate 117,336, forward strand.
GCAGGCTGCGCCACACCCTGGTCGAGGAGCTGGCCATCGAGCCCGGAGTGCGGCTGCGGCGGCTGCAGCGGCGCGTGCTGGCCGGGGACCGCGCCCTGCTGCACCCGGGCGCGCCGGGCCGGCCGCTCCCCGAACTGCCACGGCTCCCGTCCCCCGCTCCTCCCCCACCCCCCGCCACCCCCGCCCTCCTGCTCGCCGCACCGGCGGGCGGGCTGCCCGATGCCGATCCGCTGTTCACCGGGCGGGAGCGGGAACTCGCACGACTCGCGGCGTGGCTGCGCCGGCCGGCCGGCGGCTGTGTGCAGATCACCGGCCCCGCCGGGGCGGGCAAGACCGCGCTCGCCGTGGCCGCCGCCCACCGGGTGCGTGCGGCGTTTCCCGACGGGTGCGTGCGGGTGCGGTTGTGCGACGGCGATGGCCGGCCGCTGGACGCCACACAGTCCCTGCTCCAGATCCTGCGCACCTGCGGCGCCCCCGGCGACCCGGCCCCGCGCTCTTCCGACGAACTGCACACCGCGCTGCGCCAGTTGACGTCGTCCCACCGTCGCATCCTCCTGCTCCTGGACGACATCACCGACGCCACCCAACTGCGGCCACTGCTCCCGCTGCTGCCCCCGGCCGAGGGATGCGCGATCCTGCTCACCTGCCGCGCCCCCCTGCCCGGCCTCGGCGGCCACACGCTCCCCCTCGACGCGCTCACCCCACAGGACGCCCGGCAACTCCTGACATCCCTCTCCGGCCACACGTACGCCGCACGGGCTCCCTATGACACCGCCCTCACCACCGTCAGCACGATGGACGGCCACGCCGACCTGCCGGTCGAGGGGGGCGCCCCGGCCGACGGCCGGGAGGAACTGGCCGACGCCTGGGACGACATGGCCGCCGGCAGGGGCGAATCGGTCGACGGCCGAGACCGGCCAGCCGACGGGACCGGCGGAAGAGCCAACGGCTGGGCCGAACCACCCACCGGCCAGGGCGCACCGATCGGCGGCCGGCACGAACCAATCGACAGCTGGGGCCAACCGGCCGGTGATCCACCCGGAGCAGTCGGCGGCCGGAGCGAACCGGCCGACGGACCGGACGGCACAGCCGACAGCCGGGGACGGCTGGACGACGGACCGGGCGACGCAGTCAATGGCTGGGGCCCGCTGGCCGGTGGCCCACCCACAACAGCCGACGACTGGAGCGAACCGGCCGACGGGCCGGGCGACACAGCCGACGGCCCGGGCCGACGGGACGACGGACCAGGCGACACGGCCGACGACTGGAGGGAACCGGTCGACGGGCCGGCCAGCACAGCCGACGACTGGGGTCGACTGGCCGACGGACCGGCCAGCACAGTCGGCGGCTGGGGCCCGCTGGCCAGTGGCCCACCCACAACAGCCGACGGCCGGAGCGAACCCGCCGATGGGCCGGCCAGCACAGCCGACGACTGGGGTCGACTGGCCGACGGGCCGGCCAGCACAGTCGGCGGCTGGGGCCCGCTGGCCAGTGGCCCACCCACAACAGCCGGCGACTGGAGCGAACCGGCCGATGGGGCGGGCGACACAGCCGACGGCCTGGGCCGACGGGACGACGGACCAGGCGGCACAGCCGACAGCTGGGGGCGGCTGGACGACGGACCAGCCAGCACAGCCGCCGGCTCAAGCGGACCGGACGACGGACCGGCCGGCGCGGCCGACGGCTGGGGGCTGTTGGCCGAGTGGTGCGGGTGGTTTCCCGGTCCGTTGCGTGCTGTCGCCGGGCACCTGGCCGCGCACCCCCACCACTCCCCCGCCCGCCTCGCCGCCCGGCTGCGGCGAGAACGTACCCGGCTGGCCGAGCTGCGGGCGCTGGATGAGGAGTGCTACCGGCAGCTGTGCCGGGTGTACGACTCGGCGCCCGAGGCCGACCGGCGTGCGGCCCGGCTGTTGAGCCTGCTGCCCGGCGGGCCCCTCGACCCCCGGGCCGCCGCCACCGCGCTCGGCATCCCGCCCCAGGACGCCGGGCGTGTGCTGAACTCCCTCGTCGGGGCAGGGTTGTTGGGGCGCCAACCGGACGACCGTCACCCTCACGGCCATGACCATGGCTATGGGGGCGGCTATCGCTTTCCTGTCCTTGTCCGGCTCCTTGCCGCCGAGCGGCGGGCCGCCGAGGAGCCGGCCGTGTCCGTGCACGCGGCCCTCGCCCGGCTGTGTGCCGCCGCCTGCCGGGAACTGACCGCGCGGCAGTGCGCCCGCGCCGGCGACGGCCTGTCGCCGCTGGACTGGTTCGTTCGCCGGCAGGGCGCCCTGGTCACCCTGGTCGCTCAGGCCCACGCGGCGGGGCTGTGGGGGCAGACCGCCCGGCTGGCCGAGGCCATGACCGCCTTCGTGGAGGTGTCGGCCGCCTGGCAGGCCTGGGAGCACACCCACACCCTGGCCCTGGACGCCGCCGGGCACTTGGGCGACCGGGCGACGACGGTACGGCTGCTGCGCTCGCTGGGCGATCTGGCCTGGCAGCGCCACCGCCCGGACGCCGCCCGCGACTTCTACCAGCGCGCCCTGGACATCACCGGCACCGGCACCGGCGGTGCCGGTGAGCGCGGGCGCATCCTGGCCGGGCTGGCGGACCTGCACCTGGAGGCGGGCGCCACCGACCTCGCCGCCCGCCTGGTCCTGCCCACCCTGACGCAGGCGCCCGAGGACACCCGCGGCTGTTACGAGGCCCGCCGTGTCCTGGCCCTGCACGCGCTGGAGACGGGGGGCGGCGCCGCGGCCCGCCCGCACTTCCGGCAGTGCCTGACGCTCGCGGGCGTCCTGGGCGACCACCGCCTGGAGGCGTACGCGCGGCGCTGGCTGGACCGGCTGCGCGACGACGACCGCGCGCCCCGCCCCGGCTGGACCGAGATCCGTCCCGGCGTCTGGTACACCCGCACCCCGCCCCACGGGCAGCAGCCTCCCGCGGCGTAGGCGGAGTTACTCCAGGTCCAGGTCCAGGTCCAGGGGGAGCTCGCTGCGGCGGCTGACGCCCAGCTTGCGGTAGATCTTGGTCAGGTGTTGCTCGATGGTGCTGGTGGTGACGTACAGCTTCGCCGAGATCTCCCGGTTGGTGTAGCCGAACGCGGCGAGCACCGCCACCCGGTGCTCGGGGCCGGTCAGGCGTGCGGCGGCCTGCGCGGCCGTCGCTTCGGTGCCCCGGCTCCGTGCCTGCTCGGTGCCGGTGCGGCCCGGCAGGATGCGTTCGCACAGGGCCTGTGCCCCGCAGTCGGCCGCCAGGTGCCAGGCCCGGCGCGCGAGGACCCCGGCCCGGTTTCCCTCCCCGGCCAGTTGCAGGGCGGCGGCCAGGTCGGCCAGGGTGCGGGCGTGCTCCAGCCGGTCGCCGCAGCGCCGTACCTCCTCCAGGGCGCGCGAGAGCAGCCGGGGCCGTTCGGCGGCCGGGGCGAGGGCGGCGCGCAGCCGCAGCGCGGTGCCGTACGCGCGAGGGGTGCGGCCGGCGGGCAGCGCGCACTGGCCGGCGATGAGCGCCCGGGCCCGTTCGTGCTCGCCCAGGGCCAGCAGGGCGCGGGCGGCGTCGGTGCGCCAGGGCAGGTGCCGCGGGTCGTCCAGGGACCAGCGCCGGGCGAGCCGGCCGGCGTCGAGGAACTCGGTGAGGGCGGCGGTGAATTGACGGGTGGCCAGGTAGTAGTGGCCGCGGGCGCGCAGGTGGTCCAGGGCGTACACGGTGGTGAACAGATCGTCGGGCACCGGCAGTTCCAGGCGCCGGGCCGCCTCGTCGTACTGGCCCTTGGCCGTGTACGCGGTGATCTCGACGGCCACGAGGGCGGACAGGAGGAGCCCGCCGCGGTCCTCCACGGCGGCGCCGGCCGCGGCCGCCGCGTGCTGGGCCCCCGTCAGGTCGCCCAGGCGCAGCAGAGCTTGCGCGTGCGGCAGGCCGAGGGCGGCGAACCAGCCCGGTGCGCGGCCGCGGTCCGCCTCGGCCTGCAGCTTCTGGCACCACACGACGGCCCGCTCGCCCAGGTCGGCGTGCACGAGGGTGCGGATCTCCCGCAGGACGAGGTCGAACGTGCCGTGCGTCAGCGGGGTGTCCTTGAGGATCTGTTCGGCGCCCGTTCCGTCCTGGCCGGCGGGCGGGGCGGACGGCCACAGGGCGGCGGCGGCCGCGCGCACCACGCCGGCGACGGCATCGGTGTCGGTGTCGGTGTCATCACCGGCATCGGCGGTTGCGCGCGGGGCGCCGGCGCGTACGGGTCCAGGGCCGGGTTCGGGTTCAGGTTGAGATCGAGGTTGAGGTTGAGGGTTGGGGGCGGGGGTGTCCAGGGCGGTGGCGTCGGGTGGCGCGAGCAGGCCGCGCAGCGGGGCGTCGCCGCTGTCGCCCGCCACCCGCCGGCGGGCGGCGTGTGCGAGGGCTTTCCCCGCCTGCTCGACGCGCCCCTGGGTGAGCAGCGTGCGGGCGAGCAGCGCGGCGTCGCCGTATCCCAACTCGCCCCGCTCCAGGGCCTGGAGGGGCTCGACGAGCTGCCGCTCGGCCGCGGCGGGGTCGGTGCGGCGCAGGAGGTGGGCCAGCCGCAGGGCCAGGGGCCACCGGTCGGCGCCGGCCGCGCCGAGGCGCTGGGCCAGGCGCAGGCAGTCGACAGCCGCGGCACTGTCGTCCTCCAGGAGCGCCTGCCGGGCAGCTTCCAGAAGTACGGGCAGCGCCCACTGTTCGGCGGCCGCCTGCGGGCCGGCTGGGGCGGGGATGGAGGCGAGGGCAGGGGCGGAAGCGGGGGCCGGGGCGGGGGCGGAGGTGGAGGCCGCGGTGGAAGCGGGGACGGAGACGGAAGCGGGAGCCGGGGCGGAAGCGGGAACAGGGGCAGGGGCAGGGGCAGAAGCGGGAGCCGGGGCGGAAGCGGAGACCGAGGTGGAAGCGGGGGCGAAGACGGAAGCGGGAGCGGAGACGGAAGCAGGGGCAGGGGCGGAAGCGAGGTCGGGGGCGGAAGCGGGGGCGGAAGCGGGGGCGGGGACGGAAGCGGAGGCCGAGATGGAAGCGAGGGCCGAGGCGGAAGCGAGGGCAGGGGCGGGAGCGAGGGCGGATGTGGAGGTCGAGGCGGAAGCGGGGGCAGGGACGAGAGCGGAGACGGAAGCGGGAGCCGGGGCGGAAGCGGAAGCGGAGACGGGGGCGGAGACCGAGGCGGGAGCCGGGGCGGAAGCGGAAGCGGAGACGGGGGCGGAGACCGAGGCGGGAGCCGGGGCGGAAGCGGAAGCGGAGACGGGGGCGGAGACCGAGG
>NZ_JBJDPY010000020.1:122655-142591 GCF_044903205.1 Streptomyces sp. NPDC029674
GAGGCGGGAGCCGGGGCGGAAGCGGAAGCGGAGGCGGGGGCGGAGACCGAGGCGGGGGCGGGGGTGGGGGTGGCGTACGGGTGGTGGTAGGCGTGCAGCAGGCGGCGGGCCGTGGGGCCCGCCCCGGCCCCGCCCGCGTGCAGCACCCGCGCCGCCCGTACGCCCAGCGCGGTCAGCTCCCCGGGCGCCACCGCCTCCAGGGCCCAGGCCGCGACGGCCGGGTGCCGCAGCCGCCAGCCGTCGGTGAGGCCCACGGCGTCCAGGAGGTCGCGGACGTGGGCGGCCGCGCCCGCGGTGCCGGCGGTCACCTCGGCGGCCCGTTCGGCGTTCGCGTGCGGCCCCAGCACCGCGAGGGCCTCGGTGAGCCGGCGGGCCGGTGCGCCGCTGCGCCGCAGACAGGCGGTGACCGCCTGCAGGAACGGCCCGCCCGGGGCGGCCCGCAGCTCACCGGCGGCCCGCGCCCCGTCGGTGCCGCGCGGTTCGTCGCCGGTGGCCTGCGGCGCCACCGGTTGCTCCGGCTGCTCCAGGAGCAGGGCCCTGCACAGCAGCGGGTTGCCGCCGGTGAGCCCGTACAGACGGTGGGCCAAGAGCGGCGGCGCCGCCGTGTCGCTGTCGCCACCGCGGCCGGCGTGGTGCCGGCCGGCCAGGACGGCGGTGGCGCGCGGGCTCAGGCGCTCCACGCCGATACGGTCGAACGCCTCGTGGCGCAGGAACTCGGCGTCCGGCGCGGGCGCCTGGGCCGTACCGGCGCCGGCTGCCCGGCCCAGCGCGAGCAGCACCGGCACCCGGTGCAGGCTGCGGGCCAGATGTGTCAGGTGGTCCAGGGAGGGCCCGTCGCAGTCCTGCAGGTCGTCCACGCACAGCAGCAGCGGCCGGTGCCGGGCGAGGGCGCGCACGGCGGTGGCGAAGTTTTCGGGAGCGGTGTCCGGTGCCGGCGAGGCGTGCAGGAGGCGGCGCAGTACCCCGTACGCAGGCGGCTGCTGTCCCGGGCCGGTGACATCCCTGGGCCCCTCGGCGTGCAGGACCAGGGCCCCCCGCTCGGCGGCGTGGTCGGCCAGGCGGCGCAGCAGGGCCGTCGTGCCGCAGCCCGCGGCGCCCTCGACGAGCACGATCGCCGTGCCGCCCGCCGCACAGCGGTGCCAGGCCCGCCGCAGCCGCTCCCATTGCGCCTCGCGTTCGAGCAACAGCATCTGGTCTCCCCCCGGAGTGTGGTGCCAGTTTCCGGGGGTGCTGGGGCGTATGGGCAGCTGCCGTACTGGCCACAAGCTGCGCGGCAGCAATTTCCGGCCGCCGACCGCCGACCGCCGACCGCCGGCCACCGGCCGTTGTTCTGTCAGTCAGCCAGCCAGTCAGTCAGTCAGTCAGTCGGGGGCCATCGGCAGGACGGCGGTGGCGCTGAGGCCGCCGGAGGCCGCCCGGTCCAGGCTGAGCCGGCCGCCGGAGGCGGAGAGCAGGGACGCGGCGATCGACAGGCCCAGGCCGGTGCCTTTGCGGCCGCCGGTCTGCGCGCCGCGCCAGAAGGGGGTGCCCGCGCGGGCGAGTTCCTCGCCCGTCATGCCGGGGCCCTCGTCGGTGACGGCGACGTGCACGCGGTGCCCGCTGACGTGCACGGTGCAGGTGACGGTGGTGCCGGGCGGGCCGGCCTGCAGCGCGTTGTCGAGCAGGACGTCCAGGGTGTGTTCCAGGGCGCCGTGCACCTGCAGGGCGGTGGCGGCGGTGCCGCCCAGGTCGAGGCCGACGCCCTGGTCGTCGGCGACCACGCTCCACGCCTCCAGGCGGGCGGCGGCGACGTCGAGGACCTCCACGGGCTCGGGGTCGGGGTCGCTGTGCCGGGCGGCGCCCCAGGCCAGGATCTGGCTGAGCAGGGCGGCCAGGCGCTCCACCTCCCGCAGTACGGCGGGCAGTTCGGCGATGTCGGGCCGCTGGTCCTGCAACATCTGCAGACGCAGCCGGATCGTCGCCAGCGGGCCGCGCAACTGGTGGGCGGCGGCCGCCGCGAGGTCGTACGCGGCGGCCGTCATCGGCCCGCTCCGGCCGGCCGCGTGCGCGGCGCCGTCAGGGGCGGGGCGATCGCCCCCGCCTCCCGGCGCGGGACGCGGAGCCCGCCGCGTGCGGCGGCCGCGCACCGCGACGACGAGGACGGGGACGGGGGCGAGGGCGAGCGATCACCGGGCCGTGTGTGTGGGCAAGGGTGAGGGTGAGGGCGAGATTCATGGTGAGGGGGAAGGTGAAGTCGAGGTGGAGGGTAAGGGGGAGCAACACATCGGTGACCACCGGCAGCCGCACCCGCCGACCGCTTCCGGCCCCCACGGCGCGAACCGGCCCCCCGGCCCCGGACCGCACCCACCGCAGCACCGTCCTGGCCGACCCCGGCGCCGTCCTCACCCGCCACGGCGTCCTCGTCCGCCACGGCGTCGTCCTCGACGACCCGTACCTTCATCGCGCTCACGCCCCTCAAGAGGAATCCGTACGTGGCACCGGAGGCTTGTGCGGTCGTGGTCGGGCGCGTTGGAGCGTCCGCGTTCCGCCGGCCGGGGGAACCGGGGCGGTGATGCCCGGGTCGGGTGCTGCTGCCAGCATCGGCGCTCCCAGGACAGCGCAGCCGCACGGCTGTGTCAGGTGCGCTGCACCGGTACGGCAACTCTGCGCAACCCGCGGGCGGGCCGACGGCCGGCCGGGCGAAGGGATCGGGGCCGCGGCCGGACGTTCCGCGTACGCGCTTGGGGATTTTCTGTACGTGCGCTGACCGGGAGCTGGCACGGCGTTCCCTACGGTGGCCGAGGTCCCGTAACACGCCCTTGAAGTCCGTCTGCCGGGAGGCGATCCGTGAGCCAGGCGTCAGCCGACCTGCTCGGAGCCCGCGCGCTGCCGCGGCACGAGCTGCTGGGGCCGCGGAACGGCGCCGCCCCGGACCCGGGGCCGGGCCCGGACCGCACGGCCTGGCGCGTCCTGCTCGTGGACGCCCGCGCCGAGGACGCCCGGCCGCTGGCCGAGGCGCTGCGCCGGCACGGGCACCACGTCGAGCAGGCGCACAGCGGGTGCGGCGCGCTGCGGGCGTACGAGGGAGGCGAGGTGGACCTGGTGCTGCTCGACCTCGACCTGCCGGACGTGGACGGCCTCGAGGTGTGCCGGCGGCTGCGGGCCCGCGGCCGCACGGCACTCCTCGCGCTCACCGCCCGCGGCGGCGAACTGGACGTGGTGCTCGGCCTGCAGGCCGGCGCCGACGACTACCTGGTCAAGCCCTGCGGGCTGCGGGAGCTGCTGGCCCGGATGGAGGCCGTGATGCGCCGCGTGCGGCCCCGGCCGGTGAGCCAGACCCTGTCCATCGGGGCGCTGCGCATCGACGCGGCGCTGCGTGAGGTGCGGCTGGGCGGGCGCAGCATCACCGTGACCCGCAAGGAGTTCGACCTGCTGCATCTGCTGGCCGCGCAGCCGGAGGCGGTCATCACCCGCGAGCAGCTGATGCGGGAGGTGTGGGCGGGTTCCTGGTCGCGGCGCACCGTCGACACGCACGTCAGCAGCCTGCGCGCCAAGCTCGGCTCGCGCGAGTGGATCGTCACGGTGCACGGCGTGGGCTTCCGCATCGGACCGGGCTGACGGACCGGGCTGACCCGCCCCGACCACGGCCCGGGGCTCACCGGCCTCACCCCGGGGCTCACCGGCCTCACCGGGGGGCTCACCGGCCCTTGCGGGAGTTCATGTACCAGACGGCGGCGATGCCGAGGACGACGAGGACGATGAGGATCTTCATGGTCCTCACCTTTCCCCGATCGGGAAGGACATGCCCCGCCGCGCCCCCGCTGTCGTGCGGGCCACGCCTGCCGCAGCCCGTAAGAGGTCCCGCAAGAGGTGCCGTCCCGCGCGTTTTGCCGATCAGGGGCGAGGGCACCCGGGGCCGCGACCGCAGCGGGCAGCCGGCGGCCGGGCCTCCGGGGGGTGAGGCGCTCCGGTGGTGAGGTGCCCGGGACTTGCGGAAGGTAGGAGCAGGCGCCGCGGCACCCGGCAGGGCCCGCCGTCCGGCCGCACGGCACAGAAAGGCAGCAGCAGATGAAGGACTCCCCCGGCCACCAGGGCCCGCAGGATCCCACCACGAAGGGGCCGCAGCCCGACTTCCCCCAGCAGGAGCAGGAAGTGCCGGGCTGGACCGGCGCCATGGACCCGCCGCCCGACCACGGTGAGGAGTCCTACCGCGGCTCCGGGCTGCTGCGCGACCGGGTCGCGCTGATCACCGGCGGCGACTCCGGTATCGGGCGGGCGGTGGCCATCGCGGTCGCCCGCGAGCAGGCCGACGTCGTCTTCACCCACCTGCCCGCCGAGGCCGAGGAGGCCCGCGAGACCGCCCGCTGGGTGGAGGAGGCCGGGCGCCGGGCGATCCCGGTGGAGTGCGACATCCGCGAGGAGGAGCAGTGCCGCGCGCTGGTGGAGCGGGCGGTGGCCGAGTTCGGGCGGATCGATCTGCTGGTCAACAACGCCGCCTATCAGATGTCCCAGCCCAAGGGCATCGGTGACATCTCCACGGAGCAGTTCGACCGGGTCGTGCGCACCAACCTGTACGGCATGTTCTGGCTGTGCAAGATGGCGGTGCCGCACATGCCGCGCGGCGGCTCGATCATCAACACCACGTCGGTGCAGGCCTACAAGCCCAGTCCGCACCTGCTGGACTACGCCATGACCAAGGGCGCCATCGTCACCTTCACCCAGGGGCTGGCGCAGATGCTGGCCGAGGACGGGATCCGCGTCAACGCGGTGGCGCCGGGGCCGGTGTGGACGCCGCTGATCCCCGCGACGCTGCCGGACACCGCCGAGTTCGGCAAGCAGGCGCCGATGGGCCGGCCCGCGCAGCCCGCGGAGATGGCGCCGGCCTATGTCTTCCTCGCCTCGGAGCACGCGAGTTTCATCACCGCCGAGGTCATGAACGCCACCGGCGGCACGCCCCTGCCCTGAGGCCGGGCTTTTCGAGCGTCCGTCCCCGGCCCGCCCCCCTGGCGGGCCGGTCGTGGTGAGCATGAGGAAGGTGAGCGAGATCTGGCGCGCGGTGGCGTGGGACGTACAGGCCATCTGGAATGCGGCCCGCCGGGCGGTGACGGCGCCGGGCCCCGAGCGGGACACGACCGTGCAGTCGCTCAAGGCGGCCGGGGCCGGCGTGCTGGCCTGGGCGCTGGCCGGCTGGTGGTGGAGCGCCCCGATGGCGATGCTGGCGCCGTGGACGGCGCTGTTCATCGTGCAGAGCACCGTCTACCGCTCGGTGCGCTCGGCGCTGCAGCAGCTGGCGGTGGTGGTCACCGGCACCCTGCTGGCGGCGGGCGGTGCGATGGTGACGGGCAACAACTCGCTGGCCGCGATGGCGATCGTGCTGCCGGTGACGGTGCTGCTGAGCGGCTACGCCCGGTTCGGCACCCAGGGCGTCTACGCCCCCACCGCCGCCCTGTTCGTGCTGGCCTACGGCACGTACACGGGCGTCGACATCCTGCACCGGCTCTTCGAGACGGTGCTCGGCGCCGTCATCGGGATCGTGGTGAACGCCGTGGTGCTGCCGCCGGTCCACGGGCGGGACGTGCGGCATCTGCGGGTGCGGCTGGCCCAGGAGAGCGCCGAGCTGCTGTACGCGGTCGCCGACGGGGTGGAGCGCCATCAGGAGGAGGAGCAGGCCGCGACGTGGCACGACCGGGCGCAGCGGCTGACCGACCTGGTGACGGACCTGCGCACGGCGCGGCGCTGGTCGCACGAGAGCTACCGCCTCAACCCGGGGCGCAAACTGCGCCGTTCGGAGCCGCTGCTGCCCTCCTCGGACTGGGACTTCGCCTGGGACCGGGTCAGCGACCAGGTCCGGGTGATGCTGCGGACGCTGGCCGAGACCAGCCAGGACCGGCCGGCGCTGACCGATGTGCCCGAAGAGGCGCGGGAGATCGTGACGGAGCTGCTGCGCGCGGCCGGTGACATCTGCGCGCTGGACGACTACGCCGACGCCGAGGCGCGGGCCCAGGACATGCGCGAGTCCGCGCGTTCGCGCTCCGCCCCGCCCCGCGGCGTGGACCGTTCGGCGGAGCGGCACGCCGCCCTGCGGACGGCGCAGGACGCGCACGGGCGTCTGGTGCGGCTGCTGACGGACGGCCGCCACCAGGTCACCCCGGCGCTCGGCGCGCTGGCCGCGGACACCCAGCGGCTGCTGGGCGACCTGGCGGTGGTGGCGGACGGCCGCCCCTCCGACGGATCCGGCGAGGAGGACCAGGAGGAGCGCGAGGACGCCCCGCGGGGGAAGTGAAGGACACAGGAGCCAGGGCACAGACACAGGAGCCGGCCGGCAACCGGCCGGAGAAGGAACCGGACACGGAAACCGGACTCGGAAACCGGGCCCGGAAACGGGACATTGAAGGGACATCACTCATGCAGCACAGCCACCGCGAGCAGAGCCCGGCCGACCAGCCCGCGCAGACCGCGGCCGAAGAGGTCCTGGAGGAGGTGGAGGACGCCGAGACGCGTCCCGTGCCCGACGAGCGGCGCGAGCACGCCAAGGACGGCGAGGCCGGCGACACCCTCACGCCGAGCCCCACCGCCCAGGAAGACATCCACCGGGACGGCAAGGGAGGCAAGGGCGGCAAGGGCGCCTGAGGTCACCGGCCGGGCGGCTGCCACTCGAACATGAGGATGGTGGCGTCGTCCCGGAGCCGGCGGGGCTGCGCGTCCAGGATCGAGTGGATGAGCCGGCGCAGCGCCTCCGCCGCCACTTCGCCGGCGGCGGAGGCGCGGATGATGGAGTCGGCGAACCGTTCGAGCCCGAACTCGGTGCCGTCGGCCAGCCGCGCCTCGGTCACGCCGTCGGTGTAGAGCAGCACGCGGTCGCCGGGTTCCAGTCTGGTCTCGTGCACTTGGCGCTCGGCGCTGCGAAAGGGCACGGCGAAGCCCAGCGGCGGATCGGGTTCGCGTTCCAGGGCCTTCTCGACGAGCTGGTGGTCGCGGATGAGCAGGGGCGGCGGGTGCCCGCAGTTGCTCCAGCGCAGTACTCCGCTGGCCAGGTCGAGGCGGGCGAGGACTCCCGTGCAGAACTGGTCGGGCAGCCACTGGCCCAGGGCCGCGTCCACGTTCTCCAGGAGTTCGGGCAGCTCCGCTCCGGTGCGCCGGCCGTTGCGGCAGGCGGCCAGGGCGACCGCGGTGGTCAGGCCGGAGAGCAGGTTGTGGCCCATGGCGTCCAGGATCGTGGCGTGCAGGGCCGTTCGGGTGAGGCTGTGGTCGAAGGCGTCGCCGCCGATCTCGTAGGCGGGTTCCAGCACGGCCGTCGAGACGACGTGGGTGTTGCCGATGGTGCGCGGCGGCAGGAAGGCGCGGAGCATCTCCGCGGGCAGGCGCATGGGTTCGGAGCGGGTGCGCCGCACGAGGGTGTCCTTGTAGGCGCGCTTGGAGGTGATCATCATCGCCAGGAGGGCGGCCAGCGCTCGGCTGCGCCGCATCAGGGCGGGGTCCAGGGAGGGTGCGTGGACGGCGACCACGCCCAGCCGTTCGGCGCCGTCCAAAAGGGGCAGCCAGGCGGTCATGCCGCCGGTCGGGGACTCCTCCACGCGCAGGGACAGCGTGCGGTAGGCCCAGCCGGCCAGCGAGTCGTCCACGTCGTGGGCCGGTGCGTCGTCGCTCAGCGGCATCAGCCGGCGCTGCTGGAGGTCGGCGAGGTAGACCACGGCCTGGGGCACTCCCAGGGCCGTCGCGCACCGGGCGACCGCGGCGCCCAGGTCCAGTACGGCGTTGTCCGGGTCCGCGAGGAACTCCTCGAGTCCACTGGGCGGCTCCGAGGTCGGCACGTCTTCTCCTTCCACAGCGGGGCTGCGCGACAGCAGCAGTCTCACACCGCCGTGCCGTGCCTGCCCGGCGCGCGGGCCCGCCCGCCCGTGTCGCCGTGTCGCCGATCCGGCGCGGTTGGTCCACGGTGATCAGTACGAGTTGTCCCGCCCTGCGCGGGTACCTGCACCCCAGCTCCGGAACGGACCCGGCGGCAAAGGGGCCGGGTCGCCCGCCGGAGCCGAGCGGTGGAGAGGAGACACATCGTGAGTGGACAGGTACCGGCCTCCCCCGGCGCGGACGGCAGCACGCCGGTGCCCAGGGACCCGCCCGACCAGCAGGCCGACGGCGGACAGGACCCCTGGGACCTGGAGGACGACAAGGGCCGCGGCCAGGAGCAGGAACAGGAGCGCGGCGAGGGCGGCGGGGCGGGTGAGGACGTGCCCGACACGGACGAGGCCGGCACCGGCCGGCGCGGCAACTCCACGGCGGCGGAGGCCTCTTCGGACCAGCCGCAGCCGGGCCCGGAGGAGCCCTCCGGGTGACGGGACAGGGCACAGCAGCACGAACGCGAGGAAAGGGTTACGACGGTGAGCGATGCGGATGAACACCCGGCGCGGGTCACGGTGGAACTGAGCGGTGCGGCGGACGACGCCGGCAGCGTCTTCGGTGTCCTGGAGGCGGTCTACGCCTCGGACCGGGACGGCAGCCCCGCCTCCGCCGGGGCACCGGGCCCGACGGTGTGGAGCGGCGTCTTCGACACCGCCCGTCCGGCGGGCGGCGAGCCGGGCGGCACGCCGTCGCTGAGCGGCCCGGTGAGCGCCGCGGTGCAGGGCGGCTATGTCGCGGTCGACCAGATCGTCACGGTGCTCTCGGCGGCCTTCACCGTCACCGAGGAAGGCTCCGCCTCCGGCGACCAGGAAAAGGACGTGAGCCTGCGCCTGGAAAGCCGGTGACCTTTCCCGGGGGCCCGTCCCGGTGACCGCCCCCGGGGCACCGCCGGTTCGCCGGGCGGCCAACGAACCGGCCGCCCTCGTCCCGGCCGGGTCCCGGTCACCCGGGCCCGGTCAGCGGCGTACCGCAGCGGGCGCAGTAGGCGGCGTCGCGGTCGGCTGCCGGATGGGCGCACCGGGGGCAGAGCCGGTCGAGCAGGCAGACGGGCTCGCCGGCGCCGGGGGACGCGGCGGGGCCCGGGCGGCGGTGGGTGGTGGCGCAGGTCAGTCCCTGTTCGCCGGCGCGCAGGGAGTGCCGGGTGCGGGCGGGCAGCCAGGCCAGGGCTCCGGGCGTGAGCTCCCACACCGCGTCGGGCGTGCGCAGTTCGCCGCTGCCGGCCAGCGCGGTGAGCAGGATCCCGTACTCGCTCTCGGTGGGCTCGCCGAGGTCCGCGCCGGGGCCCAGCCGTACGAGGACGGCGTCCAGGTCGCGCCCGGCGCCGCCCAGCGTCCACAGGACGCTGATCCGCCCCGGCTTCTGGACGGGGACGGTGGTGTGCGCAGGGCCGACGAAGAGCGGGCCGGCGGGGGCGGGCTCGGTCATGGAACTCCCTGAGCGATACGGCGATCGGCGATACGGCGGTGGCACCGGGGACGGAGACACGGTGCCTGCGGGTCATCCGAAGTGTGCAGCAGCCGGCTCGCCCCGCGCGACGATTCGCCCGGCCCGGGCCCTCCAGCGGCCGCTGTGGCAGTTCCTGGTTCCAGCGTTATCCGGCCGGGCGGCTGCTGTAGCCGGGCGCTGTGTCCGGCAATCCCTCCGGGGGACTCGCTCGACGCGAGGGGAAATATCACGAGGGAGTCCCCGGAGGGATCGTCTGTGCGGCCGGACGGGCCGGGTCAACGGGGTGGTGGGGGTGTGTTCAGGCGGCCGCGCGGCCGGTCTTGAGGGCGGTGGCCACCTCCACCACCCGCCGCGCTTGATAGGCCGCCGCCTGCAAGGTCACCTCACTGGGCGCCACCTGATGGCCAGGGGGGCCCACCACGTGCGAGGTGCCATACGGATTGCCCGTCTGGAACTGCACCGGATCGGTGTAGCCGGGCGGCACGATGATGCCGCCCCAGTGGTAGAAGGTGTTGGCCAGCGCCAGGATCGTCGACTCCTGACCGCCGTGCGCGGTGTTGCTGGAGGTGAACGCCGAATACACCTTGCCCGCCAGCTGCCCCTGCGCCCACAGCGGACCCGTCGTCTCGATGAACGCCCGCAACTGACTGGCAGGATTGCCGAACCGGGTCGGCGTGCCGAACAGCACCGCATCCGCCCACACCAGATCCTCGTGCACCGGCTCGGCAACCTCCGCGTGCTCGCTGCGGTAGCGCTGCCAGGCCGCGTTGGCGGCCACCGCCGCCGCCGGCGCCGTCTCGGCCACCCGGCGCACCCGCACCTGGGCCCCCGCCTTCTCCGCACCCTCCCCCGCCGCATGCGCCAGCGCATGCACATTACCCATCGAACTGTAGTAAATGATCGCGACGTTCACAGATGTCACAGCTGATCCCTTTGCTGAATGCGGTGCCTCGTGGGGCCAACTGGCCGCGGTCGAGGCGGGCTTGATCCCCACCGGTACGACGACGCAGGCCCTTGTAATGTGAGGCGAGGTGCGGGGCGGCCGCTGGAGACAAGGGAGTTGGCGACACCATGAGCATGCAGCCTGATGCGGGGGGCGCCCTCTTCGGTGCGGGGCCGGCCGCGGTTTTGCGGGAGCGGCCCCGGCTCATCAATCTCGCCTACCGCTTCCTGGGGTCGCTGGCCGATGCCGAGGACGTGGTGCAGGAGACGTATGTGCGCTGGTATGCCATGTCCGCGCAGCAGCAGTCGGCGATCGTCTCGCCCGGCGGCTGGCTGACGAAGGTCGCCAGCCGGATCTGTCTGGACCTGCTGGGCTCGGCCCGGGCGCGGCGGGAGAAGTATGTGGGCGAGTGGCTGCCGGAGCCGCTGCCCGATCGTGCGGAGTGGGGCGGCGGGCGCTCGGAGGGCACCGCGGACCCGGCCGACCGGGTCACCCTGGACGAGTCGGTGGGGATGGCCTTCTTGGTGGTGCTGGAGGCGATGACGCCGGCCGAGCGGGTCGCGTTCATCCTGCACGACGTCTTCCGCTATCCCTTCAACGACATCGCCGAGATCGTCGGGCGCACCCCGGCGGCCTGCCGTCAGCTGGCCGCCTCCGCGCGGCGCCGGGTGGGCGCGCACCAATCCGGTGCGCCGGATGCGGGCCGGCGGGCCGGGGTGGTGGGCGACTTCAAGCAGGCCTGGGAGAGCCAGGACATCAAGGCCCTCATCGGCCTGCTCGATCCCGATGTCACCGTCGTCTCCGACGGCGGCGGCCTGGTCCACACCCGCCTTGAGCCCGTCGAGGGCAGCGAGCAGGTCGCGCAGTCCCTGCTCCTCATCTCCGCGCGGGCGCCGGGCGCGACGATTTTGGAGCGCAGTGTCAACGGCCAGCCGGGGCTGGTCATCCAGCACGAGGGCACGGTCTTGTCGGTGCTGGCCTTCGACATCGCCGAGGACCGCGTCCAGCGGATCTGGGCGGTGCGCAACCCCGAGAAGCTGCGGCCCTGGGCGAGCTGAACCGGCGCGGGCGCCGGAGGCCCCTTGGGGGGTCTCCGGCGTGCTGGTCGCGGCCGGCCGGTTCAGCCGGTCATGCGATCTTCGTCGCGGACAGGATGGCCTGCACGGGAATGACGTCGCGCGGGATCTCCGCGGGGTCCTTGGTGATGGCCTTGGTGACTTTGAACCCGGCCTCTTCCAGCCAGCTCTGATACACCGACAGCTTCTGCGGGCCGCCCTGGCCCATGGCCGCGCCGATGAAGAAGGCCGGGAAGAAGTCGACGTTGTAGTTGTCGGTGTCCTTGATGTTCTCGGGGTACACCGGCACCAGGATGTGGACGGTGCCGCCGGCCTCCAGCGAGGTGTGGACACCGGTCAGGATCTTGAGGACGTCGTCCTTGTCGAACATGTCGAGGAAGTGCTTGATCAGTACGGTGTCGAAGCCCTTGGGGATCTCGTCGAAGACGTTGCCGCCGATGAACGACAGGTGCTCCTCGAGGCCGTGGCTGCGGAAGTTGGCCAGCGCCTCCTGCTCCTTGTCGGGCAGGTCGAAGGTGGTCACCCGCAGGCCGGGGGACTCCTTGTGCTTGAAGGTGTGGATCGCGCCCAGGCCGGTGTTGCCGGCCAGGTCAAGGACCCGGGCGCCGTCGGGCACCTCGACGTTGGCGAAGAACCAGGGGTCGATGTTGGCGGTGACGGTGTTCATCAGCTTCAGCCAGGCGTCGTTGAGGTCCTGGTGGTCGGCGACCGCGTCGTAGAGGGTACCCTCGGCGCCGTAGAGCTCCTTCAGGCCCACGATGGTGCGGCTCTGCACGCTCTGGGTGAGGTAGAAGAGCTGCCGCAGCGCGGTGACCTTGATCAGGTTCATGTAGCGCAGGGCGCGCTGCAGGTCGCTCTCGGCGACCTCGGCGAGCGCGTCCAGGCAGTAGCCGGCGGAGTCCTCGTCGTAGGCGACGAAGCCTTCCTTGACCATCAGGAACAGCAGCTGTTCCACGGCGTCGGGCTTGGCGCCGACGGCCTCGCCGAGCTCGGTGGCGCTCAGGCCCGGCCGCTCGCGGAGCTTGTCGATGATCCCGAGCTCGAAGACGGAGAGCAGGGTCATGAACCGCGAGGGCCCCACCATGTATTCGCGGAAGCGGGCGAGCGTGGCGTCTGACGTCATTACGGGGATCCTTTTCGGGTCGGTTGTCTGCATCGCGGGGGCGGTGGGCCGGCTCGGGGTCATGTCCGGTCGGCGGGCTTCTTCGCGAACCGGTCGGCCAGGGCCAGGCGCTGGACTTTCAAGGTGGCGGTGCGCGGCAGTTCGGCCTGCGGGATCTGCACCGGGTCGGCCAGCTGCGGGAAGGCGGCCACGGCCGCCCGCCAGCGGGTCTGGTCCAGCGGCTTGTCGTCGACGGTGCAGATGACCGGCACCGGCTCGGCGTCGGGGCCGGCCACCACCACCAGCTCGGTCAGCTCGGGCAGCCGGCCAAGGACCACGTCCTCGATCTCCAGGGAGCTGCGCACTCCGGCGATCATGTCGACCTCCCGGTCGAGCATGTGCAGGCAGCCGAAGCGGGTGCGGTAGCCGACGTCGCCGGTACGCCACCAGTCGCCGTTGCGGTTGGTGTCGTAGCGGTCCTGTTCGGCGAAGTAGGCCGGTGCCAGGCCGTCCCAGGCCACCTCGATGAAACCGGGGCTCTCCTGGGACGGCGGCTGCCCGTTGCGGCTGACCACCCGGATGCGGGCGGCGCCCAGCGGCATCGGCCAGCCCACACAGCGCCCGTTGGCCTTGTGCGCGGAGTGGCGGAAGTAGGCGCGGCCCACCGCCGGGCCCACCTCGCTCTGTCCGTAGATCTGGAAGAACAGTGCCCCGCGCCGGTCGGACGCCTTGAGCAGGCGGCTCATCGTGCCGGGGTGGATCGCATCGAAGGTGCTGCTGAAGACCTTCACCGACCCGAAGGGAGCCCGCGGGTCGTCGGCCAGGTGCTCCCACTCCATCAGCGAGTTGGGCAGGGCTTCGATGAGGGCGGGCCGGTGTTCGAGCAGCTGCTCGGCCACCGCGGCCGGGTCCGCCTCCCGCATCAGCAGGACGGGGAACTCCTTGAGCAGCGCCAGTGACATCGCCGCCACCATCCGCGAGTGCACGAACGGCACATGGATGGCCACCGTCTCCTTCTTCCGCATCAGCGACAGCAGCCGCCACTGCGGGATCAGGCGCATTCCCTGGGTGCGCGGCGTGTGCACCACCAGCTTGGGAATCCCCGTGGTCCCGGAGGTGTGGGTGATCACCGCGGCCTCGTCCAGCGGCCGCAGGACCGGCCGCACCCGCGGCGAGCCGGCCAGGTCCGCCAGCGAGATCGCCCCGGGCCGCTGGCCCGCCACCACCATCACCCGCGCGGTCAGCTCGGCGAGCGCCACCTCGGCCAGCACGTCCAGCTTGCCCGCATCGGTCAGCAGACTGGGCCGGCCCAGCCGCTCCAGCAGCACCGCCACCGTCGCCGCATCCAGCGCCGGCGACAGATTCACCACCACCGCCCCGATCCGCGAGACCGCGGCGGCCAGCATCCAGTGATCGGCGTTCGCCCGCTTGTAGAGCACCACATGCTCACCGGGCCGCACCCCCGCCGCCCACAGCCGGGCCGCCAAGTCCTCCACGTGCCCGGCGTACTGAGCAACCGTCAGGTGCCGCCCCGCCCCGGGCAGCACATCCAGGTCATGGTCCAGCGTGATCGGCGTCGACGGATTGACAGCCGCCGCCATCTCCGGCAGCAGACCGATGTGCAGACCGCGCTTGAGAATGGATCTGTAGGCTATAGAGCCCTTCATAGGGAATGTCTCCTTTTTGGGGCATGCTTCGAGAACTGCTCGGCCTTCGGGGCGCGCGGGCCCACCGCCGCCCACAGCGCCGGGAGCAGTGGCGGGATGCGAAAAAAGAGGGGGCGCCGCGTTCTGCCGGGCAGCAGCCGGGCGGTTGGGGAGGGGGCGCCGCAGGGGCCGGAACCGGACGGGTGGGGGCGGGCAACTCGCCGCCGCGTCAACGGTTTTGGGCAGGAAAGACGTGCGGAAACAGTGACACGGATGACACCTTCACGCCAAGAACCCCCGGAAGTGACGTGGGTCACCTCGCCGGGGGTGCGGGCGGGGCGCGGGTGCCTCACAGCCGGGCGCGCTGTCTCGTCATACCCAGTGACGGCAGACGCGACCGGAGGAGACCTCGACCCATGAGCGCCCGTTCCCGGCAGGGAGACGACCGGCCCGATCCGAACCTGAACGCGATCATGAGCGAGCGGCGTCAGCTGATCAATCTCGCCTACCGGCTGCTGGGTTCGCTGGCCGACGCGGAGGACGTCGTGCAGGAGACCTATGTGCGCTGGTATGCGATGACGCCCGCGCAGCAGCGGGCGATCGCCTCCCCCGGCGGCTGGCTGACGAAGGTCACCAGCCGGATCTGCCTGGACCTGCTGGGCTCGGCCCGGGCGCGGCGGGAGAACTATGTGGGCGAGTGGATTCCGGAGCCGCTGCCCGACCGCATGGAGTGGAGCGACGGGTGCTCGCAGGGCACCGCGGACCCGGCCGAACGGGTCACCCTGGACGAGTCGGTGAACATGGCCTTCCTGGTCGTCCTGGAATCCCTCACCCCGGCCGAGCGGGTCGCGTTCATCCTGCACGACGTCTTCCGCTACCCCTTCACCGACATCGCCGACATCGTCGGGCGCACCCCGGGGGCCTGCCGTCAGCTGGCCACCTCCGCGCGGCGCCGCATCCGCGGCTCGCGGGCGCCGGCCCGCTCGGGCGAGCGGCAGGCCGCCGTCATCCGCAGTTTCAAGCAGGCCTGGGAGGCCAAGGACATCGGTGCCCTCATCGGCCTGCTGGATCCCGGCGCGGAGTCGGTCGCCGACAGCGGCGGCCTGGTCGAGGCCGGCTCGCACGCGGTGCGCGGGCCCGCGCAGATCGCGCGCGGCCTGGTCGCCCTGGTGCGCCGGCTGCCGGAGCTGACCATCCTGGAGCGGATGGTCAACGGCCAGCCCGGGCTGGTGGTCCAGCAGGACGGGGTGACCGTGACGGTCGTGGCCTTCGAGGTCGCCCGTGAGCGGGTGGTGCGCATCTGGGCCGTGCGCAACCCCGACAAGCTGCAGCCGTGGCGGGCCGCTCCCCGGCCCTGAGCACGGGAGGGTCCGCCGCCGCGGCGCCGGCGGGCGGCGCAGACGGCAGACGGCAGCGGGGCGGCCTCAAAAAAGGGGGCCGCCCCGCTGCCGCGTGAGCTGCTGTGCCGCGAACCGCCGGGGGCCGGATCAGCCCTGCGGCGCACCCGGTGCGCCCGGGGCGCCGGGCGGGGCGGCCGGGGGGACCATGTAGCTCTCCAGGCTGCTGATCAGGTCGCCGCGGAAGGTGATGAAGTCGGAGAAGAGGATCTCCAGCTGCCCCTGCGGGAGGGGAACGACGACCGTGCCGCTCACGGCCACGGTGTCTCCCTCCTCGACCATGCGCTCGACCTTGTGCAGCGGGCGCGGCTGTTCGCCGATGTCCTGGCCGACGGCCTTTTGCGCGGCGCCGTCCTTGTTCTCGATGACGGCGCGCAGAACGTCCTTGCCGCGCAGGGCGGGCTGGCCCTTCTTTTCCATCAGGACGTCGTCGGTCACCAGCGGAAGGACCGCTTCCGCATCGGCGCGGTGCACGCCGTCGAGGTATTGCCTGATGATTTCCTTGTGATTACTCATGGCAAATTATCAGCAGCATCGCCTCGACCGGAGCTGGAATCCCGATAGAGACCGCCGCGCGGTGTTCCGGGTGCTGTCCTGAAAGCAGAAAAGGACGGCCCCGTAAATATACGGGGCCGTCCTTTTCGGGGGTTTTCCGGGTCAGACGCGGTCGGCCACGACGGGCTCGGCCGGCGCCTTGGCGTCGGTGTCCGAGGTGGGCAGCGGGCCGCTGCGCAGCAGCAGCGCGGCCACCACGGCGGCGAAGGCCAGGGAGCAGCCGGCCCAGGCGAAGACCGTGGAGTAGCCCTCGAGCGCGGCCTGCTGGGCCTGGCCGGGGGTGGGCCCGCCGGCCTGGACGTGGTCGGCCAGCCAGTCGGCGGCCTTGTTGGCGGCGATGGTGTTGAACAGCGCGGTGCCGATGGCGCCGCCGAGCTGCTGTCCGGTGTTCACGCACGCCGAGGCGACGCCGGCGTCCTTGGGCTGCACTCCGGAGGTGCCGGTGTTGGCGACCGCGGAGTAGATCAGGCCCATGCCGATGCCGATCACGACGAGCGGGCCGAGCAGGGCGGAGAGGTAGGTGGAGTCCATCTCGATGAACCACAGCCAGCCCAGGCCGAGCCCGCTGACCAGCAGGCCGGCCGGGACCATGGGGCGCGGGCCGACCTTGGGCACCACCTTGGAGCCGCCGATGCCGGTGACCAGGATGGTGCACACGACGGTGGGCAGCATGGCGCAGCCCGCCTTGATCGCCGAGTATCCCAGGATGGTCTGCATGTAGTAGACGAGGAACAGCAGCAGGCTGAAGAAGCCGGCGCCCACGAAGAGCATGGTGATGTAGGCGCCGCCGCGGTTGCGGTCCAGGACCACGCGGGGCGGCACCAGCGGGTTGGCGGCGCGTGTCTGCCAGGCGGCGAAGACGACCAGCAGTACGGCGCCCAGCGCGAGGAAGCCCCACGAGGAGAGCTGGCTCCAGCTCTCCTCGGCGTTGGAGAAGCCGTAGACCAGGCAGAACATGCCGCCGGATGCGGTCACTACGCCGGGGATGTCCAGCCGGGCGCCGGCCTTGGGCTGCTTGGCGAGGAGCGCGGTGATGCCGAAGAAGGCGACGCCGGCGAAGAGCAGGTTGATGTACATGCACCAGCGCCAGTCGAGGCCGTCGGTCAGTGCGCCGCCGACGATCAGTCCCAGGCCGCCGCCGGCGGCCATGACGCCGCCGAGCGCGCCGAAGGCCTTGCCGCGCTCCTTGGGGTCGGTGAAGGTGGTGGTCACCACCGACAGGCAGGCCGGCGAGAGCAGTGCGGCGAAGGCGCCCTGGAAGGCCCGGGCGGTCACCAGCGTGCCGAAGCTGTTGGCGGCGCCGCCGATGGCCGAGGCGGCCGCGAAGCCGGCCAGGCCGATGAGCAGGGCCTGCTTGCGGCCGATCAGGTCGGTCAGCCGTCCGCAGAACAGCAGCAGGCTGCCCAGTGGGAGCGCGTAGGCGGTCACGATCCACTGCCGGTCGCCGTCCGAGAAGCCGAGATCCTGCTGGGCGTCGGGCAGCGCCAGGTTCATCACGGCCAGGTCGAGACCGACCATGAGGTAGGCGCAGCAGATGACGGCCAGGAGGAGCCACCGCCTTGGATCCGCAGCCGCGCCTGCGCCCGGCCCAGCCGCGGGAGCCGCGCTCTGTGTTGCCATGATCTTCTCCTTGTTCCATGTATCGAACTCTCAGGCCTCACTCACTAAGACGACGCAGCGGCCGGCTTTGTGAGGTGGGCCCGCAGGGAGGGATCAGCTGCTGGGCTGCTCGTCGGAGCCGGGGCTCATCATGGTGTCCAGCCAGGGCTTGAACTGGTAGTACACCTGGAACTTGTAGATCTCCTCGCCGGTGGAGGACATCGCGACGTAGTAGACGAAGCGGTCGCCGATGGCCTGGTCGCCGATGGAGGCGAGGAACTTGGCGATCTCGGGTTCCATCTCCACCGGCAGGTCGGCGGGGTTGGTGCCGGGGATGGTGAAGGCGAACCGTTCGATCTTGGAGGAGTCCCAGCTGAGGGTGGCGTAGGCGCCGATGGCCTGCTCGCTCAGCTTGAGGACGCGCTCGCTGGGTTCGGGCAGTTCCAGGTCGCGGAAGATGGAGCGGATGCTGTCGGGCTGCAGGGCCTTGGCGGAGAGCCCGTTGAAGTACACGTTCACCGTGCGGTCGCGGTAGTCGATCGCGAACATGGGCATCTGGGCGCGGTCCATGTCGTGGCGCGCGAAGAACTCGTGGTTCGCGGCCACGCTGGGCGGCATGGAGGGCAGGTCCAGGAGCTTGGACAGCGGCTCCATGTTGTCCGGCGGGAAGGCCACGTACAGCTTGTTGAGGCCGCTGGCGGCCCCGAAGTCGATGCCGTAGCAGTGGACCTTGCACCGGTCCAAAACCTCCCCGTACAGGGAGGAGACGGGGTGGTCGGTGCGCTCGAGCAGGCCGTGCTGCAGCGCGAGGGTGTAGGGGTCGGGGCCGTCGGTGACGGGGATCGGGAAGCGCCAGTCGACGTCGCTGGAATAGCGGGCGCCGGTGCCCATGCGGAAAGCGATCGGGGTCGCCGGGGTGATGGTGTCCTGGTATGCGGTCAGGACGGATCGCACCTTGTCGTGCGCGTAGGGAACCTCGTGCACCCGGGCCGATTCCTCAATGGCTGAGTAAAGATCTGCAAACTCGCCGTTCTCAGACATTCATCCTCCGCGGATTGTCGAATTCATGGACAAAACCTGATTATGGGCAGGACGGCTGGAGTGCCGGTCGAGTGCGGGGCACACCATTCAGTCCTGTTCTTCTCTTCGCCATTCCCGCAGTTTGTCGGGGTTGCGCATGACCCACATGTGGGTGATGCGGTCGTCGGTCGCCTCGATGGCCAGGACGGTGACGATGACGCCCTTTTGCTCGATCACCAGTCCGGGGCGGCCGTTGACCATCCGTTCCAGGATGGTCAGGTCGGGCATTCTGCCCAGGATGGCGACCAGGCCGTGGGCGATGGGCTCGGGGCCCTCGATGGAGCGGGCGCCGGCCTCGACCAGGCCGCCGGTGTCGGCGACCGAGACGGCGCTGGGGTCCAGGAAGCCGATCAGGGCGGCGATGTCCTTGGCCTCCCAGGCCTGCTTGAAGTTGCGCACGATGTCGGCCTGTTGGCGGCTGGGCCGGCTGGGCACGTGGGTGTCGCGGATGCGGCGGCGCGCGGAGGTGGCCAGCTGGCGGCAGGAGCCGGGGGTGCGGCCGACGATGTCGGCGATGTCGTTGAAGGGGTAGCGGAAGACGTCGTGCAGGATGAACGCGACGCGTTCGGCCGGGGTGAGGGATTCCAGGACGACCAGGAAGGCCATGTTGACCGACTCGTCCAGGGTGATGCGGTCGGCGGGATCGCCCACGGTGCCCGCCGGGCGGACGGCGGCCCATTCGGTGCGGTCGGGCACGGGTTCGGGGATCCATTCGCCCACGTAGCTCTCGCGGCGCATGCGGGCCGAGCCGAGCAGGTCCAGGCAGATGCGGCTGGCGGCCTTGGTGAGCCAGGCGCCGGGCGAGACGATGGCCTGCTGGCGCGCGGGGCTCATGGCGTACCAGCGCACGTAGGTCTCCTGCACGACGTCCTCGGCGTCGGCCAGCGAACCCAGCAGCCGGTAGGCGAGGTTGATCAGCCGCCGCCGCTCGTTCATGATCGCGTTCAGGCTCGGGTCGAGCTGGTCCTCGTCCTGCGGGGATCGGCTGCTCATGGGTGCGGCTCTCTCCTTGGATCGCGTCGTTCGCGGCGCCCGGGCACACGCAGGCGCGGGGGGGGCGGGGGGGGGGGGGCCGGGGGGGCCCCCCGGGGGGGGGGGGGGGGGGGGGGGGGGGGGGCCGCGGGGAGCGGTACTCCGTGGCCAGGGCCTCCCGGGCCGGGACGCCGGGCAGGACGGGGCCGCCCGGTGGCCGTGGTGCCGGGTCGTCGGCGTGC
>NZ_JBJDPY010000021.1:0-133468 GCF_044903205.1 Streptomyces sp. NPDC029674
GCCCGGTTACATTCCGAACCCGGAAGCTAAGCCTCATAGCGCCGATGGTACTGCAGGGGGGACCCTGTGGGAGAGTAGGACGCCGCCGAACTAATCTTGATAAGAGCTGGTCCCTGAACTTCGGTTCAGGGACCAGCTCTTTTTTGTTTTGCGTTACTTGCCGTTCACGTTGCGCAGCCAACCTCCGTAGGCATGGGGACAGTTGAAATGTTGCGCGCCGCGGGTGTCGGTACCGGCGACGAGGTCATCGTGCCCGCCTACGGGAACGCCGAGGTCGCCGAGGACGTGATCCTCGCCGGAGCCGTGCCCGTCTTCGCTGACATAGAGCCGGCCACGTACTGCCTCGATCCCGATGCCGTCGCCGCCGCTGTGACGCCGCGTACGGCCGCCGTAGTCGTCGTGCACCGCTTCGGCAACCGAGCCGACGTGCGGCGGCTGCGGGACCTCGGACAGCGACAGGGGCTCCTCGTCCTGGAGCAGCTGGAACAGGGGGAGTCGGAGACCGCGTACGACGGGCTGGAGATCCGGCGGGCGCACGCCGCGTACCTCAGTGGGCGGCTCAGCGGAGTCGTGACGCCCGACGGAGGCGAAGCGCACAGCTACCAGGAGTACGTCGTGCGCGTGCCCGGGAACGGGCGGCCCGACCGGGACGCTTTCGCGCGTGCCGTCCGGGCCAAGGGAGTTGACTGCCGGGTGCCGGTGAAGACGCCGGTGCACCGCACGCCGCGGTTCTGGCGGGACGTACATCTGCCGGAGACCGAGCGGGCCGCCGACGAGACGCTGGCGCTGCCGGCCGGGCCGTCGATGACGCGACGCGACCTGCAGCGCGTCGTGTCCGCGTGCAACGCGCTCGGTGGGCTTCTCCAGCCGGCCTTCTGAACCCCGCGGGACCGCACCCGCTACGACGGTTTCTTGGTGTGCGACTTGAAGAACTCCCACATCAAGTCCGTCGCGTTGACTCCTGCTGCGGGGTCGGACATTCCGCCGCCCGCGCCGCCCGGCCATGAATGGCCCATGTCGGGCAGCCGGTGGACGACGACATCCGAGCCGTCACGGCACTTGGCTGTCGTCCTCTTTATTTTGTTCTTCAGCTCGCTGGGCCGTCCCGGCTCGCAGGACAGGCGTCGCTGCCAAGTTTTGATGCCCGCGTCCATCGAGGCGTAGTACTTGTCGAGGCCGCCCAGGAACGTGATCACCGATACCGGGGTCTTCGGCACGTACGACGCGTCTTCCGCGTCGGTCCCGAGGAATCCGCCGCTGACCGGGGCGATGGCGGCGAAAGTGCCGGGGAGTTCGACGGCGAGTTTGTACGACATGTCGCCGCCGTTGGAGATGCCCGTGGCGTAGACGCGGTCCGGGTCGGCGTTCCACGTCGTCGTCAGCCGCTTCGTCATCGTACGGATGAAGCCGACGTCGTCCGCGGTGCCGCAGCAGATCATCGCGTTGAAGGCTTTGTCGAGGCCGTCGGGATAGGCGACGAGGAAGCGCTCTTCGTCTGCCTTGGCGCTCAGGCCGCTGATCGCGGCCGCGGCTTTGCCGTCTCCCGGGTAGGGGTGCATGGCGACGACGAGCGGGAGTTTCTCCGTGCGCTTGAAGCCCGGCGGTGCGTGGACGGTATAGACGCGCTTCTCGCCCTTCCAGGAGATCGTGACCTTCTGGGTGCCGGGGCGCGGGGTTTCCGCGGTGGCCGGCTTCTTGGCGGGTTTCGGTTCCGAGGCGTTGTCGTCGTCGGATCCGCAGGCCGCGAGCGGCAGGAGCAGGGCGGCTAGGGCCATGGGTAAGGCGCGCCGCAGAGGCGTACCGGTTCGGGTCGGCATGCGCGCAGAGTGGCAGCGCAGGGGAGGGCGGTCCAGAGGAAGGGGCGGTTCGAGGCAGCTTCGATTTCAGGTATGATCTATTCCGTTGCCGCGGGGAAAACCCCGAAGCGCAGCAGGCCCCTATAGCTCAGTCGGTAGAGCGTCTCCATGGTAAGGAGAAGGTCAGCGGTTCGATTCCGCTTGGGGGCTCAAGTAATGAAGGCCTCCGCCCAGTTGGGCGGGGGCTTTCGTCATGTCCGGGGCACCCCGTGGTGCCCCGGGCGCGCTCAGTCCTTCTGCAGGCCGGGGACGCGCATCGCGAGGATCGCCATGTCGTCGGAGGGCGCGTCCGTCGCGAAGCGCTCCACCGCGCGCATGATGCGGGCCGCGACCGCGCCGGCCGTCAGGCCCGTGCAGGTCGTGAGGACGTCCGCCAGGCCGTCGTCGCCGAGCATGCGGGTGCCCTCGCGGCGCTCCGTGACGCCGTCGGTCACGCAGAGCAGGACGTCGCCCGGGTCGAGCGTCATCGTCTGCTCGTACAGTTCGAGGTCGTCCATGACGCCGAGCAGGGGCTGCGGTTCCGCGTACGGCTCGACGGTGCCGTCCTGGCGGAGGCGGAGTGGCAGCGGATGGCCGGCGCAGACGATCTTCAGGACCGCGGAGCCGTCCTCCTGGGGCCACAACTCGCCGTACAGGAGCGTCAGGAAGCGGCTGCGGGCGCCCTCGTCGAGGATCGCGGCGTTGAGGCGCTCCAGGACCGCCGGGCCGCCGAAGCCCTCGCGGGCGAGCAGGCGCAGGGCGTGCCGGGCGAGGCCCGTGACGGCCGCGGCCTCTGGGCCCGTGCCGCAGACGTCGCCGATCGCGAAGCCGTACGCGCCGTCGCGGATGGGGAAGAGGTCGTAGAAGTCACCGCCGACTTCGTTGCCCTCGCCGGCCGCGCGGTAGATGACGTCGACCTCCACGCCCGGGATCTGCGGAAGGCCGGGCGGCAGCAGGCTGCGCTGGAGGGACTGGCTGATGGCCATGCGCTCGGAGTAGAGGCGGGCGTTGTCGAGGGCGAGGGCCGCTCGGCGGGAGAGATCTTCGGCCAATTCCAGGATCTCTTGGCGGAAGTGTTCGTCGGCGGGCTTACCGAGGGTGAGCATGCCGATGACGCGGTTGCGGGCGACCAGCGGGAGGACCACGGTCTCGCCGCCCACCGCCGATGCGGTGGAGAGCGTCGTGCCGATGCCCGAGCCCAGGGTCATGGGCTCGCCCAGGCCCACGCTGCGCATGGAGGTGCGCAGGGCCGCCTGGTGCGCCGCTTCGGAGGGGGCCGCCCAGACCCGGGCGCCCGGGGTCGGCACCGGGTCCGGCGGGGCGATCTTGGAGAGGAGGGCCTTGAGGCCGTCGATGCGCTCCTCGTCCTCGTGCAGGACGTACGACAGGTAGGGCTCGGCCGACTGGTCCGCGATGGTGTAGACGGCGCACCAGGTGGCGAGTGTCGGGACCGTCATCTGGGCCATGAGAGCCAGTGTCTGGTCGCGGTCCAGGGTGCCCGCGAGGAGGTCGGAGGCCTCGACGAGGAAGGAGAGCGAGCCGCGGCGGAGCCTCTCCAGCTCGCCGAGGCGTGCGGACTCCACGGCGAGGGCGATGCGGTCGGCGGCGAACTGCAGGCGCAGGGCCTCTTCGTTCGAGTACCGGCCGGCGGCCTCGGCGGCGACACCCAGGGAACCGGTGAGGCGGCCCTCCACCTTCAGAGGGACGGTGACGACGGAGCGCATGCCCGTGCCGGAGAGCAGCGGGACCGCGCCCGGCACCACCGTCAGGTCCTCGTGTACGGCGGGCATGCGGGCGGAGCCGTAGCGTCCGGGGGCCGACTCGACCTGGACGCGGGCGAAGCGCTGGCGCGCCGACGGCAGGCCCGTGGAGGCGCGGACCTCGAGCTCCGTCTCGTCGTCGGTGGCGAGGAGCAGGAAGGCCGCGTCGCCGTCGAGCATGTCGCGGGCGCGCTCGACGGTGCGCTGGAGCAGTCCGTCGAGGTCGTCCGGGGCGGGGGAGCCGATGAACACCTCGAAGGGGTCCGCGGTGTGCGACTCGCTGCGGGCGCCCGGCTCGGGGGCGGCGCCGCGCAGCGGGGTCTGGAGCACGGCGCGCTCGTCGTCGCGGACGAGCAGGCAGACCGTGGAGGGTTCGCCGTCGGCGTCGCGGACGCGCAGGTGCGAGGCGTAGACGGGGATGACGCGGCCGCCGGCGTCGCGGACGCCGTAACTGCCCTCCCAGCGGGAGAGCCGCAGCGCCTCGGCGATGCCGGTGCTGGTGCCCGGGGTGTGCGGCCAGGCGGCGAGATCCATCAGCGGCTTGCCCATGACCTGCTCGGCGACGTATCCGAAGAGTTCCTCGGCGTCTTCGTTCCAGGCGGAGATGGCGCCCAGGCGGTCGATCTGGATGACGGCGACGCGGACCCTGCCGTCGGCGATCGGCAGCAGCTCGGCCGGGAGCGAGGGGCCTGCGGTGCGGGTGCCCACGGGGCGGTGGGGCAGGTCGAGCTGGAACCAGACCTGTTTGTGGGTGGGGCTGTAGTCGACGCCCCAGCGGGTGGCGAGCGCGGCGCAGAGCTGGAGGCCGCGGCCGCCCTCGCGGTCCGGGCTGCCCATGTTGACCGGGGACTGCTGGAGCGGGATCTCGCGTTCCGGATAGTGGTCGGAGACCTCGATGCGGACGGCGTCCTCGCTGCGCAGGCACTCGACGTCGGCGGCGGTGCCGGCGTGCACCACGGCGTTGGTGACCAGCTCGCTGGTGAGGACGACGGCGTCGTCGACGATGTCGGAGAACCCCCAGCCCTGGAGGGTGTCGCGCACGAAGGAGCGGGCCGTCGCGACGGAACGCCCGACGGGTTCGAAGGTGGCAGCCGCACGCGCGGTGATCACAGCACTCCTCGTACGAGTATCGACGGCGTCGACAGTGGCGACTGTCTCGACGCCCAGTTCTCCCGAACCCATGGTGCGGCCGCCCCTCCGATGCCCGCTTGTTTCGTGTACCACCGCCCTGGCCGGGCAGGACCGGGGTGGTTGGACAGCCGGATGCAAGGTTACTTACCTTCGCCGTCCATGCTGATGCCGGTCGTCAGTGTTTCCGCCCGGAGGGTGTGCGGACGGTGTGCGAAGCTGCCGAACTGTTATGGCCTGGTTCGGCCATGGTGAAACACTGGGCAAGCTTCATGGAGACAGGTCAGAACAACCCGAGCAGTACCGGTCGACCCTTGCGGGAGGGACACAGTGGAGTCTGGCGCAGCGACGCGGGGCACTAAGACGCGCGCGAAAGACGGACAGTCCCTGAACAAACAGCGCAAACCGCGCAACGGGACGACGGCTTCCGTCGATGCGGCGGCTCTGAACAGGCTGCTCGCGGCCCTGGTGGCGATGCGGGACGGCAACTTCCGCAAGCGGCTCACGGTCTCCGGTGACGATGTGATGTCGGAGATCGCCGCCGTTTTCAACGAGGTGGCTGACCGGAATCTGCACCTCACCGGTGAGCTCTCGCGGGTGCGGCGCATGGTCGGGCGTGAGGGAAAACTCACGGAACGACTGGAGAGCGGGGCGAGCGAGGGCTCGTGGGCCGCCGCGATCGACGCGTCGAACGCGCTCGTGGACGATCTCGTACGACCGGTCTCCGAGGTCGGCCGGGTCCTCTCCGCGGTGGCGGAGGGCGACCTGGAGCAGCGCATGGAGCTGCGGGCGCCGGGGGTCGACGGGAACGGTCATCCGCTGCGCGGCGAGTTCCTGAAGGTCGGGCGGACGGTGAACAACCTCGTCGACCAGCTCTCCACGTTCACGGACGAGGTCACGCGCGTGGCCAGCGAGGTCGGCACCGAGGGCAAGCTCGGCGGGCAGGCCAGGGTGCGCGGGATGTCCGGGTCGTGGAAGGACCTCACGGACTCCGTGAACACCATGGCGTACCGGCTGACCGCCCAGGTGCGGGACATCGCGCTGGTGACGACGGCGGTGGCGAAGGGTGACCTGTCGCGGAAGGTCACCGTCCATGTCGCGGGCGAGATGCTGGAGTTGAAGAACACCGTCAACACGATGGTGGACCAGCTCTCGTCGTTCTCCTCCGAGGTGACGCGCGTCGCCCGGGAGGTCGGTACGGAGGGTGAGCTCGGCGGCCAGGCGCAGGTGCCGGGTGTGGCGGGTGTGTGGAAGGACCTCACCGACTCGGTGAACCTCATGGCCGGCAACCTGACCGCCCAGGTGCGGGGGATCGCCGAGGTCACCACGGCGGTCGCGAGCGGTGACCTGTCCCGGAAGGTGACGGTGAGCGCGCGCGGCGAGGTCGCCCAGCTCGCCGAGACGATCAACCAGATGACCGAGACGCTGCGTACGTTCGCGGACGAGGTCACGCGCGTGGCGAACGAGGTCGGCGCGGAGGGGCAGCTCGGCGGGCAGGCCAATGTGCCGGGCGCCGCAGGTACGTGGAAGGACCTGACGGACTCGGTCAATACGGTCTTCCGCAACCTGACGACGCAGGTGCGGGACATCGCGACGGTGACGACGGCGGTCGCGAACGGTGATCTGTCGCAGAAGGTCACCGTCGACGTCGCGGGCGAGATGCTCGAGCTGAAGAACACCGTGAACACGATGGTCGACCAGCTGTCGGCCTTCGGTTCCGAAGTGACGCGTGTGGCGCGCGAGATCGGTGTCGAGGGTGAGCTCGGCGGTCAGGCGCAGG
This sequence comes from Streptomyces sp. NPDC029674, assembly GCF_044903205.1. NCBI lineage: Bacteria > Bacillati > Actinomycetota > Actinomycetes > Kitasatosporales > Streptomycetaceae > Streptomyces > Streptomyces sp. NPDC029674. The sequence goes on from NZ_JBJDPY010000021.1 coordinate 6,504, forward strand.
TGCAGGGCGCTGCCGGTACGTGGAAGGACCTCACCGACTCGGTGAACACCGCCTTCCGTAACCTGACCGGGCAGGTCCGGAACATTGCGCAGGTGACGACGGCGGTCGCGAACGGCGACCTCTCCCAGAAGGTCACGGTCGACGTCTCCGGAGAGATGCTCCAGCTGAAGAACACCGTGAACACGATGGTGGACCAGCTGTCGTCCTTCGCCGATCAGGTCACGCGGATGGCGCGGGACGTGGGCACCGAGGGCCGCCTCGGCGGGCAGGCCCGCGTGGACGGCGTGAGCGGTACGTGGAAGGACCTCACGGACTCCGTCAACTTCATGGCGGGCAACCTGACGTCCCAGGTGCGGCAGATCGCCCAGGTGACGACGGCCGTGGCGCGCGGTGACCTCTCCCAGAAGATCGAGGTCGACGCGCGCGGCGAGATCCTCGAGCTGAAGAACACCATCAACACGATGGTCGACCAGCTGTCCGCCTTCGCGGACCAGGTGACCCGGGTGGCCCGCGAGGTGGGCACGGAGGGGCGGCTCGGCGGTCAGGCGCAGGTGCCCGGCGTGGCCGGTGTGTGGCGTGATCTGACGGACTCCGTGAACGGCATGGCGGGGAACCTCACCGCGCAGGTGCGCAACATCGCGCAGGTCGCGACGGCGGTGGCCCGCGGCGACCTGTCGCAGAAGATCGACGTGGACGCGCGCGGCGAGATCCTCGAGCTGAAGAACACCCTGAACACGATGGTGGACCAGCTGTCCGCCTTCGCCGAGCAGGTCACGCGGGTCTCCCGCGAGGTGGGCACCGACGGCATCCTGGGCGGGCAGGCCGAGGTCCAGGGCGTCTCGGGCACCTGGAAGGACCTCACGCAGTCCGTGAACGGCATGGCGAACAACCTCACCCTTCAGGTGCGGAACATCGCCGAGGTCACGACGGCCGTCGCCATGGGCGACCTCTCCAAGAAGATCACCGTCGACGCGAAGGGCGAGATCCTCGAACTCGTCACGACCGTCAACACGATGGTCGACCAGCTGTCGTCGTTCGCCGAGCAGGTCACGCGCGTGGCCCGCGAGGTGGGCACCGAGGGCCAGTTGGGCGGCCAGGCGCGCGTGCCGGGCGTCACCGGCATCTGGAAGGACCTGAGCGACAACGTCAACCTGATGGCCAACAACCTGACCAGCCAGGTGCGGAACATCTCCCAGGTCTCGGCGGCGGTCGCCAACGGAGACCTGACCAAGAAGGTCACGGTCGAGGCGCGCGGCGAGGTCGCGCAGCTCGCCGACACGGTCAACACCATGGTGACGACGCTGAGTTCGTTCGCCGACGAGGTCACGCGGGTGGCGCGCGAGGTGGGCACGGACGGCATCCTGGGCGGCCAGGCGCGCGTGCCGGGTGTCTCCGGTACGTGGAAGGACCTCACCGAGTCCGTGAACTCGATGGCGTCCAACCTGACCGGACAGGTCCGCAACATCGCGATGGTCACCACCGCGATCGCCAAGGGCGACCTGACCAAGAAGATCGACATCGACGCCCGGGGCGAGATCCTGGAGCTCAAGACCACCATCAACACGATGGTCGACCAGCTGTCGTCGTTCGCCGAGCAGGTGACCCGCGTGGCCCGCGAGGTGGGCACGGAGGGCCAGCTGGGCGGTCAGGCGCGCGTGCGGGACGTCGACGGCACGTGGCGCGACCTCACCGAGTCCGTGAACGAGATGGCCGGCAACCTGACCCGTCAGGTGCGCGCCATCGCGAAGGTCGCCACCGCGGTGACCCGCGGCGACCTCAACCTGAAGATCGAGGTCGACGCGGCGGGCGAGATCCAGGCCCTCCAGGACAACATCAACACGATGATCGCGAACCTGCGCGACACGACCCTGGCCAACAAGGAGCAGGACTGGCTCAAGGGCAACCTCGCGCGGATCTCCGGCCTGATGCAGGGCCGCCGCGACCTGGAGGACGTCGCCTCGCTGATCATGAGCGAGCTGACGCCGGTCGTCTCCGCGCAGCACGGCGCGTTCTTCCTGGCGATGCCCACGGACGACGGGCAGGACCTCGGGGGCGACCAGGAGGACGCGTACGAGCTGCGCATGCTCGGGAGTTACGGCTACTCCATGGGGTCCATGCCGACGTCCTTCCGGCCCGGCGAGACGCTCATCGGGACGGCCGCGAAGGAGCGGCGCACCATCCTCGTGGAGAACGCGCCCTCCGGCTATCTGCGGATCGCGTCCGGCCTCGGGGAGGCGCCGCCGGCGCAGGTCATCGTGTTGCCGGTGCTCTTCGAAGGGACCGTGCTCGGCGTGATCGAGCTGGCCGCCTTCCAGCCCTTCACGCAGATCCAGAAGGACTTCCTCAGCCAGATCGCGGAAATGATCGCGACGAGCGTCAACACCATCAGCGTCAATACGAAGACCGAGGTGCTGCTCAAGCAGTCGCAGAAGCTGACCGAGCAACTGCGCGAGCGCTCCGCGGAGTTGGAGAACCGGCAGAAGGCGCTCCAGGACTCGAACGCGGAGCTGGAGGAGAAGGCCGAGCTGCTCGCCCAGCAGAACCGTGACATCGAGGTCAAGAACACCGAGATCGAAGAGGCCAGGCAGGTCCTGGAGGAGCGGGCCGAGCAGCTCGCGGTCTCGATGCGCTACAAGTCCGAGTTCCTCGCGAACATGTCGCACGAGTTGCGCACGCCGCTCAACTCCCTGCTGATCCTGGCCAAGTTGCTCGCCGACAACGCCGACGCGAACCTCACCCCGAAGCAGGTCGAGTTCGCCGAGACGATCCACGGTGCGGGCTCGGACCTGCTGCAGCTGATCAACGACATCCTCGACCTGTCGAAGGTCGAGGCGGGCAAGATGGACGTCTCTCCGACACGCATCGCGCTCGTTCAACTCGTCGACTACGTAGAGGCCACTTTCCGGCCGCTGACCGCAGAGAAGGGACTCGACTTCTCCGTACGGGTGTCTCCGGAGCTGCCCGCGACGCTGCACACGGACGAACAGCGCCTGCTCCAGGTGTTGCGCAACCTGCTGTCGAACGCGGTGAAGTTCACCGACTCCGGAGCGGTCGAGCTGGTGATCCGGCACGCCAACAACGACGTGCCCGACGCGATCCGCGAACAGCTTCTGGAGGCGGGCTCGCTGCGCGACGCCGACGCCGACCTGATCGCCTTCTCGGTGACGGACACCGGCATCGGCATCGCGGCCAGCAAGATGCGGGTCATCTTCGAGGCGTTCAAGCAGGCCGACGGCACGACCAGCAGGAAGTACGGCGGCACCGGCCTCGGGCTCTCCATCAGCCGGGAGATCGCGCGGCTGCTCGGCGGCGAGATCCACGCGCAGAGCGAGCCGGGCCGCGGCTCCACCTTCACGCTCTATTTGCCGCTGCACCCGAGCGAACTGCCGCCCCAGGGCTATGCACAGCTGGCGCCCGCGCCGCAGCCGCGCGAGCTGCCCGCCCTGGAGGAGGCGCCCGCGGCCGAGGAGACGGAGCGGCAGGCGGCCCCCCCGGTGCACCGCGAGGAGCCCATGAGCCCTGCCGCGCTCTTCCGGCGGAGGCGCCGTGCCGCGCCCGCGCAGGAGCCCTCGTCCCTGCCGGGGCAGCCGGCCGCCGGGACCCCGGAGGGCCGGCGGACGCAGGAGCCGTGGCCGAACGCGGGCCAGGAGACGCCTGTCCCGCCGCGGGTCGGTTTCCAGTTCGGCGGCGAGAAGGTGCTGATCGTCGACGACGACATCCGTAACGTCTTCGCGCTCACCAGCGTCCTGGAGCAGCACGGTCTGGCGGTGCTGTACGCGGAGAACGGCCGGGAGGGCATCGAAGTGCTGGAACAGCACGACGACGTGACGGTCGTTCTGATGGACATCATGATGCCCGAGATGGACGGATACGCGACGACGACGGCGATCCGCAGGATGCCGCAGTTCGCCGGGCTCCCGATCATCGCGCTCACCGCGAAGGCGATGAAGGGCGACCGGGAGAAGGCGATCGACTCCGGAGCTTCCGATTACGTCACGAAGCCGGTCGACCCTGATCATCTGTTGTCGGTGATGGAGCAGTGGATGCGCGCTCAGTGACCGAGAACCGGCGTCGTCACACGGAGTTGCTGACAGAGTGTGGCCGAGGCCGTGTAGAACCGCGGTATTCGGGGAACCTTCTGGTCTCCCACCGCGTTTCTGCTACGTGCACAGTGACATCGCGGTGACAGGGTGTGGCGACAGGCGGGGTGCGGCTACCATGACCGGCACAAGGACGGGCGGCGCAAGGGAGTCGTCCCCTGGGGCGGCGCCCGGTGTACCGCCGGGGCGAGGAGGGCGGGCCATGGTGCAGAAGGCCAAGATCCTCCTGGTCGATGACCGGCCGGAGAATCTGCTGGCGCTGGAGGCCATCCTCTCTGCGCTCGATCAGACACTGGTGCGGGCATCGTCCGGGGAGGAAGCGCTCAAAGCACTACTCACGGACGACTTCGCGGTCATTCTGCTGGACGTCCAGATGCCGGGAATGGACGGTTTCGAAACCGCCGCGCACATCAAGCGGCGGGAGCGGACCCGGGACATCCCGATCATCTTCCTCACCGCCATCAACCACGGGCCGCATCACACCTTCCGCGGCTATGCGGCGGGGGCGGTGGACTACATCTCCAAGCCGTTCGACCCGTGGGTGCTGCGCGCGAAGGTCTCGGTGTTCGTCGAGCTGTACATGAAGAACTGCCAACTGCGGGAGCAGGCGGCGCTGCTGCGGCTCCAGCTCGAAGGCGGCGGCAAGGCCGCGGCCGGGGACGCGAAGGAGCCGGCGGGCCTGCTCGCCGAGCTGTCGGCGCGGCTCGCCGCGGTCGAGGAGCAGGCCGAAGCGCTGTCCAAACAGCTGGACGACGAGGCGGCGGACGCGGCGGCGGTGGCCACCGCCGCCCATCTCGAACGCAAACTGACCGGTCTGCGGCGGGCTCTTGACGCCCTGGAGCCGGGCACCGGCAGCGGTGCCCCCTCGGTCCCCTCGCAGAACTGACGCGGCACGGAGCCTCACTGACGAGGTTTCGTGCCGCGCACACCCGGTGAACCACCGTCAGTTCTCGGCCTCCGCAGGAACGACACGATCGGGTGAAGCGGTAGGCACACGTGTCCACAGTGGCCGACACCGGTAACCTCACACCCATGGCCTCACGTCAGCCCGCAGCCAAGAAGACGCCCGCGAAGAAGGCGGCCGCGCCGACGAAGGCTCCGGCGAAGAAGGCCGCTGCCAGACCGCCCGCGAAGAAGACCGCGGCGAAGAAGGCGCCCGCCAAGAAGGCACCGGCCAAGAAGATCGCCGCGAAGCCCGCGCCCAGACCGGCGCCCAGCCCCACCGGGGGCGTGTACCGGCTCGTGCGCGCCGTCTGGCTGGGTCTGGCGCACGCGGTCGGCGCGATGTTCCGCGGCATAGGGCGCGGCGCCAAGGGCCTCGACCCCGCGCACCGCAAGGACGGCCTCGCGCTCCTCCTGCTCGGCCTGGCACTGATCGTCGCCGCGGGCACCTGGTCCAACCTCCGCGGCCCGGTCGGCGACCTCGTCGAAGTCCTGGTGACCGGGGCGTTCGGCCGGCTTGACCTGCTCGTGCCGCTGCTGCTCGGCACCATCGCCGTACGCCTGATCCGGCACCCCGAGAAGCCCGAGGCCAACGGCCGCATCGTGATCGGCCTCTCCGCGCTGGTCATCGGCGTGCTCGGCCAGGTCCACGTCGCCTGCGGCTCACCGGCCCGCAGCGCCGGCATGCAGGCGATAAGGGACGCCGGCGGCCTGATCGGCTGGGGCGCCTCCACACCCCTGATCTTCACCATGGGCGAGATCCTCGCGGTGCCGCTCCTGGTGCTCCTCACCGTCTTCGGGCTGCTCGTCGTCACGGCGACGCCCGTCAACGCCATCCCGCAGCGGCTGCGCATGCTCGGCGTCAGGCTCGGACTGATCCAGCCGGAACCCGAGGCCGTCGAGGCCTACGAGTACGCGGACGACGAGCGCTACGAGGAGCAGTGGCGCGAGGCGCTGCCCGCGCGTTCCCCGCGTCGGCGCGGCCCGGCCCCCGGCGCGTACGACCCCGACCAGGCGGAGGAGCAGGCGCTCTCCACCCGCCGCAGGCCGCGCCGGGCCCCCGTACAGCCGGACATGGACCGGCCGATGGACGCCGTGGACGTGGCCGCGGCCGCGGCCGCCGCGCTGGACGGCGCGGTGATGCACGGCATGCCGCCGTCGCCACTGGTCGCCGATCTGACACAGGGGGTCTCGGGGGAGCGCGAACAGCGCGAGGAGCGGGAGCACACGGCGCCTGTACCGACCGCGCGCACCACGGACGCGCCGGTGCCCGGCAAGCTCAAGAAGAAGCCGCAGAAGGCCGCTGACAGCGCTGACAGCGCCGACGGCGCCGTACCGGATCTCACCAAGGCCGCGCCCGCCACCGAGCGGGAGCTGCCGCCGCGCGCCGAGCAGCTGCAGCTCGCCGGGGACATCACGTACGCGCTTCCCTCGCTCGACCTCCTGGAGCGGGGCGGTCCGGGCAAGACGCGCAGCGCCGCCAACGACGCGGTCGTGCACTCGCTGACGAACGTCTTCACCGAGTTCAAGGTCGACGCGGCCGTCACCGGCTTCACGCGCGGCCCGACGGTCACGCGCTACGAGATCGAGCTCGGCCCCGCCGTGAAGGTCGAGAAGATCACGGCGCTCGCCAAGAACATCGCGTACGCCGTCGCCTCCCCGGACGTCCGGATCATCTCGCCCATCCCCGGCAAGTCCGCGGTCGGCATCGAGATCCCGAACACCGACCGCGAGATGGTCAACGTCGGCGACGTGCTGCGCCTCGCGGACGCCGCCGAGGACGACCACCCCATGCTCGTCGCGCTCGGCAAGGACGTCGAGGGCGGCTACGTCATGGCCAACATGGCGAAGATGCCGCACATCCTGGTGGCCGGTGCCACCGGCTCCGGCAAGTCGTCGTGCATCAACTGCCTGATCACTTCGATCATGATAAGAGCGACGCCCGAGGACGTCCGGATGGTCCTCGTCGACCCCAAGCGCGTCGAGCTCACCGCGTACGAGGGCATCCCGCACCTGATCACGCCGATCATCACCAACCCCAAGCGGGCCGCCGAGGCGCTCCAGTGGGTCGTACGCGAGATGGATCTGCGGTACGACGACCTCGCGGCGTTCGGCTACCGGCACATCGACGACTTCAACCGGGCCGTGCGCGAGGGCAAGCTCAAGACGCCCGAGGGCAGCGAGCGCGAGCTCCAGCCATACCCGTACCTGCTGGTGATCGTCGACGAGCTCGCCGACCTGATGATGGTCGCGCCGCGCGACGTCGAGGACTCGATCGTGCGCATCACGCAGCTCGCGCGCGCGGCAGGCATCCACCTGGTGCTCGCCACCCAGCGTCCCTCCGTGGACGTCGTGACCGGCCTGATCAAGGCGAACGTGCCTTCGCGGCTCGCCTTCGCGACCTCCTCGCTCGCCGACAGCCGGGTCATCCTCGACCAGCCCGGCGCGGAGAAGCTCATCGGAAAGGGTGACGGCCTGTTCCTGCCGATGGGAGCGAACAAGCCCGTCCGTATGCAGGGCGCCTTCGTCACCGAGGACGAGATCCACGCGGTCGTGCAGCACTGCAAGGACCAGATGGCGCCCGTATTCCGGGACGACGTCACCGTCGGCACCAAGCAGAAGAAGGAGATCGACGAGGACATCGGCGACGACCTGGACCTGCTGTGCCAGGCCGCCGAGCTGGTGGTTTCCACCCAGTTCGGGTCCACGTCCATGCTGCAGCGCAAGCTGCGCGTCGGCTTCGCCAAGGCCGGCCGGCTGATGGACCTGATGGAGTCCCGCTCCATCGTCGGGCCGAGCGAGGGCTCCAAGGCGCGTGACGTTCTTGTGAAACCTGACGAACTGGACGGAGTGCTCGCCGTGATCCGCGGGGAGGCTCAGCCATAAGGGTGGGAGACGCTCACCCATAAGGGATCGACAGGCAACCGTTTCTCTTCGACACACGTCAAGTTGAGGAAGAGAAGAGCACGATGTCCCACCATCAGTATGTCCGGCCAATCTGATGGCGTACAAAGTCCGTCCGTCCGGTTGCCCCACCCTTTCAAGACCCGCCTAAACTGAACCTCCGGCAGGTGGCTACACGCTCGAAAGGCGCCCCCGTGTCCATCGGTAACTCCCCTGAAGACGACCGACCTTCGGACGACCGCCTCGACCGCCCCGACCCCGTCGCGGACGGCCCTGACCACGTCGCGGGCGAAAGCCCGGCAGACGAGAGCCGGACCGGCGAACGCCGGGCCGACGAGCGTCCCTCGATCGGCCGCGCCCTGCAGCAGGCCCGTGTCGACGCGGGCCAGACCGTCGACGAAGTCAGCTCCTCCACGCGCGTGCGCATCCCGATCGTGCACGCGATCGAACAGGACGACTTCTCCCGGTGCGGCGGCGATGTGTACGCCCGCGGCCACATCAGGACGCTGGCGCGCGCCGTCGGCCTCGATCCCGCCCCGCTGCTCGCGCAGTACGACGAGGGCCACGGCGGCCGGCCGCCCGCGCCCACGCCGGCGGCGCCCCTCTTCGAGGCCGAGCGCATCCGCGCCGAGCCGCGCAGGCCGAACTGGACCGCCGCCATGGTCGCCGCGATCGTCGCGGTGATCGGCTTCGTCGGCTTCACCGCGTTCAGCGGCGACGACGGAGACGACGGCTCGAAGGCCGTCGCCGAGGGCTCCACCCCCGCGCCGACCACCAAGCCCGCACAGAAGCCGAAGCCCGACAAGCCCGCCGACCCCAAGCCCGACCCGTCGGACAGTGCCATCGCCGGTGTCCCGCGCGACAAGGTCACCGTCAAGGTCGACGCCGCGGACGGCCGCAGCTGGATCTCGGCCAAGGACCACAGCGGGCGCACCCTCTTCGACGGCGTGCTGGAGCAGGGCCAGGACAAGACGTTCCAGGACAAGCAGAAGATCGACCTCGTCCTCGGCGACGCGGGGGCGATCAACCTGTACGTGAACGGCAAGCCGGTGCCGAACGAATTCGAGCCCGGCACGGTGGAGCGCCTCACCTACACGAAGGGCGACCCGGAAGCCGGCTGACCGGCCCCTCCGAAGGGTGCTGCACAGGCGCTGACCAGGCGCTGACCAGCAGCGCTCCACAAGGCGCGGTGACGGCCGGGTGACGTGCCGGCGGCCGGCGGCGGACCGGCCGGTAACCCTGGCGGCCGGGGCCGAGGCGCGGACGAAGTAGTCTTGAGACCATGCCTGAACGCCGCACCGTCGCCCTTGTCACTCTTGGCTGCGCCCGTAACGAGGTGGACTCGGAGGAGCTCGCAGGCCGCTTGGAGGCGGATGGCTGGCAGCTCGTCGAGGACGCCGAGGACGCGGATGTCGCCGTCGTCAACACCTGCGGCTTCGTCGAAGCCGCCAAGAAGGACTCCGTCGACGCCCTCCTCGAAGCCAACGACCTGAAGGGTCACGGCAAGACCCAGGCCGTCGTCGCGGTCGGCTGCATGGCCGAGCGGTACGGCAAGGAGCTCGCCGACGCGCTGCCCGAGGCCGACGGCGTGCTCGGGTTCGACGACTACTCCGACATCTCCAACCGCCTCCAGACCATCCTCAGCGGCGGCAGTGTCGAGGCGCACACACCGCGCGACCGGCGCAAGCTGCTGCCGATCAGCCCCGCCGAGCGCCAGGCCGCCGGAGCCGGCGTCGCCCTGCCCGGGCACGCCCCCGCGGAGGCGCCGCAGGACCTGCCCGAGGGCGTCGCGCCCGCGTCGGGGCCGCGCGCCCCGCTCCGCCGCCGCCTCGGCACCAACCCCGTCGCATCCGTGAAGCTGGCCTCGGGCTGCGACCGGCGCTGCTCGTTCTGCGCCATCCCGTCCTTCCGCGGCTCGTTCATCTCGCGCCGCCCCTCCGACGTCCTCGGCGAGACCCGCTGGCTCGCCGAGCAGGGCGTCAAGGAGGTCATGCTCGTCTCCGAGAACAACACCTCGTACGGCAAGGACCTCGGCGACATCCGGCTCCTGGAGACGCTCCTTCCCGAGCTGGCCGCCGTCGACGGGATCGAGCGGGTGCGTGTCAGCTACCTGCAGCCCGCCGAGATGCGGCCCGGTCTCATCGACGTCCTCACGTCCACGGAGAAGGTCGCCCCCTACTTCGACCTGTCCTTCCAGCACTCCGCGCCCGGCGTGCTGCGCGCCATGCGCCGCTTCGGGGACACCGACCGCTTCCTGGAGCTCCTGGACACCATCAGGTCCAAGGCGCCGCAGGCCGGCGTGCGCTCCAACTTCATCGTCGGCTTCCCCGGCGAGAGCGAGTCGGACCTCGCGGAGCTCGAGCGGTTCCTGACGGGCGCGCGGCTGGACGCCATCGGCGTCTTCGGCTACTCCGACGAGGAGGGCACCGAAGCGGCCACGTACGACCAGAAGCTCGACCAGGACGTCGTCGACGCGCGGCTCGCGCACATCGCGCGGCTCGCCGAGGAGCTCACCTCGCAGCGCGCCGACGAGCGGCTCGGCGAGACCGTCGAGGTCCTCGTCGAATCCCTCGACGAGGAGGAGGGGCCGCTCGGCAGAGCCGCGCACCAGGCCCCCGAGACCGACGGCCAGATCCGTCTGACGGGCGCCGCGGCCGAGGAGGGTCTGCAGGTCGGCCGTATGGTCGTGGCAAAGGTCGTCGGCACGGAGGGCGTGGATTTGGTGGCTGAGTGTCTCGAGGAGGCCGGCAGATGACAGGAGTCCCGGCATCCGCGGGCGGCTCCGGCGCGCAGGGCGCTTCGAGCGCCAAGCCGGTGCGCGGCGGAAAGCTGGGCGCCGCGGCGGTCAATCAGGCCAGCCTGTGGAACGTCGCGAACCTGCTGACCATGGTGCGGCTGCTGCTCGTGCCCGGTTTCGTGATGCTGCTGCTCGGCAACGGCGGGTATGACCCGGTCTGGCGTTCGTTCGCCTGGGCCGCCTTCGCCGTCGCCATGATCACCGACCTTTTCGACGGGCATCTGGCCCGCACGTACAACCTGGTCACGGACTTCGGGAAGATCGCCGACCCGATCGCCGACAAGGCGATCATGGGCGCTGCCCTGATCTGCCTTTCCTGGCTCGGTGACCTGCCCTGGTGGGTGACCGGAGTGATTCTCGGGCGCGAGCTCGGAATTACGCTGCTGCGCTTCTGGGTGATCCGCTACGGGGTCATTCCGGCCAGCCGCGGCGGCAAGATGAAGACGCTGGCGCAGGGCACCGCGGTCGGGATGTACGTTCTCGCCCTGACCGGGCCGCTCGCCACCCTGCGGTTCTGGGTGATGGCGGTCGCCGTCGTGCTGACCGTGGTGACCGGCCTCGACTATGTGAAGCAGGCGATCGTGCTGCGCAGGCAGGGGATGGCCGAGGCACGTGCGGCGGCCGCGGAGTCCGCTCGGGAGGCCGCGAAGTGACGTCCCCCGGGATCTCGGCAGCCGAGCTGTCGGCTTCGGCCGGTGAGCTGCCGGCGAGCGGCCTTGTGCGGCTCCTGGCCGCGCGCGGTGAGACGCTCGCCGTCGCCGAGTCGCTGACCGGGGGTCTGGTGGCCGCCGAGATCACGGCGGTGCCCGGGGCCTCGCGGGTCTTCCGGGGGTCCGTGACCGCGTACGCCACCGAGCTGAAGCGGGATGTGCTCGGTGTCGACGGCACTCTGCTGGACGAGCGCGGCGCGGTCGATCCCGAGGTCGCGCGGCAGATGGCGGACGGTGTACGCAAGGTGCTCGGCGCGGACTGGGGACTGGCGACCACCGGGGTGGCCGGGCCCGACCCGCAGGACGGGCAGCCGGTCGGGACCGTGTATGTGGCGGTTTCGGGGCCGGATATCGCGGTTTCGAGGCCGGAATCAGTGGTTACCGAGTCAGTTACCGAACCGGAACTCGAAAGCATGCGCGGTTACGCCGATGGCGGAGCGCGTGGGAAAGTTGCCGCCCTGCGGTTGAACGGTGACCGTTCGGAAATCCGTATGGAGAGTGTACGGAGCGTGCTCACGCTGCTTGTCCAGCAGCTATCCGGAGAACGTGCCGAGAATGGGCGGGCACAGGATACGGAACAGAACGGGGGGAATTGATGTTTGCAGCCCTGAGTGAACACGACATCGCTCCCCGCACGGCCGCCGCGCAAGGCGGTACGGTGGGGCGTGAAGGATGCGGCTACGCGGTCCGAGGAGGGAGCCACCGATGATTCTGCTCCGTCGCCTGCTGGGTGACGTGCTGCGTCGGCAGCGCCAGCGCCAGGGCCGTACTCTGCGCGAAGTCTCCTCGTCCGCCCGAGTCTCGCTCGGCTATCTCTCCGAGGTGGAGCGGGGGCAGAAGGAGGCTTCCTCCGAGCTGCTTTCCGCGATCTGCGACGCGCTTGACGTACGGATGTCCGAGCTCATGCGTGAAGTGAGCGATGAACTGTCGCTCGCCGAGCTGGCTGAGTCTGCAGCAGTCCCCGAACCGGTGCGCGCACCGGTTCGCTCGATGCTCAATTCCGTCTCCGTGGCCGGAGTGCCACCGGAACGGGTCACGATCAAGGCACCCGCGGAGGCGGTCGACGTCGTCGCCGCGTGACGCGGCGCTGCCCTGAGCAGCTCCGAAGTGTGTGGAAGCCCCTGCCGGGTACCCGGCAGGGGCTTCCGTTTTGTACGAGGTGGTCCCCGAGTGGCCGGTCCTGGGCGCCAGGCAAGCACCAGGCAGTCCCGAATCGACCTATTTGCAGCTTTTATGCCATGGTTGGTGGGGATTTACCTCATTCGCTCGTGAGTTGGAGGAGACAGATGTACGTCGTGAAGAGCCCGCTGTCCGAGGGGGATCTGAAGACGGTCTCGGAGGCCCTGCAGGGCGCGCTCGTCGACCTGGTCGACCTGTCGCTGGTGGCCAAGCAGATCCACTGGAACGTGGTCGGCCCGCGCTTCCGCTCCGTGCACCTGCAGCTCGACGAGGTCGTCGACACGGCCAGGCAGCACTCCGACACCGTGGCGGAGCGTGCCTCCACGCTCGGCGTCTCGCCGGACGGGCGCGCGGCGACCGTGTCGCAGAGCAGCGGGATCGGGAAGGTCCCCGAGGGCTGGGTCAAGGACGTGGACGCGGTCAGGACGCTCGTGGACGCGCTGGGCGCGGTCATCACCCGGATGCGGGAACGCGTCGACGCGACGGGTGAGGCGGACCCGGTCAGCCAGGACATCCTCATCCAGATCTCGGCCGATCTTGAGAAGCACCACTGGATGTTCCAGGCGGAGAACGGCTGACACGTCCGGACGCCCCGGACGCCGACGCCCCCGACGCCGACATCCCGGACGCCCCGGCCGGGAACGGCCGGGGCGCGGTGTGTGCGCTGTGGGGCGCTGTAGTGCTTCCGGCGCCGCGAGTACGCCCTCCCATGGGGTGAACCGCGGCGTTTAGCGTCGATCTCGCGTTGGGCGGGAGGTGGCATCTGTGGCAGCAGCCGTGAGCGGGACGACCGTGACATGGCGGGTCGTGCGATGGGTGCCCGTCCTGGTGCTCGGCGCGCTGTGGTGGTGGGGCGTGCTGAGGCTGGCCTTCGCGCCCGACGCGGGCGTGCTGGAGGGGGCGGTGGCGGCCGGCGGGTGGGGTTTGAGCGTATTGCCCGTGCACTGTGTGCCGAAGGCGCGGGCGGCGGGGGAGGTGGCGGCGGCCCGGCATGGGGGTGAGGCCTTCAGTAGCCCCGGTAGTCCCGGTAGCCCCGAGAGGGCTTTTCGGCGGCGAGACGGTGCAGGGGCGGAGGCGGCGGCGCCGTCCTTGATGGTGGGGCGGGTGCGCGAGTGGGCTGCCAGGACGGTGTGCGTCACGGCTGCCAGGGCTCGTGCGGTGGCTACCAAGGCATGGCGACGCCGCCGTTCGGGCGGAGGAGCTGGCCCGTCGTGAAGGACGCGGCGTCGGACGCCAGGTGCAGCACGGCATGCGCGATGTCGTCCGGTTCGCCGACGCGGCCGAGAGGTGACATGCGAGCCATGAATTCCTCGGTCCGGCTCTGGGTCTCCGTGTCGTGCCGGGCCGTCATGGGCGTGCGGATCCAGCCGGGTGCGACCGCGTTGACGCGGATGCCGTGCGGGCCGACTTCCGTGGCCAGGGTCTTGGTGAGCTGGACGACGGCCGCTTTCGCCGCGCCGTAGCAGAGGAGCCCGGGACCGCCGGTGTCGACGGCGCCCGAGGCCATGGTGACGATGCTGCCGCCGGAGCCCGAGTCGATCATGATGCGGGCCGCGGCCCGGCAGGCGTACAGGACGCCTTTGAAGTTGATGTCCAGGACACGGTCGAGGTCCTCGTCGCGGGTCTCCAGGACCGGACTGCTGTGCATGACGCCGGCGATGGCGGCGAGGATGTCGAGGCGGGGGGTGGCGCTTGTTGCTGTCGCGGAGGCCGTTGCTGTGCCTGCTTTCGCCGGGGCGACCGCTGCCGCTGCCGTGACGGCCTGTTCGACCTGTGTCCTGTCGGACACGTCCAAGGGGTGGGTGTGTGCGGTGCCGCCCGCCGCCTTGATGCGGGTGGCGGTCTCGTGGAGGCCCTGCTCGTCACGGTCGGCGCAGTGGACGGTGGCACCCGCCTCCGCGAGCAGCAGGGCCGTCGCGCGCCCGATGCCGCTGGCGGCGCCGGTGACGAAAGCGGTGCGTCCGGTGAGGTCGTACGCCTTGACGGGCATGACGGGACGGTACGACTACTCCTGACGGGCCGTCAACTAGGCGGCTGAGGCGAGGAGTTACGGGGTCGAGCCGGGCTGGCAGGTGGGGCACCAGTAGGTGGGGCGGCTGCGGGAGCCGTCGCCCTGTTCGCCGAGGCGGATCGGGGTGCCGCAGCGCCTGCACGGCCGGTGCGCGCGCCCGTACACGAAGAGGCGCTGGCCGTTGAGGTCGCGGCCGGTGGTGGTGCGGGAGGGGCGGTCGCGGTTGGCTTCCAGGAGCTTCTTGGAGAGGGCGGGGAGGCGGTCGGCCTTCTCCTCGGGGAGCTCGCCGACCGGGAGCCAGGGGGTGACGCCCAGGATGAAGCAGATCTCGCTCTTGAAGACGTTGCCGATGCCCGCGAGATTGCGCTGGTCCAGGAGGGCCTCGCCGAGAGGGCGGTCAGGCGCGGCCAGGAGGTTGCTCAGGGCGCGGTCCGGGTCCCAGTCGGGGCCGAGGAGGTCGGGGCCCAGGTGGCCGACGGCCTTGTCCTCGTCGGAGGTGCGGAGCAGTTCGAGGACGGGCAGGCGGTAGCCGACGGCGGTGCGTTCGGCGGTGCCGAGGATCGCCCGGATCTGGTGCCCGGGGCCGCCACGCCAGCGTTCACCGGGCTCGTACACCCGCCAGGAACCGTCCATCCGGAGGTGCGAGTGCAGGGTGAGGCCGCCCTCGACGCGGGTGAGGAGGTGCTTTCCGCGCGGGGTGACGTCCAGGACGGTGCGCCCGGTGAGGTCGACGGTCGCGAGCTTGGGCACGCGGAGGTCGGAGCGCGTGAGGGTGTGCCCGGCGAGGGCGGTGTGCAGGCGCCGGGCCGCCTGGTGGATGGTGTCACCTTCGGGCATGGGTCCAGGGTGGCATGACGGGGGTGGGGAGGCGTGGGCGTGGGCGTGCGTCCAGGCGTGGGCGTGGGGTCGGGCTTGGGCATGGGGGTGGGCTTGGGTGCGCGTGGGCGGCGTATGGCGTGTGGTTATGCGCGCAGGCGCAGGCCGCGCGGGGTGGCGTGGAAGCCGGCTCCTTCCAGGAGAGGGGCGAAGGGGGACGTCAGGGCGGCGGAGCCGTTGACCCGCTCCACCGTGACCGTGCCGAGGGAGCCTGCTCGGGCGGCCCCGGCCAGCGCTTCGGCGGCGGCGTGCAGCCTGGGGTCGTCGGCGATCGGGTTCTCCGGAGTGGCGGGCCAGGCCAGGAGGGTCTTGCCGCCCCTCTCCATGTAGAGCGTCAGCTCGCCGTCGACCAGGATGACGAGAGAGCCCGCCTTGCGGCCGGGCTTGTGACTGGCGCCGTTCGGCGGCTCGGGCCAGGGCAGCGCGGCCCCGTACGCGTTGGCGGGGTCCGCGGCGGCCAGGACGACGGCGGCCTGGGCGTCGGAGGGGCGCGAACTGTCCGTACGGTCCCGGGTGTTCGCCGTGGCGCGCAGGCGGTCCACCGCTCCGTCCATCGCGAACTGTGCGGCGCCCAGGCCTTCGACGACGTAGCCGCGGCGCGCCTGGCCGCTGTCCTCGAAGGCCGACAGGACGCGGTACGTCGCCGAGAAACCGCCCTCGACCCCCTCGGCCGCCACCGCGCCGCGGGTCACCACGCCGTGCCGGTCCAGGAGGGCGCGGGCCAGGGCGTGGGCGCGCAGGGTCGGGTCGGGCTCGCGGTGGGGGAGCAGTGACCAGCGGCCCGCGACGGTGGGAGGGCCGGTGCGGGAGACGGTGCGGGCGGCGGCGGTGAGGCTGCCGTAGCGCCCGCGCGGGGTGCTGCGCTTGGCGCGGTGGGCCGTGGCTCCGGCGGTGCGGCCGGAGCCGAGGAGGGAGCGCATCGGGCCGAGCGTGTCGTTGGTGAGCAGACCCGACCAGGTCAGCTCCCAGATCGCGTCGGCCAGTTGCGGATCCTGGGCGTCCGGGTGGGTGGTGGCGCGGACCTGGTCGGCGATCTGGCGGAAGAAAAGGCCGTACCCCCCGGAGAGGGTGTCCAGGACGGACTGGTGCAGGGCGGTGAGCTCCAGGGGGTGCGGGGGAGGCAGGAGCAGGGGCGCGGTGTCGGCCAGGTAGAGGGAGACCCAGCCGTCCTTGCCCGGCAGGGAGCCCGCGCCGGCCCAGATCACCTCGCCGGCCGCCGTCAGTTCGTCGAGCATGGCCGGGTGGTAGTTCGAGACGCGCGACGGCAGCACGAGCTTCTCGAGCGCGGAGGCGGGGACGGTGGCGCCCTGGAGCTGTTCGATGGCGCGCGCCAGGCCGTCGACGCCGCGCAGGCCGTGCCCGCTCAAGTTCTGCCACTGGGGGAGGAATTGGGCGAGCGCGGCCGGTGGCACCGGTTCCAGTTCGTGTCGCAGGGCGGCGAGGGAGCGGCGGCGCAGTCGGCGCAGGACGGCGGCGTCGCACCACTCCTGGCCGATGCCCGCCGGGTGGAACTCTCCTTGCACCACGCGGCCGTTGGCCGCGAGGCGTTGCAGTGCGCCCTCCGTGACCGCCGCTCCCAGGCCGAAGCGGGCGGCGGCGGTGGCGGACGTGAACGGGCCGTGGGTGCGCGCGAAGCGGGCGAGGAGGTCGCCCAGAGGGTCCTTGACGGGCTCGGTGAACGCTTCGGGGACGCCCACGGGCAGGGCTGTCCCGAGGGCGTCGCGCAGTCGGCCCGCGTCCTCGATCGCCGCCCAGTGGTCCGCGCCTGCGATGCGGACCCGGATCGCGCGGCGGGCGGCCGCGAGCTCCTCGGCCCAGCCCGGCTCGGCGCCGCGCTCGGCCAGCTCGTCCCCGGTGAGCGGCCCGAGGAGCCGCAGCAGGTCGGCGACGCCCTCGGCGTCCTTGACGCGGCGGTCCTCGGTACGCCATTGAAGCTCCTGCTCCAGTTCCGTCAGGACGTCCGCGTCGAGCAGCTCGCGCAGCTCCGCCTGGCCGAGGAGCTCCGCGAGCAGCCGGGAGTCCAGGGAGAGGGCCGCCGCCCGCCGCTCGGCGAGCGGGGAGTCGCCCTCGTACAGGAACTGGGCGACGTACCCGAACAGGAGCGAGCGGGCGAAGGGGGACGGCTCGGGGGTGGTCACCTCGACGAGGCGGACGCGGCGCGACTCGATGTCGCCCATCAGCTCCGTGAGCCCCGGCACGTCGAAGACGTCCTGGAGACACTCCCTGACCGCTTCCAGGACGATCGGGAAGGAGCCGAACTCGCTGGCGACCTCGAGGAGCTGAGCGGCGCGCTGGCGCTGCTGCCACAGCGGGGTGCGCTTGCCGGGGGTGCGGCGCGGCAGCAGCAGCGCGCGGGCGGCGCACTCGCGGAACCGCGAGGCGAACAGCGCGGAGCCGCCCACCTGGTCGGTGACGATCTGGTTGACCTCGCCCTTGTCGAAGGTGACGTCGCCGGCGCCCACCGGGGCCTTCTCCGCGTCGTACTCCACGGCAGGAGCGGTGGGCTCCTGGTCGAACAGGTCGAGGCTCATCAGGTCGGCGTCGGGCAGCCGGAGCACGATGCCGTCGTCGGCGTGCATGACCTGGGCGTCCATGCCGTACCGCTCGGTGAGGCGGGCGCCCAGGGCGAGGGCCCACGGAGCGTGCACCTGGGCTCCGAAGGGAGAGTGCACGACGACCCGCCAGTCGCCCAGCTCGTCGCGGAACCGCTCGACGACGATCGTGCGGTCGTCCGGGATGTGCCCGCAGGCCTCACGCTGCTCGGCCAGGTACGCCAGGACGTTGTCCGCGGCCCAGGCGTCCAGTCCCGTGGCGAGGAGCCGCCCGCGCGCGTCCTCCGGCGATTGCGCGCCGACCTCCCGGAGGAACGCGCCGAGAGCGCGGCCCAGCTCCAGCGGGCGGCCCAGCTGGTCGCCCTTCCAGAAGGGGAGGCGGCCCGGGACGCCCGGGGCGGGCGAGACGAGGACCCGGTCGCGCGTGATGTCCTCGATGCGCCAGGAGCTCGTGCCGAGCGTGAAGACGTCGCCCACCCGGGACTCGTACACCATCTCCTCGTCGAGCTCTCCGACGCGGCCGCCGCCCTTCTTGGGGTCGGAGCCCGCGAGGAAGACCCCGAAGAGGCCGCGGTCGGGGATCGTGCCCCCCGAAGTGACCGCCAGGCGCTGTGCCCCCGGCCGGCCGGTGACCGTGCCCGCGACGCGGTCCCAGACCACGCGCGGCCGCAGCTCCGCGAACGCGTCGGAGGGATAGCGCCCCGCGAGCATGTCCAGGACCGCTGTGAACGCGGACTCCGGAAGCGACGCGAAGGACGCCGCCCGGCGGACCACCGCCAGCAGGTCGTCGACCTGCCAGGTGTCGAGGGCGACCATCGCCACCAGCTGCTGGGCCAGTACGTCCAGTGGGTTGGCCGGGACGCGCAGGGACTCGATGGAGCCGGTGCGCATCCGCTCCGTGACGACGGCGGCCTGGACCAGGTCTCCGCGGTACTTCGGGAAGACGACGCCCGTGGAGACGGCCCCTACTTGGTGGCCCGCCCGGCCCACGCGCTGCAGTCCGGAGGCCACCGACGGCGGCGACTCGACCTGCACGACCAGGTCGACCGCGCCCATGTCGATGCCCAGCTCCAGGCTGGACGTGGCGACGACGGCCGGCAGCCTGCCCGCCTTGAGGTCCTCCTCGACCTGCGCGCGCTGCTCCTTGGAGACCGAACCGTGGTGGGCGCGGGCCAGGACCGGCGGGGCCCCCTTGGCGGCGCCCGACTCGGCCATCAGCTCGGCCGGGGAGTGGTCCTCGGGCAGGGCTTCGCCGGTCGCTCTTTCGTACGCGATCTCGTTGAGGCGGTTGCAGAGACGCTCGGCCAGCCGGCGGGAGTTGGCGAACACGATCGTCGAGCGGTGGGCCTGCACGAGGTCGGTGATGCGCTCCTCGACGTGCGGCCAGATCGACGGGCGCTCCGCCTCGGCTCCCGCACCGTCACCGGAGTCGCTGACCGGGGACCCGCCCAGCTCCGCGAGGTCCTCCACCGGGACGACCACCGACAGGTCGAACTCCTTGCCTGACGGCGGCTGGACGATCTCCACTTTGCGCTTGGGGGACAGATAGCGCGCCACCTCGTCCACCGGGCGCACCGTCGCCGACAGGCCGATGCGGCGCGCGGGCTTCGGCAGCAACTCGTCGAGCCGCTCCAGGGACAGCGCGAGGTGGGCGCCGCGCTTGGTGCCCGCGACCGCGTGCACCTCGTCGAGGATCACCGTCTCGATGCCGGTCAGCGCGTCCCGCGCGGCCGACGTGAGCATCAGGAAGAGCGACTCGGGCGTGGTGATCAGGATGTCCGGCGGACGGGTCGACAGCGCCCGTCGCTCGGCGGCCGGGGTGTCGCCCGAGCGAATGCCCACCCGCACCTCCGGCTCGGGCAGACCGAGCCGCACCGACTCCTGGCGGATGCCGGTCAGGGGGCTGCGCAGATTGCGCTCCACGTCGACCGCGAGGGCCTTCAGCGGCGACACGTACAGCACCCGGCAGCGCTTCTTCGGGTCGGCGGGCGGCGGCGTCGAGGTCAGCTGGTCGAGTGCGGCGAGGAACGCGGCCAGCGTCTTTCCGGAGCCCGTGGGCGCGACGACCAGCACGTCGGAGCCCTCGGAGATGGCGTGCCACGCCCCGGCCTGGGCGGACGTGGGCGCGGAGAAAGCCCCCGTGAACCAACCGCGGGTCGCGGGGGAGAATCCGGCTAGGGCGCTGGGGGCGCCGGGGGCACTGGACGCGGAGCTGACCATGACCCCATCGTGCACCCCACCACTGACATCGGCGCCGACCTGCGGAAAAGAGGTTGCGTGCCCGTCGCAGAATGGAGGGCATGGCGGGTTCGGCGGAGCGGGTGCGGCCTCGGGACGGTGGCGGCGCGGCGGAGCAGGCGCGGCATTGGCGGTACGCGGAGCTGCCGGGCGTCGACCTCCTGCGGGCGCGCTACATCCGCAGGACGTTCGTGCGGCACACCCACGAGCACTTCGTGATCGCGGCGATCGCCGAGGGCGTCGAGGTGTTCCGCCACACCGGCGCCGACCGCCGCGCGGGGCCCGGAACCCTCGCCCTGGTCAACCCCGACACCTCGCACACGGGCCGGGCCGGCGCGCCGGAGGGCTGGCGGTACGGGGCGGTCTACCCCGCGCCGGACCTGGTCGCCGCCATCGCGGCGGAGACGACGGAACTTCGGGGTGCGCCCGGCTTCGTCCGCCCGGTGCTCGACGACCCGTACTCCGTGGCGCTCGTGCACCGCGTGCTGCGCGCGGCGGAGGACGGCAACGCGCTCGCTGCCGACACGCTGCTGCGGGTGGCGGTGACCCGGCTGCTGCGGCTCAACGGCGGACGCCTGCCGCAGCGCACCGTGCGCACGGCGGGCGCGAGGACGGCGGTACGCGCGCGTGCCGTCCTCGAGGAGAGCCTCGCGGATCCGCCGAGCCTGGAGCGGCTCGCCACCGGCCTCGGCACCAGCCCCTTCGCCCTGCTGCGCGCGTTCCGGGACACGTACGGCATGCCGCCGCATGCCTGGCTCACCGACGCGCGGGTGCGCCGGGCGCGGCACCTCCTCGACGCGGGCACGGCGCCCGCCGACGCGGCCGTCGCCGTGGGCTTCACCGACCAGCCGCACCTCAACCGGCACTTCACCCGGACCGTGGGCGTACCTCCAGGGGCGTATCAGCGCGAGCGCAAGAACGTACAAGACCTCGTCGCGGGGCCACTCGTAACGTCCGACGCGTGGCAGAACGGAAGCCCTGCGCGGGCATAGAGGCAACGGATCGCTCACGCACGAAGGACCCGCCCGGACACTCGGAGAAGCCCGATGCCGCGGTCGTCCGTGACGCGCTCGGCGTCGGCGTCGCCGTAGGGCTCTCCGGGTTCGCCTTCGGAGTGACCTCGGCGGGCAGCGGGCTCACCCTGCTCCAGACCTGCGCGCTGAGCCTGTTCGTGTTCACCGGTGCGTCGCAATTCGCCTTGGTGGGGGCGCTCGCGGGCGGCGGGAACCCGTTCACGGCCGCCGCGGGCGCCTTCTTCCTGGGAGTGCGCAACGCGTTCTACGGGCTGCGCCTCTCGCAGCTCCTTGCTCTTCCCCGCGCGGTGCGCCCGTTCGCCGCGCACTGGGTCATCGACGAGACCGCGGCCGTCTCCCTCGCCCAGCCAACGCGGCGCGGCGCCCGCATCGGCTTCACCGTCACCGGGCTCAGCCTGTACGCGCTCTGGAACCTCACCACACTGCTCGGCGCGCTGGGCGCCGAGGCCATCGGCGACACCGGCACGTGGGGACTCGACGCGGCCGGCCCCGCGGTCTTCCTGGCGCTGCTCGCGCCGATGCTGCGGACCTCTACGGAGCGTGCCGCGGCCGGCGTCGCCGTGCTGGTGGGGCTCGGTCTGCTGCCGGTGCTGCCCGCGGGTGTACCTGTCCTGGTCGCTGCTCTCGCGGTGCCGGTCGTCCTCTACGTAGAGGGCCGACACGCTCGTAACGACGCGCGGAGGGAGATCCGTTGAACGTCTGGATCGCCATCGGAGCGACCATCGTCAGCTGCTACCTCGTCAAGCTCGCCGGGCTGCTGGTGCCCGCGGGAGTGCTGGAGCGGCCGCTCGTCCGGCGGATGGCCGCCCTGCTCCCCGTGGCGCTCCTCGCGGCTCTCACGGCCCAACAGACCTTCGCCGACGGACAGGCGCTCGTTCTGGACGCCAAGGCGGCAGGGCTCGCCGCGGCGGCCCTGGCGCTGCTGCTGCGCGCGCCGTTCCTCGTCGTCATCGCAACGGCCGTCGTCGTCACGGCGGGACTGCGGGCGCTGACGGGGTGACGCGCGTGGGGACGCGCCCGCTCAGGGAGGCGCCCTCTCAGGGGACGAGCGGCACCCGCGCCGACGGGGCCTCGGAGATCCCGAGCCGTTTCGCGGTCGCTTCCGGCCGGCAGAACAGCGCCGCCAGGACACCCGCCGTCAGCAGCAGCCCCGAGGTCAGCAACCAGCCCTGTTCGTAGCCGGCGGACACCGTGGCCGCCCGGTCCACCATGCCGCCGAGAACCAGCGGCGACAGGATGCCGCCGAGCGCGAACACGAAGGTCAGTGCGCCGAGGACGACGCCCCGCTGGGAGGGCGGCGCGATACGGGCACACGCCGTCATGGCAACCGTGAGCATGACCATCGCCAGGGTGATGGGGCCCAGCATCAGGGGCACCTTGCCCCACATGGAGTCGATCGTTCCGAACAGGGCGACGGCACAGCCGGAAACCACCATGAGCAACCCGGCGCCCGCTCCGACCGGCAGCCGCCGGCCGGTCGGCTCCCGCCGGGCGGAGCGCTGTGCGACCAGGCCGTGGACGAGCAGCACCACGCCGTTGGCGAGGGCCCCGACACCCACCAGCGTGCCCGCTCCGTGGAGGTCCCAGCCGACGACGCTCTCCAAGTAGTCCGGCGTCCACGTCAGGAGGGTGCTCATCAGCCAGTACGCGGCGAAGGCACCGAAGGCCGCCGTCATGAAGGAACCCGACAGCAGAACGGCGCGCAGGGGCACGCCGAGGTCGTCCGATGCGGGCGCGCTCCCGGTGCCCGCGCCGCTCTTCTCTCCCGTGCCGCCCTTCGCGGCCTTCCCGACCCGTGGAGCGAGCGGCCCCTCGGCGCCCCAGATCGCCCAGGCCACCGCCCAGACCAGACCGACGAGCCCCACCACCCCGAAGGACCAGCGCCAGCCCCAGTGGGTGATCACCCAGCTCAGTACGGGCGCGGCCACGGCCACTCCGGCCGCCGCGCCGAACAGCAGGACCGCGGTGGGCAGGGACCGCTCACGCTGCGGGAACCAGCCATGGACGTGGTGGATGGCCACCGGCGCGGAAGGGCCCTCGGCCGCGCCGAGGAGCACCCGTGTGGCCACCAGCGTGCCGAACCCCGCCGCGCCCCACATCATCGGCAGCTGAGCGGCCGACCACATCAGCACGAGCACCAGGAGCAGCGGGGCCGTCCGCACTCGCCGGGTCAGCAGGGAGACGCCGAGCGCCGCTACGGAGAACAGCGCGAAGAACGCCGACTGCGCCGTGCCGAACTCCTGCCGGGTCAGGCCGAAGTCCGCGCGGATCTCGGGCCCCGCGAGCCCGAGGACCGCCTTGTCGGCGAAGTTCACCACCATGAAGGCCAGCAACAGCCATGTGGTGCGCCAGGCCCCGCTCATCGGCGGCGGCCGTTCGGGAGGGCTGTGCGGCTCGGGCGGATGCACAGGCACGAGTGTCGGGCTCCGGAGCCCGACCGGCCAGCGTTCGTGCGGAAAGAGCGGAAAGAAGTGCCGGCGCAGCGGCAGGGCGAAGGGCCGCCTCCCGTCAGTCGACGGCCCGCCCGTATGCCCGGAGGGTACGCAGTGCCTCGATGGTGACGATCGGGCGCGACTCCAGGGACGTGCCCGGCGCCCACTGCCGCCAGCGCACGGGCCAGCCGCCGTCGGCCTGCTGCTCCCGGGCGAGGAAGTCGAGCGAGCGCTCCATCTCCGCGTCGGTGAACCAGGAGCGCGCGAGCGACTCGGGGACCTTCGCGTAGTCATGCGCGAAGTGGTGCTCGCCCGGTGCGTAACCGGGCGCCACCGGATACGCGTCCAGGTCGTCCGGGTCCAGTGCCGCGAGACGCTGCTGGCGGACGAGGCGTCCGAGACGGTCGGCGGCGGCACGCGCGCGTGGGCGGTCGGGCACGCCGTCCAGGAAGGCGACGGCCGCCTGGACCTCGTACGGATGTGACGTCTCGAGCGATTCGACGGCCGCCCAGCAGAAGTCCGTGGCCCGGAAGAGCCAGGCGTGCCACACCTCGTTGCGGTGCAGCAGGCCCACCACGGGGCCGGTGGCGAGCAGCTCGCCGGGAGGGTCGTCCACGACCGGCACGAACGGCGCGGAGGGGTAGCCGCGCTGGCTGGGATGGATCGCCGGGAGGGCGCCCTCAGGAGTCGACACCGAGGTCAGATACCGGCACACCCGTTCCACCCGCTGTCCGCCGCAGCGGTGGATCGAGTCCAGCACGCGCAGGGCGTGTCCGCTGTGCAGCGGCTGGCCGACGGGGCCGCGGAGGTCGGGTTCGAGCGCGTAGCCGTACCCGCCGTCCTCGGTGGCGTACGAGGTCAGAGCGGTTTCGACCGCGTCCGCGGCCCGGTCCCCGCCCGCGCCGTCGAGGAAGTGGTACGCGAACCGTCGCTGCTCGAGGACGCGTGCGGTGAGCCAGACGAAGTGCTCGGCGCGGGCCAGCGGGGAGAGCGCCGCGTCGGGGGAGGGCACTGCGTCGGGGGATGCTCCGGTTTCGGCCATGCTCCGACCGTAGGGCGGAAATCGTTCCCGGCAAGCCCCCTGCGCCCGGCTGCACTCTCAGGGGCGCGATACTGGAGGCATGCGGTTGACGGTCTTCTGGCAGCGGATGGCGGCTCACTTCGGTGCGGAGTACGCCGACTCCTTCGCGCGCGATCACGTGATGGCGGAACTGGGCGGCCGCACGGTCCACGAGGCGTTGGACGCCGGCTGGGAGGCCAAGGACGTCTGGCGAGCGGTGTGCGTGGCGATGGACGTACCGGCCGACAAGCGCTGACTACGGGCAGAGTTTCTGCCGCCGGAGGGCGTCACGCGCGCGTGGGGCTGTCCCAAGATGTGAGGGTGGCGACCGATTGTCTTCGGCGTGGGCGAGACTTGCCCCGTGGCACCGACAGACAAGACCGCGCAGGTCACCCAGGACACCGCTCCGCCCGGCACGACGCCGCCCGCACAGCCCCCCGCCGAGGCCGGGGCGGGGCACGGCGCCCGCATGCCGCGGTGGCTGCCGCGTGCCATGGTTCTCGCCCTCGCGCTCATCGCGTGCTTCCAGTTGGGAAGTTGGGCGTTCCACCAGCTGACCGGGTTGTTGATCAACATTCTGATCGCGTTCTTCCTGGCGCTCGCGGTCGAGCCCGCGGTCAGCTGGATGGCGGCGCGCGGGCTGCGCAGGGGCTTCGCGACCTTCCTCGTCTTCCTGAGCGTCGTGATCGCGAGCGCGGGCTTCGTCACGCTGATGGGCTCCATGCTCGCGGGCCAGATCGTCGACATGGTCGAGGACTTCCCCGACTACCTCGACAAGGTC
This sequence comes from Streptomyces sp. NPDC029674, assembly GCF_044903205.1. Classification (NCBI taxonomy): domain Bacteria; kingdom Bacillati; phylum Actinomycetota; class Actinomycetes; order Kitasatosporales; family Streptomycetaceae; genus Streptomyces; species Streptomyces sp. NPDC029674. The sequence goes on from NZ_JBJDPY010000021.1 coordinate 32,120, forward strand.
ATCAGCTGGATCAACCAGACCTTCCACACGGACCTCTCCCGCGTCGAGGTCCAGGACAGCCTCGTCCACTCCGACTGGCTCCAGAAGTACGTGCAGAACAGCGCCAGCGGCGTCCTGGACGTCTCCGCGCAGGTCCTCGGCGGTCTCTTCCAGCTGCTGACGATCCTGCTGTTCTCGTTCTACTTCGCGGCGGACGGGCCGAGGCTGCGGCGCGCGCTGTGCTCGGTGCTGCCGCCCGCCAAGCAGGCCGAGGTGCTGCGGGCCTGGGAGATCGCGGTCGACAAGACCGGCGGCTACCTCTACTCGCGCGGCCTGATGGCGCTGATCTCCGGCATCGCGCACTACATCCTGCTGCAGGTCCTCGACGTCCCCTACGCGCCCGTGCTCGCCGTGTGGGTGGGTCTCGTGTCCCAGTTCATCCCCACCATCGGCACGTATCTGGCGGGCGCGCTGCCGATGCTGATCGCCTTCACGGTCGACCCCTGGTTCGCGCTCTGGGTGCTGATCTTCGTAGTCGTCTACCAGCAGTTCGAGAACTACGTACTGCAGCCCAAGCTCACCGCCAAGAGCGTCGACATCCACCCCGCGGTCGCGTTCGGCTCGGTCATCGCGGGCACGGCGCTCCTCGGCGCGGTCGGAGCGCTCATCGCGATTCCCGCCGTCGCGACGCTGCAGGCCTTCCTCGGGGCGTACGTGAAGAGGTACGACGTCACGGACGACCCCCGGGTGCACGGGCACCGGCGCCAGGTCGGCGCTCCTCTCCTCGCGCGCATGCGGCGCGCGCTGCGGGGGCCGAACCGGCCGGGAGCCCCGCCGGAGTCGGGCGGCGCGGAACCGAAGGGGAACGGGCGCCGCTGAGGGGCGCCGCTGAGGGGCGCCGGGCGGCGCGCCATGCGGTGGGTCACGCTTGACACTAAAATCGAACATCCATTCTTATGGGGTGCCTGGGCGGCGATTCTCCAAGGTGGGCGGGGGGTTCCCCGAGACGCTCGGGAGGATTTCGGTGAGGGATCGCCTCGAGTTATCCACAGGCTGGACGGCCGTCGGGGCGGATTGTCAGTGGCAGGCGTTAGCGTCTTTGACGTGAAGCGATCGACTCAAGCAAATCGGGTGGAACCCATGGCAGGAACCGACCGCGAGAAGGCGCTCGACGCCGCGCTCGCACAGATTGAACGGCAATTCGGCAAGGGCGCAGTGATGCGCATGGGCGAGCGGCCGAACGAGCCCATCGAGGTCATCCCCACCGGGTCGACCGCGCTCGACGTCGCGCTCGGCGTCGGCGGCATCCCGCGCGGCCGAGTGGTGGAGGTGTACGGCCCGGAGTCCTCCGGTAAGACGACCCTCACCCTGCACGCCGTGGCCAACGCCCAGCGGGCGGGCGGCGCGGTGGCCTTCGTGGACGCGGAGCACGCCCTCGACCCCGAGTACGCCAAGAAGCTCGGCGTCGACATCGACAACCTCATCCTGTCCCAGCCGGACAACGGCGAGCAGGCCCTCGAGATCGTCGACATGCTGGTCCGCTCCGGCGCCCTCGACCTCATCGTCATCGACTCCGTCGCCGCCCTGGTGCCGCGCGCGGAGATCGAGGGCGAGATGGGCGACTCGCACGTGGGCCTTCAGGCCCGTCTGATGAGCCAGGCGCTCCGGAAGATCACCAGCGCGCTCAACCAGTCGAAGACCACCGCGATCTTCATCAACCAGCTCCGCGAGAAGATCGGCGTGATGTTCGGCTCCCCGGAGACCACGACCGGTGGCCGGGCGCTGAAGTTCTACGCCTCGGTGCGCATGGACATCCGCCGCATCGAGACCCTGAAGGACGGCACGGACGCGGTGGGCAACCGCACCCGCGTGAAGGTCGTCAAGAACAAGGTCGCGCCGCCCTTCAAGCAGGCCGAGTTCGACATCCTCTACGGCCAGGGCATCAGCCGTGAGGGCGGCCTGATCGACATGGGCGTCGAGCACGGCTTCGTCCGCAAGGCAGGCGCCTGGTACACGTACGAGGGCGACCAGCTCGGCCAGGGCAAGGAGAACGCCCGCAACTTCCTGAAGGACAACCCCGACCTCGCCAACGAGATCGAGAGGAAGATCAAGGAGAAGCTGGGCGTCGGTGTGAAGCCCGAGGCTCCGGCCGCCGAGCCGGTCACGGACGCGGCGGGCGCGGCCCCGGCCGACGACGCCGCCAAGACGGTGCCCGCGCCGGTGGCCAAGGCCACCAAGTCCAAGGCCACGGCGGCCAAGAGCTAGTCCGTGACACGACGAACCGACTGGGCGGACCACACCGCCCCCGAAAGCCGCACCGGCCCCGCCGGGCGGGGCCACGGGGACGGTGTGGATCAGGACGGCACGGGCCGGGACGGCGGCCACCAGGACGGAGACGGCCGGAGCCGTGGGCGTCGACGGCGGCGCGGCGGGTTCGACGGCCACCAGGACAGCGGTTCCCCTTCCTCGTCGAGGGCCGAGAAGGGGGAGCCGCCCACGGGGGACCCGGCTGAGCGGGCGCGGAACATCTGTCTGCGCCTGCTCACCGGTACGCCGCGCACGCGCAAGCAGCTCGCCGACGCGTTGCGCAAGCGGGAGATCCCCGAGGACGTGGCGGAAGAGGTGCTCTCCCGCTTCGAAGAGGTCGGCCTGATCAACGACAGCGCCTTCGCGGACGCCTGGGTGGAGTCCCGGCACCACGGCCGGGGCCTGGCCCGCCGTGCGCTCGCGCGGGAGCTGCGCACCAAGGGCGTGGAGTCCACGCTGATCGACGAGGCCGTGGGGCAGCTCGACTCGGAGCAGGAGGAGGCGACCGCGCGCGAGCTCGTCGCCCGCAAGCTCCGCTCCACACGAGGCCTCGACCGGGACAAGCGCCTGCGCCGCCTCGCGGGCATGCTCGCCCGCAAGGGTTACGGCGAGGGCATGGCCCTCAGAGTGGTGCGGCAGGCCCTGGAGGAAGAGGGCGAGGACACCGAGGACTTGGGGTACGGGGCGTTCTGAGCGGGCCGCTCCCACGGGGGTGGGGCGGCAACCGGAGCGGTCCTCGCATCCCAACCGGCGCTCCGCAGGGTGGGGTTAACCCCCCTGCGGAGACGCCGGACCACCGCAGTGCAGAGAGACCTGTGCACAGACGACTGTGTACGCATGGCACAGGAACCCGGCACGACCGACGCGGAGCGACCCGACGCACCGCCTCGGGCCGACGTACTGGCCCGGGCCGACGTAGCTTCCCGGGCCGACGCACCGTCCGCGCCCGACACACCACCCGCGCCCGACGCACCGTCCCGCGCCGCGGGCCCGCAAGAACTGAGCGACCTGCGCGTCCTCAAGGCGCTCGCGCAGCCGCGGCGGCAGCAGATGTTGCAGCACCTCACCGTGCACGGTCCGGCCACCTCCGCGACGCTCGCCCGTGCCCTCGGCCTCAACACCGGGGCGACCAGCTACCACCTGCGCGAGCTCGCCCGCTACGGCTTCGTCGAGGAGACGCGCGGCTCGGGGCACGGACGTGAGCGCTGGTGGCGGGCCGTCCCGGGCGACCGGCGCTTTCCGCCGCGCAGCCGGCAGAGCCCCGAGACGCGGCTCGTCATGGACGAGCTCAACGCCCTCTCGTACGCCGCCGACCTGGAGCTCTTCGCACGGCTGCAGCGGGAGCGGAGCGAGGAACAACACCGGTCGGACGATGCCGAGCCCGACGAGTGGGCCGACGCGCTGCCCTACTCGCGGGGCACGATCCGGCTGACGTACGCCGAACTCCAGGCGTTCTTCGAGGAGTACATCGCGCTGCTCAACCGCTACAAGCGGCCCGACGCGGACACCCCGGCCGCCGCCCGCACCGTCCTCACCCGCTTCCTGGCCTTCCCCGCGCCGACGGCCCATCCCGAGCCGACGGCCCACCCCGAGCCAATGGGCTCCTCCGACAACCGAAAAGAGGACGAGCCCTCATGATGCTGCGCTACGCACTGCAGACGGTCAGGGACCGCAAAGGCGGATTCCTCGGTGCCTTCCTCGCGCTGATGTGTGCCGCAGCCCTCATCACGGCTTGCGGCACTCTCCTGGAGACCGGCCTGCGCGGCACGATCAAGACCGAGCGCTATGCCGCGACCCCCGTGATCGTCTCCGCGGACCAGAACGTCCACCAGACCACGGTCAAGCACAAGAAGGGCAAGACCAAGGTCAAGCACAAGGCGAAACCGATAGCGGAGAGGGCCTGGCTGCAGGCCGACGACATCGGGGACAGGCTCGAGAAGGTCGCGGGTGCCCGTGCCGTCGTACCGGAACTGACGTTCTTTGCCCAGCCGTTGAGACCCGACACCGTCGGCGGCGCCGGGAAACCCTCGTACGGGCACGCCTGGGAGTCCGCCGCGCTCACCCCCTTCAGGCTCGTCGAAGGAAAGGCCCCGCGTGCGGCCCACGACCTCGTCATCGACCGCGACCTCGCCGAGCGCACCGGCCTGAAGCCGGGCGACCGGCTCACCGTCCAGTCGACGCGGAGCCCGCGCGACTACCGCATCACCGGCGTAGCCGCGCCCGAGAACGGCGCCCTCGCGCACCAGACCTCGCTCTTCTTCTCCTCGGAGGAGGCCGAGCGGCTCGCCGCACACCCCGGAAAGGTCACCGCCTTCGGTGTCGTACCGGACGAGGGCACCACTGTCGCCGACCTGAAGAAGGCGGTCGGACGCACCCTCGACGGAACAACAGCGCAGGTCAGCACGGGGGGCGAGCGCGGACCCGTGGAGTTCCTCGACGCGGCGGGTGCGCGCGTCAAGCTCGTCAGCATCGGCGGCGCCATGGGCGGCACCTCCCTGCTTGTCGCCGTCCTCGTGGTCGTGGGCACTTTCGCCCTCTCGGTCCAGCAGCGGCACCGCGAACTCGCCCTGCTGCGCGCCGTCGCCGCGACCCCGAAGCAGATCCGCGGTCTCCTCGGCCGGGAGGCTCTGATCGTCGGCTCCGTCGCGGGAATCACCGGCGCGCTGGCCGGAATCCCGCTCGGCGGTTGGCTGCACGGCCGGTTCGTGGCAACCGGCGCCGTGCCCGCCACACTGGAACGCGCCGTCAGTGCCTTCCCGCCGCTCGTCGCCGTGGCTGCCACGGTGCTGGGCTCCTGGGCCGCCGCCCGCGTCGCGGGGCGCAGGATCGCCGGGATCCGCCCGGCGCAGGCCCTGGCCGAGGCGCGGGCCGAGCGGCGTGGGCCCGCCTGGAGCCGCATCGTCGCGGGTCTGGTGTTCCTCGCCGGTGGCACCGTCCTGGTCGCCGTGCTGAGCGCGCTGCACACCGAGGCGGCGTCGACGCCCGTGACGTTCCTTGCCGTGGTGGTCTTCGCCTGCGCCATCGCGCTCCTGGGGCCGCTCGTGGTCCGGGCGGCCGCGGCACTTCTGCGGGGCCCGCTCCGGCTGACCGGCCCCGCCGGCAGGCTCGCCCACGCGAACGTGCGCGGCAACGCGGCCCGGATGGCCGCAGTCGTCACTCCGCTCGCCCTCCTCACCGGCATGACCTGCACCGTCCTCTTCGTCCAGCCGACCCTTGACGACGCCGCCCGCGCCCAGGCGCGGGAAGGGATCCGCGCGAACTGGGTACTGGACGCGCAAGGGCCGGGCGTTCCGGCGGAGGCCGCACAGAGGCTGCGTACGACCGAAGGCGTCGAGGTCGCCACCGAGGTCGTCCGCACGACGGTCCGCGTCGGGCTCGACAAGTACCCCGCGCAGGGCGTCACCCCCGAAGGCCTCACCCGGACCTGGGACCCGGACGTCACCGCCGGATCGCTCGACGACTTCGACGAGGGCAGCGCGGCCGTCAGTGAACTCGCCGCCGACCGGCTCGGCCTGAAACCGGGCAGCACGCTCAAGTTCACCCTGGGGGACGGCACGAAGACGGAACTCACCGTCCGCGCCGTGTACGCGCGCGGTCTCGGATTCGGCGACCTGACCATGGCGCACGACCTGGTCGCCCGCCACGTCGACAACCCGCTCGCCGGCACCGTCCTCGTCAAGAGCGACCGTACGCAGGAACAACTCGCGGCCGACGTCGGGAAGTTCCCGGGATTGCGGATTCTCTCCCCGGCGGCCGCCGACAGCCTTCAGGCCGAGAGCCGCCAGGCCAACGCCGAGGTCAATCTCCTGGCGATGGGTCTCGTCCTGGCCTTCACCGCCATAGCCGTCGTCAACACCCTCGCCATGTCCGTCTCCGAGCGCATGCGCGAGTTCGCGCTGCTGCGTCTCGCGGGCGCCACGCGCCGCCAGGTCCTGCGGATGCTGCGCGCCGAGGCGCTGTCGGTCCTGCTCATCGGTGCCGCACTGGGCAGCGGTGTGGCGCTCGCGGTCCTGACGGCGTTCAGCGTGGGAATGACCGGCAGCGCGGCACCGACGGTCGTCCCTCTCGTCTACGTCTCCGTAATCGCGGTCGCCGGACTGCTCGCCCTCACCGCGACCGCCCTGCCTGGCCGCGTCGCCCTGAGGCCGCTTCCCGTCGCGGCGGCGTCGGCCAAGGAGTAGGAGGTAAGGGGCGGTACGCCATGGTGGGCGCCCCTTACGCCCAAGCTCACGTTCCCGCGGTCACCACAGGAAGCCCCGCCGCCCGCCACGCCTGGAACCCACCGATGAGATCGGTGGCGTGGCGCAGTCCCAACTGTCGCAAGGAGGCGGCCGCGAGGCTGGACGCGTACCCCTCGTTGCAGACCACGACGACGTGTATGTCGTGGTCGGTGGCCTGCGGGGCGCGATGGCTGCCCTGCGGGTCGAGCCGCCACTCCAGCTCGTTGCGTTCGACGACGAGCGCCCCGGGGATCAGCCCGTCGCGCTCCCGCAGTGCCGCGTAGCGGATGTCGACGAGCAGCCCTCCGCCCTCTGCGGTCGCGTACGCCCTCTCCGGAGTGACCCGGTCGAGTCCGAGCCGCACACGCTCCAGCAACTCGTCGATGCCGACCGGCTGTCCAACCACCCGTTCACGGTCACTCACTGCCAGTCCTCCGGGCGCTCCACGGACTCCAGACGGAGCACGTCGCCGGTGCGGCTGTAACGGCGGATCCGTGGCAGGGGCGGGTAGTAGGCGTGTACGGAGACGGCGTGTTCGGTCGTGGACTCGTTCAGCACCTCGTGCACGTGGTTACGGCCGAAGGCGCGGCCCTCGCCGACGGCCAACTCCCGTTCGCGGTCGACGTCGCCGGAGAGCTCCAGGGTCTTCCACCCGTCGGTGGGCAGGCGCGCGGCGAGCGAGTTCTCTTTGAGGGTGCCCGCCGCGGTGAGGAAGGCGCCGACCGACTCCGCGTGGTCGTGCCATCCGGTCCCGGTGCCGGGCGGCCAGCCGATCAGCCAGGCCTCGCTGCCGCCGGGGCCCTGGAGCCGCACCCAGGTCCGGCCCTCGGGGTCGAGCGGCAGGGAAGCGACGAGCTCGGGGTCGGCCGCGGCGCGGCGGACGAAGTCGAGGAGTTCGGCGGCGGTGGGCGCCGTGGAACGCGCGGCCGAGGGCGCGGTGGAGGGCGTGGTCGAGGAAGGAGCAACAGACACGGGTACCGTCCTGGAAGTTCGCGGAAGCGCGCGAGACAGCCCGGAGCGGGGCTCAGCGCGCGAAAGAGATGTGCGAGTTCAGCAGGACGGGTGACACACGCAGCCTGCGTAGCGGACCAGGTCCATATGGACCCTCCGCCACAGGCGCACATCGGTGTCGGTCACGATCCGGAGTAGACCACGGGGTCCGGAGCCGGTCAACCCCGGCTCAGCATGCGAGCAGGGGCGGCGCGCGGCGCTTGATGACCGTGAAGCCGAAGCCCGCCCGGCTCACGACGAAGGCCGCGTCGCCCCCGCTGCCCTCTCCGCCCTCTCCGCCTCGTCCACTCGGCCGCCCCGGCCGGCCGGAGCTGTCCCCTTCGCCTTGTCCCCGTCCCCGCTCCCGGGCCCTGCCTGCACCGGTCCCCCCAGTGCCGCTTCGGCCGCCGCGTACAGCTCCGCCGGACGCACTCCGGAGAGGGCGGTGACGAGGTGGCCGTCGGGCCGTACGAGCAGGACGGAGTGGGCGGCGGCCCCGGGATAACTCTCGGCGACGAGCAGCTCGGCGGCGTGGGGGAGCGCCGTGACGGCCGCGGCGAGCCGCGGCATGATCCCGGCGGTCACCCAGTGCCGTCGCTCCCACACGACGGTGCCCGGCGCGACGAGAAGGACGATCAGGTGCCCCAGCCCGAGCCGGTCCCGAAGCCGTACGAAAGAACCGTCCGGCGCCGTCACGCGCACATCGGCGACCGGCGCTCCGGGCTCCGTCCCGACCACCGTGACGGAGTCGGACGGAGCGGCCGCCAGCGGCGAGTCGGCGTATGACGAGGGGGCCCCGAGCGGACCGCGCCCCACGTGGCCGTCGGTGAGGAGCGTGTCGTGCCCGCGCGCGGACCCGGGCACGTACGACCGCAGCCCCTTGCCGCCGCGCAGCGCGGGCAGCGACTGGTCGGCGGCGCGCAGCCGCGCGGCCACGCCGGCCCGCCGCTCGACCTGATAACTGTCGAGCAGGGATTCGCGGGCGCCGTGGTGCCAGGCGAGCCCCAGTTTCCAGGCGAGGTTGTCGGCGTCCCGCAGGCCTTCGTCGAGCCCCTGGGTGCCGAGCGCGCCGAGCAGATGCGCGGCGTCCCCCGCGAGGAAGGCGCGTCCGACCCGCCACCGTCGGGCGAGCCGGTGGTGGACGGTGTGCACGCCCGTGTCGAGCAGTTCGTACGGGGGTGTGGAGCCCCCGCACCAGCCCGCGAGGGTCTCCCGGATGCGCATGACGAGGGCGTCGGGCGTCACCAGGTCGCCACGCGGCGGAAGCAGCCAGTCGAGCCGCCACACCCCGTCGGCGAGGGGCCGGCCGGTCACCTCGGCGCCTCCGTGGCGCCACGGAGGCATCCGGTGCAACAACGCCTGGCCCGGCCACGGAAGTTCCGTGCGCAGCGCGGCCACGGCGTGCCGTTCCACCGCCGTACGTCCCGGGAAGCGGACGTCGAGCAGCTTGCGCACGGTGGAGCGGGAGCCGTCGCAGCCCACCAGGTAACTGCCGCGCCACCATGTGCCCTTGGCTCCGCGTGTGTGTGCGGTCAGCCCGGTGGCGTCCTGTTCCAGGGAGTCGAGCTTGTTCTCCGCCGCGACTTTGACGAGCCGCTCGTCGGCGATGGCGTCGCGCAGGGCGCCCGTCAGGACGTGCTGCGGCAGGTGCAGCGGGGCGGGGGCCTCGTCTCCGAAGTGGAGCTCGCGCATCAGCTGCTTGCGTCGGACGGAGCGCCAGCCGGCCCACCGTGCGCCGGACTCCGTGTCGCCGAACGAATGCCCCGCGAGCCGTTCCACGAACGCCGCGGTGTCCTCGCGGAGCACGACCGTCCGCGCGAGCCGGTGCTCGTCCTTGCCGGGGCCCTCGTCGAGGACGATGGTGGGCACCGATTGGCGGGCGAGGGCCAGGGCGAGGGCCAGTCCCACGGGGCCCGCGCCGACGACGATCACCGGGTCCACGGCGCGCACCCTCCGGCCCGGCGGGCCCCGAGGGTCCGGACTGCCCGGAAGCGCTGGACGTACGTACAGAAACTGGCAGTTGGAGCCCGGTGCACGATCACAGAACGTATGCAACCCATTGCCGGTGCTTGCGTCAAGTGACGATGGCATCGGCGTTCACCCGACAACGCGCGTGGGGGACGGCGCCATCACCGTCCCCCACAACTGTACCTACAGTGCGTCAGTTTGACTTTCCAACCGGGCCCTTGGGGTCGTCATCGGGCCCGTCGGCGCCGGCGTCGGCGGGCGCGCCCGGAGCGGGCTCCGCGGCGACCGTCGGGCCGAGCGGCGTGGCCGCGTCGAGCACGCCCGGAGTCTCCGCGGGCTCGGCGGCCGCGGCCACCACGATGCCCGTCTTGGTACGGCGCCCACGCTTCTCGATCCAGGTGGCGAGCGAGGAGAGCGCCAGGCAGAGCGCGATGTAGATGGCGCCGACGACGGTGACCGTCTGGACGAACGGGTACGTGCCGTTCACGGGCGTGTTGTTGGCGATCAGCCGCGCCGAATACAGCAGCTCGGGGTAGAGGATGATGTAGCCGAGCGAGGTGTCCTTGAGCGTCACCACGAGCTGGCTGATGATCGTCGGCAGCATGGAGCGCACGGCCTGCGGGAACAGGATGCCGGCCGTCACCTGGGTCTTGCTCAGGCCCAGGGCGTACGCGGCCTCCCGCTGACCCTTCGGTACGGCGTTGACACCCGCGCGCAGCACCTCGGCCTGGACGCAGCCGTTGTAGATCGACAGGCCGAGTACCAGTGCCCAGAACGGCGTCATGTCGCCGGCGACGCCGACCCACAGGGCGAAGATCGTGATCAGCAGCGGGATCGACCGGAAGAGGTCGATGAAGATCACCGACGCCCAGCGCACCGGTCGGTGGTCGGAGAGCCTGCCGACACACAGCACGACCGCGAAGACCAGCGACAGGACAGCGGCGAGCGCGAAGGCCTTCAGCGTCGCCAGGAGCGCTTCGAAGATGTTGTCGCGGATGCCGGAGTAGTTGAAGATGTCCCACAGGGCGCCGTCGAACTCGCCCTTCTCGTTGAGCCGCAGGACGATCCAGACGACCAGGCCGAGCACGGCCGCGGTGCCGACGACCGAGTAGATCCGGTTGCGGAGCCTGGCCTTGGGGCCGGGGGCGTCGAAGAGGACACTGGCGCTCATCGGGCGACCTCCATACGGTGCTCCAGCAGCCGGAAGGCGCCATTGATGGCGTACGTGATGATCAGGTAGGCGACCGTGATCCAGAGGAAGATCATGGCGATGTCGTAGCCGTCGTTACTGAGGGTCTTGGCGACGTTGAACAGATCGACGTTGTCGAAGCTGCCCGCGATCGCGGAGTTCTTCGTCAGCGCGATGAAGATCGACCCCATGGGGGCGACCACCGCGCGGGTGGCCTGTGGGAGCACCACGACCCGCATGACCTGCGTGAAGCTCATGCCGATCGCGCGAGCCGCCTCGGCCTGGCCCATCGGCACGGTGTTGATGCCGGAGCGCAGTGCCTCGGCCACGAAGGACGACGTGTAGAAGCCCAGCGCCGTGACGCCGAGCGCGAACGAGTTCATGTCCGGGAAGAGGATCTTCGGCAGGATGAAGAAGGCCACCAGGAACAGCAGGGTGAGCGGGGTGTTCCGGAGGATGTTCACCCACAGGGTGCCGAAAACGCGCAGCGGCGGGACCGGGGAGACCCGGAAAGCGGCGATGATCACGCCGAGCACCATGGCTATGACGCCGCTGACCACGGTCAGCTCCACGGTGCCGATGAACCCCTCGCGGAACAGCGACAGGTTGTCGGTCAGTACGTTCATGAATTCTCCGCGAGAGGGCGGTCGGACGGCGATGTGCTCACAACACGCCCCGCCCCGCACGGTTTTTCAGGCCGTACGAAGCGGGGCGCGGGGTGTCACTTGGGGTCGGTGAAGGCCGGCGGGTCCTTGTACTCGGAGCCGGACTTGCCGATGGTGGCGTCGAACGCCTTCTTGTAGTCGCCGTTCTCCTGGTGCGCCTTGATGGCGTCGGCGACGGCCTTCTGCAGCCCCTTGTCGCCCTTCTTCAGGCCGACGCCGTAGGGCTCGTCGGAGAAGGGCTTGCCGACGACCTTGAGCTTGCCGGGGTTCTGCGCGGCGTAGCCCATCAGGATGGCGTCGTCGGTGGTGACGGCGTCGACCTGGTTGTTGAGCATCTGGGCCACGCACTCGGAGTACTTGGACAGCTCGGTGACCTTGGCGCCGTACTTGGGCTTCTTGATGTTCTGCAGCGGCGTGGAGCCGACGATGGAGCAGACCTTCTTGCCGCGGACGGTCTCGGGGCCCTTGATGTCCTTCTCATCCTTGCGGACGAGGAGGGAGGCACCGGCGTGGTAGTACGGACCGGCGAAGTCGATCTGCTTCTTGCGCTCGTCGTTCATCGTGTACGTGCCGATCATCAGGTCGACGTCGCCCTTGGAGACCGCGGTCTCACGGGCGCCGGAGTCGACCGTCTTCCACTCGATCTGCTTCGCCGAGAAGCCGAGGTCGGCCGCGATCATCTTGGCGATCTCGATGTCGAAGCCGGAGTACTCCTTGGTCGACTGGTCCTGGAAGCCCAGGTACGGCTGGTCGGCCTTGGCGCCCACGATGAGCTTGCCGCGCTTCTTGGCGGCCTCGAACACGGACGAGTCGACCGAGACGTCCTTCTTGACCGTGTAGCTGAGGGCCTTGGTGTCCTTGCCGTTCGGGCCTTCCGGCTTGTCGCCGGCCGAGCCCTCCTTGCCACCACAGGCGGTGGCGGTCAGCGCGACGGCAGCGACGGCTGCCACGGCGGCAGCGGACTTGCGGAGCTTCATGGTGAACATCCTCTGTTTCGACTGGTGTTGAGACGGCGTGGGAGCCTCAGTGTTTAAGGATCTTCGACAGGAAGTCCTTGGCCCGGTCGCTGCGCGGGTTGTTGAAGAACTGGTCCGGCACGGCCTCTTCGACGATCCGGCCATCCGCCATGAAGACGACGCGGTTGGCCGCCGAACGGGCGAAACCCATCTCGTGGGTGACGACGACCATCGTCATCCCCTCCCGGGCGAGCTGCTGCATCACCTCGAGGACCTCGTTGATCATCTCCGGGTCGAGCGCCGACGTGGGCTCGTCGAAGAGCATCACCTTGGGGTCCATCGCCAACGCGCGCGCGATGGCGACGCGTTGCTGCTGTCCGCCGGAGAGCTGGGCGGGGTACTTGTCGGCCTGGGAGGCGACGCCCACGCGGTCCAGCAGACCGCGAGCCTTCTCCTCCGCCTCGGCCTTGCCGATCTTGCGCACCTTCGTCTGGCCCAGCGTCACGTTCTCGAGCACGGTCTTGTGCGCGAACAGGTTGAACGACTGGAAGACCATGCCCACGTCCGCACGGAGCCGCGCGAGCTCCTTGCCCTCCTGGGGCAGCGGCTTGCCGTCGATCGAGATGTCTCCCGAATCGATCGTCTCCAGGCGGTTGATGGCGCGGCACAGCGTCGACTTGCCGGACCCCGAAGGGCCGATCACGACGACGACCTCGCCGCGGGCGATGGTCAGGTCGATGTCCTGGAGGACGTGCAGAGCGCCGAAGTGCTTGTTGACGTTCTTCAGCACGACAAGGTCGTCCGCCCCAGGCGGTATGGCGTCCTTGGTCACCGATACTTCGGTCACGGCTTGTTGCTCCATCCTCCTCGGTTGGGAGGACAGTAATAACCCAGTGCGACCAGCGTCATTACATCTGAGGGGAAATTGAGCATAACGATCCGGCCGCAACCGGACACACCGTGTGAAGAGGGCCCACGGAGTGCGTACCGGGTAGGTAACGGAACGTGCCGACGCACTGAACCCTCTTGACGCGGTCCTTATCCATCGGCGTGGATGCCTTGGTGCGCTCGCGCGACCACCGGCCATGAGTACCGGCCACGACGGAACGACCGATGAACTGGAGGGGGCCCCTATGCGACTGCTTCTCGTCGAGGACGACGATCATGTGGCCGCCGCCCTGTCCGCGGTCCTGGCCAGGCACGGCTTCGACGTCGTGCACGCCCGCAGTGGCGAGGAGGCTCTGCAGGCCCTGCTGCCCGCGGAAACGCCTCCCTTCGGAGTGGTGCTTCTCGACCTCGGTCTGCCCGACCAGGACGGCTACGAGGTGTGCGGCAAGATCCGCAAGCGCGGCTCGACTCCGGTGATCATGGTGACGGCCCGCTCCGACGTACGCTCGCGCATCCACGGCCTCAACCTCGGAGCCGATGACTACGTAGTGAAGCCGTACGACACCGGGGAGCTCATCGCCCGTATCCACGCGGTCATCCGGCGGCCCGCCCCCGGCGGCGCGCCGGCAACAGGCGACAGCGACCTGCGGCTCGGCTCCGTGCGCATCGAACTGCCCACCCGGCAGGTCAGCGTGGACGGTTCGGTTGTCCAACTGACCCGCAAGGAGTTCGACTTGCTCGCCCTCCTCGCCCAGCGTCCCGGAGTGGTGTTCCGCCGGGAGCAGATCATCAGCGAAGTGTGGCGCACCAGTTGGGAAGGGACGGGCCGCACCTTGGAGGTCCACGTGGCGTCCCTGCGCTCCAAACTGCACATGCCGGCCCTGATCGAGACCGTGCGCGGCGTCGGCTACCGCCTCGTCGCCCCGGCCGCGTAGCCAAGAGCGAGGACAGGTGCGCTCTCGCCTCCTCCCGCTGCTGATCATCCTGATGGCGGGCGTGCTGCTGGCGCTCGGCTTCCCGCTCGCCGTCAGCGTCGCCGCCGCCCAGCAGCAGAAGGTGGTCGTCGACCGGATCGACGACACGGCCCGCTTCGCCTCACTCGCGCAGTTCGTCACCAAACGCCCCACCGGACCGCTCGAACTGGGCAGCACGGACGAGCGCCGCGAGACCCTCCAGAAGGAACTCGACGACTACTACGACGTGTACGGCATCCGCGCGGGCGTCTTCTACCGCGACGACGACGCCATGGCCCACTCACCGAGCGACTGGTTCCTGCCCCGCCGCGGAGCCCTGCGGGACGCCTTCGAAGAAGCGCTCCGCTCCCGCGGCAGCCACGACCCCGAGCAGGTCTGGCCGTGGCAGCGAGGGCGGCTGGCCGTCGCCTCGCCGGTGATCAAGGACGGCGACGTCATCGCCGTCGTGGTCACGGACTCGCCGACCGGCCGCATGCGTTCGCAGACGCTGCACGGCTGGCTGCTCATCGGCGCCGGCGAGTCGGCGGCCATGCTCCTCGCGGTCGGCGCGGCGCTGCGGCTCACCGGCTGGGTGCTGCGTCCGGTGCGCGTCCTGGACGCGACCACGCACGACATAGCGACAGGGCGCCTCAAGTCCCGCGTCGCGGCGGCGGGCGGACCACCGGAACTCAGACGCCTGGCCCGGTCGTTCAACGAGATGGCCGACAACGTCGAGGACGTGCTGGAGCAGCAGCGCGCCTTCGTCGCCGACGCCTCGCACCAGCTGCGCAACCCCCTCTCGGCCCTCCTGCTCCGCATCGAGCTGCTCGCCCTCGAACTGCCCGAGGGCAACGAGGAGATCGCCTCGGTCCGCACCGAGGGCAAGCGCCTGGCCCAGGTCCTCGACGACCTGCTCGGCCTGGCGCTCGCCGAGCACGCCGCGGCCGACCTGAGCCTCACCGACATCGGCGAGCTGGCCGCCGAGCGCGTCGCCTCGTGGCGGCCGCTCGCCGACGAGCGTGGCGTACGGCTGACGGGCACCTGTCCGGCCACCACCGGCTGGGCCGACCCGGTGGCCCTCTCCAGCGCGCTGGACGCGGTGATCGACAACGCCCTGAAGTTCACTCCCGAGGGCGGCCCGGTCCACGTGGCGGTCTCCTCCTGCGACGCGACGACGACCGTCGTGGTCACCGACGGCGGCCCCGGCCTCACCGAGGACGAACTCACCCGCGTCGGCGACCGCTTCTGGCGCAGCAACCGCCACCAGAACGTGAAGGGCTCGGGGCTCGGCCTGTCCATCTCCAGGGCCCTGCTCGCGGCGGGCGGCGGCTCCATCACGTACGCACACCACGAACCGCACGGCCTGAAGGTGACGGTCAGCGTCCCGCGCGGCGAACCCCTCAGGGCTTGACCGAGCGGTAGTAGCGGCGCGCGCCCTCGTGCAGCGGCAGCGGGTCCGTGAACAGGGCGGTGCGCAGATCCACCAGCTGGGCCGCGTGCACGGCGTCGCCGATGTGGTCGCGGCTGTCGATGACGGTCCGGGTCAGACGTTCGGTCAGCTCGGTGTCGGCCCGGTCCGTGGTCACCAGGAGGTTCGCCACCGCCAGCGTCGGCACGGCGGAACCCCGCTGCGCATCGGGATAGGCGTCGGCCGGCATCGTCGCGGCCCGGTAGTAGCGCGAGGCCCCGCCCTGCTTGTGCAGCGAGTCGACGAGGTAGCCCAGCTTCACGAGCTCGATGTCCATCTCCTTCGACAGCGTGCGCACGGAAGTCGTCGGCAGCCCGCCCGACCAGAAGAAGGCGTCGATGGAGCCCTTCTTCAGAAGGTCGGGCATCGTGTCGATCCCGGCGGACACCGGCTTGACGTCCGTGGTCGGGTCCAGACCCGCGGCGTCGAGCACCCTCTCGGCTATCAGCCGCACTCCGGAGTGCTCCTGTCCCACCGCCACGCGCTTGTTCCGCAGATCCGCGACGGTCTCGATCCTCGAGGACCGGGGCACCACGAGCTGTACGTAGTCGTCGTACAGCCGCGTGCAGCCCCGCAGCCGGTGCCAGCCGGGTTCGGCGTTCAGGCGGTACTTCTCGACCGCGTCGGCGGCGGCGATCGTGAAGTCGGACTTCCCGGTGGCCACCCGCGCGACGTTCTGCTGCGAACCCTCGCTGTTGAGGAGTTCGACGTCGACGTCCGGCATGTCCTGGGAGATCGCCGTCCGCAGGAGCTTTCCGTACCGCTCGTACACGCCCTTCTTCACGCCCGTACTGAACGTCATCCGCCCGCTGGGGGAGTCCTCGCCCATGGGCACCAGCCACCACAACAGCAGCCCGAACACCACGAGCGCCGCCGCCGAACCCTGCAGGGCGCGGCGCCTGCTGATGTGGGGGAGTGCCTGGAGCATGCGCGCGATCCTGCCAGCCGGTCACCGTGCTGACCAGGGGCGAGGTCACACTGCGCCGCTCCGGGGCCCACCTCCCGGTGCCGCGGTCGCAATCCGCGGGCACGCGCGCGTGGCGACCCCGTACCCTGGGGGGCGAGATGAGCGCGAAGACTTACGAGGTGCGCACCTACGGGTGCCAGATGAACGTCCATGACTCCGAGCGGCTGTCGGGCCTCCTTGAGGACGCCGGCTACGAGCGTGCGCCCGACGGGGCGGACGGCGATGCCGACGTCGTCGTCTTCAACACGTGCGCCGTGCGCGAGAACGCCGACAACCGGCTGTACGGCAATCTCGGCCGCCTGGCGCCGATGAAGACCAAGCGCCCGGGGATGCAGATCGCCGTCGGCGGCTGCCTGGCCCAGAAGGACCGCGACACCATCGTCAAGAGGGCGCCCTGGGTCGACGTCGTCTTCGGCACGCACAACATCGGCAAGCTGCCGGTCCTCCTGGAGCGCGCCCGCGTCCAGGAAGAGGCGCAGGTCGAGATCGCCGAGTCGCTCGAAGCCTTCCCGTCGACGCTGCCGACCCGCCGCGAGAGCGCGTACGCGGCGTGGGTCTCCATCTCCGTCGGCTGCAACAACACCTGCACCTTCTGCATCGTGCCCGCGCTGCGCGGCAAGGAGAAGGACCGCAGGACCGGCGACATCCTCGCGGAGATCGAGGCGCTCGTCGCCGAGGGCGTCTCCGAGATCACCCTCCTCGGGCAGAACGTGAACGCGTACGGCTCGGACATCGGCGACCGCGAGGCCTTCAGCAAGCTGCTGCGCGCCTGCGGGAAGATCGAGGGTCTGGAGCGCGTGCGCTTCACCTCCCCGCACCCGCGCGACTTCACGGACGACGTGATCGCCGCCATGGCCGAGACGCCGAACGTGATGCCGCAGCTCCACATGCCGCTGCAGTCCGGCTCCGACACGATCCTCAAGGCGATGCGCCGCTCGTACCGGCAGGATCGTTTCCTGGGGATCATCGAGAAGGTCCGCGCCGCCATGCCGGACGCGGCGATCTCCACCGACATCATCGTCGGCTTCCCGGGCGAGACCGCGGAGGACTTCGAGCAGACGATGCACGTGGTCCGCGAGGCCCGCTTCGGGAGCGCCTTCACCTTCCAGTACTCCAAGCGCCCCGGGACCCCGGCGGCGACCATGGAGGGGCAGATCCCCAAGGAGGTCGTCCAGTCGCGCTACGAGCGTCTGGTGGCCCTCCAGGAGGAGATCTCCTGGGAGGAGAACAAGAAGCAGGTCGGCCGCACCCTGGAGCTGATGGTCGCCGAGGGCGAGGGCCGCAAGGACGGCGCCACCCACCGCCTGTCCGGCCGCGCCCCCGACAACCGCCTGGTCCACTTCACCAAGCCGGACACCGAAGTGCGCCCCGGCGACGTCGTGACCGTCGAGATCACCTACGCGGCGCCGCACCACCTGCTGGCCGAGGGCGCCGTGCTGAACGTGCGCCCCACGCGCGCGGGCGACGCCTGGGAGAAGCGGAACGCCGAGGCGGCCGCGAAGCCCGCCGGCGTGATGCTGGGACTGCCGAAGATCGGCGCTCCCGAGCCGCTCCCGGTCGCCACGGGCAGTGGCTGCGGCTGCGACTGACCACTCCGTGGTCCCGCTCCGGAGGGGACTCCGGAGCGGGACCACGGAGTGGGGCTTTCCGGAGTGATCTCTTCCTAGGGCGCGTTACGCTGCGGATCATGCTTGTCGCCGCAGCCGTCTGCCCTTCTCCGCCGCTGCTCGTTCCCGAGGTCGCCGCGGGTGCCGCTCCCGAACTGGACGCCGCGCGCGCGGCCTGCTCGGACGCCATCGGCGTGCTCGCCGCCGCGCGGCCCGACCGGCTCGTCGTGGTCGGCCCGGCCGAGGAGAGCGGGCGCGGGCCGCATCGACAGGGCGCGCGCGGGTCGTTCCGGGGGTTCGGGGTGGACGTCGACGTACGTCTCGGGCCCACGCCGCCGCACGCGCCGGACGAGGCGGCGGAGCGTGAGCTTCCGCCGTCGCTCGCCGTCGCAGGCTGGCTGCTCGAACGTACGCGGTGGTCGACCGCTCCGGTGGAAGGTCTCGGCGTGGGGGAACCACTCGCCGCCGAGCGGTGTATTCAAGTCGGAGAGGAAATCGGGGCCCGGGCGGACCGGGTGGCACTGCTCGTGATGGGAGACGCGAGCGCGTGCCGCACGCTGAAGGCGCCGGGGTACCTCGACGAGCGGGCGGCCGGCTTCGACGCGGCGGTGGGACGTGCGCTCGGCGCGGCCGACATCGCGGCGCTGAAGACGCTGGACGCGGGCCTCGCCGCGGAGCTGAAGGCGGCGGGCCGTGCCCCGTGGCAGGTGCTCGCCGGGGCGGCGGACGGCGCGACGCTGAGCGGTGAGCTGCTCTACGAGGACGCGCCGTACGGCGTGGGCTACGTGGTGGCCACCTGGTCCTAGCGGGGCCTTCAGGGGCGCTCCAGGGGGCTTCCGGGGGGGGGCGTCGTCGCGGCGACCGGCGAGCGCGACCGGACGGGCGCACGGCCAGGACATGACGGGCGCCACGGTCAGGACATACGGAGGCGGCCGCGAAGCGAAGTGCTTCGCGGCCGTCCGCCGCTGCGGTTCAGGAAGCCGGAGGGGGCGACGGGGGCGTCGGCCGAGTGGTGCCGCCGCCCGTGTCCTTGCCCTGGTCCGGCCCGGCGAGGCGGTCGACGGCCTCCTTGGCCTTTCCCGTGCCCGTCTGGATCTTGTCGCTGTACTTGCCCTTGGTCTTCTTGTCGACCACCTTCGCGGCCTTGTCCAGGCCCTGGTCGATCTTGTCCCCGTGCTGCTGCGCGAGGTGCGAGACCTTGTCCTTGGCAGGGGCGAGCTTGGCTTTCAGTTGGTCCAGGAAGCCCATGGGTCCACCTTCCCTCGCAGAGGAGCTGTCGGAGCTATTTGCGGGCGCCCTCACCGGCCTCGTTGTCGGCGGCCTTCTCGGCGGACTGCTGCTTCGGGATGTCCACGCCGTCCGAGTCGGCCGCTTCAGCGGTGCCGTCGGACTTGTCCTCGGCAGCGCCTTCGGTGTCCTTGTCGGCCTTGCCCGCCTCTTCGGTCCTGTCGGCCTCGGCAACGGGCTTCGCATCGGCGCCGGCCTCCGGAGACCCCTCGGCCGCTTCCGGCTCGGCTGTCAGCGTGTCGGCAGCCGCCTCGGTCGTCGATGCCTCTCCGCTGTCCTTGGCCTTCCGACGGAACCGTGCAAAAACGCCCATATCTACTCCATACGTTACTCGTGTGGGCGAAATCCCGCCCCGCCCGGTGCGTCTCATTGCGTCGCCCGGGTGATCGGTCCTCGAAACCGGCGGCCGGAACCTCGCAACAGGCAACGACCTCAGAGCCGTGCCGTCACGTAGCTCGTTCGGGAACGGGGCCCCGGGTTTGCGAGACTGGGGCGGTGAGTAGTGCAGCCCCCGCCCCGCGGGTCATCGCCGTCGTCGGTCCGACCGCGGCAGGAAAGTCCGATCTGGGCGTTTTCCTCGCCCAGCGCCTCGGCGGCGAAATCGTCAACGCCGACTCCATGCAGCTGTACCGAGGGATGGATATCGGTACCGCCAAGCTGACGCCCGAGGAGCGTGGCGGTGTGCCCCACCACCTCCTCGACATCTGGGACGTCACGGAGGCGGCCAGCGTCGCCGAGTACCAGAAGCTGGCCCGCGCCGAGATCGACCGTCTCCTCGCCGAGGGGCGCTGGCCGATCCTCGTCGGCGGCTCCGGCCTGTACGTCAGGGGGGCCGTGGACCACCTGGAGTTCCCCGGCACCGACCCCGCCGTGCGGGCCCGGCTGGAGGAGGAGCTGACGCTGCGCGGCTCCGGAGCGCTGCACGCCCGCCTCGCCGCCGCCGACCCCGAAGCGGCCCGGGCGATCCTGCCCAGCAACGGCCGCCGGATCGTCCGCGCCCTGGAGGTCATCGAGATCACGGGCAAGCCCTTCACCGCCAACCTCCCCGGCCACGACTCCGTGTATGACACCGTTCAGATCGGCGTCGACGTGGCCCGCCCCGAACTCGACGAACGCATCGCCACGCGCGTGGACCGCATGTGGGAGCGAGGCCTGGTCGACGAGGTGCGCGACCTGGAGGCCCAGGGGCTGCGCGAGGGGCGCACGGCGTCCCGCGCACTCGGCTACCAGCAGATGCTCGCGGCGCTCGCCGGGGAGTGCACGGAGGACGAGGCGCGTGCCGAAACGGTCCGCGCCACCAAGCGCTTCGCGCGCCGCCAGGACTCGTGGTTCCGCCGTGACCCGCGGGTGCACTGGCTCAGTGGGGCGGTGGCCGACCGCGAGGAACTCCCGGCACGCGCACTGGCGTTGGTCGAACGACCGGTCACAGCCTGATCACGTGATGGCATCGGGACGCTCCGGCGGTCATCCCGGCACCTGACGCCGTGCCATCATCGACCATCGATCGACCGGTGAAGTCCGAAGTGGGAGGGCGCGTGGCGATGGAGGCCGGCCCTCGTGACACCGCGCATGACGGCGGAGAGCAGCTGAGTCCCGACGGTCCCGACGAGACCCCGGGCAGCGTGACGGACGACGGTCCCGACCCGGGCGAGATGTCCCCGGAGCCCGAGGTCGAGGTCGAGCTGCGCCCGCAGCCCCGCCTGCGCGTCTGGCAGCTCGCGCCCATCGTGATCCTGGCCGCGGTCGGATCGCTGATGTTCGCGTTCCCGCTCGCCTTCGAGTTCGGCGACGGCGGCGCCGTCGTCGCCATGCTCGGGCTGCTGCTCAGCTGCTGCGCCGCCGGCTGGGGCATGATGGCCGCCCGCCGCGTGGGGCACACCTGGCCCGGACTGCCCGAGCGGGGCTCCGGGCGCCGCCCGGACTGGCGGGTCGTCTCCGCGTACGCCCTGGTGTTCCTGGGCGCCGTGGTCCTCGCCGTGTGGCGCGTGGCCAGACTCCGCTGAGCCCGCCCCGCGCGGTCCCCGGCTCGACGGCACCGCGTGACCGATTGTCGTACCCACCCCGTACGATCGAGGAATGAGCACGCGGATCGCCTTCCTCAAGGGGCACGGGACCGAGAACGACTTCGTGATCATCCCCGACCCCGACAACACCATCGAGCTGCCCCCGACCGCTGTGGCCGCCCTCTGCGACCGCCGTGCGGGCATCGGTGGGGACGGCCTCCTGCACGTCGTGCGCTCCGCCGCCCACCCCGAGGCGCGCCACCTGGCGGACCGCGCCGAGTGGTTCATGGACTACCGCAACGGCGACGGGTCGGTCGCCGAGATGTGCGGCAACGGAGTGCGTGTCTTCGCCCGGTACCTGCAGCGTGCGGGGCACGTCGGCGAGGGCGACCTGGCAGTGGCCACCCGCGGCGGCGTGAAGACCGTGCACATCGCCAAGGACGAGGCCGGCGGCGACATCACCGTCGGGATGGGCAAGGCGCTGCTCCCCGAAGGGGACGTCACCGTCTCGGTCGGCGACCACCGCTGGCCCGCGCGCAACGTGAACATGGGCAATCCGCACGCGGTCGCCTTCATCGACGACCTCTCCGAAGCGGGCAACCTCTACGACCCGCCGCCGTTCAGCCCTCCCTCCGCCTACCCGGAGGGGACGAACGTCGAATTCGTCGTGCCACGCGGCCCGCGCCACGTCGCCATGCGGGTGCACGAGCGCGGCGCCGGCGAGACCCGCTCCTGCGGCACCGGCGCGTGCGCCGTGGCCGTGGCGGCGGCCCGCAAGGACGGCGTGGACCCGGCCGTGACCGGCGCCCCGGTCACGTACACCGTCGACCTGCCCGGCGGCAGCCTGGTGATCACCGAGCGGCCCGACGGCGAGATCGAGATGACGGGCGGCGCCGTGATCGTCGCCGAGGGCGAGATCGTGCCCGAATGGATCGAAACGGCAACCTCATGAAGTGTCGCTCGAATGGGTGATCCGTTTCACGCTCGGCGAGAGGCGGTCAGCACCGCGTGATGGGCTCGGTAGCATCAAGCACCGGCCCGGACGGAGTACGCCACCGTCCGCTCACCGCCGGTCGAAGCAGCCGGAGGTGCTCATGAGTGCGGAGGCCACGAATCCGGCCACGCCCGGCCCCGTCACGTCCGGGGTCCAGCGCAGGCGCGGCCGCGCCCGTCTCGACCTGCGCAGGCTCGGTCGCGCAGCCCTCCTCGGATCAGGCACCCGGGACCGTCTCCCCGACGCGATCGGCCATGTGGCGGAGGCCCACCGCGGCCACTACCCGGACGCGGACCTGGAGCCGCTGCGCCGTGCCTACGTCCTCGCCGAGTCCTCGCACCGCGGCCAGATGCGCAAGAGCGGCGAGCCGTACATCACCCACCCGCTCGCCGTGACGCTGATCCTCGCCCAGCTCGGCGCGGAGATCACCACCCTGACCGCCTCCCTGCTGCACGACACGGTCGAGGACACGGACGTGACGCTCGACCAGGTGCGCGCCGAGTTCGGCGACGACGTCTGCTATCTGGTCGACGGCGTCACGAAGCTGGAAAAGGTCGACTACGGAGCGGCCGCGGAGCCCGAGACGTTCCGCAAAATGCTCGTCGCCACCGGCAACGACGTACGCGTCATGTCGATCAAGCTCGCCGACCGGCTGCACAACATGCGCACCCTCGGCGTCATGCGCCCCGAGAAACAGGCCCGCATCGCGAAGGTCACCCGGGACGTGCTCATCCCACTCGCCGAGCGCCTCGGTGTGCAGGCACTCAAGACGGAGCTCGAGGACCTCGTCTTCGCGATCCTCCATCCGGAGGAGTGCGCGCAGGTCAAGGCCATGATCGCCGCCAACGAGGCGAGCGCGGGCGACCCCCTCGGGGACATCGCGGGCGAGGTGCGCGGCGTACTGCGCGACGCGGGCATCACGGCCGAAGTGCTCATCAGGCCCCGGCACTCCGTCTCCGTCCACCGCGTGCACCGCAAGCGCGGCGAACTGCGCGCCTCCGACTTCGGCCGCCTCCTCGTCCTCGTGAACGAGGACGCGGACTGCTACGGAGTCCTGGGAGAGCTGCACACCTGCTTCACACCGGTCGTCTCGGAGTTCAAGGACTTCATCGCCGTACCGAAGTTCAACCTCTACCAATCGCTGCACACGGCCGTGACCCGCGCCGACGGTGAGGTCGCCGAAGTCCTCATCCGTACGCATCAGATGCACCAGGTCGCCGAAGCGGGCGTCGTCGCTCTGCGTAATCCCTACGCTCCTCCTTCGGAGGAGCCGTCCGACAGCGCCGACGACGAGCGCGTGGACCCGACCAGGCCCGGCTGGCTCTCCCGGCTCCTCGACTGGCAGCAGGCAGCCCCCGACCCCGACACGTTCTGGTCGACGCTGCGGGAGGACCTCGCCCAGGACCGCGAGATCGCCGTCTTCCGGCCCGACGGCGGCACGCTCGGCCTGCCCGCGGGCGCCAGCTGCGTGGACGCCGCCTACGCCCAGTACGGCGAGGACGCGCACGCCTGCATCGGCGCCCGCGTCAACGGCCGCCTGGCGACGCTCAGCACGGTCTTGCGGGACGGCGACACGGTGCAACTGCTCATGGGCCAGGACCTCACCTCGGGGCCCTCGCGCGAGTGGCTGGACCACGCGCGCACGCCCGCCGCGCGCATCGCCATCCGGCGCTGGCTCACCACACACCCGGCACCCGCGCCCGCGCCCTCCGTGCAGCGACCGCCCCAGCAGGCCCCGGCATCGGTGCCCAAGCCGGAGCCGACCGGAATACTGCGCCCGGCCGCCGCGAACGCCGTCGTGGACCGCGAAGGCGCGAGCGTGCGCCTCGCCGGCTGCTGTACGCCGGTGCCGCCCGACGACATCACCGCCTTCGCCGTCCGCGGGGGCGCCGTGACCGTCCACCGCGTCGGCTGTCCCGGAGCGGAGCGCATGAAGGAAGTGGGGCGCGCGGAGGTCGGCGTGCGCTGGACAGACACCGCGGAGTGCCGCGTCACGTTGATCGCCGAATCGTTCGGCCGTGCGCACCTGCTCGCCGACCTCACCGAAGCGATCGCCCTCGAAGGGGTGGCGATCATCTCGGCGACCGTGGAGCCACCGACCCAACAGCGCGTGCGCCACACGTACACGCTTCAGCTCCCCGACGCCGCCCACCTCCCGGGACTGATGCGCGCGATGCGCGCGGTCCCCGGGGTGTACGACGTGAGCCGCGCCCAGCATCCGGCAGCCGCTGTCCACTGACTCGTTCGAGTGGCCCGGCGCGCGCCGTCATGTGATGACAAGACCCGCGCTGATAGCGGTGGTTCATGCTGCTCACTCCTCGGACCACGGCTTCCCGGCCGAAGGTCCTCCGCACCCCCCGCGTCGCCGCCGCTCTGATCGCCGCGGCCGCCTCCACCGCGCTCCTCGCGGCCGGCGCACCATCACCGGCCACCCCGCTCGGCATCGGCGACCGGCTCTTCCCGCACCTGGGCAACCCCGGATACGACGTGGAGTCGTACGACATCGCCTTCACCTACAGTGGTGACAACCGCAAGCCGCTGGACGCCATCACCAAGATCTACGCTCGCGCGACCGACAACCTGGACCGCGTGAACCTCGACTTCGCGCACGGCACGGTGCGCTCCGTCGAGCTGAACGGCGAGCGCGCACGCTTCGAAAGCAGCGGCGAGGACCTGGTCGTGACGCCGTCCGCATCGGTCGGGCGCGGCGACCGGATCCTGATCACCGTCCGGCACACCAGCGACCCGGTGCCCGCGAAGGACTCCGAAGGCGGCTGGCTGCGCACCGCGGACGGACTGGCCATGGCCAATCAGGCGGATGCCGCCCACCGGGTCTTCCCGTGCAACGACCATCCGGCGGACAAGGCGCAGTTCACCTTCAGGATCACCGCTCCCAAGGAGCTCACCGCGGTCGCCAACGGCGTCCCGGCCGGCTCGACCCGGAACGGTGGGTCCACCACCTGGGCGTACCGCTCCCATCACCCCATGGCGACGGAGCTGGCCCAGGTGTCGATCGGCCGCTCGACCGTGGTGCACCGGGAGGGGCCGCACGGCCTTCCGCTGCGTGACGTGGTGCCCACCAAGGACCGCAAGCTCCTGGAGCGCTGGCTGAAGAAGACGCCCGGCCAGATCGGCTGGATGGAGCAGAAGGTCGGCCAGTACCCCTTCGAGGTCTACGGGATCCTGGTCGCCCAGGCGAAGACCGGCTTCGAACTCGAGACGCAGACGCTCTCTCTCTTCGAGAGAGAGATCTTCACCCGCCCCGAGTACCCCGAGTGGTACGTCGATGCGGTCATGGTGCACGAGCTCGCACACCAGTGGTTCGGCGACAGCGTCAGCCCGCGGTCCTGGTCGGATCTCTGGCTCAACGAAGGCCACGCCACCTGGTACGAGGCCCTTTTCGCCGAGGAGAAGTCGGATCGGCCGCTGGTCGACAGGATGCGGAACGCCTACCGCCAGTCGGACCGCTGGCGCGCGGCCGGCGGGCCCCCGGCCAGGCCGAAGGCGCCCGCGCCCGGACAGAAGATCAGCCTCTTCCGTCCCGTCGTCTACGACGGCAGCGCGCTGGTGCTCTACGCCCTGCGCCAGGAGATCGGGCATGCCGCCTTCGATCGCCTGGAGCGGAGGTGGGTCCGCATGTACCGCGACGGCAACGCCGAGACCGCTGACTTCGTGCGGCTCGCCTCCCAGGTGAGCGGACGTGATCTGGGCGGATTCTTCGACAGCTGGCTGTACGCGGAGAAGACGCCGCCGATGCCGGGGCACCCGGACTGGAGTTCCGGGAAATAACCTGGATGACGAGACGGGCCGTGCCGTGCAACCATCATCAGGTCGACGGCACGCCCGTCAGGGACATCCCCTCGGGGACATCTCAGGGCACGATCGGCCGGTTCCGGGAATCTCCGGACCCCGCCGGGCGTTGACGACTGTGACGGATCCCGCATCCGTCGCCCTTCCCATCGACGAATCGACGTAAGGACCAAATGACCTCCTCTTCTTCCCCTTCCCAGGACGCACAGAGCTTCGCGCAGAACTACCCCGAAGGTCTTCGGGCCGATGCCCTGATGGAAGAGGACGTCGCCTGGAGCCACGAGATCGACGGAGAGCGGGACGGCGAGCAGCTCGACCGCTCCGAGCGCGCGGCTCTGCGCCGCGTCGCCGGCCTCTCCACCGAGCTCGAGGACGTCACCGAAGTCGAGTACCGACAGCTCCGCCTGGAGCGAGTGGTGCTCGTCGGCGTGTGGACTTCGGGAACGGTCCAGGATGCGGAGAACTCCCTCGCCGAGCTGGCAGCTCTCGCCGAGACGGCGGGCGCACTCGTGCTCGACGGTGTCGTCCAGCGCCGCGACAAGCCCGACCCGGCGACGTACATCGGCTCCGGCAAGGCCCTGGAGCTGCGCGACATCGTGCTCGAGACCGGAGCCGACACCGTCGTCTGCGACGGTGAGCTGAGCCCCGGCCAGCTGATCCACCTCGAGGACGTCGTCAAGGTCAAGGTGGTCGACAGGACCGCCCTGATCCTCGACATCTTCGCCCAGCACGCCAAGTCCCGAGAGGGCAAGGCGCAGGTCGCGCTCGCGCAGATGCAGTACATGCTGCCGAGGCTCCGTGGCTGGGGTCAGTCGCTCTCCCGTCAGATGGGTGGCGGCGGCGGTGGCGGCATGGCCACCCGTGGACCCGGTGAGACGAAGATCGAGACGGACCGGCGACGGATCCGCGAGAAGATGGCGAAGATGCGCCGGGAGATCGCGGAGATGAAGACGGGCCGCGACATCAAGCGGCAGGAGCGCCGGCGCAACAAGGTGCCTTCGGTCGCGATCGCCGGGTATACGAACGCGGGCAAGTCCTCGCTCCTCAACCGCCTCACGGGCGCGGGCGTGCTGGTGGAGAACGCGCTGTTCGCCACCCTCGACCCCACCGTGCGCCGGGCCGAGACGCCGAGCGGCCGGGTTTACACACTGGCGGACACCGTCGGTTTTGTGCGGCATCTGCCGCACCACCTCGTGGAGGCCTTCCGCTCCACGATGGAGGAGGTCGGTGACTCCGACCTGATCCTGCACGTGGTGGACGGTTCGCATCCGGTGCCGGAGGAGCAGCTCGCCGCCGTGCGCGAGGTGATCCGCGACGTGGGCGCCACCGACGTGCCCGAGATCGTCGTGATCAACAAGGCGGACGCGGCGGACCCGCTGGTACTGCAGCGCCTGCTGCGCAACGAGAAGCACGCGATCGCGGTTTCCGCGCGGTCCGGTGTCGGCATCGAGGAGCTGCTCGGGCTCATCGACACCGAGCTGCCGCGGCCCGAGGTCGACATCGAGGCCCTCGTTCCGTACACGCACGGTCAGCTCGTCTCCCGGGCGCACGCCGAGGGCGAGGTGCTCTCCGAGGAGCACACCGGTGAGGGCACCCTGCTCAAGGCGCAGGTGCACGAGGAGCTCGCCGCGGAGCTCGCTCCGTATGTGCTCGCCGCGCACTGAACCGAGCGCCATCCGGTAGTACACACGGCCCGGTAGTACACACGGCGAAGGCCCGCCCCCTCTCGCAGGGGGCGGGCCTTCGCCGTGTCAGCGGTGCCGTGCGGCTACTGCGCGCCGTACTTCTTGCTCATCATGTCGTAGACCTGCTCGGCGCCCCGGCCGAGCTGAGGGCCGGCCAGCCAGGTGTTCTCGGCCGGGCCGATCGAGGTGTTCGACACGAGCTTCGTCTTGCCGCCCACCATCCGGAACCAGCCGCCGCCGGACGAACCGCCGGTCATGGTGCAGCCGATGCGGTACATCGTCGGCAAGGAGGGCGACATCGAGAGTCGGCCCGGCTTGTCGGCACACTTGTGCATGATCAGGCCGTTGTACGGCGGGGCGGCGGGGTAGCCCCAGGCACCCATCGAGCTGACGCTCCGCGCGGCCGGGGTGGAGAAGTCGACGTCGAGCGCGTTGCCGACGGTCTCCTCCAGGGACTTGCCGCCCTGCTCCGGCTTCACGTGCATCACGGCGTAGTCGTACGTCGCACCCGCGCCGCCCGTCGGACCGCCTTCGTTGATCCACTCGTTGGAGGTCGAGACCCAGTCCGCCCAGTACTGGCCGTAGGGGGCGATCTCCTGCGGGGCCGCGTTGCGCAGCGCGGCCTCGGACTTGCCCAGGTCGTTGTAGGACGGCACGAAGGCGATGTTGCGGTACCAGCCGCCGTTCTGACCGGCGTGCACGCAGTGGCCCGCGGTCCACACGAGGTTGGACTTGCCGGGGTTGCGCGGGTCCTTCACGACCGTGCCGGAGCAGACCATCGATCCCTCGGGGGAGTCGAAGAAGATCTTCCCGACCGGGGCGGCGTTCTCGTGGTACGGCGTCTTCTCGTGCTTGGCCCGGACCGGGGCCGGCTCGGGGTCGGTCGCGCCCTGGTCGGCCGACGCGTCCTTCGCGGCGATCGTCTTGTTCGGGTCCTTGGCCTTCTTCATCCGCTCGGGCTTCCAGAGCCCTTCGATGACCGGGTTGGCGAAGTCCTTGGCCTCGCGCACCCAGTCGCTCTTGTCCCAGTTCTTCCAGGCGCCGTTCTTCCAGTCGTCCAGGTCGATCCCGTTGTCCTTGAGCTTGTCGGCGAGGCCGTCGGGAAGCTCGGTGTCGGAACCGGAGTCGGAGCCGTCGGCTCCCTGGGACGTCGTGGTGTCCGGCTTGTCGCTCGCCTTGTCGTCGCTCGGGCCACAGGCCGTGGCGGTGAGCGCCAAGGCCGCTGCGAGCCCGGTGGCGGCGAGCGCCGCCCGCCGGCCGCGGCTGCGCGCGAACGGCGCACGAGTGGAACGCATGGTGCTGTTACCCCCGTTGGAACGTGTGATTGCCATGTACTTGTCATGCGTCTGAGCAGGGATCCGCGAGATCCGCTGCGACGCAACACCTCACTATGCCTGTGAGGTTGGGGACGAACAGCGGCGGGGTCGTGAAGGTTTCCGACGCCCCGCCGCTCTGAACCGCTACCGGCCGGCGAACTTCTTGCTGACCGCGTTGTAGATGCCCTTGGCTTCCTTGCCGAGGCGCGGACCGGCCAGCCAGCCGGCCGTCACCGGGCCGATGGACGTGTTCGACACCAGCGCGGGCTTGCCGTCCTGGCCCTTGGCGACCCAGCCGCCACCGGACGAACCGCCGGTCATGGTGCAGCCGACGCGGTACATCGTCGGGTCGGGCTTGGTCAGCGAGAGCCGTCCCGGCTTGTCGGCGCACTGGAACAGCTTCTGGCCGTCGAACGGCGGCGCCGCCGGGTACCCGGTCGCCGTCATGGTGTCGATCTGCGGCACGGCCGGAGCGTTGAAGTCCACGGGAAGCGCGGAACCGACCGTCTCCTCAAGCGACTTGCCGTCGCTGCCCTTCTCCGGCTTCACGTGAATGACCGCGAAGTCGTACGGCGCGCCCTTGCCGCCCGTCGGACCGCCCTGCTCGATCCACTGGTCGGAGGTCTGCGCCCAGTCGCCCCACCAGACGCCGTACGGAGCGACCTCTTCCTTGGGAGCGTTCTGCAGCTCCTCGGCCGACTTTCCGCTGTTGTTGTACGAGGGGACGAAGACCATGTTGCGGTACCAGCCGCCCTCGGCGCCCGCGTGCACGCAGTGGCCCGCGGTCCACACCATGTTGGACTTGCCCGGGTTGGCCGGGTCCTTGACGACGGTCGCGGAGCAGACCATCGAACCCTTGGGGCCGTCGAAGAAGAGCTTGCCGGACTCGGCGACCTGGTCGTGGTAGGGCGCCTTCACGGCGGCCGCCTCCACGGGCTTGGGCGTCGGGTCGGTGATGCCCTGGTCACCGGAGATGTCGTTCTCGTCGACGCCCCGGTCGGGGTTCTTGTCGGCGTCCCGCATCCGGTCCGGGTCCCAGAGGTCCTCGATGATCGGGTTGACGAAGTCGCCGGCCTCGCGCAGCCAGTCGTCCTTGTTCCAGTTCTTCCAGGCGCCGTTCTTCCACTCGTCCAGATCGATCCCGTTGTCCTTGAGCTTCTCCTTCCAGGCATCCGGGATCTGGATCTTGTCGTCACCGTTGCTGTCACCGGGCTGTGCCGAGGACGAGTCACCGCCGGCGTTGTCCTCGGTGGGGCCACAGGCCGTGGCGGTCAGTACGAGCGCCGCGCCGAGCGCCACAGCCGCCACGGGGGCGGTTCTGGTGCGCACGCTCCTCCTGTTGCGAACGGTGAAGAGCGGACGTATGGGTCGCATCGTGAGAATCCCCCTGGGCCTCGAAATTGGTTCAAAGTGCTGGACATCCGGGTGTGGAACACCCGTCGCCACCGGTGCGGCGCCCCTTGGCTGTGTTGCTTTGGTTTGCTCTGATTTGCTCGGGGGAGCGGTGCACCTGTCGCTGATGAACGGCCCCCACACTATGCCGGTGCCGTTGGGGACGGCCGACGGAAGGGCAACGGTTCCGTCACGGCAAGGATCTTCCGACTGCCCGTGATTCTCCGGGGATTCCGTCGTTGGTACGTACGGGGGAGTCGCGGCCTGCGTTCATCCCCCTGCCAACTCGCCCGCGCATCCGCCCAGATGGGCTCCCCGGAGCCGCCCCGGACGGACGCGCTCGTCCGCAGCGGGAGGACCAACAGTCGTGGCCGTGACCGAGCCTGCGCCCGCGGCAGTATCCGCAGGAAATTCCGTAACGCAGTCCGTGACACCGTCCGCGACGCACTCCGTGTCGCAGGAAGGGATCTTGCGCCGCCAGTCGGCGCGCGAGTCGGCGGCGCGCACCTACGCGCGCGCCCTCCCGATCGTGCCGGTACGGGCACGCGGCCTGACGATCGAGGGCGCGGACGGCCGCCGCTACCTCGACTGCCTCTCGGGCGCCGGAACCCTGGCCCTCGGTCACAACCACCCCGTGGTACTCGAAGCGATCAGAAAGGTCCTCGACTCCGGGGCACCACTGCACGTACTCGACCTGGCCACACCGGTCAAGGACGCCTTCACCACCGAGCTGTTCCACACGCTGCCACGCGGCCTCGCCGACCACGCGCGCATCCAGTTCTGCGGCCCCGCGGGGACGGACGCGGTGGAGGCGGCGCTGAAACTGGTCCGCGCCGCCACCGGCCGCGACAACCTGCTCGCCTTCACCGGCGCCTACCACGGCATGACGGCCGGGGCGCTCGAAGCGTCCGGCGGCGCATCGGACGTACGCGTCGCGCGCCTGCCCTATCCGCAGGACTACCGCTGCCCGTTCGGCGTCGGCGGCGAGCGCGGCGCCGAACTCTCCGCCCGGTGGACCGAAAGCCTCCTCGACGACCCCAAGTCGGGTGTGACCGCGCCCGCCGGCATGATCCTCGAACCGGTCCAGGGCGAGGGCGGAGTGCTCCCGGCTCCCGACGCCTGGCTCCGCCGGATGCGCGAGATCACCGCCGCGCGCGACATCCCCCTCATCGCGGACGAGGTACAGACCGGCGTCGGCCGCACCGGAGCCTTCTGGGCCGTCGAGCACAGCGGCGTCGTCCCGGACGTGATGGTGCTCTCCAAGGCGATCGGCGGCAGCCTTCCGCTGGCCGTCGTCGTCTACCGAGACGACCTCGACGTCTGGCCGCCCGGCGCACACGCGGGCACCTTCCGCGGCAACCAGCTCGCCATGGCCGCGGGCGCGGCGACCCTCGCCTACGTCCGCGAGAACGGCCTCGCCGAACGCGCCGCCACCCTCGGCGCCCGCATGCTCGCCCAGCTACGTTCCCTCGCCGCGGAACACCCCTGCATCGGCGAGGTTCGCGGTCGGGGATTGATGATCGGCGTGGAACTGGTGGATCCGGCTTCGGATCCGGGCCCGGGGCTGGGATCGAGGTCGCGGTCGGAGCCGGGGTCGGAGCCGGGGTCCGGGTCGGAGCCGACGCAGGGGGCAACGGCAGGCGGAACCTCGATGCGTGGGCCGGAGCCGGTGCCGGGAGCGATCCCGGCACCGACCATCCCTGCCTCTGTCCCCGCCCCGGCCCCGGGAGCGCACCGAGAGGCTGCGTCGGCAGCCACCCGGGGCGGGAGCGGGGCTGGGACCGGGGGCGGTGTCGGGGACGGGACTGGTGACGGTGTCGGTGTCGCGCCCGTCTCACCAGGCACCGCCCAGCCCGGCCCGCCGCCCTCGGATGATCCCTTCGTCGCCTCACAGCCCCGCCCCCCGGCCCCCGAACTCGCCGCGGCCGTGCAGCGCGAGTGCCTGCACCGTGGACTCATCGTCGAACTGGGTGGCCGCCACTCCAGCGTCGTACGACTCCTGCCTCCCCTCACCCTCACCGACGAACAGGCGGCCGCGGTCCTCGACCGTCTCGCCGACGCGCTGGCCACCGCGGCGCGCGCCCACCACGCATAGCCAAGACGGCCCCGGGCCGTTCCGGCTGACACAGGCCGCCGAGCGTGTACCGACCCCGTCACCACACGGAGCCCCTGACAACCTCACAAGGAAGCCCTCTTGAACGCCACCCCCGCATCCGAAGACCGCCCCCAACCTCCCGCCCCAGGCGCGTGCGGCGCGCACACCTCACTGGTGGCGGAGTCCGGTACGGTCCCCCGGCAGAAGGGTGGCGGCCAAGAGGCCGAGCGCCTGTGCGGCACGTCGACCGACCTCCTGGAGCACCCCGACCCGCACGTCGCCGCACAGGCGGCAGCCGTCGAGAACCTCCTGCGGTGCTGGGTCAGGGAGAACAACATCCCCGCTCCGGACCGCGGCGTCCTGCGCATCCCTCTCGAAGCCAGCGCAACGGCCCTGCTCGTCCCCGTGCACTACTGGTCAGCCACCGGCTGGCACCGCTTCAGCCTCCCTTACCTCGAAGACGGCCCGGCGACCGCCCCGCCCGTCGACGCCGTCACCGTCGCCGCCCTCCTCGGCCGCGAGACGGCCCGCCGCGCCACGGAGCCACCGGCGGACAGCTCAACCGAAACGACCGCATCGACGGAAACAACTGGATCGACCGAGCAAGTCGAGCAGACCGAACCGCCTCAGCCGACTGGACAGACCGAGCCGACTGAACCGACTGAACCGACCGAGGCAGCGGAGACGGCCCAGGACAGGACGCTCACCTCGGACGACCCCGCCGGTGCAGGCGAGCCGGCCGAGACCAGCGGATCGGCCAGCCCGAGTACCGCCGCGCCGGCCCGGGCGGCTGCGGCGGCGGAGCCGGGTGACGGGGCCGACCTGGTCGGCCGGGTCGCCGACAGCGTCCGGCGCACGGCCGCGTTCATCGCCGACCGCCGCAACAGGCCCGACGACGAGCCCGACCTCTTTCTCGCCGCCGAACAGTCCCTGCTCCTCGGGCACCCCCTGCATCCGACCCCCAAGAGCCGCGAGGGCCTGTCCGACACTGAATCCCGCCTGTACTCACCGGAGTTGCGCGGCGCCTTCGCACTGCACTGGCTGGCCGTCGACCGCTCTGTACTCGCTTCCGACTCGGCCTGGACCGAACGTGGCCGTGCTGTCCCCGCCGACCAGCTCACCGCCCGCCTCGCAGGCCCGGATCTACCGCTCCCGGACGGTCGCGTCGCTCTGCCCGTGCACCCCTGGCAAATGCGCGAGCTCCGACACCGCCCCGCGACCGCTGGGCTCCTCGACGCCGGACTTCTCCAGGACCTCGGCCCTCATGGCGCCCCTTGGCACCCCACCTCCTCCGTACGCACTCTCTACCGCTCCGGCGCGGCCGCCATGCTGAAGCTCTCGCTCGGCCTGCGCATCACCAACTCCCGCCGTGAGAACCTGCTCAAGGAGCTCCACCGCGGCGTCGAGGTGCACCGGCTGCTCCGTAGCGGCCTGGGCGAAGAGTGGCAGTCGGCCCACCCCTCCTTCGACGTGGTCCGTGACCCGGCGTGGCTCGCCGTCACCGACCCCGACGGAGCCCCGGTCCCCGGACTCGACGTCATGATCCGGCACAATCCCTTCCGCCCCGGCGACGACGCCACCTGCATCGCCGGACTCGTCTCGCCGAAGCCGTCGGCGCTGCCCGGCTGCCAGGAGCGTCCCTCGATGCGCTCCCGGCTCGCCGAGACCATCACCCGCCTCGCCGGGCGAACGGGACGCCCCCGTGGCGCCGTTGCCGCCGAGTGGTTCCTGCGCTACCTCGAAACCGTCGTGCGGCCCGTGCTGTGGCTGGACGGCGAAGCGGGCGTCGCCCTGGAGGCGCACCAGCAGAACACCCTCCTCATCCTCGACCCCGACGGATGGCCGACGGGCGGCCGCTACCGGGACAACCAGGGCTACTACTTCCGCGAGTCCCGCCGCGCCGATCTCGAACGACGTCTTCCCGGCATCGGCCAGGACAGCGACACCTTCGTGTCCGACGAGGTGACGGACGAGCGGTTCGCCTACTACCTCGGCATCAACAACGTCCTCGGACTCATCGGCGCCCTCGGTGCCGAACGGCTCGCGGACGAACGGCTGTTGCTCGCCGCATTCCGCCGCTTCCTCGGCGATGTCGCGTCAGGGCCCGACAGGCTGCGCACCTCTCTGCCCGCGACTCTGCTCGACTCACCCGTCCTGCGCTGCAAGGCCAACCTGCTGACCAGGCTGCACGGTCTCGACGAGCTTGTCGGGCCCGTCGACACCCAGTCCGTCTACGTCACCATCCCCAACCCCCTTCATTCCTGAGGAACATGCCCCACCTCTGCTGACAGGAGCGACGACGTGCCTCCCATCGATCCGAGCGCCGACGCCGGAGGCCAGTCCGGTGCTGCGGGCGCCGACTGCACGGACACCCTCGACCTGCGCCTGCCCGAGGAGCTCGTCGCTCTGCCGGCCGAGGGACACGGACGTGCCGCCGCGGTGGAGGACGATCTCCTGGATGGCGTCGGGGGGTGGGGGCCCGTCACCACCGCCGCCGGCGTCTTCCAACTCGTACCCGCACGTCCCGAACGCGACCTCCCGCTGATCAGTCGATGGATGAACGACCCCGCCGTGGCCGCCTTCTGGGAACTCGCGGGACCCGAATCCGTTACCGACGCCCACCTGCGCCGACAGCTCGGTGGAGACGGGCGGAGCGTCCCCTGCCTGGGCGTGCTGGACGGCATGCCGATGAGCTATTGGGAGATCTATCGGGCAGACCTCGACCCCCTGGCCCGTCACTACCCCTCACGTCCGCATGACACAGGAATCCACCTCCTCATCGGCAGAGTCGCCAACCGTGGCCGCGGCCTCGGCACTTCGCTGCTGAGAGCCGTCGCTGATCTGACACTCGACCGACGCCCCGCATGCACCCGCGTCGTAGCTGAACCCGACCTGCGCAACACCCCCTCCGTCTCCGCGTTCCTGAGCGCCGGCTTCCGCTACGTCGCGGAAGTCGATCTGCCCGACAAACGCGCGGCTCTCATGGTCCGTGATCGGGCCCTGCGCGCCGTGCTCTGACCCGGTCACTCTTAGTACACCGCTCGCCTCGATCCGGTTCCCTCACTGAGGAGTCCCCGTGCCGAATCCGTCCGTCAGCCCGATTCCCAGCCCTTCCGCCGAGCTGTACGACCCACCCGAGCTGACCCAGGACAGATGGCGCGAGGCCGGGTGCCGCCTGCTGGCGAAGATGCTCGGAGAGTTCGCGTACGAGGAGATCATCCGGCCAGAACCCGCTGACGACGAGAAGGCGGGCACCTACCGGCTCCACCTCGAACCGACCGAGCCTGACGAGATCGCCGCGTCGGCGGGGGAGCGGAGCGAGACCGACGCCCCGCCCCAGCCGCGGGGCGCCTGCATCACATTTCGCGCGCGTCGAGGCGCGTACGGCAGTTGGTATGTGGACCGGGCCGGCCTGACCCTCACGGAGGGAAACGGGCCGGCTCTCCCTTTCAGCGACCCCCTGCGGTTCCTGGTGATGGCCCGCCGGACCCTGGGCCTGGACGGTGCCACGCTCGGGCACCTCATCCGCGAGCTCACCGTCACGCTGAGTGCCGACGCCCGCATAGATCACACGGCGCTCAGCGCCGCGCAACTCGCCGACCTCGGATACGCGGAACTCGAAGGACACCAGACCGGCCACCCTTGGCTCGTCCTCAACAAGGGACGCATCGGGTTCTCCGCGGGCGACACCGACCGATGGGCGCCCGAAGGCCGCCGCTCCACGACGCTTCCATGGATCGCCGTCCACACCCGTCTCGCTGTGTACAGAGGGGTCATGGGACTGGACACCGCTCAGCGTCTTTACGCCCGCGAGCTCTCCGCCGACACCCGAAAAGTGTTCGCCGACTTACTCCGCGCACGCGGACTCGATCCGCAGGAGTACCTCTACCTCCCCGTACACCCCTGGCAGTGGGACGAGACCGTGCTGCCGCTCTTCGCGCCGTCCATCGCCGCAGGCGCCATCGTTCCCCTCTGCAGCGACGGTGACCTGCGCCTTCCTCAGCAGTCGATCCGTACGTTCCTCAACGCCTCGCGCCCCGAGCGGCACACCGTGAAGCTTCCGCTTTCGGTCCTCAATACGCTCGTGTGGCGAGGCCTCCCGACAGGGCGCACGGTCGCCGCGCCCGCCGTCACGGCATGGATGCACGCGCTGCGTGAGGCAGACCCCTTCCTGCGCGACGAATGCCGAGTGATCCTTCTGGGTGAAGTGGCATCGGTGGCCGTCGAGCACCCCCTGTACGACGGGCTGCCCGAAGTTCCCTACCAGTACCGAGAGTTGCTGGGCGCCATCTGGCGCGAGCCGGTGAACCGGTACCTCGCCCCCGGTGAGCGTGCTCGAACCCTTGCCTCGCTCACGCACACCGACCCCGACGGCCGGGCGTTCGTCGCGGAGCTCGTGGAACGCTCGGGGCTGGCTCCCTCAGTGTGGCTGCGGCGGCTCTTCGGCGCCCTGCTGCCGCCACTGCTGCACTTCCTGTACCGCTACGGCACCGTGTTCTCCCCTCACGGGGAGAACACCATCGTCGTCTTCGACGACAAGGACGTACCCGTCCGGCTGGCGGTGAAGGACTTCGTGGACGACGTCAACGTGAGCGCTGTGCCGCTGCCGGAGCAGGACTCGATGCCGGACGACGTCCGCGACGTACTGCTCACCGAGCCCCCCGGCTTCCTCACCCAGTTCATCCACTCGGGTCTCTTCGTAGGAGTCTTCCGGTACCTCGCGCCCCTCTGCGAGGACCAACTCGGTGTCCACGAAAGTCACTTCTGGTCCCTGGTGCGCGCGGAGATCCTCCGGCACCAGGCGCGCGCTCCGGAGCTGAAGGAACGGTACGAGATGTTCGATCTGCTCACACCCCGTATCGAGCGACTCTGCCTGAACCGGAACCGCCTCCACCTCGACGGATACCGCGACCGCCCCCAGCGCCCGCACGCCGCCGTGCACGGGACCGTGGCCAACCCTCTCCACCAGCCTTGATCGCCGGATTGTCAGTGGGGCACCGTAGGGTGGTCGCGCTATGACGAAGCCCTCCCTCCCCGAGCTCCTGCACGCCGCCGTCACCGCTGTCGGCGGCACGGAACGCCCTGGCCAGGTGTCCATGGCCGAGACCGTCGCCGAGGCGATCGACGACGGCTCACACCTGCTGGTCCAGGCCGGCACCGGCACGGGCAAGTCCCTCGGCTACCTGGTGCCGGCCCTGGCCCACGGCGAGCGCGTGGTGATCGCGACGGCCACCCTCGCCCTGCAGCGCCAGCTCGTGGAGCGGGACCTGCCGCGCACGGTGGACGCGCTGCATCCGCTGCTCCGCCGCCGCCCCCAGTTCGCGATGCTCAAGGGCCGCTCGAACTATCTGTGTCTGCACCGTCTCCACGAAGGCATGCCGCAGGACGAGGAGGAGGGCCTTTTCGATCAGTTCGAGGCGGCCGCTCCCACCAGCAAGCTGGGCCAGGACCTCCTGCGCATGCGGGACTGGGCCGACGAGACCGAGACCGGCGACCGTGACGACCTGACCCCCGGGGTGTCCGACCGCGCGTGGTCCCAGGTCTCCGTCTCCTCCAGGGAGTGCCTGGGCGCTTCGAAGTGTGCCTATGGGGCGGAGTGCTTCGCGGAGGCGGCCCGTGAGCGCGCCAAGCTCTCCGACGTCGTCGTCACGAACCACGCGCTGCTCGCCATCGACGCCATCGAGGGCGCGCCCGTCCTGCCCCAGCACGAGGTGCTGATCGTCGATGAGGCCCACGAGCTGGTCTCCCGTGTCACCGGCGTGGCCACGGGCGAGCTCACCCCGGGGCAGGTCAACCGCGCCGTGCGCCGCGCGGCGAAGCTCGTCAACGAAAAGGTGGCCGACCAGCTCCAGACCGCGTCGGAAGGTTTTGAGCGCCTGATGGAGCTGGCCCTGCCAGGCCGTCTGGAGGAGATCCCGGAGGACCTCGGGTATGCGCTGATGGCGTTGCGTGACGCCGCCCGGGGAGTCATCACGGCTCTCGGTTCGACCCGGGACAAGTCGGTCCAGGACGAGGACGCCGTCCGTAAGCAGGCGCTCGCGTCCGTGGAGTCGATCCACGACGTGGCGGAGCGCATCACGAACGGCTCCGAGTACGACGTCGTCTGGTACGAGCGTCATGAACGCTTCGGCGCCTCCCTGCGGGTGGCCCCCATGTCCGTGTCGGGGCTGCTGCGGGAGAAGCTCTTCGCCGACCGTTCGGTGGTCCTCACCTCTGCCACGCTCAAGCTGGGCGGCGATTTCAACGGGGTGGGGGCTTCGCTCGGCCTGGCCCCGGAGGGCACCGAGTCCGAGGACGCCCCTGTGTGGAAGGGCCTCGACGTGGGCTCCCCCTTCGACTACGGCAAGCAGGGCATTCTGTACGTGGCCAAGCATCTGGCCCGGCCGGGCCGTGAGGGCACCCGGAGCGACATGCTCGACGAGCTGGCCGAGCTGATCCAGGCGGCCGGTGGCCGCACGCTCGGCCTGTTCTCCTCCATGCGTGCCGCTCAGAGCGCGGCGGAGGAGCTGCGGGAGCGCTTGGACGTGCCGATTCTCCTGCAGGGGGAGGAGACCTTGGGCGAGCTGATCAAGGGCTTCGCGGCTGACTCGGAGACCTGCCTCTTCGGGACGCTCTCGCTCTGGCAGGGCGTCGACGTGCCGGGCCCCAGCTGCCAGTTGGTGATCATGGACAAGATCCCGTTCCCGCGCCCCGACGATCCGCTGATGAGTGCTCGCCAGAAGGCGGTCGACGAGGCCGGTGGCAATGGCTTCATGGCGATCGCGGCGACCCATGCGGCTCTGCTGATGGCGCAGGGCGCGGGACGTCTCGTACGGGCGTCAGGGGACCGCGGAGTGGTAGCCGTCCTGGACCCCCGGCTGGCCACCGCGCGCTACGGCAGCTATCTGCGGGCTTCGCTGCCCGACTTCTGGTACACGACGGACCGCAGTCAGGTACGCCGCTCGTTGGCGGCGATCGACGCCGCGGCGAAGGCGGACGAGGCATAGGGGGCGGCTCTCGGCTTCGGCCACGGGGCTCGTCCGTCGTGGCCGTGCGGCCCCGACGCAGGCTCGTGGCGGTCCGGCCCCGGACGCAGCAGGGCCCCGGAACCGGCGCAGTTGGTTCCGGGGCCCGGTCAGGGGCGGGGTCTCACACCCGCCGCAGCACCGCCACGACCTTGCCGAGGATGGTTGCCTCGTCGCCGGGGATCGGCTGGTACGCGGAGTTGTGCGGCAGCAGCCAGACGTGTCCGTCCTCGCGCTTGAATCGCTTGACCGTCGCTTCGCCGTCCAGCATGGCGGCCACGATGTCACCGTTCTCCGCGACGGGCTGGCGGCGCACCGTGACCCAGTCACCGTCACAGATCGCGGCTTCGATCATCGAGTCACCGACGACCTTGAGTACGAAGAGCTCGCCGTCTCCCACGAGCTGTCGGGGGAGGGGGAAGACGTCCTCCACCGACTCCTCGGCGAGGATCGGCCCACCGGCCGCGATACGGCCGACGAGCGGGACGTACGACGCCGCCGGCTTGCCGGTGGTGTCGGTGGGCTGGCTGCTGGGCTGGTCCGAGCCCCGCACCTCGTACGCGCGAGGGCGGTGCGGGTCGCGGCGCAGGAAGCCCTTGCGCTCCAGAGCCATCAGCTGGTGGGCGACGGAGGAGGTGCTGGAGAGGCCGACGGCCTGCCCGATCTCCCGCATCGACGGTGGGTAGCCGCGCCGCTGCACGGAGTCCCTGATGACCTCGATCACGCGGCGTTGCCGGTCGGTCAGCCCCGAGCTGTCGGCCCGGATGCCTGGAGGTCGGCCCGGCAGGGAGCGAGTGGGCTTGGGCCCCTCCTGGTTCGTGGCTGCTTCAGTCATGGCATGCACCGGCTCGAGTCGGCTCTGGGAGCGGTCCTGGGCAGTGATGGTGGCGCTGTCTGCGGTGGTGGTCACGTCGGTCGGCCCCTCTCGAGATGTTCTCTCCCTAGCTAGCCAACGGTAATTGCTTTCGAAAGGTTGCGCCAAACACACGTTCGAGTGAAAAAACGTAGATTACCCGCCGTGATCATGTGTTTGGGTGTATGGCTGACGCTCGGGCCGAACGGCATTTCGGTTCATTACGGTACGCTTCACCGCCGGGACGGTGAGCCCCTCGGCGGGGCTCCCATACTGCCACTCGGCACCCCGTCAACCCGGCACCGGCCCCCGCCCCGAGCGGCGTGAGTGACGGCCCCGCGGCTTTGATGTGATCCGGGATGCCTTCCGGGGCGGTACGACACGCGCAGTGCTGAAAAAGCGACCTAACCCCAGATCTAGTGGTTGGATTGCCGCAGCAGCCCAGAAGTTGTGGTCCCTGGTCTTTCAGGGCCTCCGGGATCGCCTATGCTTGGGGCTGCTTCGAGGGCCCCGAGGGCCCGTTGAGGCTTATGAGTCGTGCCGTGAAGGAGGGTTGGGAGTTCCATGCACTGCCCCTTCTGCAGGCACCCCGACAGCCGCGTAGTCGACAGCCGGACCACCGACGACGGCACGTCGATCCGCAGGCGCCGTCAGTGCCCCGACTGTTCCCGTCGTTTCACGACCGTGGAGACGTGCTCACTGATGGTGGTCAAGCGCAGCGGCGTGACGGAGCCCTTCAGTCGCACCAAGGTCATCAATGGCGTCCGCAAGGCGTGCCAGGGGCGGCCGGTGACCGAGGACGCCCTCGCTCTGCTCGGCCAGCGGGTCGAAGAGGCGGTGCGGGCCACCGGAAGCGCCGAGCTGACCACTCACGACGTGGGCCTTGCCATACTCGGCCCGTTGCAGGAGCTCGACCTGGTCGCCTACCTGCGTTTCGCGTCCGTGTACCGGGCTTTCGACTCGCTCGAGGACTTCGAGGCTGCCATCGGGGAGCTGAGGGAACAGCGGCTCCGGGCGGAGCCGTGCGACGCGGGCGGAGAGCGCGTCGTGAATGACTGCGGGCCCGGAGGGACTGTCGAAGTCCCGGTGCCCGCCACTGCCGCCGACTGACCGGCTGACCGACCGGCCGGCGGCGAACCAGACCTGTTGAGGGCGTCCTCTGCGATGCCCGCAACATCAGACACACATCCGTGCCACGGGAAGAACGTGGTACTTCAGGGCGTTTTAGCCTGATACAGGGAGGCGGCATGACCGAGACGACGAGCGGCCCGGCACGAGGTTCCCGCGCAAAGGGTTCCAAGGCCAAGGGTCTGCGTATCGAGCGCATCCACACGACGCCCGGCGTGCATCCGTACGACGAGGTGGCCTGGGAGCGCCGTGACGTCGTCATGACCAATTGGCGCGACGGCTCGATCAACTTCGAGCAGCGTGGCGTCGAGTTCCCCGACTTCTGGTCGGTGAACGCGGTCAACATCGTCACCAGCAAGTACTTCCGCGGGGCCGTCGGTACCCCGCAGCGCGAGACCGGCCTCAAGCAGCTGATCGACCGCATCGTGAAGACGTACCGCAAGGCCGGCGAGGACTACAGCTACTTCGCCTCGCCCGCCGACGCGGAGATCTTCGAGCACGAGCTGGCATACGCCCTCCTGCACCAGATCTTCAGCTTCAACTCGCCGGTCTGGTTCAACGTCGGAACGCCCCAGCCGCAGCAGGTGTCCGCCTGCTTCATCCTGGCCGTCGACGACTCCATGGAGTCGATCCTCGACTGGTACAAGGAAGAGGGCATGATCTTCAAGGGCGGCTCCGGCGCCGGCCTGAACCTCTCCCGTATCCGTTCCTCCAAGGAACTGTTGTCCTCCGGAGGCAACGCCTCGGGCCCCGTCTCCTTCATGCGCGGTGCCGACGCCTCCGCCGGAACCATCAAGTCCGGTGGCGCCACGCGCCGCGCGGCCAAGATGGTCATCCTCGACGTCGACCACCCCGACATCGAGGGCTTCATCGAGACCAAGGTGAAGGAAGAGGAGAAGATCCGCGCCCTGCGCGACGCGGGCTTCGACATGGACCTGGGCGGCGACGACATCACGTCCGTCCAGTACCAGAACGCCAACAACTCGGTCCGCGTGAACGACACGTTCATGAAGGCGGTCGAGGAGGGCGGCAAGTTCGGCCTCACCTCCCGCATGACGGGCGAGGTCATCGAGGAGGTCGACGCCAAGTCGCTCTTCCGCAAGATGGCCGAGGCCGCCTGGGCCTGCGCCGACCCCGGCATCCAGTACGACGACACCATCAACGCCTGGCACACCTGCCCGGAGTCCGGCCGCATCAACGGCTCGAACCCGTGCAGCGAGTACATGCACCTGGACAACACGTCCTGCAACCTCGCCTCGCTGAACCTGATGAAGTTCCTGAAGGACGACGGCAAGGGCAACCAGTCCTTCGACTCCGAGCGCTTCGCCAAGGTCGTCGAGCTGGTCATCACCGCGATGGACATCTCCATCTGCTTCGCGGACTTCCCGACGCAGAAGATCGGCGAGAACACCCGCGCCTTCCGCCAGCTGGGCATCGGCTACGCCAACCTCGGCGCCCTCCTGATGGCCACCGGTCACGCGTACGACTCCGACGGCGGCCGTGCCCTCGCCGGCGCCATCACGTCGCTGATGACGGGTACCTCGTACAAGCGTTCCGCCGAGCTCGCCGCGGTCGTCGGCCCCTACGACGGCTACGCCAAGAACGCCACGCCGCACAAGCGCGTCATGAAGCAGCACGCCGACGCCAACGCCGCGGCCGTCCGCATGGACGACCTGGACTCGCCGATCTGGGCCGCCGCCACGGAGGCCTGGCAGGACGTGATCCGCCTCGGTGAGAAGAACGGTTTCCGTAACTCTCAGGCGTCCGTCATCGCCCCGACCGGCACCATCGGTCTCGCGATGTCCTGCGACACCACGGGCCTGGAGCCCGACCTCGCCCTGGTGAAGTTCAAGAAGCTCGTCGGCGGCGGCTCGATGCAGATCGTCAACGGCACCGTGCCGCAGGCCCTGCGTCGCCTGGGCTACCAGGAGGAGCAGATCGAGGCGATCGTCGCCCACATCGCCGAGAACGGCAATGTGATCGACGCCCCGGGCCTGAAGACCGAGCACTACGAGGTCTTCGACTGCGCCATGGGCGAGCGCTCCATCTCCGCGATGGGCCACGTCCGCATGATGGCCGCGATCCAGCCGTGGATCTCGGGTGCCCTCTCCAAGACGGTCAACCTCCCGGAGACCGCCACCGTCGAGGATGTCGAAGAGGTCTACTTCGAGGCGTGGAAGATGGGCGTCAAGGCGCTCGCCATCTACCGCGACAACTGCAAGGTCGGTCAGCCGCTCTCCGCCAAGAAGAAGGAGGAGGAGAAGGCCGAGATCACCGAGAAGACCGAGGACACGATCCGTGCCGCGGTCGAGAAGGTGGTCGAGTACCGCCCGGTCCGCAAGCGTCTCCCGAAGGGCCGTCCCGGCATCACCACCTCCTTCACGGTGGGCGGCGCCGAGGGCTACATGACCG
This sequence comes from Streptomyces sp. NPDC029674, assembly GCF_044903205.1. Lineage (NCBI taxonomy): Bacteria > Bacillati > Actinomycetota > Actinomycetes > Kitasatosporales > Streptomycetaceae > Streptomyces > Streptomyces sp. NPDC029674. The sequence goes on from NZ_JBJDPY010000021.1 coordinate 76,256, forward strand.
CCAACTCCTACCCGGACGACGGTCTCGGCGAGGTCTTCCTCAAGATGTCCAAGCAGGGCTCGACCCTCGCGGGCATGATGGACGCCTTCTCCATCGCGGTCTCGGTCGGCCTGCAGTACGGCGTGCCCCTGGAGACGTACGTTTCCAAGTTCACGAACATGCGGTTCGAGCCGGCCGGTATGACGGACGACCCGGACGTGCGGATGGCGCAGTCGATCGTCGACTACATCTTCCGCCGCCTGGCGTTGGACTTCCTGCCCTTCGAGACGCGGTCCGCGCTCGGCATCCACTCCGCCGAGGAGCGTCAGCGGCACCTGGAGACCGGGTCGTACGAGCCGACCGAGGACGAGGTGGACGTCGAAGGCCTGGCCCAGTCCGCCCCGCTGCAGACCGAGTCCCTGAAGGCCGTCGCCACGCCGAAGGCGGAGGCTGAGGGCATCAAGGCCGCACCGCAGCAGGCGCACACCAGCGCGGAGCTCGTCGAGATGCAGCTGGGCATTCAGGCCGACGCGCCGCTGTGCTTCTCCTGCGGTACGAAGATGCAGCGCGCCGGTTCCTGCTACATCTGCGAGGGCTGCGGCTCGACCAGTGGCTGCAGCTGACACCAGCAGGCTGTGACTCCGGGCTCGTCCCGGAAGTGAAGTGACCGCCAAGGGCGGTGGAGCCGGATTCTCGGCGCCACCGCCCTTTGGCGTGGTCCCAGGGCCCTGTAGTGGCTCACTGTGCGGCAGGGGGCTTTCAGGTGGCTCTACTCGGTCGGTCGGCCCAGCGGCTCAGAGGGCGGGGGTGCTGCAGCGAACTGGGTGGCGTCACCGCAGCGGAATGGTTGGTGTCGCCCAAGGCCGTCCCTTCAGAGCCGGCCGCCCATGAGCGAGGCGAACACCGTCGGGTCGGTGTCGAAGCCTCGGATGGTCTCGCGGAACGACCACGCCCCGGTCTCGTCCCGGGTGAACTCGGCGATGGTCGCGGCCGTACAGCCGGAGACGCTGGACAGATCGCTCTGCGCCAGGTCCGTGTACCCCTCGCGGATGCGGACCGCGGTGTTCCCGATGTCGCCGAACACCTTCTGCGCCGCCTCCTGCTGTATGGCCACCCCCACGACGACCCGGGCGAAGGTGGGGGCGAGCCGGTCCAGCTCAAGGACCATGACCTCGTCGAAGCCGAAACCCTGGCCCGTCCTGCTGTCCCGGTTCAGGGTGATGGTGCCGTCGGGGGAGCGGCTGTCGAAGTGCACGAGGTACACGGGGTCGCCGTACGGAGCGTCCGCGGCGTACGTCGCGGCGATGATGTCGAGGTCGTTGGACGGCGTCCCTGCCGGGCTCGGGTCCCACTTGAGTCCGACTTCGACCTTCTTGATTCCCTTGCTGACGCTGCTCACTGGACTTCCCCCTCCTCGTGACCTGGCCGCTACGGATCCACCAGGCATGTCCAACGCACACGCTACGGCGTGCGACTGACAACCTCGTAGCGTCGCTGGTCAGGAGCGGTCCACTTGCTCCGGGATGATCCCGGTTGGCGTGCGATCCGGCCGCGGAGATCATGGACGCATGACATGGAGCGGGGCAGAACTCGATATCGACGCCTACTTGGCGAGGCTCGGACACACCGGCGGGACGAAGCCGGACCTCGCCACTTTGCGTGTGCTCCACAGAGAGCACGTGGCGGCGCTCCCCTTCGAGAACCTGGAGATGATGCTCGGCCGTCCGGTGCCGCTGGACCTGCCGGCAGTGCAGGACAAGCTGCTGCACAGTCGGCGGGGCGGCTACTGCTACGAACAGAACCTGCTCTTCGCGGCCGCTCTGGAACGCATCGGCTTCGACGTCACCGGGCTCGCGGCCCGGGTCAGGGCCGGGGCGTCCGCCACGCGCGCGGTCACGCACATGGTCCTGAAGGTGGAGGTGGACGGCGAAGCGTGGCACTGCGACGTCGGGTTCGGCGCCGATGGGCTGCTCGAACCGATTCCGCTGCGCGGCGGCGCGGACGTGCGGCAAGGAGAGTGGCGTTTTGGTCTCCAGCAGGAGGCCGAGGGCGTTCTGGCGCTGCGGACGTGGCACTCGGACGGATGGCACGACCTCTACGCGTACACGCAGGAGCGGCGACTTCCCGTCGACTACGTAGTGATGAACCACTACACCTCAACCCATCCCAGGTCATCCTTCATCAGGCGTCCGGTGGTGCAGAAGGCAGGTCCACAGGTGCGACGCAAACTGGTTGGCGATCAGCTGACGGTGGAGCAGCCGGACGGTTCTGTGGATCAACGAAGCGTTCCTGTGGGCGAATTGACGCACGTTCTCGACCGCGAGTTCGGTATTGAACTGGATGCTGCTGACTCGGCCGAGCTGATCCGGGTGCACTACGCCGGAGCGTGACCCGGGCCGCGCTCCGCGCCGTACGATGGCGCGGTGCTGGTCAAGTGGATTCGCTGCACCGTGGTGGACCGTCGGGGATTCGAACGAGGGCAGCGAAAGTGGGCGGGGCTTTTGGGCGAGCCGGGGTTCCGGGGGCAGGGCGGGGGGTGGAGCCGGGGTCGTCAGGGTGTCGCTCACGTCTTCGCCTTCTGGGAGAGCCGAGCTTTCTACGACTCCTTCATGGCCCGCTCGCACGACCGTCTGGCGGCTGCGCAGTCAGGCACCTACAAAGACCTCCAGGCCAAACTCTTCGACTACCGCTTCGACGTGAAGACCGGGTTCGAACCCCGTTTCACCGACGTGGACGTGGTGCGTGTCGCGCACTGCCGGGTCCGGGAAGCGCGGGTGGAGCACTTCGCACTGATGCAGGAGAAGGTCTGGAATCCCGCGATGGCCGGCTCCCCAGGAATGGTGCGCGGCCTTTTCGGTGAGGCGCCCGGACACGAGTTCTTGGTGCTTTCCATGTGGCTGTCGGCGGCCGAGCACGGCAAGTACCGCGCCGAGCGGGTGGAGCGTCTCTCACTGCGCGCACAGACGGATGCCGATATCTCCGCGCTCGCGGGCGACATCGTGGAGTTGGAGCCGGCGTGGACGGTCTGAGCCTTGGCCGGTGTACCCCTCCTCGCTGACTCCTTGCTGGCTTCCCCTGCGTTCCTGTGCTTTGCCTGGCTCTGCCTCTCTTCCCGGCGTTTCGGCTGTGGCTACGGTGATTTCCGGGCGAACGCGCCCGCGCGGGTTGCGGCGAGGGCCGCCGCCGCCGACTGGTCCGCGAGCGCCGTGTCGATCGGCTCGCGCGTGATGAACACGCGGAGCAGCAGCGGGGCCGAGACGGCGCGGACGAGTGCGGCCGCGTCGGTGTCCGGGGGTGCTTCGCCGCGTGCCACGGCGCGTGCGACGACCGCCTCACAGCGGCCGAACCGCTCGGCGTAGAAGGCGTGCAGCGCGTCGGCGGCCCGGGCCGACTGGAAGGCCGCCGCGACGAAGGCGGTGGGCGCCGCGGCTGCCGCGTCGTCGGAGAAGGAGTCGGCCACTTCGCGGGCGAGCTCACGCAGGTCGCCCTCAAGACTTCCCGTGTCTGGCGGAGTCCAGGTGTCCTCTCCTGCCATGGCCAGTGCGTCGGCGACCATGCCTTCGAGGCCGCCCCAACGGCGGTACAGCGTGGTCTTGTGCACGCCCGAGTGGTCGGCGATGTATTCGACGGTGAGCCCGGGATAGCCGTGGTTGCTCAGACCGCTCAGCACGGCGTCCCGGACGGCGGCGCGGGTGCGGGCCGTGCGGCCGCCGGGGCGGCGGGTGCCGGGAGCGGGCGACGGAGGCGTCGCTTCCGTTTCCCCCGGCGTGCCTGCTGTCGTCGCTGACTGCGGTGCCGCTGGGTTTGCCGACTGGGGCGCTGCTGCCTTCGTCGACGGCGCTGCTGCCGCTTTCGCCGGCTGTGCCGCTTCAGCTTTTGCCGACCGCGTCGCTTCAGCTTTCGCGGGCTGCGCCGAGCCGCGCTGTTGGGATCCGCCGCGACTTGCCCTGCCTGATCCGCCTGAGCCTCGCTGCTCGGTGCTGGGTGCGTCAACGCTCTGACCAGCCGCGACAGGCTTGTCCGCCATGGATTCGGCCCTTCTCCGTCGACTCGCTCGAAACTTAATCACAACTCGCGTTGCATTAGCACGGGTCAGTGTGCCACACTCGTCGTAATGCGACAGGCGTTGCGTTTGTCCAAGGTGGATGCGAACCGGGGGTGCTCTTGCCTACTCAGATCTCTCTGCATGGCGTGACCAAGGCTCGTGGTGATCGACTGCTCCTCGACGGGGTGTCCCTCGCGGTGCGGCCGGGGGAGCGCATAGGCGTCGTGGGGGAGAACGGCGCGGGCAAGTCCACCCTGCTGCGCCTGATGTCCGGGGACGAACGGCCCGACGAGGGCGAGGTCGTGACCGTCGCCGAGCGGGGAGCCGGGCTGCTCGCTCAGACTCCCCAACTCCCGGCCGACCGTCGTGTCGGTGACGCGATCGACGCGGCGTTGGCCGAACTACGGGAGATGGAGGGCCGGTTGCGGGCCCTGGAAGCGGAGCTGGCTTCCGCGACGGAGAAGGGGCTGAGTGAGTACGGCGACCTGCTCACCGCCTTCGAACTGCGCGGCGGCTATGAGGCGGACGCCCGCGTGGACAAGGCGATGCACGGACTGGGGCTCGGTCACATCAGTCGGGACAGAACCCTGGGCAGCCTGTCCGGTGGTGAGCAGGCGCGGCTCGGCCTCGCCTGCCTCATCGCGGCAGCACCCGAGGTCATGCTCTTGGACGAACCGACCAACCACCTGGACGAGGGTGCTCTGGACTGGCTGGAGAGCGCCCTGACGGCGCACCGCGGGACCGTGGTCGCGGTCTCCCACGACCGCACGTTCCTGGAGCGCGTGGCCACCGCGATCCTGGAGGTGGACGCCGACCGCCGGTCGGTGGTGCGGCACGGCGGCGGCTATCAGGGACTCGTGGCGGAACGGGCGGCCGCCCGGCAACGCTGGGAGCAGCAGTACGCGCAGTGGGGCGAGGAGGTGAGCCGGCTCCAGGAGTTCATGGCGACCACAGCTCACGCGGTGGCCGGTGGTCGCGGCATGAAGGACAACAACAAAATGGCGTACGACCGCGCCGGAGGACGGGTGCAGGCCTCGGTCGCCGGACGTGTGCGGAACGCGCAAGAGCGCCTGCGCAGACTGCGAGAACAGCCGGTGCCCAAGCCTCCGGAACCACTGACCTTCACGGCACGCCCCGCGACAGGCGCGACCGAAGGTGCCCTGGTCACCCTGTGGGACGTGCGGGTGGGCGAGCGGCTCGCCGTGGAGTCGCTCACCGTCTCGGCCGGAGAGCGACTGCTGATCCACGGGGCTAACGGCGCAGGGAAGTCCACTCTGCTGCGCACCATGGCGGGGGTACTCGAACCGGACAAGGGCTCTGTCGTCCGCAGAGGCCGCATCGGCTACCTCGCCCAGGAAATACCGGTACGACGTCCTGCCGAGCCGGTCCTCGAAGTGTTCGGCAAAGGCCTGGGACTGACAGCGGAGGAGCAGCGGGAACTGCTCCTGTCGTACGGGCTGTTCCGGCCCCGTGACCTCCACGTCCCGGTGGGGCAGCTGTCCGCCGGGCAGCGCCGGAGGCTGGCCCTCGCCCGGTTGCTCGCCAGACCCGCCGACCTGCTCCTCCTCGACGAGCCCGCCAACCACTTGGCGCTCGGCCTGGTCGAGGAACTGGAGGCGGCACTCGACCAGTGGACAGGAGCCCTGGTCGTCGTCTCGCACGACCGGCTGCTCCGCCGACGGTTCAGGGGCCGAATACGCCGGATGGAGGCCGGCCGGCTACCCGACTGAGCAGCCCGTCAGGGACCCGATCTAGGGTTTCCCTATGGCACGCCCGCGGCGCATCATCCTGGTCCGGCACGGCGAGTCGGCCGGAAACGCCGACGACACCGTGTACGAGCGCGAGCCCGATCACGCTCTCGCACTCACCGAGTCGGGGTGGTCCCAAGCGGCGGACACGGGGAAACGCCTGCGGGAGCTGCTCGGCCGTGAGCGGGTGAGCGTGTACGTCTCGCCGTACCGCCGTACCCACGAGACCCTCCAGGCGTTCCGGCTCGACCCCGAGCTGGTGCGTGTGCGGGAGGAGCCGAGGCTGCGGGAACAGGACTGGGGCAACTGGCAGGACCGGGACGACGTCCGGCTGCAGAAGGCGTACCGCGACGCGTACGGGCACTTCTTCTACCGCTTCGCACAAGGAGAATCCGGGGCCGACGTCTACGACAGGGTGGGAGCCTTCCTGGAGAGTCTCTACCGGAGCTTCGAGGCACCGGACCACCCGCCGAACGTCCTGCTGGTTACGCACGGGCTGACCATGCGGCTGTTCTGTATGCGCTGGTTCCACTGGTCGGTGGCGGAGTTCGAGTCGCTGTCCAATCCGGGCAACGGAGAGATGAGGGTGCTGGTGCTCGGTGACGACGGCAAGTACACGCTGGACCGACCGTTCGAACGCTGGCGCGAGCCCGAGCCGTACGGCGTCACAGGATAAGGTGGCGGGGCGATGATCGCTGACTCCTCTCCCGACCAGCGCCTCGAGCGCGCCATGGCCAGCCTGCGCGGACTGGCGGTGGGGGACGCGCTGGGCTCACAGTTCTTCGTGCCCGCGCATTACCCACTGCTCAAGGGCCGACAGTTGCCCGATGCTCCTTGGCAATGGACCGACGACACGGAGATGGCCTGCTCCGTACTGGCGGTCCTCAAAAAGCACCGCCGGATCGACCAGGACGCACTCGCCCAGTCGTTCGCCGAGCACCACGACTTCGACCGCGGATATGGCCCCGCCGTGAACCGGCTGCTGAGGCAGGTGCGGGAAGGTGGGGACTGGCGGGAGCTGGCCTCCGCGCTCTTCAAGGGGCAGGGATCCTGGGGGAACGGCGCGGCGATGCGGATCGCCCCGCTCGGCGCCTGGTACGCCGACGACCCCGAGCAGGCGACGCACCAGGCGGAGATCTCGGCGTACCCCACGCATCAGCACCGTGAGGCTGTCGTCGGGGCGATGGCGGTGGCCGCGGCCGCGGCGCTGACGGCCAACCCCGCCGGGACGCCGACACCGAAGGAGCTCCTCGACGGCGTCATCGCCCTGGTGCCCCGCAGCGCCGTGGGAGCGGGGCTGCGACGGGCGCGGGACATGCTCGACTACGGCGATGCCGGGACGGTCGCGGCGGTGCTTGGCTGTGGTCGGCGTACGACGGCCCACGACACGGTGCCGTTCGCGTTGTGGTCGGCCGCTCGGGGGCTCGGATCGTACGAGCGGGCCATATGGGAGACCGCTCAGGTGGGCGGCGACATGGACACGACGTGCGCCATCGTGGGTGGCGTGGTCGCGTGCGGTGAGGGTGGAGCACCGCCTGCGGAGTGGCTGGAGCGCACGGAGGCGCTGCCCGGCTGGGTTTCCGGCGACGTGGTCTGACCATCCCTGGCGGGGCGGGGCGGGGCGGGGCGGGGCGGGGCGGGGCGGCTGGGACGCGCCGGGGGCGTGGGGAGCTTGCTCGCACGGTTGTGCCGCAGGCCGGGTGGTGTCACAGGCGCGGTGGTGCCACAGGCTTGGTGGTGCCACAGGCCAGGTGGCGTCACAGACCCGATGGGCAAGGGGTCGCCGCGCGTGTGGCCCGGGCTGCTCTGAGGCGGGCCACTGGCACAGCCATGCTTGCGGGCGCCGGCGGCACGTCGTCGTCCGTGTGCCGGCGCCCGCGGTTCGTTCGGTCAGCCGCCTGCGGGGCCCGCGGCGGTCGCCGTGCCGGCGAGGGCGTCTAGGTCGCTCTTGCGCACGCGGATCACCAACGCGGCGGTGATCAGGGCGAGCACGGCCATGGCGACGGCGGGTATGAAGGCGGTCGAGATGCCCTGTGACAGCACTTCGTGGGCCCAGGGCGCGGGGAGTTCGTGGGTCTTGGCGAACTCGGCCTTCTGCTCCGGTGTCGCGTGTGCCATGAAGTCGGCCATCTGGTCCTTGGCCTCGTCGCGGCTCGCCGTGCCGAAGACCGTGGTGAGGATGGAGAGGCCGAGCGAGCCGCCGACCTGCTGGGTGGCGTTGAGCAGGCCGGATGCCGCGCCCGCTTCGTGGAGGGCCACTCCGGAGACCGCGGTCAAGGTCAGGGTGACGAAGTTCAGGCCCATGCCGAAGCCGAACAGGAGCATCGGGCCGAGCACGCCACCGACGTACGAACTGTCCGGGCCGATCAGTGTCTGCCAGCCGAGTCCGAGCGCGACGATGATCGACCCCGTCACCATGAACGGCTTGGGGCCGAGCACGGGAAGGAACTTCTGGGACAGGCCCGCACCGAGTGCGATGACCACCGTGACGGGCAGGAAGGCGAGGCCGGCCTCGATCGGCGTGTAGTTCAGGATGTTCTGCACGAAGAGGACGATGAAGAAGAACATGCCGAACATCGCGGCGGCGAGGCTGAGCATGATCACGTAGGTGCCGGAGCGGTTGCGGTCGGCGAACATCCGGAGGGGTGTGATCGGTTCCTTGGCGCGTTTCTCGACGAACACGAAGGCGAGGAGGAGGACCACCGCCGCGGCGAACGAACCCACGGTGAGGCTGTCGCGCCAGCCTTCCTCGGAGGCGCGGATGAATCCGTAGACCAGGGAGGCCATGCCGAGTGTCGACGTCGTGGCGCCGAGGATGTCGAAACGGCCGGGGTGACGCTCGGACTCGTTGATGTAGAGCGGGGTGAGGACGGCGATCAGTATGCCGATGGGTACGTTGACGAACAGCACCCAGCGCCAGTCGAGCCACTCGGTGAGCATGCCGCCCGCCAGCAGGCCGATGGCGCCGCCACCCGCGGAGACGGCGGCGAAGACGCCGAACGCGCGGTTCCGCTCGGGGCCTTCGGGGAACGTCGTCGTGATGAGTGCCAGCGAGGTGGGCGACGCGATGGCGCCGCCGACGCCCTGCAGGGCCCGCGCGGCCAGCAACTGCCAGGGCTCCTGGGCGAACCCACCGAGAAGCGAGGCGGCCGTGAAGAGAAGGATGCCTGCCATGAAGACGCGGCGGCGTCCCAGGATGTCACCGGCGCGGCCGCCGAGCAGCAGCAGTCCGCCGAAGGTGAGGGTGTACGCACTGACGACCCAAGTGAGGTCGGTCGTCGAGAAGTTGAGCGCTCCCTGGATGTGGGGGAGCGCGATGTTCACAATGGTCGCGTCCAGGACCACCATGAGCTGGCAGGCCGCGATGACGGTGAGAGCGAGGCCGGGGTGACCCTCTCGGCGTGCGGCCCCCGGTTTTTGATTCTTTGTCAGCTGAGAGGTGGTCGTCATGATCCCCCACAAGTTCCTTAGTGAACGGTCCCGTTCACTGTCAACTGCGACGGTAGTGACTCCACTTGAGTGAACGCAAGCGTTCGCTCACCCTTCCCGTGTCCGACCGCTCAACCCGCCTTCCGCGTGTGCTCGATGGAGAGAAAATGATGGCTACTTCCCGTTGGGCGGCCGTTCCCGCTCGAACGGTCTCCCCGCGCCGTCGGGGGGCCGTCCTGGAGCGGGCGATTCTCGACGCCGCCCTTGAGCAGCTCAGTACGGTCGGCTGGAGCGGGCTGACGATGGAAGGGGTGGCCGCGGGCGCGCAGACCGGCAAGGCCGCCGTCTACCGCCGCTGGCCGTCCAAGGAGGATCTGGTCGTGGACGCGCTGCGGGCCGGACTGCCGCGGCTCGACAGCGTCCCGGACCTCGGCGGCGTCCGGGAGGATCTGTTGCAGCTGTGCAAGCAGATGCGGGTGTCGATGTTCTCGCGCCCCGGAAACGCCCTGCGTGCCGTGCTTCACGAGTGCGACACGGCAACGGCCGAGCGCTTCCACGACGTGATCTTCGAAGGGGTCGTCGAGCCGAGCGTGAAGTTGATCAAGGAGGTCGTGAGGCGCGGAATCGAGCGCGGAGAGGTGCGTTCCGGTGGGCTGGACGCGTATGTGTGCGACGTCATTCCGGCGATGCTCATGTACCGCTCGAAGGTGTGCGGAAGCGAATGGCGGGACGATGAATTCGAGGCCTTGATCGACCAGGTGATGGTCCCGCTGCTCCGTCCTTGAGGAGGCCTCGACCGGGGCCTCGACCGGGGCCCGGACCGGTCCCGGAGCGATTCGGCAAGCCTGGGTGTCGCGGCCGGTATCGGGCGGCGTAGGCTATTGGCGCCATGCCGTACGAAGCACCCACCCACACCGTCGAGCGCTCCTTGCGCGCCACCACCGGAGCGAAGATCGTCGCCGGTGTCGACGAGGTCGGGCGCGGTGCGTGGGCCGGACCGGTCACCGTCTGTGCGGCGGTCACAGGACTGCGCCGCCCGCCCGAAGGGCTCACCGACTCCAAGCTGATCACTCCCAAGCGGCGCACCGCGCTCGCCGAGGAGCTGGAGAGCTGGGTCACGGCGCACGCCCTCGGTCACGCCTCGCACGAGGAGATCGACGAACTGGGGATGACGGCCGCCCTGCGGCTCGCCGCGGTGCGTGCTCTGGAGGGGCTGCCGCTCCGCCCGGACGCGGTCATCCTCGACGGGAAGCACGACTACCTCGGGACTCCCTGGCGGGTTCGTACGGTGATCAAGGGTGATCAGTCCTGTGTGGCTGTCGCCGCGGCTTCGGTGATCGCCAAGGTTCAGCGCGACAAAATGATGGCCGAACTGGGCATCGAACATGCAGACTTCGGTTTTGCGGCCAACGCCGGCTATCCGTCGCCGGTGCACAAGGCCGCGCTGGCGGAGCGGGGGCCCACCCCGTACCACCGGCTTTCGTGGGCGTATCTTGATGCGTTGCCCCAGTGGCGGCACCTCAAGAAGGCCCGCAGCTGGGCGGACGGAAAAGTTCCGGAAATCGAGGGTCAGCTCGGCTTTGAGTTCTGACGCTTTTCCGGCGCTTCCGGTCGCACTCATGTGCCACCCGCCGACGCGAGTCGTGTCGGCGTTTGATAGACAACACTTCATGCCTCTCATTCCCGAGGAGCCTCAGATTCACGAGAGTGCCCAGGGTCCCCGCGCCACGCAGGCCAGCGGCCGCACCGCGCCGACCCCCCGCCCCGTACCCGGCCCGCGTCCCGCGGCTCCGCCGCGCCCCGGCCGTCCGGGTCCTGCCCGGCCGATGCCGCCCGCGCAGCGCGCGCCGCGCGACACGGCCGCCAAGCCCGGGGCGCCCGCCCCGGCTGTCCCCGACGCCTCGGCCTCGGTTCCGCAGGTCCAGCTGATCCCGGCCTCGGCCGAGGGCGCGCTGGACGCGGCCGAGGAAGCGGTCGACCTCCTGCTCGACTCCGGGCGTGCCCCCGGCGACGTCCTGGTGATCAGCACCGGCGACCCGCACCCGTGGGCCACGCACGAGCTGTCCTTCGGCGAGGCCGCCTACTGGGCTCAGCACGACGCGCGCGACGACGTCTTCTACGCCGACGCCGCCGCGCTGACTCGTGCCGCGCCCCGGCCCGTGGTCGTCGTCGCCGTCAACGGCGGCAGCGAGGAGACCGCGGTCGCGGCGCTGCCGACGGCGCTCACGCGCGCGAGCACCCTGCTGATCGTCTGCGGCGACCCGCAGCGGATCAACGCGATGCTGGGCGCGGGCGTCTGACAGCGATGTCCGTGCGGTGGCCGCCCGACGGGTGGCCGTCCGCGCGGTGACGCGTCGAGGTCACGATCGCGCAGCAGCGCGGTCGTCAGCACAGTGCGATGGCCGACGTGTGCCGTGAGCGCTGGGTGGACGGAGCCGGTGGTCAGCGTGCCGCCGCGCGGCGCAGTACATCGGAGGCAGCGCCTCCGGTACGCGTCGTCGGCGGATCGACCGCGGCTAAGTCCTCGGGCTGCGAACCGGCGCTCGGCCGGCGGCCGCCCCGCCCCTCGCCGAGCACCTGCCAGCCGTCGCGCGTCAGCGTGACGTACGCGCCGCAACGCAGCCCGTGCAGCGTGCAGGCGTCCCGCAGCCCCCACATCCAGGCCCCGTCCTCCTGGGTCCAACGGGCGTCCCCGTCCCGGCAGTAGAGCAGTACGGCGGTGCGTACCGGAGTGCGGCGGCGCAGGTCGTGCGGGATGATCCGGCGCAACTGCGCGAGCAGGGCGTTGCGGAACACCCAGCCGTCCGTCACGGTCGCGCGCCGGCTGAACGAGGCGCTCGCCCGCAGCCGTTCGTCCGGATCGAGGACGGCCACGACGGCCGTGCCCGGGGCCGGCCGATGGCGTGCGTGCAGACCACTGACGACGTCCCGGGGGTTGCGCAGCAGCGGGATTCCCGCGGCGGACCACTCGGCGGGCTCCAGCATCCGGGCCAGTCGGTGCGCGGAATCGGCGTACAACTCGGCCGATGCCGGTGGCTCCGGCAGCGGTACGGCAGGGGACGAAGCGAATCCGAAGGTCACGGTCCTCCCTTCGGCTACGCGCCCGTGGTGCGGGCGGGGTCGGACTGGGGGAGCGCAGCGCGGCACAGCCCTACCGGACCACGGAGAGCCGCACGGGGGAGCGACCCCAATTCTTCCCGTCGCAGTCGTCGGCGGCAACGAGCAATCGGCACCGCATGCCGGTATCGGATGATGCGCTGCTTATATCCCTGCCCAGTTCATGGTCTTCCGACGCTTGCGCCCTGCACGTACGGCCAGGACCAGCGGTAACAAGCCCCATGGCGCGGAGCGGGACGTGGCAGATTCGGCGATTGTCAGTGGCATCGGGTTGCATGGGGTCATGGACAACCTGGAGCTGCGCACCGAAGCCGACGCCATCCTCGCCGAGCTCGTCGGCGACCCCGGAGGGTCGGCGCGGCTGCGCGAGGACCAGTGGCAGGCGGTGGCGGCGCTGGTGCGGGAGCGGCGGCGCGCCCTGGTGGTGCAGCGCACCGGCTGGGGCAAGTCGGCGGTGTACTTCGTGGCCACCGCTCTGCTGCGGCGGCGCGGCGCGGGCCCGACGGTGATCATCTCGCCGCTCCTGGCGCTGATGCGCAACCAGGTGGAGTCGGCGGCCCGCGCCGGCATCCAGGCGCGCACCATCAACTCGGCCAACCCGGAGGAGTGGGACACCATCTACGGGGAGGTGGAGCGCGGCGAGACCGACGTCCTCCTCGTCAGCCCGGAGCGGCTGAACTCGGTGGACTTCCGCGACCAGGTGCTGCCCAAGCTCGCGTCCACCACCGGCCTCCTCGTGGTCGACGAGGCGCACTGCATCTCCGACTGGGGACACGACTTCCGGCCGGACTACCGCCGGCTGCGGTCGATGCTGACCGAGCTCCCGGAGGGCGTGCCGGTCCTCGCCACCACCGCGACGGCGAACGCCCGCGTCACCGCGGACGTCGCCGAGCAGCTGGGCACCGGCGCCGGCGAGGCCCTGGTGCTGCGCGGCCCGCTGGACCGCGAGAGCCTGCGCCTCGGTGTGGTGCAACTCCCGGACGCCGCACACCGGCTGGCCTGGCTCGCCGAGCACCTGGACGAGCTCCAGGGCTCCGGCATCATCTACGCACTGACGGTCGCCGCGGCCGAGGAGGCCACCGCCTTCCTGCGGCAGCGCGGCTTCAAGGTGGCCTCGTACACGGGCCGTACGGAGAACGCCGACCGGCTGCAGGCCGAGACCGACCTGCAGGAGAACCGGGTCAAGGCGCTCGTCGCCACCTCCGCTCTCGGCATGGGCTTCGACAAACCGGACCTCGGATTCGTGGTCCACCTCGGCTCGCCGTCCTCCCCGATCGCGTACTACCAGCAGGTCGGCCGTGCGGGCCGCGGTGTGGAGCACGCCGATGTGCTGCTGCTGCCCGGCAAGGAGGACGAGGCCATCTGGCGCTACTTCGCCGATACGGCGTTCCCGCCCGAGGCGCAGGTCCGGCAGACCATCGCGGCCCTCGCCGACGCGGGGCGGCCGCTGTCCGTGCCGGCCCTCGAAGCCCTCGTGGAGCTGCGCCGCACCCGGCTGGAGACCATGCTGAAGGTGCTCGACGTGGACGGCGCGGTCAAGCGCGTGAAGGGCGGCTGGATCTCCACCGGCGAGCCGTGGGCCTACGACTCCGAGCGGTACGCCTGGGTCGCCAGGCAGCGCCAGTCCGAGCAGCAGGCCATGCGCGACTACGTGAGCACGGCCCGGTGCCGCATGGAGTTCCTGCGCCGGCAGCTGGACGACGAGGGGGCGGTCCCGTGCGGCCGCTGCGACAACTGCGCGGGCCCCTGGACCGATTCGTCCGTCTCGACGGAGGCCCTGACGGGCGCGGCCAAGGAACTGGACCGCCCGGGGGTCGAGATCGAGCCGCGCAGAATGTGGCCGACGGGCATGCCCGCGCTCGGCGTCGACCTCAAGGGCCGCATTCCGGCCAATGAGCAGTGCTCCACCGGGCGGGCCCTCGGCCGGCTCTCGGACATCGGCTGGGGCAACCGGCTGCGCCCGCTCCTTGCCGAGAACACGCCCGACGGTCCCGTCCCCGACGACGTCCTGCGCGCCGCGGTGGCGGTCCTCGCCGACTGGGCGCGCTCTCCCGGAGGGTGGGCTTCGGACGCCGCGGATGCCGCCGCCCGGCCGGTGGGCGTCGTCGCCATCCCGTCCCTGACCCGGCCGCAGCTCGTCGGCTCCCTCGCGCAAGGGATCGCGTCCGTCGGCCGCATGCCCTTCCTGGGCACCCTGACGTACACGAGCCCGGACGGCGCGCACGCGGCGCGCCGCAGCAACTCCGCGCAGCGGCTCCGGGCGTTGTCCGGCGCCTTCACCGTCGACGGCGAGCTGGCCGCCGCATTGGCAGGCACACCGGGGCCGGTCCTGCTGGTGGACGACTGCACCGACTCCGGCTGGACCCTCGCGGTCGCCGCCCGGCTCCTGCGCCGGGCGGGCGCCGAGCAGGTGCTGCCCCTGGTCCTCGCCGCGGCGGGCTGAGGACCAGGGACGGGATCCCGGTTCGGGGAGGGATCGAGGGATCAGGGGCGGCTGGTCAGGTAGCCGCCCATGGCGGTGAAGTACTCCGTCGCGGGCAGCTCCCGGCCGTCCTCGGTCCGGACGCGCGTGATGGCCAGGCCGTGGTTGCGGCCGTGCCGTGCGTCGGCTCCGGCGACGATGACCACGCCTTCGCCCTCGCGGTAGAAGATGCGTCCCGGCGTACCGCCGTAGCGGCCTTCGGAGACGACCGCGGAGACGATCTCCAGTCGCTTGCCCTTGTGGTAGGCGAAGGCGCTGGGGTATGGCGCCGACTGGGCGCGGACCAGGCGCTCCAGGTCCTCGGCCGGCCAGCCCCAGTCGATGCGGATGTCCTCGACGGACCGCTTGTGGAAGAAGCTCGCCTGCGAGCGGTCCTGCTTGGTGAACTCGGTCTGGCCGCTCGCGATGAGGTCGAGCGCGCCGATGGTGACCGGGGCGATCAGGTCGACCGTCTTGTGGAAGAGGTCGGTCGCGGTGTCCGTCGGGCCGACCGGGACGGCCTCCTGACGGACGATGTCGCCGGCGTCGAGCTCGTCGTCCATCATGTGCGCGGTCACGCCGACTTCGGACTCGCCGTTGATCATCGCCCAGATGATCGGGGAGAAACCGGCGTACTTCGGCAGCAGCGAGTCGTGGACGTTCAGCGTGCCGTGGCGGGGGAGACCGAAGATGCGCGGCGGGATCCACGTACGCCAGTTGTTGGCCACGATGATGTCCGCGTCCGCCTCCTTGAGGCGCTCGAACAGCTCCTCGTCGTCAGGGCGGTTGCGGATCAGCACCGGTACGCCGTGCTCCTCGGCGAGGTCGGCGACGGAGTCGCTCCAGATCTTTTCGTACGCGTGCTCGCTCTTGGGGTGCGTCACGACAAGCACCACGTCGTGTTCGGAGTCCAGGAGGGCTTGCAGGGTGCGGTGCCCCCAGGTCTGGTAACCGAACATGACGACCCGCATGGGGTTCCTCCTCAGAGCAGGGAACGACTGACGATAAGTAAAGCAAGGCTTACCTTAGTATGCAACGAGCCTACTTTGCGTCCCAGTTGACCGGACCGGATACCCGCACCGAAGGGCTGGTTGTCCGCTTTGCCCGGTCGACAGCTCCGTTGTATTAGCTTAGGCTCACCTAAGTTCAAGTGGGTCGCTCTGTCGATGTGCCCACCCTCTGTACCTTCCCCCACGCCTGACAGGCGGCTTCCCCGCACGATGGGAGTGACATGTCACAGGTTCTTCCTGGCGACGCACCACTGGTCCACGACCTCATTGGCATCGGCTTCGGCCCGTCCAATGTGGCGATGGCGATCGCGCTCAGCGAGCACAACGCAAGCGTCGGCAGGGAGGAGACGGTCACCGCTCACTTCTTCGAGCAGCAGCCGAGCTTCGGCTGGCACCGCGGCATGCTGATCGACGACGCGACCATGCAGGTGTCCTTCCTCAAGGACCTGGTGACACAGCGGAACCCCACCAGCGAGTTCAGCTTCCTCTGCTACCTGAAGAGCAAGGGAAGGCTGACCGACTTCATCAACCACAAGAACCTCTTCCCGCTGAGGGTGGAGTTCCACGACTACCTCGAGTGGTCCGCGGCCAAGGTCGACGACATGGTCTCCTACGGGCACGAGGTTGTCGGCGTCACGCCGTTCGTCCGTGACGGGGCCGTGGAGTACCTGGACGTGACGGTCCGGTCGGCCGAGGGGCTCGCCGTCCACCGCGCCCGCAACCTCGTCATAGGCACCGGCCTGCGCCCCCTCATGCCGGAGGGCGTGGAGCGCGGCGACCGCGTCTGGCACAACTCCGAACTGCTCACCAAGGTCGACCAGTTGGAGGATGCCTCGCCCTCCCGCTTCGTCGTCGTGGGCGCCGGCCAGAGCGCCGCCGAGAACGTCGCCTACCTGCACCGCCGCTTCCCCGACGCCGAGATCTGCGCGGTCTTCTCCCGCTACGGCTACAGCCCCGCCGACGACAGCAGCTTCGCCAACCGGATCTTCGACCCGGACGCCGTCGACGAGTACTTCGAGGCGCCCGAGGAGGTCAAGCAGCGGCTGATGGGCTACCACGGCAACACCAACTACTCCGTGGTGGACATCGACCTGATCGACGACCTGTACCGGCAGATGTACCGGGAGAAGGTCCTCGGCACCGAGCGGCTGCGCTTCCTCAACGTGTCCCGCCTCACCGGCGTCAAGGAGACCTCCGAGGGTGTACAGGCCGCGGTGAAGTCGCTCGTCACGGGTGAGGAGAACCTCATCGACGCCGACGTCGTGGTGTTCGCCACCGGCTACAGCCCCGCCGACCCCGTCGGCCTCCTCGGCGAGGTCGCGGACCGCTGCCTCCGCGACGACGAGGGCCGCGTCCGCGTCGAGCGCGACTACCGCATCACGACCGACCCGGAACTGCGCTGCGGCATCTACCTCCAGGGCGGCACCGAGCACACGCACGGCATCACCTCGTCGCTGCTCTCCAACATCGCGATCCGTGTCGGCGAGATCCTCGACTCGGTGCGCGCCCGGGGCACCGAGTCCGCCGAAGCCCGGCCGGTCGCCGGCGAAACCGGCAGCGCCGCCCGCTAGTCCGGCCGCCACCGCGCCCACGGGCCGGCTCCCGGCACCCCGGGAGTGCCCCACCCGGCCGTGCGGCGCGGGCCGATCAAAGGGATAACGTACGTCGTCATGAGCACGACTGCAGTGGAGCGCCCCGTGCCGAAGGGCGCAACGGAGGCCCGTCGCCGACGGGTTCTCGGCCTGGGCCTGCTCGCCGTGATCCTGGTGATCGCGGCGGCGGTGTCGCTGGCCGTCGGCGCCCGCGCACTGAGCCCGGCCGATGTGTGGCACGGGCTCTTCGCGGCGCCGGAATCCGACCAGCGGCTCACCGAGATCAGACTCATCGTGCAGACCGTACGGGTGCCACGGACGGTGCTCGCGGTGGTCGCGGGCGTCGCCCTCGGCGTCGGCGGGGCGCTCATCCAGGGCTACACGCGCAACCCGATCGCGGACACCGGGCTGCTGGGGGTGAACGCCGGCGCGTCGTTCGCGGTGGTGTCGGTGATCGCCCTGTTCGGGCTCTCCAACCCGTTCCAGTACGTATGGTTCGCCTTCCTGGGGGCGGCCGTCGCGGGTGTCGTCGTGTTCGGCCTCGCGAGCATCGGCCGGGGGGCGGGCAACCCCCTGACGCTCGCGCTGGCCGGGCAGGGGATCACCGTGTTCCTCGCGGCGATGACGACGGCGGTCGCGCTCTCGGACCAGAAGTCGCTGAACGCGCTGCGGTTCTGGAACGCGGGCTCCGTGGCCGGCGTCGGATTCGACGTCATCTGGCCGGTGACCGCGTTCATCGCGGTCGGCCTCGTGCTGGCCCTCACCACGCTGCCCGCCTTGAACCTGCTCAACCTGGGCGAGGACGTGGCGCGCGGGCTCGGTGTGAACATCGCGTTCAGCCGGACCGTCGGCATCCTCGCCATCACGCTGCTGGCGGGCGCGGCGACGGCGGCCTGCGGTCCCATCGCGTTCCTCGGCCTGATGGTGGCCCACGTGGCCCGGTACTGGACCGGCCCCGACTACCGCTGGCTGGTGCCGTACGCGGGACTGCTCGGCGCCGTCATCCTGCTGGTCTGCGACATCGTGGGCCGACTGGTGGTGCGGCCCGGCGAGTTGGAGGCGGGGGTCGTCGTGGCTCTGCTCGGGGCGCCGTTCTTCGCGGTCCTGGTGTGGCGAGGAAAGTTCAAGAACGCATGAGTGAGACGCGAGAGCGCATGGACGGGACAGCAGCGAAGCCTTCGGTGACGCCGGGCGTGCGGCTCGGCCCCATGTCGTTCGTATGGCGACCCTGGCTCGTCCTCGTCACGCTGCTGCTGATGACAGCGACCTTCCTGGTGTTCTGTCTGTCCATCAGCGTCGGGGACTTCTCCATCGGCCTGTCGCGGGTGATGGCCACGCTCGTCGGCCGGGGCGAGCAGGTCGACGAATTCGTGATCATGGATCTGCGGATGCCGCGCGCCCTGGCCGGGCTCGTCGTGGGCATCGCGCTCGGCGTCTCCGGCGCGATCACGCAGTCCGTCGCGCGCAACCCGCTGGCCAGCCCGGACATCCTGGGCATCACCGGGGGCGCCAGCGCGGTCGCGGTGTTCTCGGTGACGGTGTCGGGCGGGACCGCCGCGGCGGTCGTCGACTCCCTGGGCCTGTCCGCGGCGGCGCTCGCCGGCGGCCTCGGCACGGGCCTGCTGGTGTACTTCCTCGCGTGGCGCCGCGGCGTCGACGGCTTCCGGCTCATCCTCATCGGCATCTCGGTGAGCGCGGTGATGGAGGCGATCACGACCTGGCTGCTCGTCTCGGCCGACATCAGGGATGTGGCCCGCGCACAGGCGTGGCTCGTCGGTTCGCTGGACAACCGGTCGTGGGACGAGGTCTGGATCGCGCTCTGGAGCTCGCTCGCGCTGCTGGCCGTGGTGGCCTGCGCCGCCTTCCAGTTCAAGCCGATGCACCTCGGCGACGACGTCGCCGCGGGGCTCGGCGTCCGGTACACGCGCGTGCGGGCGGTGCTGCTGCTGTGCGCGGTGCTGCTGGCCGCGGTGGCGGTGAGCGCGGCGGGCCCGGTGCCGTTCGTCGCGCTGGTGGCGCCGCAGGTGGCGATGCGTCTGACGCGGCGTCCGACGCCCCCGATGGTGGCGTCAGGGCTGGTCGGAGCGCTGCTGTTGATCGGCGCCGACCTCACGACACGCGTGGTGCTGCCGGACAGTCTCCCCGTCGGCGTGGTCACCGCCGCGATCGGCGGCCCTTTCCTCGTCTACCTGTTGGTACGGGCGAACCTCAAATAGCTGGTACAAAGGTGAGGCAAACCTAATATTAGGGGGGCTTGTGGTCGCTCAGTACATCACCGAGATCGGGTCAGAGGTCGGGGAGTCAGGGGTGGAGGAGTCAGGCGCCGAGGACTCCGCGGCGCGGCTCGCCGCCAGGGGCGTCTCGGTCGGTTACGGCAGCCGGACCGTCATCGACGACCTGGACGTGGCCATCCCGCCCGGGGTGATCACCACGATCATCGGTCCCAACGGCTGCGGCAAGTCAACCCTGTTGCGCACCCTGACGCGGCTGCTCAAGCCGACCAAGGGGTCGGTCGTGCTCGACGGCGAGGACATCGACAAGCTCAAGACCCGGGACGTGGCGAAGAAGCTCGGCCTGCTGCCGCAGACGCCCGTCGCGCCGGAGAGTCTGACGGTGGCCGACCTGGTCGCCAGGGGCCGCCACCCGCACCAGAGCTGGCTGCGCCAGTGGTCGTCGGACGACGCGGGCGTCGTGGAACGCGCACTGGCCATGACCGGCGTCTCCGACCTGGCCGACCGCCCGGTCGACTCGCTCTCCGGCGGACAGCGCCAGCGCGTCTGGATCTCGATGACCCTGGCCCAGGGCACCGACCTGCTGCTCCTCGACGAACCGACCACCTACCTGGACCTGGCGCACGCCATCGACGTGCTCGACCTGGTGGACGACCTGCACGAGTCGGGGCGCACGGTGGTGATGGTGCTGCACGACCTCAACCTGGCCACGCGCTACAGCGACAACCTCGTGGTGATGAAGGACGGTTCGATCCTGGCGCAGGGGCACCCGCGTGATGTGATCACCGCGGAGCTGCTGCACGAGGCGTTCGGGCTGCGCGCCAAGGTGGTCGACGATCCGGTGGGGGACCGGCCGCTCATCGTGCCGATCGGCCGTACGCACGTGCAACTGGACTGATCCGCCCGCGAAATGCAAGGGTCTGCCTCAAGAATGCACGGGTAAGGCTAGGCTAACCTCATCTCCGCAGGGTAAGGTTTGGCTGCCCTTAGACATGGGGCGCAGCGGTCAGCGCGAAAGCAAGGGAACCCGGATGCTCCTCCACCGAACGAGCCGAACGAACCGAACGCAGCTCACGACGCCACGGCGGCGGCTGGCGGCGGTACTGACCGCCGCGACGCTCGGCGTAGGCCTCCTCGCGGGATGCGGTTCCGACTCGGAAG
Source organism: Streptomyces sp. NPDC029674 (assembly GCF_044903205.1). Lineage (NCBI taxonomy): Bacteria > Bacillati > Actinomycetota > Actinomycetes > Kitasatosporales > Streptomycetaceae > Streptomyces > Streptomyces sp. NPDC029674. Next base: position 97,029 of record NZ_JBJDPY010000021.1, read on the forward strand.
ACAAGGCGGGCGAGGACACCCCGGCCGCCGCCGGCGGCGGCACGTTCCCGGTCACCGTGGACCACGCGTTCGGCTCGACGAAGATCACCAAGGCGCCCAAGCGGGTCGTCACCGTCGGCTACACCGACGACCAGACCGTCCTCGCGCTCGGCACCAAGCCGGTCGGCATGGTCGACCAGTACCCGAACCCGGAGGGCAAGTCCCCCGACATCAACACCCAGTGGCCCTGGGTGAAGGACAAGTGGGGCGACACCAAGCCCGAGGTCGTCATGAAGAACGGCGACAGCGGCCCCAACTACGAGAAGATCGCCTCGCTGCGCCCGGACCTGATCATCGCGGTCTACTCGGAGATCGACAAGGCCGCCTACGACAAGCTCTCCAAGCTCGCCCCGACGGTGGGTCGCACCAAGGGTGAGAAGGAGCTGTTCAGCGCTCCCTGGCAGGACAACGTCGTGCACATCTCCAAGGCGCTGGGCAAGGAGGACGAGGGCAAGAAGATCGTCCAGGGCGTCGAGGACAAGCTGACCGAGGCCAAGAAGGCGCACCCGAAGTTCGCCAAGCAGACCTCCGTGGCGCTGTCCTGGTACAAGGACGCCATCAACCCCTTCACCTCCACCGATGTGCGTGGACGGCTCCTGACGGGCATGGGCTTCAAGTACCAGACCAAGATCGACAAGATCGCGGGCGGCAAGTTCTCCACCGAGCTCTCTCCCGAGCGCACGGACCTGGTCGACGTGGACCGCATCGTCGTCATCAACGACAAGGCGGACACGGAGTCGTTGAAGAAGTTCAAGCTCTTCGCCAACCTGGACGCCGTGAAGAAGGGCAACGTGTCCTACCTGCTGGACAGCGAGGGCCCGGCAGTGGGCGCCGCGATGTCGCAGGGCACCGCGCTGTCCCTCCCGTACGCGATCGACGAGCTCGTCAAGTCGGTCGAATAGCAATGACGTCCAACCCGTCCCGCCGTCCCCGTCCCGACTTGGCCAACGTGTGAGCACCACCGAGACATCCACCCCCGACATCGGCGTCGCCCCGGCAACCCTGCGCACCGCGACCGGACGTGAGGCCACCAGGTGGGTCTCGACGCACTGCCGCGAAGTGCCCTGGCTGACCACGGCCACCGTCGCCACGACGGTGGCCGGGGCGGCGCTCCAGATCCTCCCGGTGCTGCTGCTCGGCCGGGTGGTCGACGGGGTGGTCCAGGGCGATTCGCGGTCCGTCCTGGTGACGATCGGGGTGCTGATGGGGGTCGCCGCGCTGCTCGGCGCGGCGGCCACCGCGGCCTCGACCTATCTGATCGGGCGGCTCGGCGCGGACCTCCTCGCGCGGCTGCGGGAGGGCGCCGTCCGCGCGGTGCTCGGGATGCCGAGCGCGCGGATCGAGCAGGTCGGCCGGGGGGACGTGCTCTCCCGGGTCGGCGACGACGTGGCCGTGCTGTCCAAGGGGATCAGGACCGCCATCCCCACCGTGTTCTCGGCGGGCGTGCTGGTCTTCATCGCCACGGTCGGCATGTTCGGCCTCGACTGGCGGCTCGGCCTCGCGGGCGCCGGCGCGCTGCCCGCGTACGCGCTGGCCCTGCGCTGGTACCTCCCCCGGTCCGCCCCGCTCTACCGCAAGCAGCGGGTGGCGCAGGCCGACCGCGCGCAGGCGCTGATCAGCGGTCTGAACGGGATCGACACGGTCCGGGCGTACCGCCTGGAGGACTCCGTCCGGGAGAAGGTCACCCAGGAGTCGTGGCGGGTGCGCAATCTCGGTATCGACGTGTTCCGGTTCTTCGGCCGGTTCGTGGGCCGGGAGAACCGCGCCGAGTTCATCGGGCTCGTCCTCATCCTCGTGGTGGGATACGCCCTGTTGGAGGCCGACGCGGCCAGCCTCGGCGAGGTGTCGGCGGCTCCGCTGATGTTCCACCGGCTCTTCACCCCGCTGGGCGCCATCATGTTCACCTTCGACGAGGCGCAGAAGTCGGGCGCGAGCCTGACCCGTCTCGTCGGTGTCCTCGACGAGTCCGGCGACGAGCGGCTGGTCGGCGACGCGTCCGTCGAGGTGGCGAAGGCCGTGCCGCACCAGGTGACCGTGGAGGGGCTGACGTTCCGTTACCCCGGCACGGACGAACCGGTTCTGCGGGATGTCGACCTGTCGATTCCGGCGGGCGGTTCGCTCGCCCTGGTGGGGGCGACGGGCGCGGGCAAGTCGACGCTGGCCGCGCTGATCGCGGGCATCGGGACCCCGGACGCGGGTTCGGTGCGCGTAGGCGAGCATGACCTGGGCGGTCTTGACGAAGCCGGGGCGCGGGCGTTGGTGAGCATCCTGACGCAGGAGACGCACGTGTTCTCCGGCCCGCTCGCCGAGGACCTGCGGCTCGCCGCGCCGCAGGCGACCGACGCCGAACTGATGGACGCCCTGCGGACGGTGGGCGCCGACGGGTGGGTGGAGCACCTTCCCGAAGGCCTGGACACCATGGTCGGCGAGGGCGGTGAGCGCCTGGACGTCACCAAGATCGCCCAGATCGCCCTGGCCCGCCTTGTGCTGAGCCGTACGCCGGTGGTGGTGCTCGACGAGTCGACGGCGGAGGCGGGCAGTGAGGGCGCCGCCGAGCTGGAGCGTGCCGTCCTCGCCGCGTGCGCGGGCCGGACCACGCTGTTCGTGGCGCACCGGCTGACGCAGGCGATGGCCGCCGACCGGATCGCCGTGCTCGACGCGGGACGCGTGGTGGAGCTGGGCACCCACGACGAGTTGGTGGCTCTCGGCGGCCGGTACGCGCGACTGTGGCGCGCCTGGCGAGAGGGTAGTTAGGCAAGCCTAATTTAGGTTAGCCTTACTGCGATTACCTGGAAGGGACGCTGAGTCTTCGATGATGGAACCGAGCGCCGGCCTCGTGCTGCTTTCCCCCGCCCGCCTGGCCGACGTGCGTCGGCGCACCGGCGACTACTCCGACCGGACCGTCGCCGAGGCGTGCGCCATCGGTCTCTCGTACTGGGCGACGGGCCGGAGCCCCGAAGGCATCGAACTCACCCCCGCCACCCTCTTCGCCGACGTCCTCGGCTGGGTCGAGAGCGGCGGTGCCGGGCCCGGCAGCCGGGACGCCGGCGCGGACGGCCGGCTCATACCGGTCCCCGACGGCGTCGACCCTGCCGACGCGCAGCTCGCGCTCGACGACCTCGCCGACTTCCCCGACCGGCCCCTCGGCACCATCGGCCCGTCCGGCCCGGCGGCCAGGCTCGAGGCCCTCGCCGAGTGGAACGACACCCACGCCGACCGCGTCCGCCCCACCATCGTCGAGATGTTCCGCGAGCAGGCGCGGCTCAGGCCGGACGCCGTCGCCATCGTCGACGAGCACCACACCCTGACCTACCGTCAGGCCGCCGAGCGCTCCGCCCAGTTGGCCCACCACCTCATCGGGCGCGGCCTCACCGCCGAACAGGTCGTCGGCATCTCGCTCAGCCGCTCCGCCGACATGGTGGTCGGGCTGCTCGCCGTGCTCCAGGCGGGCTGCGCCTTCGTGCCGCTCGACCCGCAGTGGCCCGCCGCGCGCCGGTCCGTCGTCATCGAGGACGCCCGCGCCGTGGTGCAGCTCAACGCCACGGGCGAGCACGACCCCAGCGAGCCCGAAGCCGTCGCCGTCGACCTCGGCGACTGGCAGTACGACTCCTGCCCCACCGAGGCGACCGGGATCGCCGTCCCGGGCGACGCGCTCGCGTACGTGATCTTCACCTCCGGTTCGACCGGCCGCCCCAAGGGCGCGATGATCCGTCACGAGGCGATCAGCGAGCGCCTGCTCTGGCAGGTCGACGAGATCCTCGGCTTCGGTCCCGACGACGCGTCGCTGTTCAAGGCCCCGCTGTCCTTCGACATCTCCATCAACGAGATCTTCCTGCCGCTGGTCTCCGGCGGCCGCGTGGTGGTCCTGCGGCCCGGCGGCGAACGCGACCCGCACCATCTGCTCGGCGTCATCGCCGAGCAGCGCGTCACCTTCACGTACCTGGTGTCGTCCATGCTGGACGTACTCCTGGAGATGGCGGGCGACTCCGGCCGCCTCGACAGCCTGCGCCACGTCTGGTGCGGCGGCGAGGTGCTGACACCCGAGCTGTACGAGCGGTTCCGCACCCGGCTCGACATCCCCCTGTACCACGGCTACGGCCCGGCCGAGACGACGATCGGCGTCTCGCACGTCATCTACCGCGGCGAGGCCGAACGCCTGTCGACCTCGATCGGCAAGGCCAACCCGAACACCCAGCTGTACGTCCTCGACGACGAACTGCGCCCCGTCCCGTTCGGCGTCGGCGGCGAGCTCTACGTCGGCGGTTTCCTCCTGGGGCGCGGCTATGTCAACGCGCCCGGCCTGACGGCCTCCCGGTTCGTCGCCAACCCCTTCGCCTCGGACGGGTCCCGGCTCTACCGCACCGGTGACCTCGCGCGGTTCGCCCCCGACGGCTCCCTCGACTTCCTCGGCCGGGCCGACAACCAGATCAAGATCCGCGGCATGCGCCTGGAGATCGAGGACGTCGAGGTCGGCCTCGCCGAGCACCCCCGCGTCCGCCACACCTGCGTCGTCGCCAAGAAGAACTCGGCGGGCGGCACCTACCTCGTGGGCTACGTCATCCCGTCGGCCGGCCACGAGGAGCTGCGGGCCGACGACGTCAAGGCGTGGGCCGCCGACCACATGGTCGAGTACATGGTGCCCACCCACATCGTCGTCCTCGACGAGTTCCCGCTCACCGCCAACGGCAAGCTCGACCGGAACGCACTGCCGGAGCCCACCGCTCCTAAGGGCGCCCTCACCCCGCCGAGCACCGAGAACGAACGCGTGGTCTGCGCGGCGGTCGCGGCGGTGCTGCAGCTCGACGAGGTTGGTGTCGACCAGGACTTCTTCCAGCTCGGCGGCGACAGCATCCTGACGATCTCGCTGCTCAGCGCGTTGCGCGACGCCGGTCTCTACGTCACGGCGCGGCAGATCTTCACCAACAGCGTCATCGGCGCGCTCGCCGCGGTCGCGAGCCGCGAGGACGTCTCCACGGTGGACCAGGGCGACGTCGCCACCGGTCCCGTCGTGGGATCGCCCATCGTGCAGTGGCTCGGCGAGACCACGGACGCGATCGACGGCTTCGTGCAGTCCGTCGTCCTGAACACCCCGGCGGAGCTCACCGCCGAAGCGCTCGACGAGATACTCGGCGCCGTCCTCGCACGGCACGACATGCTGCGCGCCAAGCTGGTGCGCGGCGACCGCTGGAGCTTCGACATCCCGGCCGCGGACGCGGCGGGAGCGGGCCGGCAGCCGGCGTGGCAGGAGAGCGACCTGCCGCTCGACGACTGCGTCGCGCTCGCCACCGACGCGCTCGACCCGGACGGCGGCGTGATGCTGCGCGCCGTCTGGCGCCCCGCGGCGCGCCAGCTGGTCGTGGTCGTCCACCACGTCGTCGTCGACGGCGTTTCCTGGCGGGTCCTGATGGAGGACCTGGCCACGGCGTGGCGCCAGTTCACCGCGGGCGCGAGCGTCGAACTGCCCCCGGTGGGCACCTCGTTCCGCCGCTGGACGCAGCTCCTCGAACAAGCGGGCTTCGAGGCCGACCTGGCGTACTTCCGGCGTCCTCTGCCGGGCCCGGACCAGCCCGTGGGCCGCCGCGCGCTGACCGCCGCCGACACCGTCGCGCGCGAGCGGCTCCAGACCGTCTCCGTCGGCCCCGAGGTCACCGCCGCGCTCCTCGGCGAGATCCCCGCGAAGTTCCACGCGGGCGTCAACGACGTGCTCCTGACCGGGCTCGCCGTCGCCCTCGCCCGCTGGCGCCGCGACCTCGGGCAGGACCAGACGTTCGCGCACATCGAGCTGGAGGGCCACGGCCGCGAGGGACGCTTCGTGGCGGACACCGCCGGCTTCGAGCCCGAACTCTCCCGCACCGTCGGCTGGTTCACCACCCTCTTCCCGGTGACCGTGGACCCCGGCACCGCGCCCGACCTCACCGCCCCCGAGTACCTCGCCGCCGCCCTCAAGGCGGTCAAGGAGGACCTCGCGAGGGTGCCGGGCAACGGCATTTCGTACGGCGCCCTGCGCTACCTCGGCGACACCGAGCTCGACGCGCCCGCGCCGCAGGTGCTCTTCAACTACCTGGGCCGCTTCGACGCGGGCGCCCCGGGCGACTGGCAACTGGCGGGCGCCACCGGCCAGTTGGGCGAGAAGCGCGACCCGGACATGCGTCTGCCGCGCGCCCTGGAGTTCAACGCGATCGCCGAACCGTCCGCCACCGGCGGCGAATACGAGCTGGTCACCACCGTCTCCTGGCCCGACGGCATGTTCACCGACGAGGACATCGCGACGCTCGGCGGGTACTTCCGGGTCGCCCTGGCCGGCCTCGCCGCGCTCGACGAGGGCGGTCACACGCCCAGCGACTTCCCCCTGGTGCCGCTCACCCAGGCCGACGTGGACGCCCTGGACAGCCCGGAGCTGCGGGACATCCTGCCGCTGACGCCGCTGCAGGAAGGCCTGTACTTCCACTCGGTCTTCGACGACGACTCGGCGGGCGCGTACGTCGAGCAGCAACTCCTCACGCTGGAAACGCCGGAGACGCCGGAGGGCGCTTCGGGCGGCGAAGTGGACGCCGACCGCCTCGCGGCCGCCGCGACCCGGCTGCTGACCCTCTACCCGAACCTGGCCGCGCGCTTCACCGCCCTCGCCGACGGCCGCGTCGTCTCCGTCCTGGAGAGCGGCGTCCAGGCGCCGTTCACCACCGTGGACCGCCCCGGCATCACCGACGCCGAGATACGCGAACTCGCCGAGCGGGACCGCCGCGCCGGGTTCGACCTGGCCACCGGACCGCTGATGCGGTACACGCTCGTCCGCGCCGGCGGCGGCCGGAACGTCCTGGTGCAGACCGTGCACCACATCATCGCCGACGGCTGGTCGGTCCCGCCGATGCTGCGCGCGCTGCTCGCCGAGTACCACGCGCCGGGGACCGTGTACCCGATCGGCGGCTTCTCCGACTACGTGAGCTGGCTCGCCGGACGCGACGACGACGAGAGCGACCGGGTGTGGCGCGAGGAGCTCGCCGAGCTGCCCGGGCCCTCGCTCGTCGCCGAGGGGCACACCCCGTCCGACCGGTTCGCCGACACCGCCGCCGAGGCGGAGGCCGACATCGACGCGGCCGTCCGGACGGCCGGCGTGCCCCTGAGCGTGGCCGTGCACAGCGCCTGGGCGGTGACGCTCGGCGGGATCCTGCACGGCGGCGACCCGCACGGCGACGACGTCGTCTTCGGCTCCACCGTGTCCGGACGCGACGCGGACGTGCCGGGCATCGGCGACATGGTCGGTCTGTTCATCAACACGATCCCGGTGCGCGCCCGCTGGTCCGCCACGACCACGGCCCGCGAACTCCTCGCCTCGGTGCGGGAGCACCAGAGCGCCGTCCTGCCGCAGCAGCACGTCTCGCTCGCGCGGATCGGCCGCCAGGCGGGCGTCGGCTCGCTCTTCGACACCCTCGTGGTCTTCGACGTCGCGACCGACGTGGACAGCCTGCGCACCCCCGACGCCGAACTCGTCATCGGCGACATCGTCAACGAGGGCGCCCCGCACTACCCGTTGACGCTCGTCGTGGAGCGCGCGCTCGACGGCCGCCCGCGCTTCAACCTGATCTACGACGGTGAACTCCTCGGCGAGACCACCGCCCAGGAGCTCCTGCGCACGTTCACCACCACCCTCACCGGACTGCTCACGCGGCCCGATGCCCCGGTCGCCGACCTGGCACCCGCGGACGCCCGCCGCCCCGCGCGCGTCGAACGCACCACCCTGGCCGGCCTGTTCGACGCCGCCGCGCAGCGCGACCCGGCGGCCACCGCCGTCACCCAGTGCGCTCTCGACGGCACGACGCGGTCCCTGACGTACGGCGAACTGGCGGAAGCGAAGGACGAGTTGGCGTCGGCGCTGCGCGCGGCCGGGGTCGCCCCGGGCAAGCGCGTCGCCGTCGCCGTGCCGCGCTCCGTCGAGCAGGTCGTCGCGCTGGTCGCGATCGTCACCGCCGGCGGCGCCTACGTACCGCTGGACCTGGCATACCCGGACGAGCGCCTGGAGTACATCCTCGCCGACGCCGCACCGCAGGTCGTACTCGTCGAGCGCGAGCAGCGGGACCGCTTCACCGAACTCCTCGACCGGGCGGGCGTACCGGCCCGGGTGATCGTCCAGGGCGACGAGCCGCCGCTCGACACCGCCGACGGTCCCGCCCCCGAGGCGACCTGGCACGACCCCGCGTACGTCATCTACACCTCCGGCTCGACCGGCCGCCCCAAGGGCGTCGTCGTCCCGCACTCCAGCGTCGTGACCCTGCTCGCGAACACGCAGCCCGACATGGGCTTCGGACCGCACGACGTGTGGGTCCAGTTCCACTCCTTCTCCTTCGACTTCGCGGTCTGGGAGCTGTGGGGCGCGCTCACGCACGGCGGTGAGCTGCTGGTGCCCGAGTACGGGCTGACCCGCTCCCCGGTCGACTTCCACCGCCTCGTCCGCGAGCGCGGCGTGACCGTGCTCAACCAGACGCCGTCGGCGTTCTACCAGTTCATCGAGGCCGACCGGCACGCCGGCGAGCCGGTGCCCGCGCTGCGCCGGATCATCTTCGGCGGCGAGGCCCTCGACCTCGGACGGCTGCGCGGCTGGGTCGAGCGGCACGGCACCGCGTCGCCCGAGCTCGTCAACATGTACGGCATCACGGAGACCACGGTCCACGTCACCCACCGGGTGCTGACCGACGACGACTTCGCCCGCGGCGAGGACGTCAGCCCCATCGGCGGCCCGATCCCGGGCCTGATCACCTACCTGCTCGACGACCGGCTGCGGCCGGTGCCGCCGGGCCGGGTCGGCGCCATCTACGTCGCCGGGGACCAGGTCTCCCTCGGCTACCTGGGCAGGCCGGGCCTGACCGCGGGCCGGTTCGTGGCGAACCCGTTCGCGGACGACGGCTCCCGCATGTACCACACGGGCGACCTGGCCCGCCGTACGCTCGACGGCGAGCTGGAGTTCGCGGGCCGCGCCGACGACCAGGTGCAGCTCAAGGGCTTCCGCATCGAGCTCGGCGAGGTCGAGTCCGCGGTACGGGAACTCGACGGCGTGGTCGACGTGGCCGTCACCGTCGCGGACAGCGGCGACCACCTGATCGCGCACGTCGTGGGCAGCGTGCCCGGCGACCTCGTGACACTGCTCGGCGCCAAGCTGCCCGTGCACATGGTGCCGGGCCGGGTCCTCCCGCTCGACGCGCTGCCGCTGACGGTCAACGGCAAGCTGGACCGCAAGGCGCTGGCCGAGCGGGCAGCGGAGTCTCTCAGGGGCACGGGGAACCGCGCGACCGGCCACGACACGCCCGCGGGCGAAAAGGCGCCTGTGCTCGGCCAGTTGGTGGGCATCTTCTCGGAGGCGCTGCCCGGCGGCACCACCGCGGACGCCGACACCGACTTCTTCGCCGCCGGCGGCGACAGCATCGTCGCCATCACCGTGATCAACCGGGCCAGGGCGCTCGGCCTGCGGATCGCACCGCGGGACGTGTTCCTGTTCAGGACGCCGCGTGCGCTCGCCGAGCACCTGGGGTCGAGCGCGGCGGAGGCCGCGGCGCCCGCCCTCGCCTCCGCCCCCGCTCGCCGCGAGGACGGTCCGCTGACACCGACCCCGATCATCCTGCGCCAGCGTGAACTGGGCGGCTCGCTCGACCGGTTCGCCCAGGCCAGGACGCTGGTCGCGCCCGAGGGCGCCGGGTTCGCCGACGCCGAGCGCGCCGCGAACGCCGTCGTGGCCGCGCACCCGGCCCTCCGGCTGCGGCTGCGCGTCGAGCACGGCGTGTGGGCCCTGCGCACCGAGCCCGCACGTGAGGTCACCGTCGTACGCGGCGACGCGACCGACGCGACGACCGACGTGACGGCCGCCGCGACGACCGCGGCGAACGAGGCCGCCGACCGGCTCGACCCCGAGGCCGGGGAAGTCATCGCGTTCTCCTGGCTGGAGGCGAGCCGCACCCTGGTCGTCGCCGTGCACCACCTCGCCGTCGACGCGGTGTCCTGGCTGATCCTCCTCGACGACCTCGCCACCGCCATGAGCGGTGCGGAACTGGCGCCGCCGACCACGTCCTACGCCGAGTACGCCGAGGCGCTGACGCTCGGCTCCGCCGACGCGATCGACGAGCTCGGGCACTGGGTCGACACGCTCCAGGCACCGGGACTCCTGTCGGCGGTCCGGAACCCGCGCGAGACCACCGCCGTCCTCGCCCCCGGCACCAGCGACCGCGTGACCCGCACCGCTCCCGCAGCGCTCGGCGTCGGCCTCACCGAGCTGCTGTGCGGCGCGCTGCGCACCGCGCTGACCCACGTCCAGGCGACGCCCACCGACCTCGCGGTCGAGCTGGAGCGGCACGGCCGGGTCCCGGCCCTCGAACAGCACGACTACAGCCGTACCGTCGGCTGGTTCACCTCCATCGCGCCCGTGCGCCTCACCGCGCACACCGACCCCGTCGCCGCCGCGCGCGAGGTCGCCGAGCGCCAGCCGGACGAGCGCGGTCACGTCGCGTACGGCCAGCTGAAGTACCTGAACCCGCAGACGGCCCCGCTGCTGACCGGCCGCCCGCAGGTCCTCTTCAACTACCTCGGCCGGGGCAGCGAGTCCCAGGCCGTGCACATCACCGGCGGCGACCCGGGCAGCCCGTACGCCGTCGAGGTCAACGCCTGGATCGACGACGCCACCGGCAGCCTGCACGCGGCCTTCACCCTCGCCGACGGCATCCCCGACGCGATCACCGAGCACTGGCGACGCGCCCTGGAGCAGGTCGCGGACGCCGCCGCGACCGCCGAGCGCACCGCGCCCGTCACCCCCCTCCAGCGGGGCCTGTTCTTCCAGGCCCAGATGGCGGGTGCGGCCGGGCACTACGTCGCGCAGAGCTGGTTCACCTTCGACCGGCGCCTGGACAGCGACGCGCTGGCCGAGGCGATGGCGCACGTGATCGCGCGGCACCCGGTCGTCGGCGCCGGCTTCACCACCGACGACGACGGCAACCCGGTCCAGGTCCTCAAGGCCGGCCGCAGGGTCGACGTCCGCACGGTCGAGCTCGCGGACGACGCGGAGGTCGAGGCCTTCCGCACCCGCGACCGGGACGCCGGATTCGACCCGGCCGAACCGCCGCTGATCCGCCTCACCGTGGTCCGCCTGCCGGACGGCCGCGACGGCCTGCTGCTCAGCTACCACCTGCTGCTGTGGGACGGCTGGTCCCGCGAGATCGTGCTGCGGGACCTGTTCGACGCCTACGAAGCCGTGGTCGCGGGCGAGCCGCTCGACTCCGCCCCCGCCACGCCGAGCTTCGAGGACCACGCCCGGGAGCTCGCCGCCAAGGACCCCGCCGTATCGGAACGCTTCTGGGCCGAGCACCTGGCCGGGCTCCCCGGCCCGACCCTGCTCGCCGGTCCGGCACCGGCCCTGTCGGCCGAGCTGCCGCCCGCGCTCGTCCACACGCTCTCCGCCGAACAGTCGGAGCTGCTGCGGGACGCGGCCAAGGCGCACGGCGTCACGCTGAACTCGGTGCTGACCGGCGCGTTCGGCCTGCTGCTGGGCGCGCACACGGGCCGGAGCGACGCGGTGTTCGGCGTGACCGTCTCCGGCCGTGACGGCGAGGGCCTGTCCGACATCGTCGGCGTACTCCTCAACACCGTGCCGCAGTGGACGAAGGCCCGGCCGGACGACACCGTCGGCGCGTACCTGGCGGCCGTACAGGCGGCCCGCGTCGAGGCGATGGAGCACGAGCACCTCGGGCTCGGCGAGATCCAGCGGGCCAGCGGGCACGACACCCTCTTCGACAACCTGTTCGTGCTCCAGAACTTCCTGGACATGGACGCCTTCGCCGAGATGAACTCCCGGCACGGCATCACGTCCGTCAAGGCCGACGACTCCACCCACTACCCGTTCACCTGGGTCGTCACCCCCGGCGACCGGCTCACGGTCAAGCTGGAGCACCGCCACGGCGACAGCGACGCCGCCCGCCGCCTCCTCGCGGACTACGTGCGCGTACTGGAGGACCTGGCCCGCTCGACCGGTCCTGTCGGCGCGCTGCCCGGCCTCGGCGAGGCACCCGTGCCCGCCGAACGCACCGACGTCGGCACGGACACGGTCGTCGACCGCTTCGACCGGGCCGCCGACCGCGACCCCGGGCGGACCGCCCTCGTCGCCCACGGCGCGACGATGACGTTCGCCGAACTCCGGGACCGCAGCCGCGCGGTGGCGGGTGTGCTCGCCGGGCGGGGACTCGGCCCCGAGACGACCGTGGGGCTCGCGATCCCGCGCTCCCTCGACTCGATCGTGGCGCTGTTCGCGGTGCTGCGCGTCGGCGCCGCGTACGTGCCCCTCGAACTGGACCACCCGGACGAGCGGATCGCCGCCATCGTCGCGGACGCCCGCCCGGACGTGATCCTCACGGTGAGCGCGGTGTCGCCCCGGCTCACCGGAGCCGTGGCCGGAGCCGGTGAACTGATCGAGCTGGACCGGCCGCTGCCCGCGGCCGAGCCGTTCGTGACGTTCGCGCCGGACGACCCGGACCGGCTGCGCCACCCCGCGTACACGATCTACACCTCCGGCTCGACCGGCAAGCCCAAGGGCGTGGTGACCGAGTACGCCGGACTCACCAACATGCTCGTCAACCACCAGCGCCGGATCTTCGAACCGGTCCTCGCGGAGCACGGGCACCGCACCTTCCGGATCGCGCACACCGTGTCGTTCGCCTTCGACATGTCGTGGGAGGAGCTGCTGTGGCTCGCCGACGGCCACGAGGTGCACATCTGCGACGAGGAGCTGCGCCGCGACGCGCCCGGCCTCGTCGAGTACTGCCTGGAGCACACGATCGACGTCATCAACGTGACGCCGACGTACGCCCAGCAGCTGGTGGCCGAGGGCCTGCTCGACGACCCGGCACGGCGCCCGGCGCTGGTCCTCCTCGGCGGCGAGGCCGTCACCCCGACCCTGTGGCGGAAGCTGGCGGAGACCGAGGGGACCGTCGGCTACAACCTGTACGGCCCCACCGAGTACACGATCAACACCCTCGGCGTCGGCACCTTCGAGTGCCAGGACCCGGTGGTGGGCGTCGCCATCGACAACACCGACGTGTACGTCCTCGACCCGTGGCTGCGGCCGCTGCCGGACGGCGTCCCCGGCGAGCTGTACGTGTCGGGCATCGGCATCGCCCGCGGCTACCTCGGCCAGACCGCGCAGACCGCGCACCGCTTCGTCGCCTGCCCGTTCGGCGCGCCGGGCGAGCGCATGTACCGCACCGGTGACCTGGTGACCCGCCGCCCCGACGGGAACCTCACCTATCTGGGCCGCACCGACCAGCAGGTCAAGATCCGGGGCCACCGGGTGGAACTGGGCGAGGTCGAGGCCGCGTTCGCCGCGCACCCCGCGGTGACGTTCGCCGCCGCGGTCGCCCAGCCCGACCCGCAGGTCGACGGGTCCTACCGCCTCGCCGCCTACCTCGTGCTCGACGGCTCCGACCTGGCCGCCGTCGCCGCCGAGGTCGGCACGGGCCTGCCGGACTTCCTGCGCCCGACGCACTACGCCGAAGTCGACAGCATCCCCCTCACCGTGAACGGGAAGGCTGACACCAAGGCGCTGCCCGAGGCCAAGCCCCTCGGCTCGCTGACCACGGCGGGGGAGCGCGGCCCGGAGACCGAGACCGAGACCGTGGTCTGCGAGTTCTTCGCCGAAGCCCTGGACCTCGACGACGACGAGGTGAGCGCGGTGAGCGATTTCGTGTCCCTCGGCGGACACTCCATGCTGGCGGTGCGGCTGATCGGCCTGCTCCGCCGCGAATACGGTCCCGTCATCACGATCCGAGACCTGTTCACCCTGCGAACCCCGGAAGCGATAGCCCGCCACCTCGATGAGAACCGTGACCCCGACAACTCCTGACACGAAGCGGCCACGGCCCCACCCTGGGGCCGCCATCCTGCGGACCGCCCTGCGCCGCAACATCGGCGCCATGGTCTGGGGCACGGTCCTCATGGGCCTGTACCAGGCGGGCGAGACGGCCTTCCCCATCGCGCTCGGCATGATCGTCGAGCACACGATGCGGGACGACCGCACGCTCGGCGCGCTCGCCCTGTCCATCGGCGCGCTGGCCGTCATCATCACGACGGTGTCGCTGTCGTGGCGGTTCGGCATGCGCATCCTGCAGAAGGCCAACACGACGGAGGCGCACCGCTGGCGGGTGAAGGTCGCGGCCTGCGGCCTCCAGCCGGTGGCCAGGGACGTCGACCTCAAGTCCGGCGAAATCCTCACCATCGCCACCGAGGACGCCGACCAGACCGCCGACATCATCGAGGTGGTGCCGCTGCTCATCAGCTCGCTGGTCGCGGTGCTCGTCGCGGCGGTCGCGCTGGGCATGGCCGACTACCGGCTCGGCCTGCTCGTGATCGTCGGAACCGTCGCGATCCTCTCCATCCTCAGCGTGATGTCCAAGCGGATCGGCTCCAGCACGCGTGAACAGCAGTCCCGGGTGGCACGGGCGGGCGCGAAGGTCGCCGACCTGATCAGCGGTCTGCGCCCGCTGCACGGCTTCGGCGGCAACCACGCGGCGTTCCGCTCCTACCGGACGGTCAGCACGGAGGCGAAGCACCAGGCGGTCACCGTCGCCAAGGTGAACGGCGTGTACGCGGGCACCGCCCAGGCCCTCAACGCGGTCCTCGCGGCCGCGGTGACCCTGACGGCGGGCTGGCTGGCCTTCGAGGGCCGCATCACCATCGGCGAACTCGTCATGGCCGTGGGCCTGGCCCAGTTCATCATGGAACCCCTCAAGATGTTCTCGGAGATGCCCAAGTACGTGATGATCGCGCGGGCTTCGGCCGAGCGGATGTCCCTGGTCCTCTCCGCGCCGCCGGTGTCGGCCCCGGGACCGGAGCGCCCGGCCGCGGGCGGCGGCCTGGAGATCGACTGCGTCCGCTACGGCTCCCTCCGTGACCTGAAGTTCACGGTGGCGGCCGGAGAGTTCGTGGCGATCGCCGGCTACCAGCCGCGCGCGGTCGCCGACCTGGCGTCGATCCTGGCCATGAACGTGCCGCCGGACGCGTACGAGGGTGTGGTCCGGGTCAGCGGCCAGGAGCTCGCCGACCTGTCGGTCGAGGCGGTCCGCGAACACATGCTGGTCAACCCGTACGACGGGGAGATCTTCGCCGGCACCCTGCGCACGAACATCGACCCGTCCGGCACGAGTGTCTCGGTCCCCGAGGCGGTCGAGGCGTCCATGCTCACCGACGTCGTCGCCCTGCACCGCGAAGGCCTCGACTACCCGGTCCGCGACCGCGGCGCCAACCTCTCCGGAGGCCAGCGCCAACGCCTCTCCCTGGCCCGCGCGCTGGCCGCCGACACGGACGTCCTCGTCCTGCACAACCCGACGACAGCCGTAGACGCGGTCACCGAACAACTCATCGCCCGCAACGTGGCAAAACTCCGCCGAGGCCGCACCACCATCGTCCTCACCAGCAGCCCAGCCCTCCTGGACACCGCCGACCGAGTCCTGGTCCTGTCCACCGACGGCACGATCACCGCGGAAGACACCCACCGAAACCTCCTCGCCACGGACGAGACGTATTGCGCGGCGGTGGCGCGGTAGGGGCAAGCTTCCCGGGGATGGGCAGGCGAGCCCGGTGGGTGTCGGGGCGCGCGCTCGGGTCGGCCGGGTGGGCGAGGCGCGGGTGTCCTTTTAGGGGCGCGGGGAACTGCGCGACCGGCCCCCACCGGCCCGCAGGCGAGCGACAGCCGCGTGTTGAGGGCGCCAGAGCGGGTGGGCGAGGCGGGCGTTCTTTTAGGGGCGCGGGGAACTGCGCGATCAGCCCTCACCGGCCCGCAGGCGAGCGACAGCCGTGTGTTGAGGGGCGCCTGGGCGTGTGGGCGAGGCGGGCGTTTTTCAGGGGCGCGGGGAACTGCGCGAGCAACCCCCACCGGCCCGCAGGCGAGCGACAACCGCGTGTTGGGGGCGCCTGACCGGGTGGGCGAGGCGGGCGCTTTTCAGGGGCGCGGGGAACTGCGCGACCAGCCCCCACGGGCCCGCAGGCGAGCGACAGCCGCGTGTTGAGGGCGCCCGGGCGGGTAGGCGAGGCGGGAGTTTGCCAGGGGCGCGGGGAACTGCGCGATCAGCCCCCACCACCCGCAGCCAACCAACCCCCCCAGCCCCCCACCCCGCAAACCTCACCCAAGCACCCACGCAACATCCCGAAGCAACGCCTGCCGCCACCCCGCCCGATCATGCCCGGAGGCGGACCGCGAAACCCGCACAGACGCCCCGGCCTGCCGAACGAGCATCTCGGTCAGCTCACAGTGGGGCAGCATCCGCGTCTCGTGCTCCCCGACGTCAAAGGCAACCCGCAGCCCGGAAAGGCCAGCACGCCCGGAAAGGCCAGCACGCCCGGAAACGCCAGCCCGCCCGGCGAGACCCGCCCGCCCGGCGATCCCCGCACCTTCGGCGAGGCCAGCGAGCCCCGCACCGTCGACATGGTCCGGATGACCGACGCCCCCCGCCCGCTCGAGCCGCTCCGCCACCCGCTCAGCAATCGCGCCCCCCACCGGCCCACCCAGCGGATCCGCCGCCCCCACAACCCCCGGCGACCACCAGAACGACCCCGACTGACAGGCGACCCGGGACACCAACTCGGGAAACTCCAGCGCCGCGTACACCGCACTCAGCCCGCCGAGACTCTGCCCGACGACCACCATCCGCTCCGGGTCGGCGGGAACACCGCACTCCGCCACCAGCGGCAGAAGCTCGTCCCGGACGGCCTCCCACAGCTCGGGCCTGCACCCGAACTCGGCCTCCCGGTCCTTGGCCGGCAGGAAGACGAGCGTCACGGGAGGCATGTCGCCCGCGGCGACCGCCGAGTCGAACGCGGTCATGGCGGGATGCAGGTACAGCCAGTCGTCCCCGTCGAGCAGCAGGACCAACGGCCCGCCCCCACCGGCCGCGTGCACCCGCACGGTACGCCGCCCGCCGAGCAGCCGGCTCGCCCACCGGATCCGGGTACTGGGAAGCGGCAGGATGTCGTCGGCGCCGACGGCGGGCCAGTGGGGCTGGGCGGGGGCGTCCGGGGTCGCGGCGATGGACCGGTCCCCGCCCGCGCCCTCCGGGTTGAAGGGGTCGGCATACGCCTCGCCGCCCGCTTCGCCGCCCGTCTCGTCACCTACGAGGAACCGATAGGTCACCCGCAGCCGCGCGGGCATGCGGACCTCGGCGTACCAGCAGTCCGTGTCGCCCCACCGGCGCAGAGGCACCGGCTCCGACCAGCTCTCGAACTCGATGGTGGCGGGCGACCCGCGCCACAGGAACAGAGTCCTCCAGCCACCGTCCCCGTCACCGTCATCGTCCCCGACGGGCACCGAAAGGGGCGTACGGGCAGCCGCCCAGAACGCGTCGGTGCCGGGTTCGCCGGGCAGTCCGAACTCGGCGAAGGCATTGCCCGTGTCGGCCGCCAGGCGCATGAACGTCTCCTTGTGAGAGGGAAGGAAGAAAGGCTAAGCTCGCATTAATTTAGGGGAGCCTAACCTAATTCTTCGGCACCGCCCAAGACCCCTGACCACCGCCAACACACGTCCGTACCGCCCAAGGAGGCACCGACACATGAGCACCAACCCCTTCGACGACCCCGAAGGCCGCTTCCTGGTCCTGGTCAACGACGAGGGGCAGCACTCGCTCTGGCCGTCCTTCGTCGAGGTCCCCGGCGGCTGGACCGTCGCCTTCGAGGAGAACACGCGGGACGCCTGCCTGGAGTACATCGAGACCAACTGGACCGACCTGCGCCCCCGGTCCCTCGTGACCTCCGTGGAAGGCTGACTGCCCCCACCCCCAGTACGCGTTACGCGCTACGCGTCCGCCCCGCGGAGGGACACCGTCGATGCTCTGCACCAGACTGACGAACGCCCGCTTCCGCACCATGGATCCGGACCACCCCGTCGCCCACGACCTGGGCATCTGGCGGGGCCGGATCGTCGGCCTCGACGAGGCCGTGACCGCACTGCCCGCGCGCGAGGTCATCGACATGGAGGGCGCCACCGTGCTGCCCGGGTTCGTCGACGCCCACGTGCACCTGGCCTGGACCGGGTTCAAAGAGAACACCCTGAGCATCGCGGGCCGCACGCGGATCGACGACGTGCTCGCCGTCGTGGACGCGGCGGCCACCCGCGAGGGGGCGCCCGGCTCCTGGCTGAGCATCGCCGGCTACGACCAGCGCGCCCTCGGCCGCCATCTGACCGCCGCCGAACTGGACCGGGTCAGCCACGGCCGCAAGGTGTTCCTGCTGCACGACTCCGGGCACGGCTGCGTCGTCAACTCCGCCGTCCTCGACCTGCTCCCCGCCGACGTCCCGCACGAGAACGGCTTCCTGGCGGAGGGCGCGATGGGCGCCGCCCGCGCGCTGCGCCTGCCGTACTCGCAGCGCGAGGTGGCCGAAGCGGTCGGGCGCGCCGCCCGGACCTGTCTGGCCGAGGGCGTCACCGCCTGCGCCGAGGCGGGCATCGGCGGCACCCTCTTCGGCCACAGCCCGGTCGAGCTGGGCGCCTACCAACTCGCCCGCGACGAGGGCCTGTTACCCCTGCGCGTGCAGCTCATGGTGTCAGCGGAACGGCTCAACCCGGTCGCCGCGCACGCGACCGACGGCATCCCCCAGAGCCCTCGACCTCGGCCTGCGCACCGGCTTCGGCGACGACCGGCTCTCCGTGGGCGCGCTGAAGATCTACACCGACGGCGGCATGATGGCCAGGACCGCCGCGCTCAGCAGCCCGTACGAAGGCCTCGACCACGCGGGCCAGTTGCAGGACGACCCGCAGACCCTCACCGACACGATCGTGGACGGCCACCTCGCCGGGTGGCAGCTCGCCGTCCACGCGATCGGCGACCGCGCGGCCGACCTCGCCCTGGACGCCCTGGAACGCGCCCAGCGCCTGCGGCCGCGGCCCACCGCCCGGCACCGTATCGAGCACGCCGGACTGATCCGCCCCGACCAGCTCCCGCGCTTCGCGCGGCTCGGCGTCAGCGCGGTCGTCCAGCCCAACTTCCTGCGCTCCTTCGGCGACGACTACGCCGCGATCATGGGTAAGGAGAGGGCACCCTGGCTCTACCGGGGCCGGGGCTTCCTCGACCAAGGCATCCCTCTCATCGGCAGCTCCGACCGTCCCGTGACGGACGGATCCCCGTTGCGCGCCATCCAGTTCATGGTCGAGCGCGCCTCCGCGTCGGGCCAGGTGATCGGCCCGGACGAGGGCATCACCGTCGACGAGGCCCTGCACGCCTACACGGTCGCCGGCGCCCGCGCCTGCCACTGGGAGGACACCCTGGGCAGCCTCACCCCGGGCAAGCGCGCCGACCTGGTCGTACTGGGCGACGACCCCTGCCGCGTCGACCCGTCCCGCATCGGCGCCATCGAGGTGACCGCTACCTACGTCGACGGCCGCGCGACGGGGGCAGCAGGCACCCCGTGGACACACCGCCCCGCCACCCTCAGGAACCCGTGAGGATCACGAGCTGCTGGGTCGCCCGGGTCATCGCGACATAGCGGTCGACCGCTCCCTCGATGCCCTCGCCGAAGGTGTCCGGTTCGACGAGCACCACCAGGTCGAATTCGAGGCCCTTCGAGAGCTCCGGCGTCAGACACCTCACGCGCGGCGGGGCCTGGAACTTCTCCTGGAACGCGGGGTTGCCGATGACGCAGGCGACCCCGCCGTCGTGCGCGGCGAGCCAGGTGTCGAGGACCGACTCCAGGTCCACGACCGCCCCGTGGACCACGGGGACGCCGCTGCTGCGGATGGACGTCGGTACGTTCGCGTCGGGAAGCTCGGCCCGGATGACCGGCTCGGCCTCCGCCATCACCTCTTCCGGGGTGCGGTAGTTGATGCTCAGGGAGGCCATTGTGATCCGGTTGATACCGGCCCGCTCCAGGCGCTCCTCCCACGACTCGGTGAAGCCATGCCTTGCCTGGGCGCGGTCACCGACGATGGTGAAGCTCCGGGACGGGCAGCGCAGCAGCAGCATCTGCCACTCCGCGTCGGTCAGTTCCTGGGCCTCGTCCACGACGACGTGCACGAAGGGCCCCGCGAGCCGGTCCGGGTCCTCGGTGGGCAGGGCGCTCTCGTCGATCAGGCTGTCCTGGAGGTCCTTGCCGTGCAGCATCCGCACGGCGCCCTCGCTGTCGTCACCGGCCGAGGCGGAGTCGGCGGCCGCGAGGATCTGGTCGATGACGCCGGACATGCGCTCGCGCTCGGCGGCGACCGCGACGGCGTGCTGCCGCCGGCGCCGCGCCGCCGCAGGGTCGCCGAGGCGCTGCCGCGCCGCGTCCAGGAGCGGCAGGTCCGACACGGTCCAGGCCTGGGGCGCCTCCTTGCGCTGCAGACTCCTGACCTCGTCGCGGTCGAGCCAGGGCGCGCACATCCGCAGATACGCGGGGACCGTCCACAGGTCCGAGACGACATCGGCGGCTTCGAGCAGCGGCCACGCCCGGTTGAGGGTCGTGACCAGCTCCCTGTCCTGCCGCAGCGACCGCTGGAACATCTCGGGGGAGACGCCGTCCTCGTCCTCGTCCATGCCCAGCCTGTCCATCAGGATCGTGGCCAGTTCCTCCCAGATCAGCTCGCGCGCGTCGTTGTGCGCGGTGGCCGGGCCCGGCGCCCGGAACGCCTCGGCCCAGTCGGCGCTGCTCACCCGGACCTCGGACCAGGGTGTCCTTACCGTGACGGGCTCGGTCGGCGGCTCCTCGTAGAACGCGACGGCCTTCTCGATCGCCTTCACCATGTCCGCCGACGACTTCAGCCGGGCCACCGCGGGGTCGGCCTCGGGGACCGCCGTGGCGCCCTCGACGACGAGGTCCCGCAACGTACAGGTCTGCACGCCCTCCTCGCCCAGGCTGGGCAGGACATCGGCGACGTAACCGAGGTAGGGCTCATGCGGGCCGACGAAGAGCACGCTGCCGCGGCGGTTCTTGCCGAGGCGGGGGTCGGAGTAGAGGAGGTAGGCGGAGCGGTGCAGGGCGACGACGGTCTTGCCGGTGCCCGGCCCGCCGTCGACGACGAGCGCGCCGCGGGAGCCCGCGCGGATGATGGCGTCCTGGTCGGCCTGGATGGTGCCGAGCACGTCCCGCATCCGCGCGGACCGGTTGCTGCCCAGGCTGGCGATGAAGGCGGACTGGTCGTCGAGCGCGGCATGGTGTTCGAGGCCGTCGGCGGTGAACACCTCGTCCCAGTAGTCGCTGATCCGGCCGCTGGTCCAGCGGTACCTGCGGCGGCTCGCCAGACCCATCGGGTTGGCGTGGGTCGCCGCGAAGAACGGCTCGGCCGCGGGCGAACGCCAGTCGACGAGGAGACGGTTGCCCTCGCTGTCGGTGAGACCGAGGCGTCCGATGTAGAGAGTCTCCCCGCCGTCCGTGTCGTCGGAGCCGTCCGTGGTGACGACGTGTCCCAGGCAGAGGTCGAGACCGAAGCGGCGCAGGGTGCGCAGCCGGCCGCTCAGCCGGTGGATCTCCGAGTCCCGGTCCATCGCCTCCCGGCCGATGCCGCCGGGCGCCTTGCGCAGGACGTCGAGACGGCCGGAGAGTTCGCCGACGGCCTGTTCGAGGCTCCGCGCGATGGCGGCGAAGTGCCGCTCGTCGCGGCCGATCAGCGCCGGGTCCGCCTTGGAGGAGAGGTTGGCGGGCAGGTTGAACGCACTGGTGGTCAGGGGGGTCTCCGATATCCGCAGGATCAGGCTTAGGCCAGTGATTGTGCGAGACGACCGGGGCCTTGCCGCAAGCCCCCCGGTGCGCTATAAGTTGAGAGTGGCAAGAGGTGAGTACACCCTCTTGCCCTTTGTTGTTTCCGGGCCCGGTGCCCCGCCCCTCGGTGCCACGCCCGTCGGTGCGTTCGAAGATCCACCCTGACTGGACTCGCTAATTAGGTAAGGCTAACCTTACCTTGCTGTCCCGTTGGGGGACACGGCAGTGACACGGCGACGAGCCGTTCTTCGATCGTGGAACACCGAGGAAGGTCCAGCCTTGATCACGGCTACACCGCGCCCCGTACCGCCGCAGTACGAGCTTTCCGAGGGCATGTCCACTGTACGCGCCGCCCGCGAGGAGGACGCCGCCGCGCTCGTCGCCCTGTCCCGGCCCTTCGTACGTTCCGGAGCGCTGCGGGAGCGCCCGCCCTCGCTCTACGCGGCCCAGGCGTCCGACTTCCTCGTCATGGACGCCCCGGGAAGCCCCCTTGAGGGCTGTGTGGGCCTGCGCGTGCACCCGGCCGACCCGGCGGCGGGCCGCGGGGCCGTGGGCGTGCTGTACAACTTCTGCGTGGCCGGGCACAGGCAGGGCCGCGGAGTGGGCGCCGGGCTGCTGCGCGCCGTACTGGCCGCGGCGCACGCCAAATCGCTGAGCGCTCTGTTCACGGCGACCACGGGCGGGGGCGACCTGTTCCTCCGGTACGGATTCGCGCCGACGGACGCGCGGCTGGCACCCCCGTCCTGGGCCGGCTCGCTCGACCCCCGGCGCAACGCGCGCATCCTGGCGAGGATGCTCTGACGCGACGGTGAACCGACCGCCCACACCCCACTGAGCGGTCAGGGGATCAGACGGCGCACTCGTCACGGTCCGGGCTGTGGTCCGGGACCACGGTCGTGCCCGGGCTGGTCTCGCCCAGGACGCCGCGCAGCACCGCGTGCGGCACCCGCCCGTCGAGGACGTGCGCCTTGCGCACACCGCCGCGGACCGCCCGCAGGCAGCCCTCCATCTTCGGCAGCATCCCGCTCGCCAGCTTCGGCAGCAGTTCGTCCAGAGCGTCGGCCGTCAGGCTTTCGATCACCTCGGTGCTGTGCGGCCAGTTCGCGTACAGCCCCTCCACGTCGGTGAGCATCACCAGGCGCTCGGCGTCGAGGGCGACGGCCAGGGCCGACGCCGCGAGATCGGCGTTGACGTTGTAGACCTGGCCGTCCTCACCACGGGCCACGGGGGAGACGACCGGGATGTGGCCCTGCTCCAGCAGCGTGCGCACCGCGCCCGTGTTCACGTCCACGATGTCGCCGACGAGACCGATGTCCACCGGCCGGTCGTCCACCCAGACCGACCGCCGCACGGCGGTCATCGTGTGCGCGTCCTCGCCCGTCATGCCGACGGCGAGCGGCCCGTGGGCGTTGATGTGGCCGACGAGCTCCCGCTGGACCCGGCCGGTCAGCACCATGCGGACCACCTCCATGGTCTCCGGCGTCGTCACCCGCATGCCCGCCGCGAACCGGGTCTCCAGGCCGAGGCGGTCCAGCATCGCGTTGATCTGCGGGCCGCCCCCGTGTACGACGACGGGGCGCAGGCCCGCCTGCCACAACTCCACGACGTCACGGGCGAACGTCCGTTGCAGCTCCGCGTCCACCATGGCGTGACCGCCGAACTTCACGACGACCACGCTGCCTCGCAGCTCCGTGCTCACGGCGCCACTCCGTTCATGGGCAGGCCCATCCCTTCGGGCAGGCCGAGGGCCACGTTCATGCTCTGCACCGCGCCACCCGCGGTGCCCTTGGTCAGGTTGTCGATGGCGCTGACGCAGACGAGGCGGCGGGCGGCCGTGTCCACCGCCACCTGCAGCTGGGCGGTGTTGGAGCCGAGCACGGCGCCCGTGGACGGCCAGGTGCCGGGCGGCAGCAGGCGTACGAACGGCTCGTCGGCGTAGGCGGCTTCGTAGGCGGCGCGTACGTCGGCCTCGGCGGTGTCGGCCGGTACGCCGGGCCGCAGGCGCGCCGAGCAGGTCGCCAGGATGCCCCGGGGCATCGGCGCCAGGGTCGGGGTGAAGGACACGGTCACGTGCTCGCCCGCGACCTGGGACAGGTTCTGCGTCAGCTCCGGAGTGTGCCGGTGACCGCCACCCACTCCGTAGGGCGTCATCGAGCCCATCACCTCGGAACCGACCAGATGCGGTTTGGCCACGCGGCCCGCCCCCGACGTGCCGCTGGCGGCGACGACGACGGCCTCCGGCTCCACCAGCCGTGCCAGGAAGGCCGGGAAGAGCGCCAGGGTCACCGCCGTCGGGTAGCAGCCCGGCACGGCGACGCGGTCGCTGCCCTTCAAGGCGGCCCGCGCGCCCGGCAGTTCGGGCAGCCCGTAGGGCCAGGTCCCGGCGTGCGGAGAACCGTAGAACCGCTCCCAGTCGTCCGGCTCCCGCAGCCGGAAGTCCGCCCCGCTGTCCACGACGAGGGTGCCCGCCTCCAACTGCCCCGCCAGCGCGCCGGACTGACCGTGCGGCAGCGCCAGGAACACGACGTCGTGGCCGCGCAGGGACGCGGCCGATGTCTCCTCCAGGGTCCGGTCCGCGACGGCGGCCAAGTGCGGTTGTACGTCCCCGAGTCGCCGCCCCGCGCTGCTGTGCGCGGTCACCGCGCCGATCTCGACCTCCGGATGCGACAACAGCAGACGGAGGATCTCCCCGCCGGCATAGCCACTTGCTCCGGCCACCGCGGCCCGTACTGTCATGGTCTCCGTCTCTCGTGGTGTCCGTCTGTGTGTCCGTGCGTCCATGCGTCCGTGTGTCCGCCTGTCGGCGTGTCCGTGCGGTGGTCAGGCGTTGTGCGGCTCCCTGTGCAGGAGCAGGCCGCGCAGCAGGCCGTCCGTCGTGCAGACCATGCCGGTGCGGGCCGCCCAGCGCAGCGCCAGGGTGTGTTCCTCGGCGGAGAGGTCGGCCACCGCGTCGGCGACGACGAACGGCTGGATGTCGTTCATGAAGGCGTCCGCCGCGGTCAGCAGGACGCCCAGGTGTGCGTACACCCCGCAGATGATCAGCTGGTCGCGGCCCTTCGACCGCAGCAGCCTGCCGAGATGACTGCGCAGGAAGGCGTTGTGGCGCACGTTCGACAGCAGATGTTCGCCGGGGCGCGGGGTGAGCGGCGCGACGATCGCGGCGGCGCCCGGCTCGTCCCCGATGCCCGGGCCCCACATGTCGGCCGCGAGCCCTCGCTGGCCGGGACCTTGCCCGGCCGGCTCCGCGCTGAAGACGACGGGCATGCCCAGGGTCGCCGCGAGCTCCCGGAGCGTCGCGATGTTGTCGACGAGCTCCACCACAGGGGAACGCCCGGCGGAGAGCGCGCCCACGAAGTGGTTCTGCATGTCGTGGACCAGCAGCGCGGCACGTACCGGATCGATCCGCCAGGAGACGTGCGACCGGGGGAGGGCGGTGCGGTCCGGCATCGGGTAGGAGCCGATGGCGGGTAGGCCCATGGGTGATTTCCCTCCCCTGAAGACGCGCGCACCGCTGGGTCCGATTGGGTCCGATGGGTTCGAACTGCGAGTTGACCTTAGCTTAGCCTAACCTAAATAACGGCATGGCTGGTTGGGTCGGCCGGTCGGCCATCGGTCAACTGTCGGTCAGCTGGGCGCTGGTTGTGATGCTGGCGCATGGCTCATCTTGGCCCGGGAGCGGGGGAGTTCGCCGGGGCTGTGGATAACCCTTGGCGTGCCCCTGACCGGGGTTATCCACAGGGCCAACCGGAACCCTGCGATCCGCGGGAGAGTCGGCGCATGACGAATCACAGCGAAGCAACCGACCCGCTCGGACCGCTCGACCCGCCCGCACCGCTCGACGAGCCGGTGGTCACCCTGCGCACGCCGGCCGAACTGGCGGACGCCCTCCCGTACTTGCTCGGATTCAAGCCCGAGGAAAGCGTCGTGCTCATCGCCCTGCACGGCAAGCGCGGACGGTTCGGCGGCCGGGTGCGCCTCGGCGTCCCCGAGCGAGCGGAGGACTGGCCCGGCGTCGCGGAGCAGCTGGCCGAATGCCTGGTGAGCGGGTGCGAGAGGAGGGAATCGCGCCCCGACGGGATCGTCGCCTTCCTCTGTCAGGAGCCCGTCGGCGCGGAGACCGGGCAAGCGGTCGTGGCGCGCCTGCGGCCGCTGGCACAAGTGCTGCGCACGGCATGCGGCCGCCTCGACGTCCCGGTGCTCGAAGTCGTGTGCATCTCGGCAGGCCGCTTCTGGACCTACTGCTGCCCGGACACCCGATGCTGCCCGCCGGAGGGCGTCCCCCTGCTCAGGCCGGGCACCTCGGTCCTGGCCGCTGCCGCCACCTATCTGGGCGTCCGGGCGAGCGCCACGCAGAGCGAGATCAGGAGGCGGCTGACCCCATGGAACACCGCCGCGGCGACGGACCAAGAGAGGGTGCTCGACGCGGCAGGACTCGAACTCGTCCCCAGGATCGTGAGCGAGGAGGACCGCGACGACGACGGGAGTGGGCAGGACGGACACGGAGTCGCCGCCGAGACGCTCGACCTGGCCCGTCGGATCATGGCGCGCCTGGCCGCCGCGCCCCCGACGGCCGACACCCTCGACGCGGACAACAAGGACGACGAGCTGCTCGCCCACGACGAGGCGGCCGCCTTGATCTTCGGCCTGCAGTCCAGGACGACCCGTGATCGCGCGGCGGAATGGATGGAGGGCGACGAGGCACCGGCCGCGCTGCGCCTCTGGCGTGCGCTGGCCAGGCGCTGCGTCGGTGCGTACGCGGAGCACGCGGCGCCACCACTGGCCCTCGCGGGCTGGGTCGCCTGGTCCCTGGGAGACCTCGCGGAAGGCCAGGAGGCCCTCGACATGGCGCTGTGCGCCGACTCCGACTACACCTTCGCGCTGCTCCTCAGCCGCGCCTGCAACGAAGACATCGACCCCGAGTCGATCCGCCGCTGCCTGCGGAGGAGGCGCGACGAACGTGCCGGGGAGGCGGTGCCGGGCGCGGCGCCCGAAGCCCTGGAAGAGGCCTCTCCGCGACGGCGGCGCCGTCGACGAGTGCCCCGCGCGGCGCCGGGCGAGGGACCTGAAGTTCCCGTCGGCCCTCGCGCCGCCCCTGGCACGGCCCCCACCGCCCCTCGCACCGCCGGCGGCACGCGAGCCCCCGGCAGTCCGGGCACAGGCCCGCGAAACCGCCGCCGCACCGTCCGGCGCAGTGCCCGGGACGACTGATGGACGCGCGGTTCCCGTGCTGGGCCAGATGGTCGGCTTCAGGGTGCGAGGCGTGACTTGGGACGGGGTCGCTCCGTTCACCTGAGTGGCGGTACCTCCGCAGGCGGGTCGCGCCGCCGCACCTCCTCCGACCTCCCGTCGCGCAGACAACGCAGAAGAAGCCGCCCATGTCTCTTCCCGTTCCGTCTTCCGTCTTCGACAGAGAGGGGCACCGGCGAGCCGCGCCGGCCCCCGCACCCTTCCCCGGCGGACCGGCACCGGCACCGGCTCTGACTCCGGTTCCGGCTCCGGTCACGCGCCGCCCCGCCGAACTGCCGCCCGCACACTCCCTGCTGATCTGCGTCGCCCTGCCCGCCTTCGCGATCTCGACGGACCAGGGGCAACTGACCGGCCGAGGGCTGGAGGGCTTCTACCGCGCGGGGCGCCGGACCCTGTCCCGTTGCCAGGTGCGCGTGGCGGGGCGCGAGCCGGTCGCCGTACAGGCCCGCATGCTGTCCGCGGACAGCGCCCGCTTCGTAGCCACCCTGCGCCTGTCGACGGACGGCGGCCCGGACCCCGAGGTCGTAGTCGAGCGGGTCCGCCACGCCGACGGCACGGAGCGCATCACACTGCACAGCGCGTCCGGGCGCCCGCTGCGGCTGCCCCTCGAAGTCTCCCTCGGCACGGACCTCGCCGAGGTGGGCGTGGTCGCCTCGGGCAGGGCAGGCCCCGAACTGCCCGCCAGCGTGCACGACTCCGGCATGCGGTGGTCCTCCGACACGGCCCACTGCGTGGTCACGGCGGCCCCCGCGCCCGCGGACGCCCTGGCTTCCGCGGGACTGCTGCGCTGGGAGGTGGACCTGCCGCCGGGCGGCTCGCGGAGCGTGGAGCTGCGGGTGCGGCCCGACGGTGCCGGGCCGGTCCGGGCCGCCGGGCACGGCGTGCTGCGCTCGGGATCCGGGGTCAAGGTCGTCGGTGACGACCCCCGGGTCCAGCCGCTCCTCGCCCGGTCCGTCGAGGATCTGCAGGCACTGCTGCTGCGCGACCCCCACCACCCGACCGACCTCTACCCGGCCGCGGGGGCGCCGTGGCGCTGCGGACTCGCGCCGGCCGAAGCACTGGCCGCCGCCCGCATGGCGCTGCCGCTCGGCACGCGCATCGCCACCGGGACGCTGCGCACCCTCGCCCGCAGCCAACTCGCAGGTCCGGGACCGCGCTCAGGCATGATCCCCGGCCCGCTGCGGGACGCGGGACCGCACCTGCCACCCGGCTGCACGGGCACCGAGGCGACCCTGCTCTTCCCGGTGCTCCTCGCGGAGGCGTGGCGCTGGGGGCTCCCCGCGCAGGAGGTCGAGGAACTGCTGCCCGCGGCGGAGCGGTGCCTGCGGTGGCTGCGCACCTCGGTCGGTGACGGCGCGTTCCTGTCCGACGCCCGCCCGGGCGGGCTCGCGCGCGGCGAGATCCAGGCTCACGCCCATCGCGCCGCGATCCTCGGCGCCGACCTGCTCGACGCGCACGGCCGCGAGGATCCCGCCGGTCTGCGGCAGTGGGCCGCCCGGCTGCGGTCCGCGTTCCAGGAGGAGTTCTGGGTGGCGGACCGGGCCGGCGGCAGACCCGCCGCCGCCCGCCTTGCCGACGGACGGCTCGTGCCGCACCTCACCGGCGGAGCGGCGCACCTCCTGGACACCGGCCTGCTCGGGTCCGGCACGTTCGCTCCCGGACTGCTCGACAAGATCAGGACCGAGCAGCTCGCCCGGCTGCTCGGCGGCCCCGCCATGGACTCCGGCTGGGGGCTGCGCAGTCTCGGCGCGAAGGAGGCCGCGTACAACCCGTTCGGGCACAGGGGAGGGGCGGTCCGCGTGCAGGAGACGGCCGTCGCCGTCGCGGGCCTTGCGGCGGCGGGATACGAGAAGGAGGCCGACTCACTGCTCCGCGGCCTGCTCTCCGCGGCCGAGTCCTTCGGCCACCGGCTGCCCGAGATGTACGCGGGGGAGCAGCGCACGGAGGGCGGTGCTCCGCTGCCGCACCCGGCCGCCTGCCGCCCGGCGGCCACCGCCGCGGCCGCGGGGGTGCACGTCCTCGTGGCGCTCGCCGGGGTCAGGCCCGACGCGCCCGCCCGCTCGGTGAAGCTGAGCCCGCTCCGCAGCGCCCCGCTGGGCGAGCTGGGGCTGAGCGCGCTGAGCGTCGCGGGAGCCCCCTTCTCCGTACGCGTCAGCAGGCTCGGCCTCGCGATGGTCGAGGAGGCGGCCGACGGACTGCAGTTGGGAGTGTGACCTCGCCGGACCGGGGGCGGCGGCGCGAGGAGGAACGGACGGAGCGGCCCGGCACCCCGGACCGTGAAGCAATGGACGAAGGAGGTGTTTATCGTCAGGCAGACGACTATGATCGCGGCATGTCGCCCTACGACCCGTCGGCCTTCCCGCCCTTCGCAGTCACCGTCGACCTGGTCGTGCTGACCGTGCGCCGGCACGCGCTCTGCGCACTGGCCGTGCGCCGCGGTGAGCAGCCGTTCCAAGGGCGTTGGGCGCTCCCGGGAGGTTTCGTACGGGCCGACGAGGATCTGTCGGCGGCGGCCGCCCGCGAGCTGATCGAGGAAACGGGCCTGTGCGCCCACGACCCCGACACCCCGGCCCAGGCCAACGGAGCGCATCTCGAACAGCTCGCCACCTACGGGGACCCCAAGCGCGATCCGCGCATGCGCGTGGTCAGCGTGGCCCACCTCGCGCTCGCGCCGGACCTGCCCGCGCCGCGGGCCGGCGGCGACGCGCACAGCGCCCGCTGGGCGCCGGTCGAGGCCCTGCTCAAACAGGGGGGCTACGGCCGTGAGGACGAGCAGGCGGCACCGCTCGCCTTCGACCACGCCCAGATCCTCGCGGACGGCGTGGAGCGCGCCCGCTCCAAGATCGAGTACTCCTCGCTGGCCACCGCGTTCTGCCCGCCGGAGTTCACCGTCGGCGAGCTGCGGCGGGTGTACGAGGCGGTCTGGGGCGTCGTCCTCGACCCGCGCAACTTCCACCGCAAGGTCACGGGCACCCCGGGCTTCCTCGTGCCCACCGGCGGCACCACCACCCGGCAGGGCGGCCGCCCCGCCCAGCTCTTCCGCGCGGGCGGCGCGACGCTCCTCAACCCGCCGATGCTGCGCCCCGAAGTCTGACGGCGCTCCGGCGGCCGCGCTCGGCGCCACCTGCTGATCCCGCCCCGGCCGGGCGGCCCGGTGGACACAAGCGGCCCCAGCCCTGACCGAAAAGCCGCAAATGTCGCGTTATCTTGCTGCAGTACCCACGGGGTCCGTCCGTCCCCGATCCGGCGGACGGGCCCCGGCCGCCGAGCGGTCGCACATCCTGCGAGAGAAGCGATGATCCAGGCCATCGGACTGACCAGCACCCCCCGCCAGGAGCTCCCGCCCGCCGTGGACGACGTGTCCTTCGAGGCGCCCACCGGCCGTGTCACGGCGCTGCTCGACGCCGACACCGACGGCGCGACCACGGTGCTGCGGCTGATGCTCGAACTCCAACAGGGCCGTGGAATCACGTACTTCAGAGGCCGCCCACTGCACCGCATCGCCCGGCCCGCACGCGAAGTGGGCGCCCTCCTGGGCGATGTCCCCGGCCACCCCGCACGTTCAGTCCGCGGCCATCTGCGCATGCTCTGCGCGGCCGTGGGCGTGCCCGTCGGACGCGCCGACGACGTGCTGGAGGTCGTCGGACTCGTCAGCCTCCGCGACCAGCGCCTCGGCACGCTCTCACGCGGCATGGACCGCCGTCTGGGGCTCGCGTGCGCACTGCTCGCCGACCCGCACACACTCGTCCTCGACGGGCCGGGCGACGGCCTCTCGGCCCGGGAGAGCGCGTGGCTGCACGGAATCCTGCGGGCCCACGCGGGTCGGGGCGGCACGGTCCTGTTCAGTACGGACGACCCCAAGGAGGCCGCTCGGACCGCCGACCGCGTCGTCACCCTGGAGTCCGGGAGGCTGGCCGCCGACCAGGAGGCCACGGACTTCGCCCGGACCCGGCTCCGCCCCCGCGTCGCCGTCCGGAGCCCGCACGCCGCCCGCCTCGGCGCTCTCCTCGCCAAAGAGGCACGCGCGAGCCGCCGCTCGATCGAGGTGGTCACAGAGGGCGGCAACAGGCTCTCCGTCTACGGGAGCAACTGCGCCGACGTGGGGGAGATCGCGTACCGGCACGGCATCCTCGTCCACCAACTCGCCGACGAGACCGGCGACACGGGACCGTCGAAACAAGCGGACGCGGTCGAGCCGCTTCACACCGTGACCAGGGCCGGGACGCCCGCTGAACCGCGCACGGCCGACGCCTCCGCCGACCCCGACGCGGAGCCCACCGTCGAAGACCCACAAGAAACCCGGCCGCTCCCGCTCCAAGGCGACGACACCGTTCCGCTCGACGCCAGGCCCACGCGCCTCGGTGCGCTCGCGCGAACCACACCCACCCCGCGGGGCGCATTGTCCACCCTGCCGCCCCCCATCACCGTCCGCCCCAGCAGAAGCCCCCTCAACCCCGTGCGCTACGAACTGCGCCGCCTGCTGGGCGTCGGCGCCGGCTACCTCACCCTGGCCGCCGTCCTCGCCGCCTCCGCCCTGTTCTGCGTCCTCCTGGCACGGACCGGACACACACCGCAGCCGCGCCTTCTCGCCGCCTGGCCGCACGAACTTCCCCTGCCGCCCGCGGCCCTTGGCGCCGGACTGCTGGGAGCCCTCGCGTTCGGCGACGAGTTCCGCCACCCCGCGCTCGCCGTGGACCGGGGCACCGTCCCGCGCCGCCTCGGAATGCTCGGCGCCAAACTGCTCGTCGCGGCCGCCACCGCGCTGCTCCTGAGCACCCTCGCGGTCGCCTCCGACGCCGCGCTGCTCCACCTCGTATACGGAGACGAGCTCGCAGAAGTTCCCGCCGACTGGCTTGCGCTGAGCGTGAGTTGGGTAGCCCTGGTGACGGGCTGCGCCTGGGCCGGGGTGCTGGCCGCGGGCGTCTTCCGGTCCACGGCGGCGGGCCTCGCCGCGGTGGTCGCGGTGCCGATCGTCGTCGTACCCCTCGTACAGAAGGCCGTCGGGGGACCGGCTGTGCGATCCGCGGCCGGGCTTCCTGGGCGGCTCAGGGACCTCGCTCTGGTGCAGTGGCCGTTCGGCGCCGAGCGGTATCTGGCGGCGGGATTGCGCATGATCGCTCAACCCGTGGGCGGCGCGCTGATGTTGTCGCTCACCGCTCTGCTCTGCACTTATCTGTTCACGGCGACGCGCAGCAGGATCCGCTGAAGGCCGTCCGCGGCCGTCCGTTGCGGCGCTCTGCGCAACTCCCCTGACGGCGTCCGTTTCTTTCCGATAAGGCGTCAATTGCGGCGGGGTAAGCGATCACCCTTTCGTGTGCTTTTCACCAAAGACCTCAAGGGAGTTGGAGACAGCGCCGACAACTGATCCGTGAGTACCCTTGCGCACACCATGATGACCACCGCCCGCTCCGCCGACTCCGGCCTCGCCGGACCGGGCGACCTCGACCGATACCCGTACGCGGAGCCCGCCGGTGGCGACCGCGTCGTCGCTCCCGTGTGGGACGGCCCCGATCAGGATCTGGGGCGCATGGGCCGGCGCGCCGCCGGAAGCCGCGGCCGCGGGCTGCACGGCCAACTCGTCCAGCAGCTCGGCCAGATGATCGTCTCCGGCGACCTCGGAGCCGACCGCCCCCTCGTCCCCGAGGAGATCGGCCAGCGCTTCGAGGTCTCCCGCACCGTCGTCCGCGAGTCCCTCCGCGTGCTCGAGGCCAAGGGCCTCGTCAGCGCCCGGCCCAACGTCGGGACGCGCGTGCGTCCCGTCAGCGACTGGAACCTGCTCGACCCCGACATCATCGAGTGGCGGGCCTTCGGCCCACAGCGCGACGACCAGCGGCGCGAGCTCGGCGAGCTGCGCTGGATGATCGAGCCCCTCGCCGCCCGCCTCGCCGCCGGTCACGGCCGCGAGGAGGTGCAGCAGCGCCTCGCCGACATGGTCGAGATCATGGGGCACGCCCTTGGCCAGGGCGACGTGATCACCTTCTCCCGTGCCGACGCGGAGTTTCACTCGCTGCTCATCCAGGTCGCCGGCAACCGCATGCTCGAGCACCTGTCCGGCATCGTCTCGGCCGCCCTCCAGGTCTCGGGCGGGCCGATCACCGGCTGCGACCGCCCCAGCGAGGCGTCCCTCGTGCACCACTCGCGCGTCGTCGAGTGCCTCGCGGCGGGTGACGGCGCCGGCGCCGAGGCCGCCATGCGGCAGCTGCTCGTCGTCCACCCCGAGGTGGAGCGCGTCGTGCCCGCTCCGCGCGAGCACTGACCGCGCGGCCACGTCGGCGCCGCTGTCGTGCGCGTGCCCCGCGGTGGCGCTGAGTCGTCGCGTACGCCACTGCGCGACCGTCGACGCCTCCCCGCCCACCGCTTCTCCGTGTCGCCGGATCTCTGCGGGCTCCTCAGGAGCCCGACGGAGTCCGGCGACACGATTGTGGGGGGTTTCTTCGCGGGGCATCGGGGGATCATTCGTGCATGCGTATAGGTGGCTTCTGACCGCATATGGATACTTTTGAGCGCTTACGGGGTGTGACTCGGGCCACGTAGATTGGGCGTAACGCTCCAAGGAACAGCGCGATGACCTAAGAGGTGATAGCCGAGGAGGGAATACAGACGTCGTCCGCGACGCTGTGCAGCTCCCCGGCCCCGCCCGCGCCGTCGGCACAATCCCCAGCCGCCGGTCGTCGGCTCCGGTCCACAATGGACGGGGCCGGAAGCCGTTTTCCAACGTTCCGAGAGGTTGTTCGTGTCGGCCAGCACATCCCGTACGCTCCCGCCGGAGATCGCCGAATCCGTCTCTGTCATGGCGCTCATCGAGCGGGGAAAGGCTGATGGGCAGATCGCCGGCGATGACGTGCGTCGTGCCTTCGAAGCTGACCAGATTCCGGCCACTCAGTGGAAGAACGTTCTGCGCAGCCTCAACCAGATCCTCGAGGAAGAGGGTGTGACGCTGATGGTCAGTGCCGCGGAGCCGAAGCGCCCCCGCAAGAGCGTCGCAGCGAAGAGCCCGGCCAAGCGCACCGCGACCAGGACGGTCGCCGCCAAGGCCGCCACGGCGAAGCCCACCGCCACCGCCGCCACTGAGGCGTCGACCGCGGACGGTGCCTCTGAGGACGCGCCCGCGAAGAAGGTCGCCGCCAAGAAGACGACGGCGAAGAAGGCCGTCGCCAAGAAGACCGCCGCCAAGAAGACGGCGGCCAAGAAGACCACCTCCAAGAAGGATGCCGACGAGCTCCTGGACGAAGAGGTCACCGAGGAGGCACCCGCCGCCGGCAAGCCCGGCGAGGGCGAGCCCGCCGAGGAGGGCGCTCAGGGCTTCGTGCTGTCCGACGAGGACGAGGACGACGCCCCGGCCCAGCAGGTCGCCGCGGCCGGCGCCACCGCCGACCCCGTCAAGGACTACCTGAAGCAGATCGGCAAGGTCCCGCTGCTCAACGCCGAGCAGGAGGTCGAGCTCGCCAAGCGCATCGAGGCCGGCCTGTTCGCCGAGGACAAGCTGGCCAACGCCGACAAGCTCGCCCCGAAGCTCAAGCGTGAGCTCGAGATCATCGCCGAGGACGGCCGCCGCGCCAAGAACCACCTCCTGGAGGCCAACCTCCGCCTGGTGGTCTCCCTGGCCAAGCGCTACACCGGCCGCGGCATGCTCTTCCTGGACCTCATCCAGGAGGGCAACCTCGGTCTGATCCGCGCGGTCGAGAAGTTCGACTACACCAAGGGCTACAAGTTCTCCACGTACGCCACCTGGTGGATCCGTCAGGCGATCACCCGCGCCATGGCCGACCAGGCCCGCACCATCCGTATCCCGGTGCACATGGTCGAGGTCATCAACAAGCTGGCCCGTGTCCAGCGCCAGATGCTCCAGGACCTGGGCCGTGAGCCCACTCCGGAGGAGCTGGCCAAGGAACTCGACATGACCCCCGAGAAGGTCATCGAGGTCCAGAAGTACGGCCGTGAGCCGATCTCCCTCCACACCCCCCTGGGTGAGGACGGCGACAGCGAGTTCGGTGACCTCATCGAGGACTCCGAAGCGGTCGTGCCGGCCGACGCGGTCAGCTTCACGCTCCTCCAGGAGCAGCTGCACTCCGTCCTGGACACCCTGTCCGAGCGTGAGGCGGGCGTGGTCTCCATGCGCTTCGGCCTCACGGACGGACAGCCCAAGACCCTCGACGAGATCGGCAAGGTTTACGGGGTGACGCGTGAGCGCATCCGTCAGATCGAGTCGAAGACGATGTCGAAGCTGCGTCACCCGTCGCGTTCGCAGGTCCTGCGCGACTACCTCGACTAGGCACCGGCAGTCCGAGCGTCACTCGAAAGGCCCGAAGTCCGCGGCACGCGGCTTCGGGCCTTTCGAGTGCGCGGGGCAGGTGCGTGTGCGCGGGTGCGGGGTGGGCGATACTGCATGACTCTGGGGTACGCATCGGCAACCCAGAGTGAGGAGATCGCATGCGTCGTCCCTTCGCCCGAGCGTGGACCGCATCGCTGGTTCTGGCGGCCATGGCCGCGGCCCTGCCACTGGCTTCACCGGGGCCCGCGGCGGCCGACAGCGTGGTCGTCGGGGGCAGCCCGGTGGAGGTGTCAGAGAGCCCATGGGTGGTGGCGATCGCCAGCCGTGACCGGTTCGGGGGTGAGCGCTCGGGACAGTTCTGCGGCGGCGTGGCCACCGGGCGCTCCACGGTCCTGACGGCGGCCCACTGCATGACCGAGGACGTACTGGGGGTGCCGCTGGGCCGGGTGGCGGACCTGAAGGTCCTCGTCGGCCGCGGAGACCTGCGGTCGTCGGAGGGGACCGAGGTCCGGGTGAGCGAGGTCTGGGTCAACCCGGAGTACGACGCCTACACGAACTCCGGAGACGTGGCGGCGCTGACCCTGGCCGAGCCGCTGCCCGAGGGGCACACGATCCGCATGGCGGGCCAGGGTGACCCCGCGTACGAAGCGGAGACCCCCGCGACCGTCTACGGCTGGGGGGACACCACGGGCACCGGCGACTACGCCCGTGCGCTGCACGCGGCGCCCGTGAAGGTCCTGGCGGACGCGGTGTGTGAGAAGGCGTATCCGGGCAGTGCGGAGGGCCGCTTCCTGGCGCGCAGCATGCTCTGCGCCGGTGAGATGGCCGGCGGCCGGGACGCCTGTCAGGGGGACAGCGGCGGGCCGCTGGTCGCGCGTGGGCGGCTCATCGGCCTTGTGTCCTGGGGAAGCGGCTGTGGCCGTCCCGGGAGGCCCGGCGTCTACACGCGGATCTCGGAGACCGTCGGAGCGCTGAGCGCCCGCGAGTGAGCCTCTGCCCAGCGGTCCTGGCTCGGGGGGCCCGGCAGGGGATCGGGGCGCCCAGGGAGGGGCTCAGGGCCGCCGGAAGGGGTCTGGGCATCCCCCGTGACGAGAGCGGGGGGGGGGGGCCCCGGGGGGGGGGGGGGGGGGGGCCCCGGGCCCCCCCCGGGGGGGGGGGGGGGGGGGGGGGGGGGGGGGGGGGGGGGGGGGGGGAGGAGGGG